>CAZOXM010000001.1:0-59715 GCA_964583825.1 uncultured Granulosicoccaceae bacterium
GCAGAACAAATGACAAGCTCTCAAATGACCACACTGTTTGCTCCAGTACACTAGCAGAGGCAGCCACTGGCTGCCTCTGCTAGTGCGCGGAGAACTTACCAACACGGCTGTGGCAGGGATGTCTATGCAAGCTGTGTATAAATAAACGAATAGAATCAGTGTAAGATCTGCATTTTCTATCGAGTTGTTTCCAATGCAGGTTTTGGTTTTTAACTGTGGCTCCTCAAGTGTTAAGTATCAGCTGATTAATTCAGTCACCGCCGAGAAATTGCAGCGCGGTAAAGTCGAACTGGATACCGGTACCGAGCATGCTGTTCAGTACGCGCTGGAGTCAGTGATCAGCGAAATCGGCGAAAACACAATAGACGCAGTGGGTCATCGTGTGGTTCACGGCGGCGAGCACTTCAAAGTTCCGGTACTGATAGATGAAGAGGTCGTTAGCACGATAGAGCGATGTGCGGTTGATGCTCCGCTGCACAATCCTTTTAATCTTCTGGGTATACAGGTAGCACGCAAACACTTTCCCGGGTTGCCGCACGTGGCGGTGTTCGACACTTCGTTTCACACTAGCATTCCCGATCGCGCCAGTCTTTATGCGATTGACCCTGCACTGGCGGAGCGACACCGAATACGACGTTTCGGATTTCACGGCACCTCTCACCAGTACGTTGCTCATGCGGCGGGCGAGTTTTTGAAAACGCCGGTCGATGAGTTGCGGCTGGTGACGCTGCATCTGGGTAACGGAGCCAGTGCCTGTGCAGTTGAGTTCGGGCGTTCGGTGGAAACCAGTATGGGAATGACGCCACTCGAAGGGCTGGTGATGGGAACACGTTCAGGCGACATTGATGCCGGTGCGGTGCTCGCGTTGCTTCGCAGTGGCGACTATACGATTGATCAAATCGATGATTTGTTAAACCGTCAAAGCGGTTTGCTTGGCGTTTCTGGCGTCAGTAATGACTTACGGAAGATTGAAGAATCTGCAGAAAGTGGAGACAAACAGGCGCAGCTTGCGATAAATCTGTTTGCACATCGCGCACGCAAGTACATCGGTGCCTACGCGGCAGTAATGGGCGGGCTGGACGGGGTGGTTTTTACAGGGGGTATAGGCGAAAACAGTGTTGCCATGCGCCAGAGAATAGTACAGCGACTTGAATTTCTCGGTCTTAGGTTGAGTGAAGACAGGAATCGTGCGGTTGCTGCCGGTAGCGATCAGGCGGTGATGGAAATATCGGAGTCACACTCACGTATAAAAGTGCTGGTCGCAAAAACTGATGAAGGATTAATGATTGCGCAGCAGACAATGCGCATTGCCAATGAGGAGAATCTGCTCAGTGCTTCGACCGAAATACCAATCGCGGTCAGCGCTCGACATCTGCATTTAACCGAGTCTACTTTTGCGCAACTTTTCGGCAGCGGTGCGACACCAACCAAATACAGGGATATCTCTCAGCCCGGACAATACGCATGCGAAGAACGCGTCAACCTGATCGGCCCGAGAAACCGGATCGACGGGGTCCGCCTGCTTGGGCCGTTAAGGCGTGTTGACCAGATAGAAATCGCTCGAACTGATGAATTCAGGCTCGGCATCGATGCGCCGATCAGGGACTCGGGTCAGGTGGCCGGATCTGCCCCGATTACACTGGAGGGTCCCGCGGGTACAGTCCATCTGACGGAAGGACTGATTTGCGCCAGAAGGCATATTCACATGCATCCCGATGATGCCGTACGATTCGGTGTCGCCGACAAGGATATTGTCGAGGTGGCAATAACCGGGGGGCCGAGAGATCTCGCATTCGGCGATGTACTGGTGCGAGTCAGTGAAAAGTACAAGCTTGAAATGCACATCGACACCGATGAGGCCAATGCTGCTGAACTCAGTAGCGATGTCGCCGGTGAGTTAATGGTAGAGCCGGTGGCTGCTGCCTGTGCGGTGCTAAAAAGAACCCGAGGATGATGCCAGACGATCGGGCAGGGTGGCCGGCCGCGCCTGGTGCTTTACATCTGATGGTGGTCTGTGCGGCTTGCGCGTGGCTGGAAGCTCGCAACAGGTCCTCCGGGGAGGTGAGGTTAATTCGCTATGGAAATGAGAGTTGCGTGCCGCGTTTCCGGTTCCCGCACGCCTCATTGAGTTTCAAATAACGATTGAGCAGGTCAAAGCGATTTACTTCTGTGTGCGGTGAGCTGTTCGCTTCACCGCACACGGTGAAGTTGAGGACTATTTTGCAGACTTTCGCTTGCTGCGTATTTCAGAATTGGCTGCTGTTTTCTTTACGTTTGCCTTTGTCGTGTTTATGTCGGTCACTACCGGCATCATCTGAAATTCCTCTACCTTTCGACGTTCGGCTTTCAGCATTGTCTCGAGTTCCAGTATTCTCGACTTGAGGTTCTGACTGGCGTCCTTGTGAGCTGACATCAGCCTCGCTTCAAGCAGACCAATACGCTCGAGTAGATCATTCTCTTGTGACTGATACTCGGCCAGCTGCTCTCGCATGGCTTCAGTGTTGCCGACGAGGTTGGCGTTGTCTGCATCTTTTGACGCAAGATCAGCCATCAGTGTACCGATTTTGTCGGTTACGGCACTTTGCTTACCTTTCAACTGGGAAATTTCACTTTCCAGCCGGCTTTGATCCTTTTCTTTGCCACGCAGCTCAGATTCAAGCACTGGCATCTTACCCTGCAGGCTGGTCAGCTCCCGCTCGGAAGCGTCCAGTTGTTTCTTAAGCGCATCCGCTTCCCGCTCCATGCGCCTTGCTTCAGCGGCGAGGTGTTTGTTATCGGACTTTGCTTCATTAAGCTTGTCTTTTTCGCCTTGCAGCGCGTTTTTGAGCTTATCGACATCTGTAGCCAGGCTGGTTTTCTCAGCAATTTCAGAGGCTACCAGTTTGTCGAGGTCGGCAATTTGTTTGCGAAGCTCGCGTTGCAGTGCCGCCTGTTCAGAGGCGTTAACCTTGTCGGCAGCGCGCAGATCAACCAGTTGATCTTTTAATGCCGCCGCTTCCTGCTGCGCCCCTTCACTGGCTTTTTTCCATTGAGCCGCGTCTTTTTTGGCCGACTCCACCGCCGCGCGTGCTTGTTTGGCGTCGTTGGCTGCCTGCTGCTTCAATTCAGCCTGAGCGTCTTTTGCGATTTGTAGCTCAGTGGCCTGCTCTGTGTTCCGGGCCTTGAGGTGTTCGATTTTTTCCTGCAGTGCATCATGCCTGCCCGCATCCGCGCTGGTAGCCTGCAGTTGATTGTCGAGTGATTTCTTTAATGAATCTATCTCCCGCTTCAATGCATCTTTTTCAGACCCCAGTACCTTTGCAGTCGTCGTTTTTTCTACGTCACCGGCTTTTGCAGTTTCCAGATCAGCTTTGAGTTTTACCGATTGATTTTCTGCCTTTTCTGCATTTTTCTCGGCGTTTGCCAGTGCCTTCATCGCACGCTTTAAGTCAGAGCGAAGTGCTGTGTTGTCAGATGCTTTTGCGGCCAGTTTGTCGATTTTTTTCTGCAGCGCCTTTTTCTCTGATTCCGCCTTTCTGTAATTTTCAGCATTTCGCTTTGCATCAGAAGCAAGTGAGTCGATCCGCGCGCCTGCTGCGGATAGCTCCTTTTCTTTTGACGCGAGGGCGCTGTCTGCCTTTTTCGCGGCGATTTGTTGAGCGTTGCGGTGCTGTTTGAACTCTTCCTCAAGTACTCCGAGCTTGTTTGCGGCTTGTCCACTGTTATCCGCTCGCATTGCTTTCTCAGCCAGCGCGGATTTCAGCTCTGCTATTTTATTGTTGTGATCGTCTTTCGATGTTGCGAGTTCCTGTCGCAGCGCGTTCGCTTCCGCGGCGAGTGTGGCTACCTCGTTCTCAAGGTCACCGATTTCCCGCTCCAGCCCGTCGCGCTGAGCGGCGGCTAGTTTGTCGTCGGTAATCCTCGCGTTGAGTTCCTCTTTCAGTGCCTGTATTTTGTCCTCCAGAGCCTTTTGTTGCTCCTGACCGGCGTGCTTGTCTGCGCGGGATTCGTCCAGTTGTTTTTCAAGCTCTGCAACCCTGGCTGCGGCAGTACGCTCCTGAGCGTCGAGCTTTGACTCCAGTATGCCCAGTTTTTGTTCGAGGCTCGATCGATCCTTATCCGCTTTTTTAGCTGTCGCCTTGCTCGCCTCGAGCCGCGCTTGGGCTTCCTGGTGCTGTCCATTAGCCCGCTGAAGTTGTTCTTCGCTGTTATCCAGCTCGCTTTTCAGTGAATCAATCTTCTGCTGCCGTTGATCGAGCTCTCGCTGCGCAGCGGTTGCACGCTTGTCCAGGTCTTGCTGCAACAAGTCTCTTTCGCTTTCAAGGGCGGCCAGGTTTTCATTTAGCGCATCGCGTTCCTGTGCAGTTGCAGATTGTTGACCAGTCGCTTGTTCAAGCCGATCCTGCAGCCGTGAAATTTCGCCTTCGAGACGGCCGATTTTACCTGCGTTTTCTGCAAGCTTTTTATTGGACTCATCATTGATTGACTGCTTTTGGGCAATGGCGTGGTCGAGCTCGGCAACCTTATTGTCATGGGTTTGCTGCAATCGAGTAAGCTGAGCCTGCAGAGATTCTATTTCGCGCTGCAATGCGGCCGCTTCAGCTTTCGCCAGCTTCAGGTCAGTATTTTTATCGTGAAGATCCTGTTTCAGTGCCTCAATTTTGTTGAGCGACTTTTTCTTTTCATCTTCCGCAGCGGCTAGCTGCATCGCAGCACTCTGGTGGGCTCTCGATTCGTCGTTCAAATTCCGTTTCAGTTCCGCAAGTGCCGCGTCGTGCTTGTTGTTCGCGTCGTTCAGCGTGATTTGCAGCGCGTTTATTTCCCGCTGAAGGTCAACGCAATCACTTTTTGCCTTTTCTTTCGCTGCGTCGTTGTGTTCAAGCTTAACCCGCATTTCAGCCAGACGCTTCTCAAGTTCGGCTCTTCGGCCATGAGCGTCTGACAGTGCCTGATCAATTTGCCGCACTGCGGACTTTTCGTTGCTTAGATCAGTGCCAAGCTTTTGTAGTAACTGGTCTTTGTCAGCGAGCGCTTTGTGTAGTCCATCGTTGGCAGATTGTGTCTCACCGAGTTGGCCGGTTAGTTTAGCCAACTCAGTTTTGATGGGCGGCACCTCGTCGTCGAGATCCTTCAGTTTAGCCTGCAATGAAGCGATGCTGTTGTCTCTGCCTTCGATGTCACCTTGCGCTTCTGAAAGAGCCTGCTTGATTGGCTGAATAGACTCTTCTGATCGGTGCAGCCGTGATTTAAGCTCTTCTTCAGTGCGAGCGGCTTTGATTTTTCGAAGTATCCAGCCGAGTAAAAAGCCGAGAAGTGTAGCGATTACAAGAATCTGCAATACCTGTACGATTAAATAAAGCATTTTTACTCCGCGCTCTGTGAGCTTATGATTGGTTGTTGCAAGGTAATGTTGGCGGATGGTGCCTGATGCACGTACTCCATTTCCACGCGACGATTAAAGGTCTTATCGTGATTTGACTCATTCGATGCGACTGGTCGCGTCTCACCGTAGAAATACAACTGAAGTCGGTCGGGCGCGGCACCATGAGCGGCAATGGCGTCAACGACTGCCTGCGCACGTCTTTCCGACAGCTTCAGGTTATAGTCCTCACTGCCATCGTGGTCGGCATGAGCTTCAACTAAGATAATTCCCGGACAAACGTCCAGAAGGCTGGCGAACGCTGCCGTTGTTTCTGAAAATTCATCCGTCACTACTGCGCTGTCCACCGCGAAGAATACTGTGTTCTGGTCTTTCAATGTGTTGAGGCGAGATCTGCACTCCATCGACATGCTGTCCGCGATGGCTATTTCAGTGATCAGAGTCAAAGGGTCGATGTCAGCATTGCGGTTCTCAAGGTTCTGCTCGATAGCTTCCTTCACCAGGTCGTCTTCAGCGGTGCCCCGGACCACAAATTGTTCTTCGTTGATTTCGAGTTCCCCTTCCATCAGCATCAGAAGTGCCCCTGCACCGAGCGCCAGTTTCTCCGGGCTGGCCTGCATGGGTCGTCCGCTGGTGGCTACGGTGCCTTTCGGAACGACGGGTGCAATCGCTTCTCGCATGTATGCGACCGCTTCGGGACTGTCAACGGTGCCGTCAATAGTCAGACCCTCACTCTTATAATGAGTGGCCTGGAAATCGTAGCCGTCTCTGATTTCGAGCTGGTTTCTGGACGCGCGAACACCCCACACGGCGTCTACCGTTCGACCAGCGACATCCCGATCACGGCTTGTGTTGACGAGTCCCAGCAGGGTTACATCTCGTCCGTCCACATCGAGCGCAATTTCGGGGTTGACTTCAGCAATTGCCGCACTCGAGCGATCGCTGATGTCCTGCTGGATCTTGTCGGTAAAGACCGTCGCCCCCAACCAGTAAACAACGCCCAGTAAAGCGGTAATAAATACTGCGGATAAGAAACGCATGTAGGTTCCGTCGACTGAATTGACACAATGGCGGATAATGCGCAAATTGTTAGCCAACCAAATCGTGTAGTACTCACTGAGCGAGCAAAGTGTGAAGGCTTGCGCACAACGCTCGGCTTAGAATTTCCACAAACTGCGGGAACAACACAATGAAAGCGCTGGTTTATATCGGCACAGAAAAGGTCGTTTATCGAGACGAGCCCGATCCGGGGCAGGTCGCCGATGGCCAGTTGTTGCTGAAGGTTGATGCCTGTGGTCTGTGCGGGTCAGATATGCATGCCTATCACGGGCTTGACGCAAGGCGTGTGCCGCCTCTGGTGCTGGGCCATGAAGCCTGTGGAGTCATTCAAAACGGTCCCCGTCAGGGGGAGCGAATTATCGTCAATCCCCTGATTACCTGCGGAAAGTGTGCGGATTGTTTGTCGGGTCGCAGCAATCTTTGCACTAAGCGGGAATTGCTTGGGATGCGACTGGCCGGGGCCTTTGCGGATCAGGTTGTGCTGCCCGAGGAGAACGCCTTAAAAATGCCGGAATCGATGGATCCGGTAGTCGCCAGTTTGACGGAGCCTGCAGCTGTGGCGGTGCACTCGGTCGCGCTCGCTGAACGTGTGCTGCACCGACCGATTTCCGAGGCTCGGGCTGTGGTGCTGGGGGCCGGTGCAATCGGCGTGCTGATCGCGCTGGTGTTGCAGAGTAAAGGGGTGAATGAAGTTTTTCTGGGCGATACGAACGAGTTGCGGCGACAAACGGCGGATAAACACGGTTTTGGCAATACCTATAACCCCCTCGACTCCGAGCCCGCTGCAGGTACTTTTGACCTGGTGTTTGACGCGGTGGGCGCCGGCCCCACGCGGGCGGCGAGTTGCAGGCTGGTGCGTCCGGGCGGAGTGATTTGCCATGCTGGATTGCAGGATGATGCGGCCGGTCTGGATACACGTACAATCACATTGCAGGAAGTGACTTTCGTCGGTAATTATTGTTATACCGTCGCAGACCTGCTCGCGGCTGTCGACTTGCTGGCGCACGATAAACTCGGTCCGCTCGACTGGGTGGAGCAGCGGCCGCTGGCTGATGGAGCGAGCGCGTTCTCCGATATTCATCATGGGAAATCGGCGTCGCCGAAGATTGTTCTGATGCCTTGATTCGGTGCACCGGAGTATATAAGGACTTCCACCGGGCAGTACACTATATGTTGGTGATCAGGGCGCGATCTTTCTTGAGTTCGAGGTGGGCGATATTGTTAAAAGCACTCAGTTTCAATGAGGTGTTCTGGACTTTTATTGTCGTAATACCCGTGTTGTAGACGCCCCAGTTAAGTTCCAGCAGTTTGTCGATGCGAAAGTGCAGGATTTTTTGCAGAATAGTGCAGATAACCCCGCCCGAGGTAAAAATTGCCACCTCCGCCTGACGATCTGTTTGCCTGATGATGGCCTGGATCCCTGATTCAATACGCTGGTTGAACTGATCCCAGCTCTCAAAATCGTCGCGTTTGGTGTTGTCTTCCATCCACGCTGTCATCAGCCCGGAGAATAACTCGTAGGTCATTTTTGTGTTATGTCCGCGAGCAGCCCACTCACCTGCTGCATCGTTTTGTTGCGCCAGACAGGGTGCATAGTGATCAAAGATCCGGCTGTGTTGATATTCATTAAAAGCAGCCCTTTGAACGGGTGGTGCGGTTGGCCTTGCCACGGCAATTTCGGCAGTGTCTATTTGTCGCTGCAGCGTGCCTGAGAACACATGATCGAATCGCAGACCGGTTTGTTCAAGGTGCGCTGCGAGTACCTGAGACTGTTTTCGACCCAGTGCTGAAAGTACGTCGTAGTTGCTGGTGCCGATTGAGGCCTGGCCATGTCTTATGAGGTGTATTGTTGTCATGAGGGTAGTTGTTCTTCGCGTGCCACCCCGGTGGGGCGTGCGGTAGTCATGGTTACATTTAACGTCAGGCTTTCTTAAAACAACGTGTCCTTCGACCCGTGTGTCC
The DNA here is from genome assembly GCA_964583825.1 of uncultured Granulosicoccaceae bacterium. GTDB lineage: Bacteria > Pseudomonadota > Gammaproteobacteria > Granulosicoccales > Granulosicoccaceae. The sequence goes on from CAZOXM010000001.1 coordinate 8,381, forward strand.
ACCTATTACATCCATGTCTGCGTCATATCTCACCCGGAGTGGCATGGCGCTTTTATCTCGTGCATATTGAAAAGGGAAAAATATATCCGATGTGAGCGGTATCCCCATGAATACTGCTGGCTTCGGGCAACGGTAGTGCCACACGGTATTCGACTGCTAGAATACACGCGGAACGTGGTCCTGGCGTAGAGTAATGTTAGCGAGAAATAAACAATGATTGTTACCAGTCTGGAATATCTTCCTGGCAAGACTGTCGAGCGGCATCTCGGGCTCGTGCAGGGCAGTTCAGTCCGTTCCAAACACGCCGGTCGGGACATCATGGCTGGCTTGAAGAGTATATTCGGTGGTGAATTGGTCGGGTATACGGAGCTGCTGCAGGAATCGCGTGAGGAAGCAGTGCAGCGGTTGATTGAGCAGGCGCGGAGTATCGATGCCAATGCGATTTTGAATGTGCGGTTTTCAACGTCCAGTATTGCTTCTGGTGCCGCTGAAATATTTGTTTATGGTGCTGCGGTAAAAGTGGCGGATCAGCGATGACTGATGCAATATTATTTGCGGTATTGCTGCTTTCAGGCTTTGGCTTTGGGCAACTCAACGAACGTCGTCACTACCGTTCGATAAAAGAACGGGAAGTACAGTTTCAGTCCATTGTCACGGTGGCTTCCCGTCATCCACCGGCGGATGAGCACTACGATCAGCAGCTGGTGGTAGGCAGTGTGGTTGTTGCCAGCGATTACTTTAAATCTTTCGTGGCCAGTCTGGTGAATATCTTTGGTGGCAGAGTCCGCACCTTTGAGCCACTGCTCGACAGAGGCCGGCGCGAGGCCTTGCTGCGGGTCAAGGAACAGGCCAAAGCGCTTGATTCATCCATGGTGTTTAACGTGAAGTATGAGACTTCGCGCATTGGCGGTGCAGTCACGACCATAGAAGTGCTGGCATACGGCTCCGCACTGTTGCCGAAACAGTGATGATCGAACACCGGTCGTTGAGATGGTTTCGTTACAGCTTGCGGCTGATTCGTTCCCGGCTGCGGGGTAGCCATGGAATATCATAACCGTCTTCCGAAAGAAGGAATTAACACACCGGGCAGGCATCCGCTGCTGGAGTTCCTCAGGCTGGGTGCCGCCGCAGTGATCGCACTGATTCTTTTCGGGCTGCTGCTTAACGCCGCCGGAGGCAGGCTGGGTGGTCTGATCCCTTATCGGGTAGAGTTGTGGATTGCCGATCGCATCGACACGGCATTTGTTGAGTCGGGGGTCGAGTCGCCCTTCGCGTCCGGTAGCGTCGACAGCGAACTGACCCGATATCTTGGTCGGCTCGGTCATCGAGTCGAACGTGCGCTAGAGATGGAAGCGCCGATGGGTATTCGCATGCACTACAGTGGCGAAGATGTTTTTAACGCATTCGCAACGGTGGGCGGGCACGTCTATTTGTATAAAGGGTTGCTCAGTAAATTACCTCATGAGAACGCGTTGGTAATGCTGATGGCGCACGAATTTTCCCATGTGCAGTTGCGTCATACCGCAAGAGGTGTTGGTGGCGGGCTGGCCGTGGCGGTCGGGGCGGCGCTGCTGCCCGGTGGCGGGGGTGTTGAAAGTCGGCTCTATTCAATGGCGAGTCTGGTCAGCACAATGAATTTTTCCAGAGGGATGGAGACAGAGGCAGATATTAACGCCTTGCGTGCGGTGCAAAGCATATACGGTCACGTGCACGGCGCAGACGACCTTTTTCAGTTGTTTATGATGCAGCGAGGTGTAGATGACAACGGTCGGCTGGAAGCATTCTTTTCTACACACCCGCTCGATACAAAGCGAATAGAGAGCCTGCGTTCTGAGGCGCGCGACCGGGGATGGGACTTGACCGGTGAGTTAACTCCCTTGCCGGCAGAGTTTTCAGGGTGGCTGGATGAAAGCAGTTCAGGCTGAATGCAGTTGCTGGTTGTTTGGTTTCGTGCCGACTTCAGGTTGCATTGCTATACAATCGTTGTCGGCAGCTGTGTCGCTTCACCGATATATCTGTCGGTATCCGGAATAATACAGTGGCGAGGCTTCCAGTGAGTCGTCCGATCCACTAGCGCGGCGCGCTGTTACTGATTTCGGCGTAGTTTGATGCACCGTCAAACTGCTGAATTGAGTCGAGCTGGGCGCTCAGGTTGCTGACACACTCATTGGTGGACGCCAGCAGCGCGAGTAGTTCATGCGCGCTTTCGCCGCCTTTATCCAAATCAACTGCAGCGCCATTGAGTCGTCTCATCAGGCGGTGCAAACCATCACAGGTTGTTATTGCTTCTTCAAGTTTGGTCATGAAGCACTCCCGTTGTCAGGCGTTTGTAATTGTTTTGTCGGCCTTGACTTGATACCCATTAATATTCGTATAGCGTACAACCCGGGGTTTGACAACTTTCGCCAGATTACTATCACGTATAGGGTGAGGTTTAGATGCTGTTAATGACTTACCTCTAGAAATATCAGTGCCAGTTTAAATATTGAAGTAACGCGGTCGATAACCTCGACGACTGGCCGAACATATTTGTGACACAGTGCATAATCCCCTGGCGAGACATGTCCGCTCAATAAAGCGTGCTTTGCGTCGTGTACGGCTGAAGCAGATCGAGCCGATGGTTGCGGTTCGGCTTATTCTCAGAAGTATTTATCGAATCGTGCGTGCGTCTGTGGTTCTGCTGACACTGCTGCTGGTGGCACTGCTCGTTTTACTGATCATCACGAGCGGCACGACAATCCGAAAGCTGCGCGACTCTTTTGCCCGGGAAAATGCGGGAACACAGTAGCAACGCTGTGCACTGATCGCAGGCTGTTTTATTTCCTGTCGGCAGCGTTCCTGGCCAGTCGGGTGATCGCCTGCCAGTCTTTTTTCAGAACGAGGTCGCGCGGTGCGACCCATGAGCCTCCAACGCACTTGACCTCGGGGAGGGCGAGGTAGTCAAGATAGTTGTGCGGGCCGATGCCACCGGTCGGGCAAAAGCGCAGATCCTGATATGGTCCGCCCAGTGCTTTTAGCATAGGGATGCCGCCGTTTTGTTCTGCGGGAAAAAATTTCAGTGTGTCCAGTCCGGCGTTGATTGCGGTTAGCGCATCTGTCGCTGTTGCTATGCCCGGTAAATAGGGAACATTGTGCTTTTGTGCCTCTGCCACCAGTGGCAGATATAGCCCCGGGCTGACCATAAAGTCGACTTTGTGTTGTACACACTGTTCGAGCTGTTCAAGCGTATTGACCGTGCCTGCACCGACTACTGCATCCGTTTCTGATTTGATCCTCGCAATGGCTGCAAAGGCTTCCGGTGTGCGTAGCGTGATTTCCAGCACCGAAAGACCACCATCGAGCAATGCTTTCGCCAGATCGACCGCCGTATCCGGTTCATCAATCACCAGCACGGGTATGACCGGGGCGATCTCCAGGATGTGTCTTGCGCTCATAGGCTGTCCGGGTTGAACAGTGAGATGGCTCCGGTTTCAGCACTGCTGACAACCGCGCGCATCGCCTGAAAAAGATGTCGTCCGCAATCCTCGGTTTCAGTGCCGGCAGGTTCGGTTGCGGTGCGAGCCCCCCATTCGTCTTCATCGACCATGGCTTCAAGTACACCGTGCGCAGCATCGAGTTTTATTAAGTCTCCGTCCCGTACCTTGCTGAGCGCACCGCCGTTGACGCATTCGGGGCTTACATGAATGGCTGCGGGCACTTTTCCCGATGCGCCGGACATGCGCCCATCGGTAACCAGTGCGACACGGTATCCGGCATCTTGCAATACGCCGAGTGCCGGTGTCAGTTTATGCAGCTCTGGCATGCCGTTGGCACGCGGGCCCTGATTCACCAGCACGGCGACAAAGTCTGTATTTAGTTTGTCGGCTGTAAAAGCGTCGAGAAAATCTGTCTGGCTGTTAAATACGCGGGCGGGCGCCTGCACCGAACGATGTTCCGGTGCAACCGCTGAGGCCTTGATAACAGCGCGTCCCAGATTGCCGGTGAGCAGCGTGATACCGCCCGTTTCATCGAAAGGTTCATCGACTGTAGCGATGATTGAACTGTCCGCAGATTCGATCTCGACACTTTTCCAGTAGACGGAATTGTTATCAGCAAATGGTTGCTGGCAATAGTGTTCGAGGCCACGCCCCACTACGGTATCCACGTCATTGTGCAACAGGCCAGCCTGCAGTAACTGGCCAATAACCGTTGCCATGCCACCAGCAGCGTGGAACTGATTAACGTCAGCGCTTCCATTTGGATAAATACGTGTCACGGTTGGAACCACGGCTGACAGTTCACTGAAATCGGACCAGTCGATAATTATTCCCGCACAACGTGCCATCGCAATCAAGTGGATCGTATGGTTGGTTGAGCCTCCGGTTGCAAGCAAACCTGTAATTGCATTGCAAACCGCTTCGGGCGTCACAATGTGCGCAAGCGGCAGGTAGTTTTCTGTGAGTGCGGTGAGTTTCAGCACACGCTCCGCTGCGGCAGTGGTGAGGGAGTCTCGCAGTTCATGTCCGGGATTAATAAATGCGCTGCCGGGGAGGTGAAGACCCATCACTTCCATTAGCATCTGATTGCTGTTGGCGGTGCCATAGAACGTGCAGGTGCCCGGGCCGTGATAAGACTGGCACTCTGTTTTTAACAGTGTTTTCCGGTCAATTTCACCCAGAGCGAACTTCTGCCGTGCAATGGCTTTCTCCGAATTCGGTAAGCCCGACGTCATTGGGCCGGCCGGCGCAAACAGCATGGGCAGATGACCGAACTCCAGCGCACCCATAACGAGCCCCGGGACGATCTTATCGCAGGTACCCAGGCAAACTACCGCGTCGAAAACATCATGAGACAGTGCAACAGCGGTGGATTGTGCTATCACATCACGGCTGAACAGTGAAAGTTCCATCCCCGGACGTCCCTGAGTCACCCCGTCACACATGGCGGGGACGCCGCCGGCAAACAGTGCGGTAGCGCCATTGTCGGCGGCTGCTTTTTTAATGATATCCGGGAAACGAATGAAAGGCTGGTGCGCGGATAACATCTCGTTATAGGAAGAGACGATCCCGATGGTCGGGCTCCGTTCTTCGTGCAATACGAGCTTTTCATTAGGAGAAGCAGCCGCGACCGCATGGGCAAAATTCGTGCAGGAGAGCCGGTTGCGGCGCGGCTGATTCTTTTGGGACCGTTGCACGCGATCCAGATAAACGGATCTGCTCTGATCGCTTCTTTCTCTGATGCGATCAGTCACTGAGCGTACAACTGAATTGAGGGTGGTCATGACCTGTTGTCAGACTCACATGTCAGCATTTGATGTAATATTACTACAAATTATTTGCCAGGCAAACAATTTATTTGTCACTTTTTCATCTTCATGGAAGAAAATCTATGTTTTTTATGTGCTTTAATATGAAATAAAAAATGTAGTAAAACTACGTAATCAATGTAACAACATTCGCAATCCGCGATCAGGACAGGCAGACCATGTCTCAAATCAAAGACTTTTCGCTGGCGGCATTCGATCTGGTGCTGTTCGGTGGTACCGGTGACCTCGCTATGCGAAAGCTGCTGCCGGCCATGTACTTCCGGCACTATGAGGAACAACTCCCGCTGGACGGGCGCATCATCTGCGTGGCACGCAGCCAGATGAGCACCGAAGACTTCAAGCAGGAAATGGAGCGTTCGGTAAAGCAGCATATCGAATCCATGTTCGATGAAGCGGCCTGGGCATCATTCTGTGACCGCATCCTTTATCTGAGTATTGATATCACTGATCAGACCCAGTACGAACAGTTGGTCGAGGTACTCAAGCCGCACCCGGAGCGCGTCAGAGTGTTCTATCTTTCCACCGCACCAGGCTTGTTCAGTCGCATCTGTCGAGGGGTGTTCGATGCCGGACTGGTCACTGACAACAGCCGGGTTGCACTGGAAAAGCCACTGGGCCGTGACCTCGATAGTGCAGTGGCAATCAACGATGAACTGGCAGAAGTTTTCAGTGAAGCGCAGATTTATCGTATTGATCACTATCTCGGTAAAGAAACAGTGCAAAATCTGATGGCACTGCGATTCGGTAACTATCTGTTTGAGCCGATCTGGCGTCGTGAGCACATCAGCGATATACAAATTACTATTGCAGAGCAACTCGGTGTCGAGAGCAGAGCCGGCTACTACGATCACACCGGTGCAATGCGCGATATGGTGCAAAATCATTTACTGCAATTGCTGGTGATTTTGGCGATGGAGCCGCCCTTTAGTATTCACCCGAATGCTGTGCGTGACGAAAAAATCAAAATTCTTCGATCATTGAAGCCGCTGCAGGGACGGGATGTACTTGACCACACCGTCCGGGGGCAGTACTCCGGCGGCACGGTAGATGGCAAACCTGTTGTGGCTTATCGGGATTCTGAGGGCGTTGCGCCAAACAGCTTCACTGAGACGTTTGTCGCGTTGAAGGCGGAAATTGATTCCTGGCGATGGCAGGGTGTTCCGTTCTTTTTGCGCACAGGAAAGAGCCTGCACGAACGACGGACAGAAATCGTAATAAACTTCCGCAGTGTTCCGCACTCCATTTTTGATATGCCACGTGTTCCGAACCGGTTGATCATCCGCCTGCAGCCTGAGGAAATCATCAAGCTGCAGATATTCGCTAAAGGCAGGGGAGATGAGATGCGGCTGCAGTCGGTCAACCTCGATCTCGACTTTAACGAAACTTTTGCCAAGCGGCAGATGATTGCCTACGAACGATTACTACTGGACATTATCAGAGGGAATCAAACGCTTTTTAATCACCGCGATGAGGTGACGGCGGCATGGAGCTGGATTGACCCCATTATCGAAAGCTGGGAACAATATCAGGTCGAACCGATTCCTTACGCGGCAGGTACCTGGGGTCCTCCTGCATCGAGTGCATTGATCGCAAAATATAACTGTGGCTGGCTCGAAGAGTGTCCTTAGAGAATTGTTCGGCTGCGCCTGTTCGCGGCCGGTGTTGGTTGTGACTGTGCATTGCCTGGTAGAGAGCATTCGCGCAGCCGGACAGTGTCTGTTAATTCAACCGTCGATTATTTTTTTTAGTCATGCTGGGTAAGATCAAGTCTGCCGAGGCGACGTTAAGTCGGTCAGAACGCAAGGTTGCCGAGCAGGTATTGCAGGACCCTGAAAGAATTGTTGAGGCCTCGATTCAGCAGCTGGCGAAACTCGCGCGGGTCAGTGAACCGACAGTGGTTCGTTTTTGTCGTGCTATCGGTTGTGAGGGATATCACGATTTCAAACTTCGGCTGGCACGCTCAATAGCCAGCCAGGATACCTTTTTCTTTCGCGATGTCGCCGTCAGCGATAACAGCCGCGAGCTGTCTGAAAAACTCATCGACTCCGCCATTGCATCGATGCAGCACATTCGCAATGAGCTTGACTACCACGCCATAGACAAAGGGATTGAATATTATTGCGACGCGAAGCGGGTGGAGTTTTATGGTTCAGGCGGGTCCGGACTGGTCGCCGAAGATGCGCAATTAAAGTTCTTCCGGCTCGGCAAGCCGGCGATAGCCTATGTCGATCCCCATGTACAAAAAGCCGCCGCCTCGCTGCTGGATGAAAGCTCTTTGGCGGTCGTCATTTCTTACACCGGCAAAAACAAAGATGTAATTGAAGCGGTCGAGCTTGCACGCCAGGCAGGTGCGACAATCCTTTCTGTTACGCGGACGAGCTCGCCGCTCGCCCTGTTATCGCATATAAATTTAAATGTAGATATCAATGAGGACAGCGATACTTTCTCTCCACTGAAATCGCGTCTGGCGCAGATGATGGTGCTGGATATTTTAGCGGTTGGTATTGCGCTGCGCGGTGGCGATGACATGATGGATCAGCTGGCTCGCGCGACGGCGGCGATAGCTGACAAGTTCGTCGAATAAACTCGCTACTTTTGCGTTTGTGTGAATTCGTTGATTGTGAGCGCCACTGGTTCAGGGTTGTCAATGTGCAAGTGGTGGTTACCCTCGAGATCAACGCGTAAGTGTGTTTTGATGCAGGCCAGTCGTTCATGCAGACGCTCGGACTCTGCGAGATAACCCTCCGTTGCAACAATACATAGCGTCGGACAGTGTATTGCCTTCAGAATGCACTGCACCTGTTCTTCAGTGAAATAGCTGGGTGAGGCCGCGCGCAACGCAGGGTCGAAGCGCCACTGCAGCCCGGCGTCGACTGACTTAAGCTGTCGCTCAACAATCAGTCTGGCGGATTCGTACTTCATTTTTGTGGCGATGAGTCTGGTGTCGATTGCCGATTCAATATTGCTGAATACACGGGAGGCTGACCCTTTTCTCAAGGTCATTTCCCTGTGGAATCTGTGCAGTCTTCCCGGCAATGCTTCAGCCGATTCCGACACCGGACCGACTGCATCAATAAGTGTGAGACTTTGGATGCGCGCCGGCTCGGCCATGGCGCACAGGGGTGCAATACTACCGCCGAGTGAGTGCCCGATCAGATGAAACGACTCCCACTCGAGCGCATCCGCCACGCGCATTACATAGTGTACCGTGCTTGCGATGGTATATGGCACGTTGTGATACCAGTGATCAGAGTGACCATGGCCGGGGAGGTCGATTGCCAGCGCATCGAGATTGTTCAGCATGGGGAGTATCGGCAGGAAGCTGTTCGCGTTATCCAGCCAGCCGTGCAGCAGCAGTGCCTTCGGCAGGTGGTTCCCGTCACCGGCAGAACGCAAACCGCGGATGGTTAAATCGTTAAGGCAAATTTCATGGGGCTGCGGCTGGGGCATCGTAATGTGAATTATTTGAACTGAGTAGTCGTTGTTGCAGTGACTGCCAATAATTGGTCAGAAATCTGGCATTCCGGTTGCGCGTCAGTATTTCTTGTCAGTCCGGGGACTGTACGGTTCTTTCTATCGCAGGTACTGTAATGAATTGTTTAGGCAGTTGGAAGGCCGCATGGTCAGTGCAAAGCGCTTTGCGGGCTTGTGCATTCGTCGTCGTGCCGTGGCTGTTTACTGCTGGCACGGTGGCGGCAGAGATGGCCGACTTCGATGGCGATGGCATCGTTGACAGCATTGATGCGGATCAGGACAACGACGGCCTGCTCAACGCCGAAGAGGGTCTGGTAATGGTCACGCAGGAAGCGCTGTCACAGCCGGTGGGATACTTGTTTGCATCCGAAGATACGCCAGATATCCTCGGGCAGGGGCAGCGGGGACGGTACCGTCTGCAGCGTCCGTATCATCGGTTATGGTTTACTGGCGAGGTGATAGGATCTGCCGAGTTCGTTAACTGGCAACAGATCGACGGGCTGGTTAAAGTGCAGCATGCCCGCGCCGGAGAAACCACATTAGAGTGGACATTGCGGCAGCGTACCGGCGCGATACAACCGTTCGATATCGACATTAAGATATCTGATCTGGATGTCGAGCGGCAGGAGGCAGTTTCAGTAGAAAAAGCTTCTATCGTCGGCTATTCGCTGACAGACAACACAGCCGTTGACGTCAGCGAGTCGGATTCACGCATTACTTTTGCAGCGATCGGTGACCACGGCGCCAACACCAACGCAGTGGTCCTGCATGTTCGCGACCGACATCGCCTGCGTATTCGATATCACAATAGCGCACCGAAAAATGCAAGTGCCGGTATTCGCGCCGGCTTTATTCATTCATTTGATACAAAAGACATCAACAACTACACCATGATGATCAGTATGAGAGACACTGATCTGGATGGCATGCCTGATCATCGCGATACCGACCGTGATAATGATGGCGTCGCTGATGTGGTTGAAGCGGGCTATGTAGAGGACGAGGCAGATGTGGCTGCTATTGCCGTGGATGAATTTGGTAAACCGGTGTTTCCGGGCTCATTGCGGGTGGGCCATCCCCCTGACCAGGAGTTCGATTCAGACCGCGACGGACTTCGCGACCGACAGGAGTGGTACCTCGGGACTGATGTGTCCGACTTTGATACAGACAATGACGGTTTTGGGGACGGGGAAGAGGTAACCGTGTTTCATAGCGACCCGCTGGACGCTAACAGTTTTCCGTCAAGCGGCGCACAAACGGATATGGTCGAAGACCATGACCGGGACGGAATTCCCGATCACATGGAGGGTTACGGTGATCTCGACGGTGATGGTATTCCCGATAACTATGATCTGGACAGTGACAATGATGGACTCCCTGATCGTGTTGAGGGGCTAGCTGATACCGATGGAGATGGTTTGGCGGATCTGCACGATCTCGATTCTGATGATGATGGTTATTTTGACTTGATCGAAGCCGGCTATGGTGATTTCGATAAGAATGGTGTGGTAGATCGGTTGGTCGACGACAACACCAACGGATGGCATGATGCACTTGAAGCCCCTGATTTTCAGGTTCCAGATCAAAATCAGGATGGCGTGCCCGATTTCAGGGATTCGGCGGTTCAGCCTGTACTGGAAGGAGCCATGCTGAACGATGCCGCCGGCACACAGCGTGAGAACACCGGCGGACTCGCGACCGGCGTAGGCGGGGCGGGGTGCGCAATGCGCCCACAGGGTCGTGATGCATCAATGGTGCTACTATCGCTACTCGTTGTGCTATACGGAAGCATCTGCATCAGGAGACGGTCTATTTGAAGTTTTTGGTTATTTGTGCGGCATGCCTGCTGGGTGGATGTGTCGGTACCACCCTGCTGCAGGAGCCCGTCGATGAAGCCTCCAAGCGCAGCGACACGGAGGGTACGCCAGAGCGCCCGCACAGAACGGTAACTGTGTCACTTGATGCCGTTACAGCAGCGAAGTATCTGCCGATTGTCTCGCAGCGTGTCATCACAGCCGAACCGTTCAAAGTAGTGGAGCGGAGCTACGGGGAGGTGATGTATGAATTGGATGGGATAGAAGTTATTCGTATTCTTGATCACTGTAGCGTGCCGGAGGCGGTGGACGCACCGGCGCGTCGATGTCGCAACGTCGTTCGTCGTGAACATCAGTATTTGCCAGTCGAAAAATCAGGAATAACCAACGAAAGCGGGCAGGCGGTATTGCAACTGCGGGCGACTCGTTATCGACTTCGCCTGGAAACCGTACCTACGGTCGAGGACGAACACTGTTACTGGGGTGGTGCGGTGACTATTGAAGGGGATGTGAACGAAGTGTCGTTACCGATGCTCGTTCACTGCGAATCGGAGTAGGTTTTTTTTAACAGTTCAGTAAATGCTTTGGCGACTACCGGTTTGCTGCACAGGTAGCCCTGATAAAGTTCGCACTGCAGTAGCTTCATATGATTTAACTGCACGTCTGTTTCGATGCCCTCCGCAACCACGGTCATACCCAGATCATGCGCCATCGAGACCATGGCTCTGACGATAGGTGAGCGCGATTCCTCTGACTGTACCTCTTCGATAAACGATCGGTCAATCTTCAATTCATCCAGTGGCAGTCGTTGCAGATAGCTCAGGGATGAGTATCCGGTGCCAAAGTCATCGATTGAGAGCCGCACACCGAGGTCTTTCAGATTGTGCAGTAACTCGATATTGGATTCAGCGTTTTCCATGACCATGTTCTCGGTGAGTTCGAGCGTCAGAGAGGATGCAGGGAAACCGGTTTTCTCAACAATCTTTGACACGGTCAGATCCATTCTTGAGTCGTGGATTTGCCGTATTGATACGTTGACGGCCAATTTGAAATCCATGGCGAACTGACGCTGCCACTCGGCGGCTTGTGAGCACGCACGCTCCAGAATCCAGGCACCGATCGGCACGATTTGTCCGGTGCGCTCGGTGATCGGGATAAACTCGTCCGGTGAAACGAACCCGATGTCCGGACTGATCCAGCGGATCAGTGCTTCAGCACCAATGATATCGCCGGTAATCAGATCTACCTTGGGTTGGTAGGTTACCTTTAGTTCGTCGTTTTCTATGGCTTTGTGGAGTCCGTTTTCAATAGCGAGAATACGTGTTGATTCCTCGTTCATGGAGCCGGAGTAGAACGCATAGCTTTCGCGCCCGCCCTGATCTTTTGCATAGGCCATCGCAGTTTCAGCGTTGCTGATAAGTTGCTGCGGTTCCACGGCATCGTCCGGAAAAATCGATATGCCGATTTTAGTGCTGGGGAAAATCAGTTGTCCTTCGAGATTTAACGGGTCGCTGGTTTCAATAATAATACGACGTGCGAGAACCGCCGCTTGCTGCGGGTTGTCAATATGTCCGAGAAATATAGAGAACTTATCGCCGCTGGTGCGAGCAAGTGTGGTGGTAATGTCGGTACCAAATGTGTCGCGTATTACATTTGTAGATCGAACGCAGTTTTCAAGCTTTCGGGAGTACAGTTGAATGAAACGATTGCCGGTGTCTCGTCCCATTGAATTATTGACGGTCTTCAGGTTTTCCAGGTGAATATGGATGGCAGCACCCAGTGCCTGTTCTGCTTTGAGTAGCTCCAGTGCAGCCTGTGTGTTGTCGACAAATACGTCCAGTTTTGCCAGGCCGGTCAGCTGGTCGTAATTTACCATCTGATGCTGATAGGCTTTAGCCGCCAGTGTATTGCGCAAGCGCAGCGCCAGTTCACTTGCATCGACCGGTTTTGCGAGAAAATCCATTGCGCCCAGCTGTAGCGCGCGAAGTTTTGTTTCAGCGTCATCTGATGAAGTCAGAATAACGACCGGGATGTGTTGCAGCGCTTTGGATCCGCGCATCGCCTGCAGTACATCGAAGCCGGACACCTCCGGCATCATGAGGTCGAGCAATACCACGTCTGGCTTTTCCGCCCGCATGATACTGATCGCCTTTGCGGAGTCGCTGGTGGTGACGAAGTTGGAGTACCCTTCGCCAGTCAGGTAAGTCTGCAATACATCGGTATTGATGGGTTCATCGTCGACCAGCATTATTTTGGCCGACGAAATGAGCGACTCGTACTGATTGTTTTCACTCTCAGATTCGAGAAATACACTGTTGTCGATGGCGGTGTTATGCATAGGTATTTTAATTTCGCCGGTGCTAGGCTGAATTCCTGTGCTCTACTGAGTTGCTGTCGTTTCCCGGGACAACAATGTTGTTTGCGTATCTTTTCACCTGGTTCAGCAGGTCGCCAAGATTTCTGTTGTCGTTGTTTTTTGCGTCGCGTTCCATCTCTGCAGCGGGTTCTGTAAATATTTCAAAGCCAACCGTGCCGCCTGATCCTTTTAGCCAATGAGCAATATTGGCAACTTCGGTGAAATCGTTAGCGGCGATCGCTTTCTCAAGCTTCGCGAGCTGTGTGTCCAGTCGTGATACGAATCTCAGAATGATCGGACGGAATGCCGGATTCTGTTCTGCGAGTCTGCTTTCTATCGGTGTGTCGACGACCGGGTGCGTTTCTTGAGAATGCAGTGTCGGTCTGACGTCCCCTGACTGCGTGTTTATTGCGTCTGTCTGTGGTGGTGCGACGCCGGTGTCAAGTCGTTCGGCTAGCGCACGAATTTCATGAATCGTAGCAGTAACAAGCTGATGGTCTGTGGCTTTGGCGGCTTCCTCCAGCGTGCTGGCTGGTTGGTACAGAGCGTCGAAGCCGACAGTGCCCCCCGAGCCTTTCAGCCAGTGGGCTATCGAAGTCACTTCTTCATAATTGCCGCTTGAAGCTGCGTCATGTAGTAGCGGCAGTTGCTTGTGTAGCTTGTCGACGAATTTTACGACCACATGGCTCAGTGCAGTCGAAGCAGCCATCCGACTGTAGATCGGCGTCTTGTCGATTGTGACTTCTGTGCTGTGCGCCGGCAGGGCAGGTGCCGGTTGAGCCAGGGGCCCAGCGGAAGACGGCGCGTCAACACATTTCCCACCGAGCAGTTCCCCGAGCAGGCAGGTGAGTGCGTCGATGTCGATTGGCTTTGTCATGTAGTGTGAAAAGCCGGATGCAAGAATCCGCTCTTCATAGCCTTTCATCGCGTTGGCGGTGAGTGCGATGATCGGTTGCGTCACACCATTGCCGCGAAGTGTTTCTGCCGCCTGATATCCGTCCATCACAGGCATTTGAATGTCGGAAAGAATAATATCGTAGTTCTGCTCGGCGGCCTTTTGCACCCCGACCGCACCGTTTTCTGCGGTATCGCACTCCAGGTTCAGGTCCGACAGTACCAGAGAGAGCAGTTCTCGATTTTCGGCCGCATCATCGATAACCAGTATCTTCGAGGGCGGAAACTCCCACACGGTGCTTGTATCTGCAACCGCCACCTCACCCATGCGGTCGAGCAGGGTTTGCGGAGAAATGAGTTCAACACCCTGCAATGATCCGGTCGACACGCGCGCGGTGAAGGTAGTGCCCAGGCCCGGTTCGCTGGAGACCACAATATCACCTCCCAGCGCTCCGGCCAGTTTTTTACTGATCGCCAGTCCCAGGCCGGTTCCGCCGAATCGGCGTGTGATGGACGAGTCGGCCTGCACAAACGGTTTGAATATTGACTGCAGCTGTTCGTCATTCATGCCTATACCGCTGTCGGTGACATCGATAACCAGCATCGGCTCCGGTGACGAATGATCTTCCAGCCGCAACACAATTTTTACACCGCCCTGTTCGGTAAATTTAATTGCGTTACCGACCAGATTGGTGATGATCTGACGCAGCCTTGAGCTGTCGCTCAGTATCACCTCGGGAAGTGGTTCCGGAATTTCTATATCAAGGGATATCGATTTTTCACGGGCTCTTACACCGAGTACCTGTACGACGTCATGTGCGACCACATGGGGCTTGCATTCAATCTTCTCGACTTCCAGAGCACCTGACTCTACCTTGGACAGATCAAGTATGTCGTTGATCAATTCAAGCAGATGCTGACCGCTGCCAGAGATGGTATCCAGGTGCCTCAGCCAGTTCTTGTCCGCGCTGCCGGTGCCGCGCTTCAATAAGTCCGTGAAACCCAGAATAGCAGTCATGGGTGTTCTGATTTCATGGCTCATGTTGGAGAGAAAACTGGTCTTCGCGCTATTGGCCTGCTCAGCGGCATCGATTGCCAGACGCAGTTGTTGTTCTTTTTCTTCCAGCTCTGTGATGTCATCAAGGCTAATCAAAACGCCTGTTGCGCGTTTGCCTGCGATAATGGGCGAGCAGTTCACCAGAAATTTGTGCCACACCTCATCGTTCCCCTTTAACCACAAGGGCTGTCCGCGCAGTGTTTTCTTTTCCTTTAATGCCGTATGCCACGGAAAGTCGCTTTCTGCAACCGGTACGACCTCAGTTGGTTGCGAATCACCGGTATGCCAGTCGAAGCTTGCGGCGTGTTTGCCAATGATCACTTCAGTGGACTGACCGGTGACCTGCTGGAAGGCGGTGTTCGCCAAAACCACATTGGCCTTTTGATCAATGACCAATAGTGCTTCTGCCAGTGTGTCGAGGGCCGAGCGCACGCGACCGGGAACGGCCTGGGACGGGTTGAGCGCTTTCAGCATTCTGCCGAGATACAGGTAGAAAAAAGCGAAGCAAATGAGCCCGACAAACCCGATCAGTGAAAAGCGGGAGTTCTTCAGGTAACCGAGCCAGCCACTGCCTTCGGGGCGGTCAAAATACAGCACTATCTCACCCCATACCTCCTGATTTTGCAGTATCGGTAAAACGATTCGGGTTTCAGAGGATTCGCTTGCGTCATTGTCTAACACTGCGTCTGCCTCCCCAAACAGCAGTGGTTCGGGGTCGGCTTCGCGTCTGATGCTGGCGGCCAGCAGATCGGCGTTTCTCTCGATGCTGAATTCAAGGTTTTGCGCCACGCCACTATAGTCTTCGCTGGCAAGCAACAGCGTACTGCCGGACGCGATTGATTCCGCCAGAATCACGCGTCCGTTAATCACCGCCTGTCTGCGATCGGGTACCAAATCGAGCAGAACAGCAATGAGAATAACGGACGTCACAATCGAGGTTAAACCTGTAGCCAGGTGGAATCTGGCAGAGAGATTTTTCATGATCGTGCCGCTTTATAGGTATACGCATAGACGGTCATCTGTAGGAACCAGCGACTATTGCTCATATATCTGAGTGCCTGACTGCGCTCTTTTTCAGTTTTTTCGACGTGGGTCCGCCTTTTGACCGGGTGAAGTCTTTGCGCGTTTCGGTGCCCTGGTCCCCATCATTTGCCGCTGATGTCGGATACCGGTAGCCAGGTGGAACCTGTCGCCACGCCGACAGGCCGGCGAATAAATTCGGTATTATTCCAGGTGGACGACCGGCACGTGACGCCCACGAAACCGCTTCAGAAATCCCGTTGCTGTGTTTGCTGTGGTGATGCCTGACAGATAGCCAGGGGGCTGCGCGGTAGAAGTTCGCGCGGCAAATCCCCATGGGGTGCAGGCTGGTGGGGCGTGCGGAAAGTTCGAACGACTTTACAGCCCAACGGCCTCCAGGGGGCGGGCAAGTCTGAACTATTTGGCGAAATGCATATTCGCCAAACAGCTCACCGGACTACAAAGCACTGCCAAACTTCGAATCGATTGCGGATTGTACTTCTGCCGGTGATACGTGGACGAATGATTCCGGCTGGGTGAACTGATTCTTTACGTGATCCGGAATAGCCGGCTTGACTCCGGTCGCCTGCTGCACTGCGTCGGAAAATTTGGCCGGATGTGCGGTTTCCACCACAACAGTCTGGCCACTCAAACGATCTGACCTTTTGCTGACGGCGTGAAACGCGGTGGCAGTGTGCGGGCAGATTATTTTTTCGTGCTGTTGCCAAACCAACTGCATTGTCGACAGCGCGTCCTCTTCGGTGCATCGGTGGGCCAGGAAATCTTGCGCAAGGAAGCGCATTTCGCTATCGCTCAGATCGTAGCCCTTTGCCCGTTCAAGCTCATCCTGTGCCTGTTCCACTGCCGCTGTATTGTGTTGTTTTATATGCCAGAGTAGGCGTTCGAAGTTACTCGACACCTGAATATCCATACTTGGAGAAATAGTTTTAACTGTCTTCCTGCCCTGCATGCGGCCGGTATCGAACAGCCTTGGTAGTACATCGTTATCATTGGATGAAATCACCAGCTTGTCGATCGGCGCACCCAGTTGTTTCGCGATGTAGGCTGCGTATACGTTGCCGAAGTTGCCAGTCGGCACAATGAAGTTAACCGCTTCTCGGGTATCGTTGTTAATGATTCCGCTGGTGCGCAGGTAGTAGGCAGTCTGCAGCAGGATTCTCACAATGTTGATTGAATTTACCGCGGTGTAGCCGTAACGTTGCGCTGCATCAGTCTGGTAGAGTTGTTTCACTGTGCGCTGGCAGTCGTCGAAGTCGCCTGCAACACACAGTGGCAGCACATTGTCTGCACCGGTGGTTGTCATTTGCTTTCGTTGAAAATCCGATACGCCGCCATCCGGAAATAACACCACGGCATTAATTCTTTCGCGATTGGCGAATGCGGACACCGTAGCGGCCCCGGTATCGCCCGAGGTAGCGCACAGCACTGTTGCTGTTTTATTTTCGACTTCGAGCTGACTGTCGATTATCTCCGCCAGCGGAGCGAGCGCAAAGTCTTTAAAGGCGAGTGTCGGCCCGTGCATGAGTTCCAGCGCCCAAAGCGCATCTCCCATTGAGGTCACCGGCGGGCCGACTGGTGCCTGGAAACTGTTCATGGCGCGATGTACTGCCTGGTCAATCAGTGCTTGCGGGAGTGATCCGTCGTCGAAAATCTGTAACACTCGACTGGCGATGTCGGCATACTCTCCGTGCAGCAATGCCTCGCTGTTCGCCGGACTAACTAACGGCCATTGCCGAGGCACGAATAAACCGCCGTCTGAGGCCGTGCCGCGCGTGAGAAGTGCGGCGAGCGGCTGATGTTCGTCGCCACCGCGAGTGCTGATATAATTCACCGAAATCCAGTCGTCATCTAAACAGATCGGATTTTAGCAAGGAACGATACCCCGGTTTCTGGAAATTGATCAACAGACGATGCCGCGGAGCCGCCCATGCGGGTTAGCCTGACGGCGCGATTTGTCGGTTACCAGCGCTGGTGCTGCCAATGCGTAACAGCTTCCGTGGTGTGCTTTGCGCAGCACCCGTTTATTGCCAAAGGCTGATCCGGGTGTTGCCCGGGGTTGAAGCGGGTAATTGAAACTGGAAAACTGCGCGCCCGCGCCCAGCTGCCCTCAATGGAGTCACTATGAATTCCGCAACACACATCATTGCCGGCTGCGAAGAGTGGTGCGGCTTTCCCGATCTGGGTATCCCTGCCGTCAAGGCGCGGGTTGACTCCGGTGCCCGCACCTCCGCACTGCATGCGTTGAACATCCAGCCATTTACCCGCAACAATGCGCGCTGGGTCTCTTTTGAGGTGCACCCGCTACAGAATGACCGGTCGGTGGTGTTGCGCTGCGAGGCACTCGTGCATGATCGTCGCACCGTAAAAAACAGCGGTGGGTATTCCGAAAAGCGATTTGTAATTAAAACGGCTTTTTGTATTGGTGAGCAGCAATGGGACATTGAGCTGACACTGACCAATCGCGACAGCATGGGCTATCGTATGTTGCTCGGCAGGGAGGCGATGAGCGGCAAAATTCTGGTTGATCCGGCCAGTAGCTTCAAGCTTGGAGAACGCAGCGAAGTAGATATTGCAGGAATATACGCCAGGCACGACACGCGTCGGGACGGACTCAAGATCGGGCTGCTGGCCAGCAACCCGGAGTTGTACAGTAACCAGCGGATTATTCAGGCGGGCCGCGAACGCGGACACGATATTCGCTTTTTTGATATCCGTCAGTGTTATATGAAACTCGATGCCGAAGCACCGGAGGTGCACACGCGCGGTGGCTTCATGCTAAACGGACTCGATGCGGTGATCCCGCGGATCAAGCCGTCGATCACATTTTACGGCTGCGCGCTGACGCGTCATTTTGAAAGTATTGGCATTGCCGCCCTGAATACATCACAGGCGATCAGCCGGTCCCGCGACAAACTGTATTCCCTGCAGTTGTTGCAGAAGGAGGGGCTCGATATTCCGACTACAGGTTTTGCATCATCTCCGATTGACACCGACGAACTGATTCAGATGGTCGGTGGGGCACCGCTGATCGTAAAACTGTTGGAGGGCACGCAGGGGCGCGGAGTAGTGCTGGCGGAAACCGGCAAGGCGGCAGAGAGTGTGATCAATGCATTTAAATCACTGAATGCGAACCTTCTGGTACAGGAATTTATCTCCGAGGCGGAGGGGCGCGACCTGAGACTGTTTGTCGTCGGTGGCAAAGTGGTCGCGGCAATGCAGCGTGAGGCCGCCCCCGGGGAATATCGCGCGAATATGCATCGCGGGGCGACGGCAATGAGTATCAAGCCGACACCCGATGAAAGAAAAATCGCGATTCGCGCTGCCAGAGCGATGGGCCTGCACGTGGCTGGTGTCGATATTATTCGCTCCAATAGCGGGCCGCTGCTGCTGGAAATAAACTCGTCACCCGGACTTCAGGGCATAGAGGACGCAACCGGAAAAGATATCGCGGGCAGTATGATTTCTGCGGTCGAGTCGATGTGCAGCTGGAAAAGGCAGCTTGGCCTGGAGGTCATTGAGCCCCGCACGGACACCTGACCGGCTAACCCTTCTGTTGGCTACCGCCAGGCAAACGCCGGTTGCTCGTAGTGGCTGACCCTCGTCTGCCTGCCCAGTAGTGCCACCTCTCTGAACTGAAAAATGATGGCTGCAGTTGGACTGTACACAGTTGTTCCCACCGAGGCGGGGGTGATAGAAAAGACCGGGTTCGCAGCAGAGTACGGTTGATCGACCAGATGCTCGTCTGTCAATTCGTCGAACGGTACCCGATAGAAGCGTGCAACTTCATCCTCGTTGGGTACTGGCGCTTCTGCGGAATGCTTCCATAAAACAACCGGAGTGATGCCAAAACCCGAGCGCGTATTAAAATCATCCAGCGTGCCGAGTACGGATGATTCATCGAGTGTGATGCCCAGTTCTTCTGAAAGCTCTCGTCGTGCTGCCTGTTCCGGGGTTTCTTCGTGATCGAGTTTGCCGCCCGGCAGTGCAAATTGTCCCGCATGTTTTCGAAGTTTGCCGCTGCGCAGTGTCAGGTAGAGGCACGGGGAAGTATCATTACGTGTCGCTTCGATCACCAGTGCCACTGCCGCCCGCGTCAGCTTCTGTGAGTTATCTGCACGCTGTTGTTCAAACAATCGCAGGTTTTTTTCTATCGTGTTTTTGAGTTTGGTGTGATTCACAGCGCGGATGAGAAAGACCAAATGCTGATGATACACGAGGTCGCGCAGTGGGTAAGGGCACAGCGGCGGGTTTGTTAGTATATGGTGCAGACTAAGGAGGCGCGATGCCTGTTATCGATCAAATTGCGGCGTTTACCAACCAGCTGATCCGTATTCGACGGGACCTGCACGAGCACCCTGAGCTCGGCATGCAGGAGTTCCGCACGTCGCAGATTGTGGCGGATTATCTGCGTGAGTGGGGTATTGAAACGCACACCGGTATTGGCAATACCGGTGTAGTGGGTGTGCTCAATGGTGAGCTGGGTGTGGGACGAACCATCGGATTGCGTGCCGACATGGATGCTCTGCCGATCACCGAGAAAACCAATCTGCCATATGCATCAAAAACTCCCGGTGTAATGCATGCCTGTGGTCATGATGCGCACACCACAATGTTACTGGGCGCCGCGCGATATCTGGCCACGGGTAAAAACTTTGCGGGCACAGCAGTTTTTATCTTTCAGCCGGCGGAAGAGGGGTTGGGTGGCGCGCGAGCAATGATCGCCGATGGACTGTTTGATCGCTTTGACTGTGAAGAAATTTACGGTATGCACAATAACCCTAACGGGTTGCCGGGCAGGGTTGGTATTAAGCCTGGTATAGCGATGGCTGGTGCTGATTTCTTTGACATACACATTCGCGCGACCGGTTCCCATGCGGCGATGCCGCATCAGTCGGTTGATCCTATCGTGATTGGCGGCACACTGGTCAGCCAGCTGCAAACCATAGTCAGTCGGAACGTATCGCCAACAGACTCAGTGGTGTTGTCAGTGACACAGATACATGCCGGAGCGGCCTATAACGTGATTCCGTCCGACTGCACCCTGTCGGGTACTTTGCGATACTTTGATAATGATCTTCGCGACCGGTTGCGCAGCAGAGTCAGGGATCTCTGTGACGGAGTAGCACACAGCTATGGTATTGAGGTGGAGGTGGATATCCGCAACATCTTTGATGTACTGGTTAATGATCAGGTGTTGTCGAACGTAATGCTGGCAATAGCCGGTGATGTGGTTGGGCATGAGAAGGTGACAGAGCTAGAGGATATTGTCACGGGTTCTGAAGACTTTGCCGATATGCTGCGCGTGGTGCCGGGTGCCTATTGCACTATCGGTCATGCAGGCACCCTGCCTTTGCACAATGACGGATTTATGCTGGACGAATCCATGCTGCCGGTAGGTGCATCAATTTACGCGAAAATTATCGAGCAGCGCACGACATCTGATAGTTGAAGTCCACCGTGTTAGCGGCCTTGCCGGTGCTACCGGCGCTTCAGCTTACACAGCTAACAGGATGTTGAAACACTATTGCGCCAGGTCTGAGGGCGTTAAATTCCCCCTCAAAATGCTCATTTATAACCCATATAACCCATATAACCCATAAACTGCGCTTTTTCGGGGGAATTTGCCTGCTCAGACCGTCGCTCATCACGTTTTTCAACACCCTGCTAACGCGCGTAGCCGTTGTTGGCGAGCCTGCGACAGGTCGTAAATCGTGTGACTGGATGGTCGAATTGTGGTGCTTTTAAAACTATTTGTAGTCGAACCGAGGCATCAGGCTGAAAAACAGGTGTCGGGTTTGTTTAGGCTGACGTGGAAGAAGTCAGGAGTGATTCCACATGTTGTTCAACCCGCCCCGCCGCGTAAAAGGTGCCTTTTTTTGCAGTGTTTTGTACCTGTGCTTTAATGCTGCCCCGGCGATTTCCGCGGAATGCATCTCATCGGGTGCGACGTTGAGATCAGCCATAGATAGCTATGCAGCGCAGTGCGCACTGCCCCGAAAAGATTGTGATCGGGTTCAGCAGCAATGGTTTTGCTCCAGTGAAAGCATCAGTAAACGCACTCAGCTTGTCTCTCAGGGCAGTCTGGCAGCACCGGTCGACAGCGCAGTCGTGAGAGGTACTGAATCGTTGGAGTCGACCGGTTATTCAACTGTGGAACAGTCCTCACTTTGCGTAGACACGGATAATGATGGCTGGGGCTGGGACGGCCAGCGAAGCTGCCGGGTGGCGCTGGCTGCGAAAAAAATCACAGATACCGGGGTTGTAAAACAGCAGACAAACACCTGCATTGATCCGGATGGTGACGGATGGGGCTGGAATGGTGTCGCCTCGTGCCGTGTCGGGAAAACAGTTGTGCGTTCGATTGAACCGACATCAACTGTGCAGAGTGAGCGCGAGACATTTGACTGCAAAGGCAGTTATACGCCACGAGAGATAACAGACCTGGTGCTGGTGACCGGGCAGTCAAATGTTACCGGAGCGGAGACCACTGTTTCAGCCAGACTTGATCGTTGGGGCAAGGTGCTTGAATTTCTTCCGCCCGACACATCGCATCCGCGTGTGTTCGCCTGGACCGTTGATCCTCATCATGGCAATGCCGGTACCGGCTGGCAAATAGCAGCGCTGAATCAGAGCTGGCATGACAGTGCGCCCGGTATTGGCGGAATAGCCCGTAACAATTTTGCCTTTCACTTTGCGAAACAGGTGGTACAAAGCGATGATTGTCGAGTGGTCGGTCTCGTGGTGGTTTCGGAAGGCGGCAAGGGGATTGCGCACTGGGACGAGGGTGCCACCGGCTGGAATGAGGTGAGTGTGCAGGTGAATGAAGCAATCTCGGCGCTGGGTCGCAGCGAAATAGACGGAATACTGTGGCATCAGGGAGAATCAGACTGGATACAGGATGGCACCTGCTTTAACACACCTCGGTGCCGGAACGAGAGGCCGGATTACTATGCGCAGAAACTCTACAGCGGTATTGCCGATCCGGCGATTCCCAATAGTGTTGGCAGGGATGCACTGATCGACCGTCTGCGACGGGAATCATGGTTTGATAATAGTAAACCGTTCATTGCCGGTGAAACTATCAAAGCGCCGGTCAATGTGCATCTCAACAAGCTCAATTCCGATGGCGATCCATGGACTGCCTGTGTGGATTCAGATCTGGAATCCGGTTTGGGTATTCGCGCTGACGATCCATTCAGGAATCACTACAACGCCGCGGGCCTCAGGGACCTCGGAGAGAGATATGCAACAGCGTATCTGCGAATGACGAAATAGGGCGCTGCCTGCGGTGCAGCACGGTGTATAAAAAACTACGCCAGGCAAAACCATTCGTTCAGGGCACCGCGGCGCAGCACGCAAACATCTTCGTCGCCGCGGCGCAGGCGGTTGGCAACGCTTTCCAGTGCGCTCCGCGGCGTGTTGTTGTTTTCGCTTAAGTGTCCCAGGAACAGGCGCTGTAAACCGGGATGTTCGATATCGGCGGCCAGACTGGCCGATTGCTCGTTGCTCAAATGACCGAAGCGACCATCTATACGGGTTTGCAGGGCATACGGGTATGGGCCGCTTTGCAGCATGTTCAGGTCGTAGTTTGCTTCCAGCAGCAAAGCATCGACATCGGACAGCAGGCGCTGCACATAGGGGGTGGCAAAACCCATGTCGGTGGCGATAGCCACTTTTTTTGTGCCGTCTCCGATAATGTACTGACAGGGCTCTGCCGCGTCGTGTGGCACCGGGAACGGGGTGATTTTGGCATCGCCAATTCGGAAGGAACCGTGCGGGTGTATAAACTCGACCGCGGAGAGCTTGGGGTCTTTAAGACGGCGGTAGGTGCCGCGTGTGAGCCACACCGGCAGTTTAAATTTGCGCGACAGCACACCAACGCCTTTGACGTGGTCGCTGTGTTCGTGAGAGACCACAATGGCGCTCAGGTCTGCGGCATCTACGCCGGCCTCTGACAGGCGCTGCGCGATGGATTTGGCCGAGAAGCCGGCATCGACCAGCACCAGTGTGTCGTCCACTCTGACCAGCGTGGAGTTGCCGTTACTGCCACTGCCAAGGCTGGCAAAGGAAACGCTCACAGAGGTAACTGGTGCTCGGTTAGCAGGCGTTTATACAGAAATGCCTGCCTTGTCTAACGCGGCAGTAACGGCAGGGACGGAAGCGTCGCTCATTGGCACCAGCGGCAGCCGAATGCCGGTTTGTATATAGCCCATCCGGGCGAGTGCCCATTTAACGGGAATCGGGCTGGATTCAATGAAAAGCTTGCTGTTGAGATCGCTGAGTCTGGCTTCGATTTCGCGGGCGGTTGTTTCGTCTCCATCGAGTGCGGCCTGACACATCTGATGCATAAGTGCCGGTGCGACGTTGGCGGTAACCGAAATGTTGCCGTTGGCTCCGGCGAGAATGCTTTCCATCGCGGTACTGTCGTCACCGGTGAAAATACGGAATTCAGACGGGCAGAGCGACACCAGCTGTCGAATGCGCTCGACCGTTCCATGTGCCTCCTTGGTGCCGATAATATTGTCGATTTCAGCGAGCCGGGCAGTGGTTTCCGGGGTCATATCGACCGATGTCCGGCCGGGTACGTTGTACAGGATTTGCGGAATATCGACACTTTCAGCAATCTTGCGAAAGTGCTGGTACAGACCTTCCTGTGGTGGCTTGTTGTAGTACGGCGTTACCAGCAGACAGGCCTGCGCACCGGCCGCTTTGGCATTTTCGGTGAGTTCCAGCGCTTCCGTGGTGGAGTTTGCTCCGGTACCGGCAATGACCGGGATCGCGCCATTCGCGAACTCGATGGTTTTGCGAATGACGGTGGCGTGTTCTTCCATGCTGAGGGTTGCGGATTCGCCGGTGGTACCAACGGAAACGATGGCATCAGTCCCTTCGCGATGATGAAACTCGACCAGTTTTTTCAATGCATCGAAATCGACGGATCCGTCATTGGACATCGGGGTGACAATCGCGACAATGCTGCCCTGAAACATTGAAATACCTGATAGTGAGTGACGCCGGCTCGGCAAACCAGAAGCTTACTGCCGCACTGCTGTGGTGACAAGCCGGACGGCGTTTCAGGCAAGTAGGACTTACCTGTCAACGCCGTTTCCGCAGTTCTGTGTCACGTGCACTTGAAAAGCTATGCCGCTTTGTCCTGCGGACTATCGGTGATCGGCTCGTTCTGCGCCCGCTGTCTTGGCCATGCGTCGAGCACTGCCTGGGTCAGTGAGGCCAGCGGGATCGCAAAGAAGACCCCCCAAAGTCCCCATAAGCCGCCGAAGAACAGCACCGAGACAATAATCGCCAGCGGGTGCAGATCCACCACTTCAGAGAACAGCAGGGGAACCAGCACGTTGCCATCGAGAATCTGAATAATTTGATAACCCGCCAGCAGGTAGCCGAATTTGGCCGAGAAGCCCCACTGAAAGTAGGCAATCAGTGCAATCGGGATGGTGACAACCACTGCGCCGACATAGGGAATGATGACCGAGAAACCTACCAGCGCACTCAGTAGAACAGCGTAGTTCAGCCCGAGGATGGCGAAGAATATATAGGTAACCACCCAGACAATCGCAATTTCAATGACTTTGCCACGGATGTAGTTGGCGATTTTACCGTCGGCCTCGTCCCAGACTTTCTCCGCCAGCTGGCTCTTATTCGGCATGAACCCGCGTGCCCAGTTGAGCAGCTTTTCTTTATCTTTCAGGGTAAAAAACACAATCAGCGGCACCAGAACAACATAGATCGCCAGCACAAACAGGTTAATTGCACTGGCAATCGAAAACGACAGAAACCGCTGCCCGTACAAGCCAACCTGGCGTTGTCCGGTGGCGATAATCTCTTCAATTTGTTCCGTGGTAAAAATAGCCGGGTACAGTTCCGGCAGACGCAGCAGCAGCTTCTGTCCGGAGGCAATCATATTGGGCAGTTCGCGAATCAGTGAAGTGATCTGCTGTGAAAGGAGAGGCACGACGCCGAACAGCACGATTAAGCAGAAAAACACAAACACCAGCATCACAATGGATGCGGCCAGTGGTCGCGGGATGTGGTAGCGCTGCATCGCGGTGACGACACCGTCGAGCAGATAGGCGAATACCAGGGCCACCATTACTGGTGCCAGGATGTCGCCCAACAGCCAGATCAGCATAAAAGCTGAGATCAGTAGCAGGGCGAGTATAACCGCCTGTGGATCAGAGAAATTTCTCTGGTACCACTCGCGTATAGGTTCGAGCATTTTTATAGTGCGATACTCTCGTTAATACAGGTTAATGCAGACGCACAGGCTGCGGGTCGGTTCGCTGGGAGCCGCCGGCGCGTCTGGTCACCAATGCCTGAATTTTAGAATAATCCACGGCGAATTGGGTATAGCAATATGAAACGTAAGAATAATGGGACCAATTTCTGAGATTCCAGTATGTCATGATTCTGACACTGGTGGCATAGCGAGCAGCATGGCGATGGCGGAGCCATCGTGTGACAATGCCAGTCGGGATCGGGGTTCCCTTTGCTGTCGCTGTAGTCCTGGTCCCGAACGTACCACAAGCGACTAAGCTCTACATTAACACACACATAGCGACTTTTGATCGCCAGAGCCATTAATGCGTACCAGTCAACTGCAGCTAGCCACCACCAAAGAATCTCCGGCAGATGCCGAGGTCATCAGCCACCAACTCATGTTGCGAGCCGGCATGATACGGCGCCTGTCGGCGGGATTGTATACGTGGTTGCCGGTGGGTCTGCGGGTATTGCGCAACATCGAAAAAATAGTGCGCGAGGAGATGGACGCCGCCGGCGGCGCGGAATTGCTGATGCCCGCCGTACAACCTGCCGAGTTGTGGCAGGAATCCGGGCGCTGGAATCAGTTCGGGCCTGAACTGCTGCGACTGCAGGATCGCCACCAGCGGGACTACTGCGTCGGTCCGACGCATGAAGAAGTCATCACCGACATCGCCCGTCGTGATCTTCGCAGCTATAAGCAGCTGCCGGTGAACTACTACCAGATACAAACCAAATTCCGCGATGAAGTACGCCCGCGCTTCGGCGTGATGCGTAGTCGCGAATTCATTATGAAAGATGCGTACTCTTTTCATGCCTCCCCCGAGTGCCTGCAGAAAACGTTCGATGACATGTATCGGGCTTACTCGAACATTTTTACCCGGATGCACCTGAAATTCAGGGCTGTTGAAGCGGACAGCGGTGCCATCGGCGGATCGGGGTCGATGGAATTTCATGTCCTTGCTGACAGCGGTGAGGACGCGATTGCCTACTCGACCGGCAGCGACTACGCCGCCAACCTCGAAAAGGCCGAAGCAGTCTGCCTCGACCAGCGAGCCGAGCCACAAGCTGAGATGCGACTGGTCGATACGCCGGACACCAAAACCATTCAGGCACTAGTAGACAACTTTGATCTGCCGGTCGAAAAAACCATCAAAACCCTGATTTGTCATGCGAGTGATGCCTGCGATACCGAGTTGGTCGCATTGCTGGTACGCGGGGATCATCAGCTCAATGAGGTCAAAGCCAACAATCATCCCATGGTTGCCTCACCGTTGTGCTTTGCCACCGAAGCCGAGATACGTGCGGCAATCGGTGCCGGGCCCGGGTCGCTGGGTCCGGTGAATTTGCCGATTCCGGTGATTGCTGATCGAACAGTGGCGGTGATGTCTGATTTCGGTGCCGGTGCCAACGTCGATGACAAACACTATTTCGGCATTAACTGGGGGCGCGATGCAGCAGTGCCCGAGGTGGCCGATCTGCGCAATATAGAAGCTGGTGACCCGTCACCTGGTGGGCAGGGCGAGTTGCAAATACTTCGCGGTATCGAGGTTGGCCATATTTTTCAGCTCGGCGATAAGTACAGTAGAGCGATGAATGCAACTGTGCTTGATGAGAACGGTAAAGACGTGATGATGTCAATGGGCTGCTACGGGATTGGTGTGACCCGAATTGCCGCCGCCGCCATTGAGCAGAACCACGATGATAACGGCATTATCTGGCCACTGCCGATTGCACCGTTTCAGGTAGCCATCGTTCCAATCAACATGCGGCGCTCCGAGGCGTTGCGCGAGGCGGTCGAAAAAATGTACAGCGATTTTAAGTCTGTCGGTATTGATGTGTTGCTCGACGACCGCGACAGTCGCCCCGGGGTGATGTTCGCCGATATGGAATTGATTGGGGTGCCTATGCGTGTGGTCATGAGCGACAAAGGTCTTGGCAAAGGTGTGGTGGAATACAAAGGCCGCACAGATGAGTCGTCGACCGATGTTGCGGTGGATGACGTCGTCAACTTTATTAAAGCGCGATTAGCCGTGTAGCAATTGCTGTCATGGAGCAGATCTTTTTAATAACACTATTAGTGGAGCGACGATGACTGAGCGATTAACGCTTGAAGTCTTCAGCGACTACGTGTGACCCTGGTGTTACCTCAGTACCGTGCGTATTGATGCAATACAAAGGACCTACCATGTCGACATTAAATATGTGCACTTTCCGCTGCACCCGGAAACACCGGCTGACGGCAGAACGCTCGAGGCGCTGTTTAATACCAATGCCGAAGAAATTACCGCCAAGAATGCACACATGAAAGGTCTGATGGAGGCGGAGGGGCTACCCTACGGTGTGCGGACGCATACCTACAACAGTCGACTCGCACAGGAGCTGGCCGCATGGGCTGTGACACAGCCGGGTGGTGAGGCAATTCATGATGCGCTGTATCGTGCCTACTTTGTCGATGGTAAAAACGTTGCTGAAAAAGAAGTATTACTGGCGGCCGCGCAGACAGCGGGTTTGGATATTGAGATGGCGGGCAGGGTGGTAGATGAACGACTTTATCGCGATCATGTCGATGCCGACTGGAATAAATCCAGACAATACGGGGTGACCGGCGTGCCGACATACGTGTCCGGAACATCCGGTGTGGTTGGCGCACAGCCTTACGAGGCAATCGAGCAACTGATTGTGAATGCCGGTGCAGTCAAACGTACCGCCTGACGGAGTGCGAACAGCCTGGAGCACAGTGCGATAAGTTGCAGGGTTATTTTTCTCACCGGATGTGGCGGGAAGCCGTTGAACTATTCCACGGTAATTACCTGACCAAGCGTAATAAGACCGGCATCAATTTCAACCGGGCTGCGGTGCGATGCGCGATATTCACCGGTTTGTGACTGGGTACTTGATTGTGCCCGGTGGCAACGATCGGCTCACCGGACATGTTTGCTGAAGTGGATATGCGGTTATCAGGACAGCTCAGTGCTGTTGCTGATTACGCGGCTGACGATGCCGTATTCGATGGCCTCATTGGTATCCATCCACTTGTCCCGCTCGATATCCAGCTTAACTCTGTCTATGTCGGTACCGGTGCGCGTACTGATCACGTTGGCCAGTCGCTCACGCATTTTGATGATCTGCTCGGCCTGAATGGCGATATCTGCGGCACTGCCACCGGCGCCACCACTCGGCTGGTGGATAAGGAAACGTGTGTTTGGCAGGCAGTAGCGATCTTCTTTTTCCGCAGCGAGGAAGATATGGGTACCGGCGCTGGCCACATACCCGGTGCCGATGACCTGCACCTTTGGTTCGATGTAGCCAATAATGTCGTGGATGCTGTCACCGGCTTCCACATGGCCGCCCTGACTGTTCACAAACAGCTGGATCGAATCTGAAGACTCTTCCGCCAGCGCCAGTAACTGGGTCATGACGCGTTTGGCCATGGTCTGATTTATTTCCTCGCAAATAATGACTTTGCGGGCTTTAAACAGTTTTTCGGCGACCGTGGGGTCGGATTTATTCGGCTTGTCTTCTGCCATCAGGCTCTCCGGAAAAGCAATCGGTATGGATGTTTATTTTGCATCTGCAGGTGCACGTACAGTGCCTATCACCGAAACCCCAGTGATTGACACGTGGAATTCTGTCACTCGCTGCAGGTCGGCCGCGCATTAGTCGGACGAGTCTACCAAGTGACTGGCGAAGATGGGGTTAAAACAAGGAAAAACGACCCCCTGGCAGGGTGTCAAAGTTGCGGCGCGTGGCTCAGTTGGCCTGCTGTAATCGCATGCGCAGGTAGTCGACTTCAATGTCGACAGTGACGTCGATCATGAATTTGAACACCTCGACCGCATGCTGTGGCGCCAGATCGTAGTGTGTTGCCAGCGCCTCCGCCAGCTCGATGACCCTGCTCTCGCGATCTTTTCGGACAATGAGCTTGAGCATTTCTTCCCGATTGCCACCTGTGGCGCGAAATTCATCGGGCATTTCGGTCAGTTTTGATTCGGCCACTGTTTTACCCAGATTGACTCGTTCCATCATCGTCAGCAGTGCGGCCACATCAGCGGTGACCGTTTCGCCATAAGCTTTATTATCGTCACCATCGGGGCAGGCTTTGTTGACCCAGGCAATATAAAACTCGATCAGCCGTGGACCCACGCCGGTGTTCATGCGTTGTACCGGACTCTCGGGTGGTTTGCGCTCAATGATGGTCTCGATGTTTCCGATATTGCTGTAGGCTTCCTGGGTTGCGAAGTGGTAGCGTCCGAGCTCCGCGTGGCATTGTTCGATCTTCCGCAGTTCGTAGTCCAGTAATGAGACGGACGAATCCGGTCTGACCAGTCCCGGCTGGTAGACGGAGGGGTTGACCTTGAAGCGGGTGCGCTTTTTCAGTGCGATGACGATCTCGTTGGCGAGAATATCAAGGCCGGGCCGGATGGTGTTGGCGAGATCGAGATCGGGATGTTTATGCATGGGACAAGACCACTTTCGGACGATGTTATTGTGCAGCATCTCAGTGGCCTGTGGCCATAGCTTGTATGCCGACGCGACAAGCTTAAAATACAAGTTTTAAGAGGAAATCCTGTGAGCGAAGAAGAGGGTCCGTTCAAACGTCGTAGTCAGGCCTGGTTTGACAATCCGGCCAATCCATCGATGACCGCGTTGTATGTGGAGCGCTATCTGAATTACGGGCTCACCCGTCAGGAACTGCAGTCGGGCAAGCCAATTATCGGTATTGCGCAAACCGGCAGCGATTTGTCCCCCTGCAATCGTGCGCACATCGAAAACGCCCGGCGCGTGCGCGAGGGGATTCGAGAGGCCGGCGGGATTGCCATTGAATTTCCCGTGCATCCGATTCAGGAAACCTCGCGGCGCCCGACAGCGGCGATTGATCGCAACCTGGCTTACCTGGGGCTGGTGGAAATTCTGCACGGTTACCCAATCGACGGAGTGGTGCTGACCACGGGATGCGACAAGACGACACCGGCCTGTCTGATGGCAGCGGCAACGACCAATCTGCCATCGATCGTGCTCTCCGGCGGTCCCATGCTGGACGGCTGGTACGACGGCAAGTTATCCGGTTCGGGCACGATTGTCTGGGCCTCGAGGTTGAAGCTGGCTGCCGGGGAAATCGGCTACGATGAGTTCATGGAAATCACTGCCTCATCGGCGACCTCTCCCGGTCACTGCAACACAATGGGTACGGCGTCGACGATGAATGCGCTGGCTGAGGGACTCGGTATGTCGTTGCCCGGTTGTGCCGCGATTCCAGCGCCGTATCGCGAGCGACTGCAAATCGCCTATGAGACCGGCAAACGTATTGTAGAGATGGTCGAGGAGGAACTGACACCTTCGAAAATAATGACCAGAGCGGCGTTTGAAAATACCATTGCACTGAACTCCGCCATTGGTGGTTCAACCAATGCACCGATCCATGTAAATGCAATCGCCAAGTGTATGAATGTGCCATTAACTATTCAGGACTGGGAGACGCACGGCTACGACATTCCGTTACTGGTGAATATGCAGCCGGCGGGTGAGTATCTGGGTGAAGCGTTTCATCGCGCCGGCGGTGTGCCTGCCGTGCTTGGGCAACTGCAGCGTCATGGCCGGCTGCGCGATTCGCTGACGGTTAATGGTAAATCCATACAAGAAAACGTGGCGGATGCTTCCATCGGGGATGAGCGGGTGATCAAACCGTATGATCAACCGCTGCGGGAGCGCTCGGGGTTTCTGGTTATGTCTGGCAATCTGTTTGATTCAGCGGTGCTGAAATCCAGTGTGATCAGTGAGGAGTTCTCGCAACGGTTTCTGCAAAAGCCGGGGAGTGAGGGCATATTTGAGGGACGCGCTATTGTTTTTGAAGGCTCGGAGGATTATCACAATCGGTTGAATGATCCCGCATTGAATATTGACGAGCATTGCATACTGGTGATGCGTGGTGCGGGTCCGGTCGGCTGGCCCGGGTCTGCAGAGGTCGTGAACATGCAACCGCCGGATGCACTCATTAAGGCCGGGGTGACCGAGCTGCCATGTATTGGCGACGGCCGGCAGTCCGGCACATCGGCCAGTCCGTCAATTCTGAATGCCTCACCCGAATCTGCCACCGGCGGTGGTTTGTCTCTGCTTCAAACAAACGATGTGATCCGAATAGACATGAACAACCGTCGGGTCGACATGATGGTCGATGACGAAGAATTACAACGACGTGCTGCAGCCGATGCGCCTGCGATTCCCGAAGATCAGACTCCATGGCAAACCCTGTATCGTCAAACAGTAGGTCAGTTATCACATGGTGCCTGCGTTGAACTGGCTGAGGCTTATCACTGTGTGGCGGAAAAACTGCCAAGGCACAACCATTAACCGGGTGTTGATCAACGTCATGAGCGACAGGCTGAACAGCCAATTTCTGCATACTGCTATCGATGGAGTGCTATGAACCTACTTATCACCGGCGGGGCCGGGTTTGTCGGGCAACGTGTTGCGCTGGAATGCCTTAAACGTGGCCAGCTCAAAATCGGTGCCGGGCGCATTGAGCGGATTGTATTAACCGATGTCAGTGAACCCGTTATTCGCCATGAGTCGTTGTTTGCGGATGAACGAGTGAGCACGCACTTCGGTGACATCAGTGACCAGTCGTTCGTGCAGTCGCTTTTTCAGGAGCCGAAGGATCTCGTATTCCATCTGGCTTCGATCGTCAGTGGACACGGCGAACAGGACTTCGACCTCGCGATGCGGGTGAATCTTGATGGTACTCGCCATTTATTTGAAGCGATCCGGCATCAGGACAAACCAGCAAGGGTTGTATTTGCGAGTTCTCTGGCTTCTTTTGGTGGCGATACCATGCCGGATCAGGTCGATGATTTTTCCAAACAGACACCGCAAACCACCTACGGGGTAACCAAAGCCATCGGTGAATTGTTGATTAATGACTACAGTCGCAAAGGCTTTTTCGATGGCAGGAGTGCACGCCTGCCGACGGTGTATGTACGTCCCGGCAAGCCGAACCTTGCGGCTTCCAGCTTTGTCAGTGGTTTGTTCCGTGAGCCGCTCAACGGCGAAGACTGTGTTATACCGGTAGACCCGTCCCTCAGTATGCCGGTCCTCGGCTATCGCAATATTGCCAACAGTCTGATCAGGCTTGCCGAACTCGATGCGGAAAATCTCGGCACTGATCGGGCAGTGGGATTGCCGGCGCTGAACGTGACCGTACAACAGATGATGGATGCATTAAAGCGTGTTGCAGGCAATCGACATGTCGGTGAGCATGTAATGCAGAGAGACGAACAAATATGCACGATTTGCGAAAGCTGGCCCAAGTATACGGACAGCGAACGAGCTGTCAGTCTGGGCCTGCCGGTCGATGCGTCGGTGGATAATGTAGTGAGTGAGTATATTGAAGATTATCTGGAGAATGCATGAGTACGCCTGCCAACCCCGAATCTGTTGTTACGTTTCACAACAAACCTGATCAGAGTATCGCTTATCTGCGTCTGGCGAGCCGCGATAATGTCGTGGTCGCATTGCGTGATCTGGCACAGGATGAAATGGTCGACGATATTAAGCTGTTGAATGATGTTCCGCGTGGTCACAAACTCGCTGCGCAGCCCATTGCCAGCGGCGATGTGGTTTACAAATATGCACAGGTTATTGGTTATGCCACCGCCGAGATTAAGATTGGGGAACACGTACACACTCACAATATTGAGTTCCGTGGCACCGATCATGACTACGAATACAGTACCGACAACAACGCACCAGAAATGCTGGCTGCAGATACCTGTTCGACATTCATGGGTTTCCGTCGGTCGGACGGGCAGGTGGGGACACGCAACTTTATTGCGATTTTGTCGAGCGTAAATTGCTCTGCAACGGCAGTGCAACATATCGCAGATGCCTTCAACAAAGAAACACTGCTGGCGGACTATCCCAATATTGATGGTGTGGTAGCGTTTTCTCACAGCACTGGTTGTGGCATGGCCGACAGTGGTGACGGGTATGACAATTTACAGCGAGTGTTGTGGGGTTTTGCACAACACGCCAATGTCGCCGGCGTGCTGATGGTTGGGCTCGGCTGTGAGGTGAATCAGATTTCAACTCTGGCGGAGCGCTACCGCCTGGAGCGCGGGCCTTTGTTCAGAACAATGAACATTCAATCGGTCGGTGGATACAAAAAGACGGTGGCTGCAGGTATCGCGCGTATTAAGGAAATGTTGCCGATGGCGAATGACGTGCAGCGTGAGCCATGCCCGGCGTCTGCTTTAACGCTGGCCCTGCAGTGCGGCGGGTCCGATGCCTGGTCCGGGATTACCGCCAACCCGGCGCTGGGCTATGCTGCAGATTTGCTCGTGAAGAATGGTGGCACCGCAGTGCTCGCCGAGACACCGGAAGTGTATGGCGCTGAACACTTGCTGACACGGCGGTCGGTGGACCGCGACACCGGACAAAAGCTGATTGATCGAATCCTCTGGTGGGAGGGCTATGTTGAGCGCAATGCTGGATCGATGGATAACAATCCCTCTCCAGGCAATAAGTTGGGCGGCCTGACCACCATACTTGAAAAATCACTCGGCGCGGTTGCAAAGGGTGGTACGACGCGACTCAATGGCGTTTTTCGCTATGCCGAAAAAATTGATCGCACAGGCTTTGTATTTATGGATACACCCGGGTACGACCCGGCGTCAATTACCGGAGAGGTGGCTGGAGGCTGTAATCTGGTGGCGTTTACTACCGGGCGTGGTTCAACCTATGGTTGCAAACCATCGCCAAGTATAAAAATCGCTACCAACACGGCCATGTTTGATCGTATGCAGGATGATATGGATATCAATGCTGGGCGGATCGTTTCTGAAGGCCTGAGCATTGAAGCTGTGGGGCGTGAGATTTTTAACTTGCTACTCGAAATAGCCTCCGGTCGGCAATCACTGAGTGAGCAGCATGGGTTGGGTGATCATGAATTCGTGCCATGGCAGATCGGGGCTACCATGTGAAGCAATACATGGTGGTTGAGCATTTCAAAGCAGGATCTCTCGACGCCATCTATGATCGACTGGCGGTCAATGGAAGAATGCTGCCGGAGGGTTTGTATTACCTGAATTCATGGGTAAACCGGGATAAACATATTTGCTTTCAGCTGATGGAGACCGATCGGCCGGAGTTATTTGATGACTGGTTTGAATTCTGGAGTGAGTTAGTCGACTTTGAAATTTACCCCATCGACAACAGATAGCTGACCTGAAGGGGCGCGATAATGGTGGTTTCACCAGATGAGATTATCCGTTTCTGGTTCGAGGATATTGAACCGAAGGCGTGGTTTCGCAAGGACTTGAAGTTTGATCAGATATTGAGAGATCGATTTCTCGAAACACACCGCAGTGCCGCCAAAGCTGAGTGTTTTGGCTGGCGCGATACGGCTGAGGGCAGGCTTGCCGAGGTAATTGTGCTTGATCAGTTTTCCCGCAATATTTTTCGTGGTCGTGCTGCTGCGTTCGACTGTGATCAGCTTGCACTGGTGCTTGCGCAGGAGGCCATTACACTGGGTTGTGACAAATCGCTTAACAAGTTGCAGCGCACGTTTTTGTATATGCCGTACATGCACAGTGAGTCAGCCAGAATACACGAGGTGGCCGTACAGTTGTTCACCGCACTGGGTCGTGATGACAATCTGGAGTATGAAATGAAACACAAGGCGATTATCGACCGTTTCGGACGTTACCCTCATCGGAACGAGTTGTTAGGCAGGGTGTCTACCGCGGAAGAAATCGAGTTTTTAAAGCAACCAGGGTCGTCTTTTTAGTCAAACTAACGTGTCTGGTTTCCGCTGAGTATGGTGCCGATAGTATCTTCTATCAGTTTTGTTTCGCGGGAAAATCTTCCCGGGCCGGCAGAGCAGTGTCCGAAATCAGACTCATAACCGCAGTAGTGCCCGTGACGCAGATGCGCAAGTTCGTCCCGGTTGTCCTCATGTCGAAAGTAGAGGTCCTGTTCACAAGGCATTAACCACACATGGCTGTCAATGCTGCTTAGGGCAGCTTGTGTGTCGCCCTTATAGCGCGGATGCTTGCCGATATCCGCCTGCTGCCAGGTATGCAGTGCGCAGAGCAGGTCATTTGCATCATGGCTGAGGTGGTCTTTCTCCCAGTCAGCAAGAAGGTCGGCCACAGTGTTGAAACCGAGGTCTTTATATCGCCGGTTGCGAAAGAAAGCCTGAGAGTAAGCCCATCCTGCGTATACCCTGCCAAACGCTCCGAGTCCCACCCGTGGTGGCGTCTGATAGTTGCCATCATTGTATGCAGGGTCTGCTTTCAATGCGGCCTTAACACCTTCCAGAAAGACGAAATTGTGTTCTGATGTCTTCGCCGTGGCGCAGATAATTAATGCGTGCTCGATAAAACCTGGCTGATGAACACACCAGTGATAAGCCTGTAATCCACCCATAGACCAGCCTATTGCCAGGCGCACGGATCTGACACCGAGATACTCAAGTAGCTGTTCCTGTGCGATGACATTATGATGAATCGTGACATCGGGGAAATTCGGGCCGCCGTGTGGCGCCTGCGTATTGCTTGGGGAAGACGATTGGCCGTTGCCGATCAGATTCGGCACAACAATAAAATATGAATTGCTGTCGAGTGCGCGGTCAGGGCCGATGAGCCTTGCGTTGTCGGCGTGCGTGCCGGTGTAATACGTGGGGAAAAGAATTACGTTGTCACCGCGACTGTTCAGGCGCCCGTAAGTGGTGTACGCCAGCTGCACGTCTGCAAGCGCCTGATTGAGGTCCGGCGTGCATAGACTGGCGCTGAAGTGCTGGAGTTCACTCATGACTAAAACATTTTTAAGTAACGATCTCGCTCCCACTGGCTGACATGGTTGTTATACAAAAGCACCTCTTCACGCTTTGTCGTCACCCAGGCGTTGAACATTTCCTCGCCCAGTACTGTTCGACTTAGTGGGTCTGCCTCCAGTGCATTGATCGCTTCATCGAGGTTTCTGGGCAGCCACTGAATGTTCTTTTGCTGGCGGTAGGATTCGGTTTGCTCAAACAGATTGACGTCATTGGCTGGATCCGGTGTCATTCCTTTCGCAATACCTTCAAGGCCTGCTGCAATCATTAATGCCATGCCGAGGTACGGATTGCATGCGCTATCGGCGGCACGTAACTCGACACGCTCGCCATCGGACGGAACGCGTATTGTGTTGGAGCGGTTATTACCACCCCATGAAGTAAAGCAGGGCGCCCAGGTATACCCTGATGTGCTGCCTTTCATGATCAGCCGCTTGTAGCTGTTAATGGTAGGTGCGGACAGTGCCAGAATGGCGGGCAGGTGAGCCATGACACCTGCAGTGAATTGATAGCCGAGTTCTGATAGTCCCAATCCGAACAGATCTTTGTCACCTTGCGGTGCGAACAGGTTCTGCCCGGTGTTGCAGTCGGCCAGAGACATATTAAAGTGTGCGCCACTGCCGGCTTTGTCGGCGAATGGCTTAGGCATAAAGGACGCATAGCAGCCGTGCCTGCGTGCAAATTGATTGGTCATGACTCTGAGAAAGACAAATCGATCACTCATGGTCAGCGCATCGGCAAACTGGAAGTCCAGCTCAAATTGTCCGACTCCGTCCTCGTGATCAAATGAATAGACACTCCAGCCCAGTTCGTTCATTGCGTCGACAGTTTCGGCCAGCCAGTGGTCGAGGTTATCCATCAGTCGAACGGTGTCGTATGCGGGCTTTTCGAGAATTTGCAGATCACTGATCGCGTTCGGTTCTGGGCTGTTGTCATCCCTGAATACAAAAAACTCGGCTTCTATACCGCAGTTAACAGTGAAGCCTTTCTCTTTCGCGTCTGCCAGTACGCGTTTCAATATACCGCGGTTGCACGGTTCAAACGGTTTGCCGAGATACCACAGATCGCTTGCGAACCAGCCGGTATCGCTGCGCCATGGCACGCGCATGAAAGACGCAGGATCCGGCACAGCGGCGACTTCATCGTCCGCCATATTCTGCGGTACTCCATCCAGTGCAGCACCGGTAAACAGCTCTGACCCGCTCAGCATTCTTTCAAGATAGGCCACAGGCACCATCTTGGCTTTTGGTATACCGTGCATATCCACGTAGCTCGGCACCAGATACTTGATGTTGTTGTGTTCTATTTGTTGCCGAAGCTCCGCGAGTGCGTCTGGGTCAATGGCAATGGATCCGCTGCTACTCATAGGTGCAGACCCTGAACGGAATTCGATTGTTGGCAGACATGTTTTCCCCCTCAAAAATGTCACTGTACCTAAGTCACTGGGGAAAAACTATGTTGTTCGGCTTTGGAAGGTTGTTCAGTTCAACTGAAGGCGCGTAGCGTCGCCGGCGCTAAGCCAGACGGCTTCTGACTGCCGGCCAGTTGTTGCAGGTTGCTTGCCCTGACTGCTATGGCCGGGTGTCGGACCACGCTGATAGGTGTTTGCGTGCCAACGCCTCAACACGGCACGTTGGCAGCATAGCGCGGATACGTCGGCTATCAGGCGGCGACCGAACCTGTCGGTGCGTTTCGCGTCATCGCAGGCTTCACAATCAGGCGTCTCCGAGCCTTTTTGTAGGTAATGGTGGTGTCTGCATTTTTTCGCGCGGAGGGCGTGCGCAACGGCGAGCCGACAACACGCTCAGCCGTACTTTTGCGCTTTGCAGCCTGCGACAATTTCTGCTGACGTCGCAACGTTTTCTGTGCCCACTGACGGTGTTGCTCGGCAATCGGTTCGACCGGTTGCAGATCGAGGTCATACCGATGAGTGTGTTTGGTTACTCCGAACAAATAACCAAAGCTGCGCGTGTGACGCTTGAGTGCCTCGACCAATGCTCGGCGGGATATGTCAGCCGGTCTGGTGGGGTGCTGCAGAATGCTTTTGTGTACCTTCAGGCTCAGTGGCTTGAGATCACGCCCCGTGCTGAATAATGCCGGCCATGTTTCCTGTAGCCATTGTTGTGCGGCTCTTACCTGGCTCGCACGCCATTTATTTTTCATTTTCACTGCCTTTATAGGTGCTGTTAGCGTACCTGACGATACTGATTATTGTGAGTATCAGACCGCTAAAACAAACGAGTAGTTCGAATAACACCTGTGATCAATATTCAGCAATGGAAAGTGATCCAGCATCAGGTCTGC
Organism: uncultured Granulosicoccaceae bacterium; assembly: GCA_964583825.1. Classification (GTDB taxonomy): domain Bacteria; phylum Pseudomonadota; class Gammaproteobacteria; order Granulosicoccales; family Granulosicoccaceae. The sequence goes on from CAZOXM010000001.1 coordinate 47,729, forward strand.
TGCGCGACGGCGCACCTCACGCCCTACCAAGTGATCGTACGGATGGACAATGGTTGTTCGTATGAGCTGATCTTAGGTTAAAAAACGCAACATAATCAATAAGATATGAATTTTGGCAGTATTATTTAGGGGTGCTCAAACATCGTCAGTTCGACGTTGTGGCCATTACTTTTAGGAGGTTCCTATGGATCCTGTTGGTTTGATTATCTGGCTTGTGCTCGGTGCCGTTGCTGGTTGGTTGGCTGGAATAATAATGAAAACGGGCACTGGCAATGTCGTCACCAATATTATTGTCGGAATAATCGGTGCGTTTGTTGGTGGCTGGTTGGCGAATATGCTGGGTCTCGTATCCGAGACAGGCGGATTGTCCATCGCATCAATTATCACGGCTGTGATAGGTGCATGTGTACTCTTGTTTGTTCTTGGCCTAATTCAAAAAGGTCGTGCTGCTAGCTAAATCCTGCGCATCTCAGGCGTAGCTCGCTATGCCGTCAAACGAAAAAGGGGCGCATTCGCGCCCCTTTTCAATTTAAAACCGTACCGTTTATTCGTAATCTATATAAATGGGCTTTTCTTGAAAACTGCATGCAGTGAGCGACGGACTAGCGCGCGCCGCTCGCAAAGCTTGAAATCGTTCGAAGCAATACTCTCAGGTCCAGGCCGAAAGACATGTTTTTCACATAGTATAAGTCGAAAGATAACTTCGTCGAAGCCTCTGCTTCAGATGCTGCGTAGCCCGCGTTTACCTGAGCCCAGCCGGTAATCCCGGGTTTCACCAAAACTCGATGTACAAAAAACGGAATGCGCGACTCAAGATCGCGGGTAAATTCCGGACGTTCCGGGCGGGGTCCGACGAGCGACATGTCGCCCATAATGACGTTCACCAGCTGGGGAATTTCGTCGATGCGGCTGCGTCTTAGAAAGTTGCCGACTTTGGTGATTCTGGTATCCGACTTCTGTGCCCACTGCGCTCCGTTCTGCTCGGCGTGCTGAACCATTGTGCGTACTTTGAACATGGTGAATAGATGACCAAACTGTCCGACGCGGGTTTGGCGAAAAATAACCGGGCCCGGGCTGTCCAGTTTGACCAGCAGTGCCGCAATCAGCAGCACCGGCGACAATAGTACAAGCGCGATGGAAGCGACCACAATATCGATCGCACGCTTTACTGCACTGTTGTATATCACCGTTTGATCTGCCTGGCAGTCGATGATCCACTGCGCATTGATGTGATCGTTCGGGATTCGTTGGTAGAGTTTTTCAACGAAATTGGTGTAGGTCGAGACGTTGTAGTTGCTGTTGATCAGCCCCAGTAGTTCCTGCTCGGATGGCACTAGCTTGTCGCCCGGGTCAACAACGACCTCACTGACCCCGTTCTGTGCCGCCCAGTCGAGCAGTGGTGTATGCGCTTCATCGTCCATGAGCAATGTAACTGTTTTGACGCCCTGGGCCGTGAGCATGGCGTCGACGCCCGGTGCTCTGTCAACGAATTCCTGAGAACCGACAAAACCCACCACATGCTTTTCTGTGAGCTCAACAACAATAGCCCGGGCGAAGAAAAGCCCGATGGTGCAACTGATAAATGTAATAACGGTGATCAGTCGGCCGACGGTGTAGTAGTGGATGAGCAGAAGCTCTATGTTCAGAAACAACACGGCCGCGAAGGTGACCAGCGCACAGCTGCCAAGTAGTTTCAGCGAGGTTCGACGTTGCGCCGGTTCATGTAAACCGGCGATGTGTGCGATCAATGCCAGGCAGAGTCCGAAGCCAAAGCTGAATCCCATCTGGCCGATGTGTTCGCCAGTAACAGATTGCTCCTGAATTGGAACACTATAGGGGGTGAGCCAGAAAGCCAGCGTCGCGCATATGTATGCGATGGCATAGTCGATCACGAACCAGGACCACGGACCGATGTTGGAAAGCTTCAGCCTGCCCGAAGGTTTGCTGGCAGCTCGGGCATCGGATTGCTGCGGGTCGATTAAAGCAGATTCGGATTTCATTCAACTAGACAGGGTATTTTCGGGTGCCCGAAGACTACTAAAAAAGGCGGTCTGCTTCAGTGAAATTGCTCCCACTACAAAGCATTGGTTGCCGCTGTTACCTTCGGGGAATTCAGGAATAAGATATCTGAGAATGATAACCCAAGTGGGTGCATGCACCTGCAGTATATTGGGTCAAAATGACCACTTTTTACATTCGTTAAAAAAACATTTTTATAGAAAATGTTTCTGAATTAACCGAATTGAAATACTGCGAAGGGTAGGACTGATGTGAATCGTTTTTGCAGGCGGTCTCTGCTGAACTTAGGAAATAAATTGAGGGGTGATAAGTAAAGGAAACGTGGAGGTGCTCAACTGAAACACCTCCCTGTTAGTTGACAACTATTCGGCAAACTCTTCGTCGCGTGAGGAGTCAACACGATCAAAATTTATAATGAACTTCAGGGCGAAGCGGTTTTCCGTGTAGTTGCGATCTGTACGTTGCGGCGCATCGCTGCGCTGATGATCGTATTGCAGCCGCAGCAGAGTTAAATCTGATAGCTTGCGATCAAAAACCACCCGACCGAGCCAGCTCTCTATTTCTTCCGACCCGCCCAGTTGTTCCTGATCGGAGTAAACTGCATCGAAAATGATATCTGATCGGCGACCAGTCAACTTGTAACTGAACCTCAATTGGTTATCGACAAAAGGTTCATCAAGTTCGGAAGCCAGGCTGGCGCCGTCGAGATTCACCGTTGATGGATCCAGCAACGAATCATCGCCGGGACCCAGTGTGGAAATTCCACTGAGCGCCGGACCGAATCTGCTGACGTCACGCGTGTAAGTCATCTTGATTACTGAATTGAGTGTTCGATGACTGAGCGACATATTCGGCCCGCGACCGAAAAAGCGTTCGCCGTAGCCGAGTGTCAGCTGTGTTTGTTCGCTCGGAGACCAGGTGAAGCCGACATTCCACACTGAATCGTCGTCGTCGTCGAGAATTGTCGGGTTGCCTGTGTTGGTACCGGTAATGAACTCGCGTGATTCCTGCCCAACCTGAACCTCTGCGAAGAGAGTCTTGGAGAACACACCGCCGACGCTGGCGTAATAGCTGCTGTTTTCGAACGTGTTACTGTCCGATTCGTCGTTGCTGTAAAAGCCGCCAAAGCCCCAGATGAAACCGCCGTATTTCGGGTTTTTGCCGACGGAGAAATCAATACCGTTTTCTCGCGAAGTGGCCGATTCGCCGACATCCTCGAAGAATGAATTGTGGTTCAGCCCGACGTACATCTCAGCAAGTTGTCCGAAATCCCGAAAAACGAAAAGACGACCCTTGAGATCCATCGCGGGTTCGTTGTCATCGGTCGGACGCAGAAAGTTACTGTCCGGTGCGAGCTTGTAATACGTGAATGCGGTGTCCAGATACAACAGGTTGTCGATCAGGGTGCCTCGGGTGCGAGCGAACAGTCGTGGGTCAGTGATGTCGCGTTCAGCGTCGGTGTAGCGGAAGTGCTCGACTTCGCCGACGACGATGGTGCCGAACCGGTTGCCCGAGAACTTAAGCTCAACCGATGGCTTGATGGTAGCGACGAGTTCGGAGTCACTGCCCTCGTCTGTTAATGCAGGGTTATCAGTAGCGGTCGCGCCAAATTCCAGGTACCGAGCGACAACTGTTTGTGCCCATGTATGACCGGCAATGCCGAATAGCAGCACAGCCACAACGCTGGCTTTTTTTGTAATGGTGGTCACATTATCTCCGCGAATTCGCCAACGCATCACTGTATCGTTTGGCAACAACATTTGAACTATGCGAAGTCTATGCCTTTGGGTTTTTTTTCGCTTTGCTTTATTTAGTAAAACGCCGAATCGAAGGAGCGCTGCGGGAGATTATTGTGTTTATTAGCGTTGGTTCACAAGTCAACCGCTAATTTTGTCCGGAGCAGGGGCGGCGATGCAGCCTGCGTCGGCTGCATCGGCACATTTTACTTCTGACCGTAGCCGTAACCGTAGCCGTAACCGTAAATATTGGACTGCTTCTTTCGTGTCTTGTTAAGCACGTACCCAACCCGGCTGTGATTGTTAATCATTCTGAGCGCGTCAGATACCATGCCCTGCGTTGTTGACTCGGCTGCTACAACAAACACGATCTGTCCGGCCAGGTCAGCAATGATCGACGCCTCGCTGGTGAGCAGGATGGGCGCGGTGTCAAAAATGATAACTCTGTCTCTATAGCTTTGAGACAAGCTATCCATGAGCTCACTCATGGCCCGGCTTGAAAGTAGTTCAGTCACATGGTGCGTAGAGCTGCCGGCTGGCAGAAATTTGAGATTATTAATGTCGGATTGGCAGACGACATCTTCTACCCGCAGGTTCGGGTTTAACAGGATATCTGTCAGCCCGCGTTGCTTTGGATGGAAGCCCAAACGTTCGCCGGCGCTGGGGTTGGTGACATCTCCGTCAATCAGCAGTACGGTTCTGTCCCGCTCCATGGCGATACTGATCGCGAGGTTGATCGCAGAAAACGTCTTGCCCTCACCCGAGACACAGCTGGTTACCATCACCAGGTTGGAATTTTTTATGCCGTCGTATTTGGCGATGTCTATCGCAGAGAGTATAGGGCGCTTGATCGCGCGGTATTCCTCTGACAACTGGTTTCTTGTTCCGCCGGCCGCAACCAGCCCGTCAGCGTCCAGCTGGTCATAGGGCAGTTCAAAATAACCGTCGTTCGCCTGCCGGCCGCGGATGGGTCTGCGCCCATCGATTTCGTCACGCATCAAATCGTCGTCGACAGGAGTCACCGGGCGTGCGACTGTGACATTGTCGCTGCTGCCTTGCTGACCTCGCCGACCCCCCATACGGGCCACAGCCTGTTCTATTGCGCTCATATCAGTTCTCGAAATGCGGTACGTGGTCTTCTACTTTTCCAGAGATGCAACGGTCGTGTTGCTGTCAGTGAATCTCAGGTTTTCGTACAACGTGGTGTTGTTCAGCAGCGTATACAACAACACTGCACAGGTGATCGGCAGCAATGCAGCCAGCACCGTAAACTTGATGTGTTTCATAAAGTTGCCGACACGCTCGGCGCGGCTGTGACTCAGGGTCACGACGCCAAGTACCGGCAGCTGTGTGACATGTTCCAGCGCCCGCTTGTTGTAAAAGACCGGGTTCAGCAGCGACAGGAAAAAAGACACCAGAACACCGGCGACGACGCTGCCAATCAACACCAGCAGCGTTAGCAGCAGGCGGTCCGGATCGGTTGGTCGGGACGGCACAAACGGTGGATCAATAGAACGAATTTTGACGTCATTTGAGTCGCGCTCTATGTTACCCGTCAGCCTGGCAGCTTCGCGCTTGTTCAGAAGTGTCTGATGTTGTTCTCTTACCGTTTCATAGTCGCGGTCGAGCTGAGTCAGCTCCGCCTCAACGCCGGGAATGCTGTCTACCGTGCTTTCGAGTTGTTGTACGCGTGCTGAATAGTTGGCGGCACGCACCCGAAGCTTCGCGACTTCCGCCTCAGCCTGCGCCAGCAGAGTTGTTAGATCCTGGTAGACAATGCTGCTCTGCAGTAGCCTTGCTGCATTGCTTCCACCGCCACCTGATGCTGCTTTTTGCGCGCGCAGGTCGTCAATGGATTGTTGAATAATGGAAACTTGTGGATGCCGCTGAGTGTAACGAACAAGTAGCTCATCGAGTTGTCCCTGAAGTTCCTTAATCCTTGCATCAAAAGGGCTACTGTCGCGTGCAGTACTGCGGACCTTTTGTTCCTCTGCATTGAGATTCGAGCGCAGTGTATTGCGTCGGTTAATGGCTTCCTGAAGCTCCAGCTCGGCTGTGCGTTCCAGCCCAACCAGATTTTCAAGTCGCTCGTAGTAGCCACCTGACTCACCCGGCAGAGATCCGGCGTGCTTACGCTTGAATTCTGCGAGCCTTTGTTCGGCGGCAATCAGGCGCTGCTCGTAATCATCGATTTGTATGTCCAGAAAGCGCTGGGTAGTTTCGTTGTCGTCGCGGTCCGCGTTCTGTGAGCTGCTGACGAATATGTCGATCATGTGTTGAACGACATCAATCGCGACCTGCGGATCCCGGTGCGAGTAACTCAATACATAGATTGACTGGCTTTCATTGGTGTCTCTGATTTCAATTTGCTTTTGCAAACCCTCGATCAGACCCTCTCTGGTCATGCCTTCATCGAAAGTCTCGAGCAGATTGGTTTCATCTATAAGCTCTTCGAGGTTAGGTCTGCTCAGCAACGTCTTGCTGATCAGTGAAACCCGCTGCTTGAGGTTGGGTTTCACGGCTATACCATCGAGCAGTGGTTCCAAAATCCTGTTTGAATCGACAAACAGACGTGCGGTCGCCGGATAGCGGGCCTCCACCTGCGCGATCATCAGCCAGCCAAGCAGTGCCACAATCCATGCAGTGAGCAAGGCCGTCCAGCGGTAACGCCACACCCCCCAGACAAACTCGCTTACTTTGTCAAATATCTCATGCATACTAATATCGTCGTGCAGTTTAACTAGTGGAATCGGATGGTGTGTCGGACTAGAACCAGGATTCTGGAATAATGATGATGTCTCCCGGCTGTACCGCTCGGTTGGCGGTAATGTCGCCCTTCTTCAAGAGATTGTGCAGACGCAGCCGGTACGACTTGCGTTCGCCTTCAACGTTTCGCACCAGTACTGCCTTGTTACCGCTCGAGAATTTCTTCAGCCCACCGACTTCGATCATCACGTCGAGAACCGTCATTCCGTTAACATAGGGTACGGTTCTGGGCTGAGCACCGCCACCAACTACTTTAATTTGCTGTGAGGGTGCGCCAATGAACTTGTTCACGGTGACCGTGACGGTTGGATTCTTTACGTAGCTTTTATACTTCTCTTCCAGTTCTCTGGCGAGTACCGTCGGCGTCTTTCCACTTGCGACCATGTCTTCGACCAGACGAGTGGTGATCTTGCCGTCAGGTCGCACCGGGATCGTGACCGATAAATCTTTGTAACCCCAGACGAATACGTCCAGTGTGTCGCCCGGACCTATCACATATTTGTAGTCCGGCTCGCTGGGCGCACTCTGTGTCGTCGTCTGGGCAGGGATCTGTGCTGCTGTCCCGTCTCCGCTGTCGTCCGTTTGCGGTGTGTTTGCACAACCAAACAGACCGCTGACAATGAGTGCTACAAAAAAGTGTTTAATCTTCATGAGTTCAGGTTCAGGCAGCTAACAGATTGGATTCGCGAATTTCCTGTGGCAGCAGTCTTTCGCCGATTAGGTCGCTGATCACTTCGCAAAGGTCTTGGAGTTCCAGCTCCTGGCGGTCGTGCGCCATTGCATGCAACATCAGACGGCCGCAGATGAGGTTGACCCATCGCCTTATGCCGAGGCTGGAACGGTGCACCTCAGTATAAACGTTTGGTGCTATCGCTGGTTTGTTATTCCATCCGACAGCCTGTAAATTTTGTAAAATATACTCGCGTGTCTCGTCGATGGAAAGCGGTTTGATTTCACTGCTTGCCACCAGGCGCTGGTGTAGTTGCTCGTGTTCCGGCCGGTTGATTTTGTCCCAGATTTCAGGTTGCCCAACCAGGAAAATCTGCATCAGCGGCTGGCCGTTCTTTTGCTGATTTGCAAGTAAGGTCAGCTTCGTCAGTGCGTCGCTCGACAAGTGATGCGCTTCGTCCAGCACCAGCAAAGGCTGCCTGCCCTGTTCATTGAGCTTTGCGAGCGTACCGGTAATGAAGTAGATGGAGTCGGTCAGATTCTGCTGCGGGGTTTCGTCTCCCAGAAGCCGGGCATAATAACCCAGCAGCTGCTCTCCGGTGTAGTCAACGCACTCCACTACTAATGCCTGACTGTTGGAATGCCGAGCTTGCTGCAACACACTGTTGATCGCCGTGGTTTTCCCGGTACCAGCTCTGCCGGTAACGAGAACCATTCCGTCGCCCGCTTCCATGCCGTATTGCAGGTAGGAGCTGGCCTTAACGAAAGACGGTTGGGAATACAAATTTCGATAGTCGTCTGTCAGGCGAAATGGGTCTCCGCTCAACCCATAGTATTCCATGTACATATGTGTTCTCACTCTGTGGTGATGCGATGACAACAAAACTCGCATCACTACTTTATTGTTATTGTTCGTGCAAACTTCAATTGCGAATAAAAGTTTTACCGTGCCAGTGGTAAAACGCACTCCACAGTATTGGCGGCCGCGCAGTCCGGAACTGTGGTGTGCTGTTGTTGATCAGCGCACCAGAACGCGTTTTGTATTGATCATCCAACGTCGCCGTTGAGTCTGCACGGAAAGAAAAACCAATCGAACCATGTATTGTACCGCGCAAGGCGCGGTAACTTATCGGACTGATTCACAAAACCTGGCAGCAAATTACTGATTATCATTGAAAAAGCGCGTGATCAGGCAGCGTTTGCGAGTTCTCCGGAATACACCTCGGGAATGGATCGCCAGGTATAGTCTTTGAGCAAAAGAATGACTTTTCGTTCCATCTGTTGCAGGTTTTGGTAGTGTCTGAAGCGCGTGCGGATATCCAGGTTTTCGATTCTGGGCTGATGCGGATCGATCTCCCACGGATGGAAATAAAAAATGGCCGGCTCATTGTCAGACCGGTTTACCCGATCAATAGCCCATTTGCTCATCCGGTACGGATACAACCTGAACCATCCGCCGCCGCCACACGGGTAGTTCCGCTGCATAATTCTGGTGGTGGTAATTGGCAACTCTACGATCTGATCATTGGCGTAGCGATGAGCGAATCTCGGTGCGTCCGGAATACCGTACAGATCGTGTTTTATGGGTGCAATGCTGGAGCTGTAACGGTAGCCTGCTTCCAGCAACACGTCGTGTGCCCAGTCGTTTTCCCGCGTGAATGAGTAACTGGGTGCCCGGTAGCCTGTGACTGCTTTGCCCGAGACGTCTTCGAGTGCCGCTTTTGATTTTCTCAGATCTTCTGCAAATTCCTGCCGGTTGAGACTCGTTACCCGCCGGTGATCCCAGCCATGACTGGCCAGGTCGTGCCCGGCGTTGACAATTCTTCTTACGAGATCCGGATAGTTTTCAGCCACCCATCCCAGAGTGAAGAAAGTTGCCTTCACATCGTGTTGCTCGAATAATTGCAGAATACGGTCAGTATTCTCTTCTACGCGTCCGGTAAAATTTTTCCAGTTTTCCCTTGAGACATAAGGCTCAAAGGCCGAAACCTGAAAGTAGTCCTCGACGTCTACCGTCATTGCATTCGCGCGGGTCGAAGGGTGATCACTCATGTGTTGGGCTACGGTTGGCTGTGGTTGAAAACTTGTGCATCCAGGCACTGGTGTTGTTCAAATAGCGGAACTTCGTGTGTTTTCTATAAAAATGAGATTGAATTATGGTGCTCACAGGTCAGATAAAAATGCCATGTTACTGATTTGCGGGTGTGGCTACTGATGTGCGGCATAGCCGGGTTTATTCAATATGCACGCTCGCGCACTGATGCGCCGCGATTGCTGGAGCAGATGGGCGAGGCGATTCTACACCGTGGCCCGGATGCTGGTGACTATTACTACGATGACGTGGCCGGTTTGTGTCACCGGCGTTTGAGCATTATCGATTTAAGTGAAGCCGGTGCGCAACCCATGCACTCTGCAAGCGGGCGTTATGTGGTTGTCTACAACGGGGAAATCTATAACTTTCAGACGCACAGGCAGGAACTTGAAGCGGAAGGTGTCCGGTTTCGCGGTAATTCAGACACAGAAGTGTTGCTCGCCCTGTATGAAAAGCACGGCAAGGAGTGCATTCATCTGCTCAATGGCATGTTCGCTATCGCAATCTGGGACAAGCGCGAAAAAACGTTGTTCCTGGCGCGCGACCGACTCGGGAAAAAGCCACTCTACTACTATCACCAGAACGGCCATTTTGTATTTGGCTCTGAAATAAAGGCTATGTTGTGCGTGCCTGAGATCGACAGGACGGTGCGACCGGATGCGGTGATGGATTTCTTCCATTATCAGTATGTGCCGGATCCGAAATCTATTTTCGCCTCGATCCATAAGCTGCCGCCGGCGCACTGGATGACGGTCAGCCAGGCCGGTATTGAGATCGACAGCTACTGGGACGTTTCCTTCGGCGCGCAGCATCGGGGCAGTCGCGAGCAGATCCACGAGGAGTTGCTTGAACTCATTGACGACAGTGTCCGATTACGCATGATCAGCGACGTACCGCTGGGTGCGTTTCTCAGCGGCGGCGTCGATTCGAGTGCCGTGGTGGGCATGATGGCGAAGAACAGTCGGAATCCGGTCACAACCTGTGCAATTGGATTCAACGACAAAAAATACGATGAAGTGCAATTTGCCGAGAAGGTGGCGCGTCAGTTTGGCACAGACCATCACGAGTTAACGGTCAGGGAGAAAGTCGAATCTCATCTGGTAGAAATAGCACGGATGTTTGACGAGCCTTTTTCTGACCCGTCCTTCGTGCCAACTTTTTTCGTGTCAAAACTGGCCCGAAGCATGGTCACCGTGGCGCTGGCTGGTGACGGGGGCGATGAAAATTTCGCCGGCTATAGCAAGTACATTAATGATCAGCTGGAAAACCGGATGCGTCGCCGTGTGCCCGCGGTACTTCGCCGCACGCTGCTGTCAGGGTTATCCCGGAATCTTGTTAACAGCAGACTGCATATGGCGCGCAGGGCCGGATCCCTCATGCACTCCCTGTCGGTGGAACCATCCCGTGCTTTTTTCCTTTCGAATTCGTTTTTTCGGGCGCACCTGTGGGAAAAGCTGGCAACGGATTCGTTTAAATCACAACTAAACGGTTACGACGTTTCTGATATGACCAGAGGTTTGTATCGGGATGCTGATACGGATGATCATTTATCAAGGATTCTGTACACGGATATAAAAAGTTATTTACCGGGTGATATTCTGGTGAAGGTAGATCGTATGAGTATGGCTAATTCACTCGAAACGCGAGCCCCTTTACTGGACTACCGTGTCGTCGAGTACGCTGCATCTATCCCGTCGCATTTGAAAATTGAAAATAAGCAAGGGAAAAGCATATTGAAAACCGCGTTTGAAGGGTTTCTGACGGATGAGACGCTTTATCGACAGAAAATGGGGTTTTCTGTACCGCTGGCGTCATGGCTACGTAAGGAAATCTCTGCCGTAGCCGGGAAGTATCTGCTGGAACCGGATAATGGTCTGTCAAACTATTTCGATCCGGCAGGCATCCGTGCTATCTGGAATAGTCATCAATCGGGCAATGTCGACTATTCGCAGGAACTCTGGAGTCTGCTGACTTTTGAAATCTGGTGGCAGCACTACGTGCGTTAGTGCATTGGCAGAGTGGCAGAATTGAACAAGAAAAAACGCATACTGCATCTGGCCCACGAAATGGGTGTTGGCGGTACTCAGCAGGTAATCCGGCAGCTGATCAGTCACCTTGATCCGGAAGAATTCGAATGTTCCGTAGCGTGTATTGACGGTTACGTGGGCATGCTCGGTGAGCAGTTGCAGGCTGACGGGGTTCCGATACATGTCTTTGACCGCAAGCCGGGTTTTGATCGGGCGCTGATCAGGGATATTAAGGCGCTGTTGGTTGAGCAGTCCTTTGATCTGATTCACTGTCATCAGTACACCCCCTATACCTATGGGGTGCTCGCTGCGATGTTTCTGGATGTGAAGGTGGTGTTCACGGAGCACGGCCGATTTTATCCCGACACCTACAGTTGGAAGAGAAGACTTTTAAATCCGCTGTTGCAACGAAGGACGAATGCCATTGTAGCGATTTCTGCAGCCACAGCGGACGCACTGAAAAAGTATGAGTGGTTTTCTCGCGGTGCTGTTGAGGTTATATACAACGGGACAGATATCGGTGGAGCAACGGATTGCCGGGAGGCTGTCAGAGTCGAGCTTGGTCTGGGGTCGAAGACGCTTGTCTTTGGGACCATTGCGCGGTTTGACTCAATTAAAAATCTGTCGATGATGATTGCCGGATTTCAAGCGCTGCAAGAAAAGTGGGACGGCGATAGC
>CAZOXM010000001.1:59815-126350 GCA_964583825.1 uncultured Granulosicoccaceae bacterium
GTCGATGATGATTGCCGGATTTCAAGCGCTGCAAGAAAAGTGGGACGGCGATAGCTCCCTTCTGATGGTCGGGGATGGCGATGAGCGGGAGATGCTCGAAAAGCTCGTTCGCGACGGCGGCCTTGAGAACCGGGTATTTTTCACAGGCTATAAATCGGACACCCACCGTTATATGTCAGTAATTGATGTTTATCTGCTGACTTCCTATAGCGAAGGGACTTCCATGACACTGCTTGAAGCGATGGCTCACTGTAAGCCATCTATTGTTACCGCCGTCGGCGGTAATGTGGAAATTATTGAACATATGAAGCAGGGAATCGTGGTGCAGTCGGGTGACGTAGACGGTCTGGTTGCCGGCATGCTTAGCGTATCTGAGGATGCTGCAATGCGTCGTCAGTTGGGGTTGGCGGCCCGGGATGCATTCGAGCAACGTTTTTCTGTTCGCTCAATGATCGGGCAATACGAGAGTCTTTACCGACGTACTTTGTAACAGTGTGACTCGACTTCCATGTCTATGTCCGCAGGCCAGCCTCGTCAGGTGGTTTCCTGCGCAAGCTTTTTGTCAGAGCCGCTATCCTGCCCAACACGATAAATCGATTTTTTCGGATCCCGGGTTTTTTCCGGAACCTTGTAGTCAATGATGTACTTGGCCGCGGAAAAGAGGAATATCATGTACATGATTTCGAAAATCATCAGGTCCAGAAAGATTGCCACCATGAACAAGCCGATAAAAAGCGCATTGAGCAAATCTTCAAGATAGTCGCGATGCAAGCCCGCGTCGAATACGGTCCCTTTGGGTGGTTTTTTAAAGACGTTCTTCAATCGCATCCAGTACCACCATAAGTAAATAAGTCCGGCGAGGATGCCGCACTCGGCGGCAAACTGCAGAAAGGTATTGTGGGCGACGTGGCGCTTTGTGTTGCTGTAGTCGGGGAATGCGATAGTGAAATTGCCGACGCCGACACCGAAGACAGGATATTCAGTAACCATCTGTGCACCTACTTTCCAGGACACCAGTCGAGGGTCGATTGCCGCCTGCTCCGAGACGATCACATCTTCATTTTGATTGGCGCTTTCGATGGTGTCATCCACCCGGTTGAGCAACACGCCACTCTGATAGATAACGGCGACTACCAGGCCTATCACTATTCCGATAGATGCGGTGCGATGAAAACTCCTGAAAAAGAGGTAGACAATCACAACACCCAGTGACAGGAGTCCACCGCGGGATCCAGTCAGAAAAAGTGCATGCCAGGTCATCGGAATCAGAGCCCATATGCCGTAGCGCATGTAGAAATTTGTAAACGATATCCCGATGTAGTAAAGCACCGGGGTGGCGAAAACAAAAAGCATCGCCAGGTAGTTTTCGTCCAGGTAGACACTTCTTGGCATGCCGCCGAGGCGACCGTTTATTCCAAAAAGCCAGAATTGGCCGGTGAAATACATCATGTTGGCCCAGACCGCGTAGTACACGCAGATCGCGGCAAAGGCGTAGATTAGCCAGATGAGCTTTGTTCGGGTGTTGATTAAGAGAGTCGCAAACAGATAGAAGATGACAATTTTATTGAATATGTCGACAATTTCAGCCTGCCCTAACTGCCCCGGCAGCGGATTGTGATAGAGCAGGTAGTTGCTGTATGGCACCGACAGGTTGACCCACAAGGCCAGCAGGATAATAGCCACCGTGTGGGGAGCCAGCAGGGATCGGTAATTAATGGCCTTGATTGCGGTTGCGCCGCACAGACCAACGAAAGTCGCCGCCGTCAACATGAGGGCGACACGGCTCTCTACGCCAAAATGGTGGGGCCACATTGACTGCATTTGCCCGACACTGAACAGGTAGTAAAAAACCACACCCAGCCAGGGCACAAACAAACTGACCGCGCAGGTGAGTGCAACGTAAATAAGCGCGAATATGCTCATGCGTGGCTCTGCTCCTGATGCGTGCTGTCGTTCAACTTACTTCCGGTATCCGCGTGTCGTGGTTCAAAATATGGCCCGATCTGCGAGGAATAACACAGCGCCGTCCGGGTACGGGAAACTTACCCACTTGCACGGTTCAGCACAAGTTTTGTTGCCCCATTTTGGTGTATCGGTTGACAGAAGATTACGTTGAATGCCGGGTCCGGGAAAAGCCACAGATGTATCGCTGTACCTCCCTGCGTTCCGGAAAGTGCGGTGCCACATGCAGGTCCGGCTCGTCGCGACTGTGAGCAGGCCGGGTGTGATTGACCGTCGGCTGTTGCTGATGCATCAAGCTCGGTATCTTGTTCTCGGCAGAATATGTGTTGTTCGATTAACGCATAGTCAATCCGGAGTCACAGTTGGCATAATAGCGGCCGATATACTGATGGTTCGGCGGGTTGGGAAGTACCGGGTCGAATCATGCGCCCGCTAATCGGGCACAAGCTTGCCAGGCCCAGAGCGCAGACGGTTGCACGACGATGGTTGCTGCCTGCCAAAAGCGCCTGGCGGGGTTGCCCCGTCTGAAAGACACCACCACTAAAAGTCACCACCACTAACGCTAAGCGCTACTGTTACATTTGATTCCCACTGTGAACGCCGACCAGTCGATTCCGATTAACCTGATTGATACCAGCGACCATCACGTGCCAGGTGTGGTTGTCGCCGGTGTGCCGTTGCCGCCGGGTTATTTGCATGATGAAAATGATGCAGTTGTTCTGACCGGGGACAAACAACACCATCTGCCAGCCGAACTGGCGGCGACATCACGCTGGCCGGATGGCAGTATCCGGTGGTGCCTGCTGAAAGTGTTGCTCAGTAATGAGCCGGAGATGATGTGGCTCGAAAAGGCTGCCGGTCACAGACAGGCAGACGTGGTGCGAATTCTTGGTGAGGAGTCTATCGACGTTCTTGATGGTGAGCTTTGCTACCGGTTCGCGCGCCATTCATTATTTCCGACGATCAGCGATGCAGACTCCACGATTGTTGATGGCAAAGCCGACTTGTTGCTCACCGGCGAAGACGGGCGGCTGATGTCACTGGATTTTGACTCCCCTGAACTCATCGCGTCTGATCGACTTTCGGCCACCGTAGCAGTCAGGGGCTGCCTGTCGGACACTCCGGGTCAGGCATTGAATATTCTGCTGCGCTACGACATCTTTGCCGCTCGAGACATGGTGCTGACCTGCGAGATCCACAATCCGGATCGCGCGCTGCACCCTGAGGGTATCTGGGATCTCGGTGATGCGGGATCTGTGTTGTTCAGTGCGCTGAGCCTGGCAGTTGAAAGATTTGCAGGTTCTACCGCGCATGTGCAGTTCGAGCGAGGTGGCCCGTGGTATGAGCAGCCCACTTTTTCGCTCTATCAGGCATCGAGCGGTGGCGATCACTGGAATTGTCCAGCGCACGTGAACAGGTTTAATAAATCGACGGTTGCTTTCAGGGGCTACCGTGCCACTCAGTCAGACGGTACAGTAATCGAAGGTGACCGGGCGGTACCTTCGCTGATCTTCGACGACGGCGCAGGAAGATTGATGTCGGTTACCCCGATTCAATTTTGGCAGAATTTCCCCGGGAAAATAGCGTGCAGTGATCAGGATGTTGAACTGTGTTTTTTTCCGCCCATGAACGGTGACTGCCACGAAATGCAGGGAGGTGAGCGCAAACAACATCGCATTCACTTTTCTTTTGCGGGCGACCTTAGTCAGGCAAAGGCATCTGCGCATAAAGTGCCGGGGGGCAGGCCGTTGAGGATTGACCGGCGTTTCTTCGCAGCACACGATGTGCTGGGTCAGCCGGTGGCAGAGGAACCGGGTCGGTACGAAAAACTACTGGTGCCGTCACTGAGTGATGTTTCGGGTTTTTTTGCCAAGCGAGAAGCACAGGATGAGTACGGGTGGCGTCACTTCGGTGATGTGGTTGCTGATCATGAGACGCTGTATCACGAAGGCGATGCCTACTTCATATCCCACTACAACAACCAGTATGACTGTATCCATGGTTTTGCACGCCAGTACTTGTTGTCCGGTGATGCGAGATGGTATCGCTTGATGGAGGAACTCGCACAGCACGTGCTTGATATTGACATCTACCGTACAAATGAGGACAGGGCAGAGTACAATTACGGTTTGTTCTGGCACACAGACCATTACCGCAGTGCCTCAACTTCCACGCACCGGACTTACTCACGCGATCACTACCCTTCCGACTGGACCGGAGCAAAGGGTGGCGGGCCGGGTCCTGAGCATTGCTACACCAGTGGATTAACGCTCTACTACTATTTGAGCGGTAACGAGGACGCAAAAGACACTGTCCTGCGGTTGACTGAATGGATTACCAACTACTACGAGGGCACCGGTACTTTTATCGAGTACGGAAAAGCACTCGTGACACACGATGTAAAAAAACTGCTTACCGCGTTAAAGGGTGGTCGGGTACTGCGGTATCGCTACCCGATAAATCGGGGAACTGGCAACTACATCAGAGCTTTACTCGACAGTTATGAACTGACCGAAGACAGTGCCTATTTGCAGCGTGCCACACGTGCCATCACTGATACTTACAGCGCTCTGGATGACATTGGCCTGCGAGATTTCGGTGACATTGAAGGTACATGGCACTACACCGTTTTCCTGCAGGAAGTGCTGCGTTTTCTCGATCTGAAGCGGGTGACCGGTCAGTTCGATGCTGATTTTCATCGGGCTAGGAACGGGCTGATGCACTACGCAAGATGGATGGTCGATCATGAGGCACCGTACTTAGTGCAACCGGATAAGCTTGAGTACCCGAATGATACCTGGGTGGCGCAGGACATTCGAAAAGCCAATGTGTTGTACGGCGCCTATCGCTACACGGCGGATGACAGAGCGCCTCTGCTTAAGCGGGCTTGCTTTTTCAGGGATTATGTAATCAACGAACTTGAGCAGTCCGACACGCTGCATTATGCGAGGCTTCAGGCCCTGATCATGCAGAATCAGGGTCCTGCCTGTGTCATGGAGAACGAGTGCGAGCCCTATGAAATACCTGAGACTACCGGGCAATCCGTCGACCGGGAAAGTGAATATAAAGTGCGCGATTTCATACGTGCGGTGGTCAGCGGTTTTGGCAGGGTGATTAAAACCACCAGTCCGCGACGTGAGTATGCCTGGGTGAGGGTTCGTCTTGGAAAGTAACAGTCATTCTGATGTGCTGGTGAGCTTCATCATACCTCACCATGGCAGAGACCGGATGCTGCTTGACACGGTCCGTTCTATTGCGGCTCAGGAGGTAGATGGTCGCATCGAAGTGCTCATCATGTCGAAGAGTGACGGGGCTGCGTACGAGTCACTCAGACACGAGCTCAGCGAGTTGCTGCAGAACGGTGTGATAGATATGTTTACCATTCCGCCAGATCGAACGATCTCGTACGGGCGCAACACAGGTGCGGCGCGAGCGGCAGGGCGGTATCTGGCATTTATCGATGCCGACGTGAAGCTGGCGGCCAACTGGGTGTCAGAGATGATCGGAGTTTTAAATACAAACCAGGAGGCCATCCTGTGCGGTGCTGTGCAACAAGCGGATCAGGATCAGACGGACATTGACGTCATAAAAAGCAGCATGAGTCAGGCAAATGCCGGAGTGGTCAACGCGTTGCCTGGTAACGCGTTGTTTATTGAAAAGTCGGTTTTTAACGCACATCCGGGTTTTCCGGAACACCTGGAAACCTGTGAGGACTGGGTGTTTACCAATACCCTCTCGATGCATGGGGATGTTGTGTTGTCTGATAACTCGCACTTTGTGCATCTTGGTGAAGACAAATCTTACGCAACGCTGTTTCGAAAAGAGATCTGGCGTGGTACTTCGAATCTCGGTTCGATCAGTGGCAGAAAAATCGAGCCGGCCGAGTGGCCGAGCTTTGGTGTGCCAATGGTTGTCGGTGGTAGTCTGAGTCTGGCGGCGCTGTTTTTTCTCATGGGGCGGCTCGGGTTGTCCGGCGGTCTGGTGCTCTTTAGTCTGCTGGCTCCCTTTCTATACACGCTGCGGCTGAAGCGTAAAACTAACGTGCCGGTTGGCATGGTAAAGCTGGTGCGTTTTTATCTGGTTTACTTCTCGGCGCGTGCAGTGGGAATGATTAAAGGGTTGCTTTCCGGTGAAACACTTAAAGAATCGAGCAGGTAATGTCCACTAACGGTAAAATCAAGGTTCTGCATTTTATATGCTCCACCGGTTTCTACGGCGCCGAGAAGTGGATACTTGCCCTGGTGAATAATCAGGACAATGATCTGGTCCATTCCGAACTGGTGGTTACTCGTGAATCGGAAAACCAGGATCTCGAGTTAACACGTGCCTACCGCGAGATGGGGCACCCGGTGCATGAGATCCCGATGTCTTTCAAGTTCGATTTTCGCGCCGTGAACTCGTTGGCTGATTTGTTGGTAGAGAGACAGATCGACATCATCCACACACATGGCTATAAGTCGGACATTCTCGGTGTGCTCGCTGCGAGAAAAGCCGGTGTTAAGTCTATCGCCACACCTCACGGGTTCGAAAAACTGGAGGACTGGAAATTGAATCTGTTTATCGGTCTCGGTTGTCGATCTTTTCGGTATTTCGACTACGTGGCACCCCTGTCGCGCGAGCTTTGCGATGATGTTCGGCGATACCGCGTGGATGAGAACAGGATCGTCTATATACGCAACGGAGTGGATCTAAAAAATATTCATTTCAGATTGCCATCAGAGAACCCGACTCGCTCGAAGAATCCCGCAATCGGGTTTATCGGACAGTTAATCAGCCGCAAAAACGTCGGTGATATTCTTGATGTGTTTGATAATATCGCTGCCGCCCATCCGACCCTCAGGCTGGTGCTGCTGGGTGACGGTGACGCGCGTTCCACGTATGAAGCCCATGCCGGCCGCTGTCGGCATGCTGACCGCATTGAATTTCTTGGTTTCGTCAATCAGCCGCTGGAATACCTCGCGACTTTTGACTTGTTTGTGATGACATCGACGCTGGAAGGCATTCCTCGGTGCCTCATGGAATCAATGGCTGCAGGTGTACCGGTGGCAGCCTACGACATCGCCGGAGTGGATCAACTGATTGAGTCCGGAAAAAACGGCTTGCTCGCGCCTTTGGGTGATAAAGAGACGCTTGAAGCGTGCTGGAATCAGCTGCTGTGGGACGACGAACTCGCCGATCGTATAGCGACTGCTGCAGCGCAGACCGTGAACGAAAAATTCTCTGCTCGCAGAATGGCGGATGAGTATCTGGAGTTGTACCGTCGTACGATGGGCGTTGAGGCGTCAGTGCCAAAAGTCGCCTGATCGCACGGTTGCAAATGGTCAGGGCAGGTTGCGGGAAATATACGGTCCAATTACCCGGGTGACCGGCACCGGCAGCTTTTGCCAGGCCGCAATAACCAGCTTGTACTTCGGATTATCCGGGTTGATTTCCGGCAATTGATTATTCTTTGTCCAGTAGTGCCAGTAGAGCGGATATTCTGTAGCGCCCCATTGTTTTTTGAAGCGGTAGGTATTGGCATCCCGGGTAGATCGACCAAAATCGAAAAACTCATAGCCTCTGTCGATTGCCTCTGAAAGGACTGATCGGTACATCAGCATGTTGGCGCCAAGATGATTGTATTTTCTCAGTGAGGACGCCCACGGGATCTCAAGCTTGTCGCGGTAGCCGAGCATCAGTCCCGCTGCGAGCGTTTTCCGGCCCTGCTGCACCACAGTGATAAAAGACTCCTGTGGGAAAGTCTCCACGATGTCGCGAAAAAACCGAACGCTGTAAGCCGGTGTGCCGAGATCGCGCATGTTGTGGCTATAGACGGAGTAGAATGCGTCAACGAGCTCATGCTTGCCCGTGGTGACAGTGAGTTGATGACCAGCAGCGCGCTTAACCTGTGCGCGCAGCTTTGAGCCGAGTTGCTTATCCAGTGCTTCATCTGAATCGGGCAAGTTGAGGATCATACTGACTTTCTTGCCTGAGCACAGCCACCCGTCACGTGGTGACGTTTCGCGAACTTCCATATGGGAACAACCGGCATCGCGAGTGATTTTGGCGGCCTGCTCCATCAGTATCCGCGACGTGTGTGAATCCGTGGCGAGTGGACCACCGTAATTAAAGTAGGGTGTGGAGATGGTGAATAAACCGAACAGTTTGCTCTTCAGGTGAGTGACGGCCATCACACCAGTAAGCGACTTTTTCTCGTTGAAGCATCCGAGTCTGTACGTTTTCTGCCCGAAATTGCGCTCTATCAGCGGAAACCATCGGCTGTCGTGGTACAGATGTGCCTGCTCGGCGTTGTCAACGAAGCGCTGCCACTGCGGATCATCGTTCAGTTCGGTGACCTGCCAGGTGGATTGATCGGACCCTCCTTCAGGTACTGACCCAAGCGCGTCATTAAAATGTCGCGGTGTGCCGGCAGGTGGCTCGGGTGCGATTGACGCTTTAGCCAGCAGCAGATCAAGCGCGTTGGTCGCGTTTTCGCGCTGTTCTTTGAGTGTTTTGATCTCAGCGCTTAAGTCAGACACCTGATCAATCAATGCCTTGCAGTCTTCTTTTTGTTTTTTTGCCAACCCGATCTGTCTGGAAAGCTTTTTGCGCAAAATGTCTTTGTTTGATTCAGCGCTGTTGTGTTCGATAATTTGTTCGAGGTGTTTTTTTGCGTCCGCGAGGCTGTCACCGCTACCAAGATGAGTTTCAATAATGGCAAACAGCTGACGTGGGTCCTTTTTAAGGTATTTTTTCAGCTCGGTTTTAAAAACGAACGTACCAACTTCTTGCATGGTAATTGTCTTGGTTAAAAGCGGGTTAGTCTCTTTCGAGCAGGCATACCGATGGTAACGCGCTGGCTTGCGTGAAAGCCTGCGGTTGGCAGGAGTTCAGCAGAAATCCCGCCAAGGCTTCGCAGAGCCGCGTGCCATCATAAACAAAGATCTCAGCATGCGTTTTAAATTCGAAAAATTTGCAATATACGTCAGTTGCGGAGTGCTTACAGGCGTTATAATCCGGCCGCCGAGCGCATCCGGTGCTCATCAGCCGCGTCCCTTTCTGAACGCGCGAAACGTGTTAGAACCTCCAAGAGTCTGATCGGAAGATACCAGTGAATATTGCGGTGCTTAGCCATCGGGTGCCCTACCCACCAATTAAAGGTGAAAAGATTCGTACCTATCACCAATTGGAATCCCTGCGTCAGGCCGACTGTCAGGTCACGGTGTTCTGCCCGCTTCACGATGCCGATGATGCGAAGCTCGTCAGGGATTATAGCGCTGCGAGCGGGTTGGAAGTCCGTGCGGAACCGGCAGGTAAAGGCTGGCACCGAATGGTCGCGGCACTGATGTCCGGTCGCTCCTTAAGCGTTGCGCGCTTTCACGTGCCGGCGCTCCAGCGGCAGCTTGATCAGTACCTCGAATCAGCAAGGGTCGATGTGCTGTATTGCACCAGTTCTGCGATGGCGGAATATGCCATCAAAGCGGCGAGTCGACATCCCGGCCTGAGAATTATTGTGGACTTCATGGATCTGGATTCCGATAAATGGCGACGATTCAGCGGGATATCCGGTTTCCCGATGTCACTGATCTACCGATACGAAGCACACGCGCTCGGGCGTTTTGAGCGCAGGGTACAGTCCTCGGTAGAGCGTTGCCTGTTTGTCTCGCAGGCGGAGGTTGACTTGTATCATCAGGAGAACAACAGCGAAGCGGCGAACCTTGAAGTCATAGGCAACGGTGTTGAATTCGACGAGTACTACCCGGCTGCAGACGCAGGTTACAGGCAACCGCTGAACTTATTGTTTACCGGAGTCATGGACTACCTTCCCAACGAAGATGCGATCTGCTGGTTTGTAGATAATGTGTGGCACTCGGTGGTCGCCAAATTCCCGGATGCGCAACTGACGGTGGCAGGTATGAAACCCACCCAGCGCGTCCTCAATCTCGAGCGGTACGGCAATATCACGGTTACCGGATTTGTGGAAAAGATGCTTCCGCACTACCACGATGCAGATATATTCATAGCGCCATTCCAGATTGCACGTGGTGTGCAGAATAAAATCCTGCAGGCCTTTGCCTGCGGATTACCGGTTGTGACCACACCAATTGGCGCTGAGGGAATCGAGGGAACAGACGGTGAGCATTTTCTGATCGCAGATTCCCCTGCGCATTTCGCAGAGCAGATTGAGCGCCTGGTCGGCCAGCCCGAATTGTTCCGGCGTCTGTCGGAATCGGCGCGTCAGCTGGTCACCCGGGATTATCTCTGGGAGGCGAAAAATCGACCACTGGTGAGTCTGGTCCTGGCGGAAGATTCGGCGTAGGCATGTCGTTGAGGCCAAAGCATATCGTTGCGGCAGTCGCCACCGTTCTAGTGGGGCCGCTGTACCTGATCTACCGCCTGATGGCGCTTTTTTCCAATCCCAACGCCGTGTTTACTGCCCACACACAACTTCTCAGTCTTGTGCCGGGCAAAATCGGTAGTTATCTGCGAAACAGTTATAGCCAACTGACAATGACCAATTGCGAGTCTGAGGTGGTAATTGGCTTTGGCACCCTTTTTTCCCAGCAGGATACTGACATCGGCCGGGGAACTTACATTGGTCCGCAATGCAACATTGGCAGCTGCCACATCGGAAGAAACTGCCTGCTCGGCAGTGGAGTACACGTGCTGAGCGGGAAAAATCAGCATGCAATCAATGAGTTGGATGTGCCAATCAAGGATCAGGGCGGTGCCATCACAAAAATTTCCATTGGCGATGACTGCTGGATAGGTAATGGAGCGGTGGTGATGGCCGATATCGGAGAACAAAGCGTGGTTGCGGCGGGGTCGGTGGTAGTCAATCCTGTCGGGCCCAGGGTGATCGTTGCCGGAAACCCAGCGGTGGTTATCAAAGCGCGAGTCGCCTCATCGCCGCAGGTGTAATTGTCGGGGAGATCCGATTTGGCTGTGAATACCGGTGCACTGGTAACGAGATGAACAATTGTCCGTACTGAAAACTCTATCGAGAAATATTTTCTCGAACTACGTGGGCATCGGCGGATCGATTGTTATAGCCTTCCTGCTTTCACCGTTTTTAATTCACACGCTCGGTGATACGAACTACGGTGTCTGGTCGGTTATTGCTGCACTGACCGGTTATATGGCGCTGCTTGATCTCGGAGTGAGTTCGGCAGTAGCCAAGTACGTCTCCAAGTACAAAGCCCTTGACGACTATCCGTCACTTAACAAAGTGATGAATACCGCCCTGTTGCTCCTATTGTGTGTCAGCGTGTTGCTGGTAGTGGTCAGCCCGCTACTGTCGAGCGGCATGGTGCGGTTTTTCGGGTTTGAAGACGAACTGGCGAACACTGTAGGCAAGCTGATCATTGTTGCCTCGGTCGATATTGCGATCTTTGTAGCCACCAACGTGCTGGTTGGCGCCTACTACGGTTTCCAGCGATACGAGATAATTAATGCGGTGAATCTGACCGTGGCTATCGGCAAGGCGCTCGCTTTTTATTGGGCCTTGAGTAATGGCCACGGGTTGCTTGCGATGGGAGTGATCTCTCTGCTCTGCAATGTCATTGTCACTACGTTATTGTTTCTGGTGCTTAAAAAAATAGAGCCTGGTGTTCGTTTAAACCCTGCCGGTGCCAGTAAAGCCACAGCTTTCAGCATTTATGACTACAGCAAGTACACATTTTTGTCGATGCTCGCGATGCAGCTTGTGTACTACAGCGATGCGTTTGTAATCGGTTACTTCCTGTCTGCTGCTGCCATTACAATCTATACCATTCCCTGGAGTCTGTCAGAGTATACGAACAAACTCATGCTGGCGGTGACCCAAACCTTCGTTCCCGTATTCAGTGAGCAGGATGCAACTGAGGGTAGTCAGGTCATCTACAACACCTATATCACAGGTACGAAGTTTATGCTGGTTCTGTCGAATCTGGTTTGTCTGGGTGTGCTTGCGAATGGTGATTTCTTTATCGCATTGTGGATGGGTGAAAAGTACGCCGTGCAGTGTTCTGCAATATTGGCAATACTGTTCACCACGCAACTTATCAAGGGTCCGCAGCTTTTAAGCTATTCGATACTACTTGGTACATCGAATCACAAGCGCTATTCTTACTATAACTTCGGTTTCTCCATTTTGAACTTGATTTTAAGTATTCTGCTGGTGCAAAAATTCGGTTTGGTTGGTGTTGCGGCGGGTACGGCAATCACCCAAATTACGCTGTATGGAATTGTAACGCCGGTGTTAACTTTGCGCGCGATCAATGCCAGTCTGCTCGGTTACCTCAAGAAGACCTACTTTAGAATCCTGCCATCAAGTGCATTGTTGTTCGTCTTACTCAAGTATTTGTCGACACTAAAAACTCCTGACAGCTATGCCGTATTGCTCGGTCAGGCCGGTGTCGCTGCGTTTGTGTATCTGGTGAGTGTCTATTTCACGTTGCTCGATAGTGATGAGCGGCAGATAATAAATTCAGGTGGCAAAAAGGTATTGGCGCGGGTGTTCTAGTGGGGCGTGCGGAAAGTTTGGTGACAAAAATTTCCGCAGGCTCCACTGTTTTGCATGATTAGCTATTGCCGCCACCCTTTGTCACAGATAAACCTGTCAGGGCACTGATCAATGATCTATGATCGGCATCTCCTGCCGACACTCTTATCCCGCGCCAGTGATTAAAACAAAATCAGGTTCCGCTTTGTTCCGCATGATCGTATTGGCCGTGGCGATATCCGGCATGGCGTGCAGCAGCCGTCAGATTGTTCCAGCCTATCCCGTGCGGCTGCTGCAGCAGAGTGACTTTGTATACAACGGCGGGTTTGCATTACCAGCGGATGTGTTCGCGGACTCAAGTGTCAACTGGTCCGAGGGCGTGATGGAGGTGAGTGGTGATTCGTTGTTCATTGTCGGTAATGAACAACAGGATGCATTGGCTCAGTTTCGCATTCCGCCACTGCAAATCGCCGGTTCTGTGGATGAGCTGCCGGCTGCCGCAGCGCCGATACAAGGCTTCAGCGCGCTTTTTCAGAAGCTCAATACCAATTCGGACAATCTGGATCAGATCCTGGGGCTAAAACTTTACCGGGAAAAGCTGCTGATCAATGCGATTGAATATTACGATGCACCGGCAGACAACACACTCACAACGATGGTGCTCGACGATCCGAATTTTTTAGCGCAAACACCGGTCGGCGGACCCTTTGCGTTGCGGGGCGGTGCAAGAGCAGCCGGCTGGTTAAGTGACGTTCCTGCAGAGTGGCAAAGTCGATTGGGCTGTACGCATATCAGTGGAAACTCCAGTGGTCGTCCGATCATCGGACGACACAGTGTCGGACCTTCTGCGTTTTGTGTGAATCTGGCGGATTTTTTACCAACACCGGAAAAAAACCGTGTAGACAGCCGGGAACTGCTGGGTTTTACCCAGAGTTACCCGCTGGAGACTGATTTGCTGAATGAGTCTGGAGCCAACACGGTGTGGACACATATCAGCCAGGCCACGTATGGCTTCATTGTGCCTGGCACCGCTACCTATGCCACTTTCGGTCGGTCAGGCGGGCACCTCAGCGGTGTTGGCTATAAACTGGAACGTGCTGTCGGACCGTCCTGTGACGGACACTGTGCCAAAGATCCCGATGATCATTATCGCTACTACTGGTTGTGGGATGTGCGAGACCTCTGGCGTGTCGCGCTGGGGCGTAAATCACCCAGTGAGCTGAGGCCTTACGCATGGGGTGAATGGTCTCTGCCGTTCGAGGTGCCATCCGCTGCCAGGCTCGGTGGTGCATCGTACGACCCATCCAACGGGCTGCTGTACATGAGCTTGCTCGACGCCCGATCTGATCCCGGGCTTGGGATCAATCCGCCGGTGATACTCACTTACCGCATAGACTCGAATGGCGTGATACCTGAACGATAGCCCCCGCGGGTCAGCAGGTAATTCGAAGTCGAGTGCCCGGTGTCGCGGTAATCGGTACACCTGTCGCCGTGACAGCACCGCCGTTACCTGCCGTCGCATTGCCTGAACCGAGGGTCTGGCCGGTGGCGTTTGAGCTTGCTGTCCACTGACACTGTGTGCCCGCACCCGGACGGAACGCCGATGTTCTGCGTGGTGTAACGTTCGCCGTCTGGGCAGCGGCAGTGGTACGAAGGGAAATTTCGTATGCGGATCCCGATTCGGAGATCGGCTGATCGAAGTTGTTACTCTGAGTGGACCATTCGATGTTGGTGTTATAAGCGTCGTTGCCGGTGTCTGCCGGGTTGATCGCACCTGAACCGGTGGCATTGGTGATTGACGGGAAGCTCAGGGAGAGCGGGTAGCGCCATGGCGCCTCATCGCCGAAACCGAGTCCGAAGACGGGTTTAACGACAGCTCCGAACGCCTGCCACGAATGGCCGACACCGCCGAGCGCATTGGCAGAAAAGCCGGCGCGTGCATTAGTTAATGCTGCAACCAGTGGTTTGCCCTGAGTCTGCCAGTCAATAACTGTATCCGCCTTACCATGGTCGATTGCCAAAAATGCAAAGCCGTCTGCTGATCGCTGCGTCAGTTGCTGCAGATGGTTCATCCAGTTCCAGACGCCGGTTGGCGAATTGCCACCCGCGCCATAACGTTGAATAACGCCGCTGTCAGCGCCACGGTTAACGATTTGAAGATTTGTTGCTGTTCGTCCCCAGAGCTGATCGAACTCTGTTTTAAAAGTCGGGCTGGTCGAATAGTTCGTCATTGGTTGACTTGCGTAGATGCCTGACAACACATTCGGATAGCGCAGGCCGAGCGCCAGTGCGCCGGAGGCACCCATCGAGTTGCCGATGGTATGCACCAGCTCTGTGTTGATGTTAAAAGCCGAGTCGCTAATCACTTCCCGCACGGCCTGCATAATGCGTTGTTCGGTGAAGTTGGTGACTGTGCCCGAGGTCGGGCTCGAACCCGGTAACGTCTGAAAGTTGTGGTCTGTGGCATGTCCGTACCACCAGGTGTGGATTGTGCCCTGTGCTTCACCCGGATCGTGCGGGAACAGCTGGATAATTTCCCAGTCTTCGAATTCGGATTGATTGAGGTAACGCATGCCCTCGCCATAGGCGTGCAGGTTGAGCTGAAGCGGGTAGCTGCGGGATGGATTATAGTTTGCCGGCCTGGCAACGGTGTAACTGAAGGCATACCCGTTCAGTGTCGGGTTCCAGTTCTGGTAATCCATGTAGTGCGTGTAAAGCCTCCCGTTGCCGCCATTTCTGCTGGAAACAAGAATCGGTCGCGGTGTTGCGACGCTTTCGCTGACGGGTGTGCTCAGTGTGTTTCGTGTATCCAGTGTTTCAACCGTGCCGGACACAGTGGTAATCGCATAGTAGGTATTGCCGGCCTGTCCGGACTGAACTGTGTGGACAAACAACCCGTTGGTATCGGACAACGGCGTGCCGAAATCTTCTACCACGAAATTGGCTGGTTCCTGCGCCGAGCCGTAGGTATTTCTGGATGTGTTCGACCCGAGTGCCCCCCATCGGCCGGTGAGCCTCGTCGCACTGGCCAGGTTACCTTCGGTGATCGGTGTGCTGTGTCGGTAGACATGAAATCGGGTGGCACCGTTTTCAGGCCACACCAGAAAAGTCTGACCGCTGCGGTGCAGCGCCGTCAATTCCGTGACCACCTGCGGCAGGATCTGACCTGGATTGACAGGTTCGGCCGGTTGCCCGGTATTGAGCGTCAGGTCGGAACTGCTGGAACAGCCGGCAACAAGGACAGTAGCCGCTATGATCGATAAAAAGTGTTTAAACAAGGAATCAGCTCTTCGTTTGCAAACGGACACTGCCGTTTTGGCCAATGTTGCCAGCGGCGCCCGGTGAAGCTCCGTGCATTGGGGCGGAGAGAGGCGGGCGGTGCGCAGGCGTCGCTGTGGTGATGCCGGTTAGGGGAGTCTACTCTCAGACGAAATTCGTGCCAGTGAATTGTCATCGTCGATTATGGAACAATGTGTCATCTTTTTTCACGACTCCGCTTAGCGTTGTTCGCAGCTCAGACAACGAGATACCCTGCTATGCATGCCGCTGAAGATAGCGGTCGAGTTCATTGGCGAATTCACGGCGTTCGCGTGAGTTCATTGGCGGTGGGCCCCCGGTGTCTACGCCGCTGCCGCGCAGGGTGTCCATAAAGTCGCGCATATTGAGCCGTTGTTTTATATTGTCTTTGGTTAGCGGCTGTCCTCGCGGATTCAATGCTAATGCACCCTTGGCAATGACTTCTGCAGCGAGGGGTATGTCATTGGTGATAACCAGATCATTTTTATTTGCGCGCTTTACGATTTCATTGTCTGCTACGTCGAAACCGGGTTGAACCTGCAGCAATGTGATCCAGGCGACCGGTGGTACCTTCATCGCATGATTAGCGACCAGTATGGTTTTTATCCGAGTGCGCAACGATGCCTTGAATATGATTTCCTTGATTACGCCGGGGCATGCATCCGCATCGACCAGGATTTCCGGTTTGTCTTTTACAGTCGGGCCGGATTCCGTTTCAGTCATGGTCGGTTGTTCCTGCAATTAGTGTCATGTAAACGGAGCGTGTGACAAGTGGTCTACTAGCCTGCATTATTCACAAGGCGACGACCTCCTAGAGTGGGTGATTCATTCAACATTGATTCGTCACCTTGCTGCTGGATAGATTTTACACAATCGATTGATCATTCTGAATTTTCCATGTGTCTGTACACTATTGATCAATAACTTGCTAACGGCCCGGGTGTGATGTGCGTGCTACTCTTGGTGCCTATTTTACAGAGAACGAGCAGCTGCAATGAGAAGACTTCTATCACTGGTGATATTTTTTACGCTGATGACTACCCAGGCGTTCGCTCAGT
Source organism: uncultured Granulosicoccaceae bacterium (assembly GCA_964583825.1). GTDB lineage: Bacteria > Pseudomonadota > Gammaproteobacteria > Granulosicoccales > Granulosicoccaceae. The sequence continues at coordinate 76,595 of CAZOXM010000001.1, forward strand.
CTGTTCAGGTAGAAACCGAATCACTGCGTCTAAAGCTGGAACTGGTAGTCGAAGGATTTGACAGCCCGTGGGGCATGGCTTTTTTGCCGGACGGTTCGCTGCTGGTGACAGAGCGCGCTGGAAAACTCTACCGTATTGTGGATGGTGACGTCGCCGCTGTGCGTGGTGTGCCAGATGTGTGGGACAACGGACAGGGCGGCTTACTGGATATTGAACTGCACCCCATGTTCGATAAGCCTGAAAAAAACTGGGTGTATCTGACTTTTTCATCACCGCTTGAAGACGGGGAACCCGGTCGCGGTGCGAACACAGCGCTGATGCGTGCGAGGCTTAAGGACAACCAGCTCGTCGATCAGCAGTTGCTGTTTAAAGCGTTGCCAAATTATCCCGAGTCCCGACATTTTGGTTCGCGTGTGGTGTTTGATCGGGAGGGTGCCCTCTATGTCACGATTGGCGATCGCGGGGACCGCGATCAGGTTCAGCGCCTTGATAACTACCGCGGGAAAACGATTCGATTAAACGATGATGGCAGTGTGCCGGCGGACAACCCGTTTGTGGGCGACAGCAACACGCCGGATGAAATCTGGAGCACCGGGCATCGCAACCCGCAGGGTTTGGCACTGCAACCCGGCACCGGATTGTTGTGGTCGCATGAACACGGTCCTAAAGGCGGAGATGAGCTGAACATCGTTCGTAAAGGAATCAACTATGGCTGGCCGCTGATTACTTACGGGGTGAACTACAGTGGTACCTCGATTACCAGACAAACTGCCGCGCCCGGACTGGAGCAGCCAGTCATTCACTGGACTCCATCGATTGCGCCAAGCGGTATGGCCTTTATCACAGGTGATACTTACGAAGGCTGGCGTGGCAACCTGTTAGTTGGTTCTTTGAAATTTCGTCAGCTGCGTCGCCTGCAAATCGATGGGACTCAAGTGACGCATCAGGAAACGCTGCTTGATGGAATAGGACGCGTCAGAGCAATAGAGCAGGGGCCGGATGGTCTGATTTACATCGCCACAGAGTCACCCGGTCGTATCTACCGGCTGGTACCTTCACAATAGCAGGTATTAGCTGCGCTGCACTTGCGCAAACGCTGAATGGTTGTGGATCGATTCGAAGTTTTCGACGTCAAGTGTGTAGGCGCTGATGTGTTCATTTTCGTTTAACACGGTCGCAACTTCACGTATCAGGTCTTCGACGAATCGCGGGTTATCGTAAGCCTGTTCGGTGACGAACTTTTCGTCGGCCCTTTTTAACTGGCTGTAGAGTTGTGCTGATGCCTGCTGCTCGGCGTTTGTGATTGTTCGCTGCCATGAAAACTGATCTGTGTCGGCGATCAGGGCATCAATGGAAATGATCGAACGCTGGCTGTGTGCGCCGTATTTGGATATTTCTTTTGAGCACGGACAGAGGGTGGTTACCGGAATATCCAGCTGAACTCTGATTTGCGCACGACCGGTTTGATCTGTTTGCGCGGTGAGCGCGATGTTGTAGTCCATCATACCCGGCAGTCCGGATACGGGTGCGTGTTTGTCGATAAAGTAGGTAAACGACATCGTCAGGGTGCCGGCATCACTCTCGAGCCGAGTGAGCATATCGCGGAACATTTGCTGGAAGTTCGCGGTATCAATTGTCTGTTCGCGGTAGTCATTCAGCAGCTGCGGAAAGCGCGACATATGCGTGCCTTTGCGATCCGCCGGCAGATAGACAGACATGGAAAATTCAGCGACGGTATGTTGCGCCTGTCCCTGATCTGAAACGATCACGGGGACACGGATGCGTTTGATACCAACCCGGGCAATTGCTATTTGTCTGGAGTCGTCGTAGTTCTGAACATCCGGCATTGGGGACGCAGACTGCGATTGATCGTCGTTATTCATAAGCGTGTTAAAGCGGCCCGAGACGCCAGCTAGTGTGAGAGCGACAGAGGCTCCTGCGTGGCAGCCAGTTGCAGGGTTTTCAGGAAACGGTCAATCTGGAGGCGAACACCGTCTTCGTCAAGGCCGACATCGCGCAGCAATTCACCTCGTTCGCCATGTTCCGGGTAGTCATTCGGCAAACCAATATTCAGCACCGGCACTTTGATACCGAGTTGGTGAAGACACTCATTCACAGCGCTGCCGGCGCCACCGGCAATAGTGTTTTCTTCAAGGGTGATCACGGCATCGTGTTGCAGTGCAATTTCGTTGATCAGCGCCCGGTCAAGCGGTGCAATAAAACGCATGTTGACGGCTGTGGCGTCCAGTTCTTCAGCCATTTTAATCGCCGGGGCCACCATGCTGCCGAAGCCCAGCAGCGCGATGGATCTTCCTTTGCGAGCGACTTGCGCCTTGCCCACGGGTATGGCTGTCATCTCTTGCTCTACTGTGACACCCGGCCCGGTACCTCGCGGATATCGCACAGCGGCGGGCCCCTCGATAGTGAGGCCGGTGTAGAGCATCTGTCGGCATTCATTTTCATCCGCCGGCGCCATCACCACCATATTCGGTAAACAACGCAGGAACGCATAGTCGAATATGCCGGCATGGGTCGGGCCATCGGCGCCAACCAGGCCGGCGCGGTCGACCGCGAACAGGACTGGCAGGTTTTGTATCGCCACATCGTGAATCACCTGATCATAGGCGCGTTGCATAAACGTAGAGTAAATCGCGACTACCGGTTTCATTCCGTCACATGCCAGGCCAGCCGCCAGGGTCACGGCATGCTGTTCTGCAATGCCGACATCAAAGTAGCGGTCCGGGAATTTCTGTTCAAATTCCACCAGCCCGGAGCCTTCCCGCATCGCCGGTGTGATGCCGATAACGCGATTGTCACTGGCGGCGATATCGCACAGCCAGTCGCCGAAAACCTGTGTATAGGTCGGTCCGGTGCTTGATGAAGAAGAGAGCTTCTTGCCGGTCGCCGGATCAAATGGCGTCACCGCATGCAGGGCAAGGGCATCTTCTTCTGCAAACTTATAGCCCTTACCTTTTTCAGTAACCGCATGCAGCAACAACGGACCTTTCAGCGCTTTGAGGTTATTGAGTACTTTAATCAGATTCGGCAGGTCATGGCCGTCGACCGGACCGAAGTATTGAAAGCCAAGCTCTTCAAACATGGTCGCCGGGACAACCATTCCCTTCATGTGCTCTTCAGTGCGCTTGGCCAGTTCCATCATCGAAGGCAGGTGTCGGAGCAATCGCTTGCTGCCTTCGCGTGCGCCGGAGTAGGTGCGGCTGCTGAGAATTCGGGTCAGGTATTTGTTCAGCGCGCCTACATTTGGTGAGATCGACATGTCGTTGTCGTTGAGGATCACAATCAGGTTGGCCTTCTCGTCACCGGCATGGTTGAGTGCCTCGAAAGCCATGCCCGCAGTCATTGCACCATCGCCGATCACGGCGATCACTTTTCGATCTTCCTGCTTGAGCTTCGCAGCGAGTGCCATACCGAGGGCTGCGCTGATAGAAGTGCTGGAGTGTCCCACTCCGAAGGTATCGAATTCGCTTTCAGCTCGCTTCGGGAACCCGGCAAGGCCGCCTTTTTTGCGCATGGTGCTCATGCGATCCCGCCGGCCGGTGAGTATCTTGTGCGGGTAGGTCTGATGGCCCACGTCCCATACAATGCGATCGTTCGGTGTATCAAAGACGTGGTGCAGTGCGACAGTTAACTCAATCGTGCCCAGGCTGGCGCCGAGGTGACCTCCGGTTTCCGCCACCGAATGGACCAGAAAAGTGCGCAGCTCATCTGCCAGGGTCTCCAGTTGATCAGCTTCCAGCGCACGCAGATCTTCGGGATTCCTGATATGTTGCAGCAGCGGATAGTTGGCGGGGTCCGGCATTGAGACTCACAAAGTTACAAGCGAATACGCGTCGATAGTATAGTGGATAGCGTGTTGGGCGTCGGAAAATCGACGGCTATTATCGGTGTGTCTGCGCAGTCAGACAAGACTGTCAGTGCCGCCCGCGGTCGGGTTGCATCACCAGGGCGAGCGTCTGCCGCTCCAGCCTGTATTCCACTGGTGTTAGCTGGTGCCCGATGACTCTTCGGGCCGGTGGTACGCCCCATCAATTGGTGCGGTCAATCATAAATTCGGCCAATGCGCGCAGTTCGTCGAATTCCGGTCCCAGCCCCTGTAGCGCATCCAGCGCCCGGTCGCGCTGCAGACAGGCGTGATCGCGTGCGCCGTCCAGTCCGAGCAGAGAGGGAAATGTCGGTTTGTTCAGAGCGATATCTGCACCCCGGGTTTTACCCAGCACTTCAGTTTCCTGAACGACGTCGAGAATGTCGTCTGCGATCTGGAATGACAGGCCCACGGCCTCGCCATACTCGCGCAGTTTGTCGATCAACGCGGTGTCCTGCACATTGCTGCACATTGCCCCGAGTACCACGCTCGCGCTGATGAGTGCGCCGGTTTTGCGATGGTGCATTCTTTCAAGCGCAGCCAGTGACAGCGGCTGACCCACGGCCTGCAGGTCAATCGCCTGTCCTGCTGCCATGCCGCTGACGCCACTCGCGGTGCCCAGTTCATCGATCATGGCGATGATGGTCTCGGCGGGCAGCTCGCTGCGCATGGAAACGGCCAGCGTAGTAAACGCGAGCGCCTGCAGTGCATCACCGGCCAGTATCGCCATTGCCTCACCGTATTTGATATGGCACGTGGGTTTGCCACGGCGCAGATCGTCGTCATCCATGGCGGGCAGATCGTCGTGCACGAGGGAGTAGGCATGCATAAGTTCGATCGCACAGGCCGGCCCGTCCAACACCGATTGCCGGGCCTTAAGCGCGGTGCCAGTGGCATAAACCAGCACCGGCCTTACGCGTTTGCCTCCATTCAACGCGGCATAGTGCATGGCGGATTCAAGGGAGGTGCCGGTTTGCTCAAGTGTTGGCAGGTAGTTGAGCAGTGCGCTGTCGGCGCGCCGCCGATAACCGTCCAGCACTGCTTCCAGATTAACGAACTGTGCCGGTGTGCTCACTGTTCGAAGTCCGCCAGTGCATCGTCTTCGCTGTCTTTGTCTGCGATCAGAATCTTAACTTTCTTTTCTGCATCGGACAGCGAGTTCTGGCAGAACTGACTCAATGCCATGCCTCTTTCAAATTGCACCAGAGATTCCTCAAGCGACTGGTCTCCAGTCTCCAGCTGCTCGATCAGTGTTTCCAGCTCACCGAGCGCATCCTCGAATTTAGTACTTTTGGGAATGCTGGTGGATTTCTTACTCATCAAGGCTCCTGAACCATCGGCTCGCTCGAGTTTTCAGTCGCGGCCGACGATTGGAAAGTTCGGTTATACAGGAATTGCTGAAGTGTACACTGATCGTTAACGGCATTGGATGTGCGTCGCGACGACAGCTGCACTTTAACCATGCTGATCGGGTGAATTCCACCGCTTCACAACTGCTCAAGCGCATCAGTGAGTCGCTTCGCCGCAACGACTTCAAGGCCCTCAATGCTGGTTCTCGGTCGGTTGGCGTGCGGCACAATTGCTTTGGTGATGCCGTGTTTTGCCGCTTCCGCCAATCGCTCCTGACCGTTGGCCACCGGTCGAACCTCCCCCGAAAGTCCTACCTCGCCGAACACGGCCAGGGTATTGTCGAGTGCAATATCGCGGTAGGAGGACATGGCGGCCAGCAGCACCGGCAGATCGGCGGCGGTCTCCGATATTCTGACGCCACCCACGATATTTATAAACACATCCTGATCGTGCATGGTAATCGACGCGTGCCGCTGCAACACCGCCAGCAGCATATTCAGTCGGTTCTGCTCGAGGCCAACGGTGACGCGGCGCGGGTAACTGCTGTGGCTGGCAGTAACCAGCGCCTGTGCTTCAACCAGCAGGGGTCTCGAACCCTCTCTGGTGATCATAATGACACTGCCGGCGACCGGTTCATCGTGTCGGGACAGAAAAAGCCCGGACGGATTCTTAACCCCCTTCAGACCGGTTTCTTCCATCACAAAAACGCCGAGTTCATTCACCGCTCCGAAGCGGTTCTTGATCGCGCGAATCACCCGGTAGCGGCTGTTGGTATCTCCTTCGAAATAGAGCACGGTGTCCACCATGTGCTCGAGCACACGCGGACCCGCCAACGCGCCTTCTTTGGTCACATGACCGACAACGAACATCGCCACGTTATGCTGCTTGGCGAATCGCACCAGATGTGCTGCCGATTCCCTTACCTGGGCGACGGAGCCGGGTGCTGACTGAAGCAGCTGCGTGTAGACCGTCTGGATCGAATCAATCACCATGACCTGTGGTTTGTCTTTCAGCGCATGCTGACTAATAGACTCCACACAGGTCTCGGTTAAAAGACGCAGGTTTTTTACCGGCAGACCGAGTCTGCGAGCACGCAGAGAGACTTGCTGCAATGACTCTTCGCCGGTCACATACAGCGTCGCATAGTTGGCCGACAGCGAAGCCATGCACTGCAGTAACAGTGTCGATTTGCCAATACCGGGGTCTCCGCCGATCAGGGTCACAGACCCCGCCACCACCCCGCCTCCGAGGGCGCGATCCAGCTCGGACAGACCGGTGCCGAAGCGAGGCTCCGCGGAGAGGTCGACATCGGCAATAGATGTAATCGCAGCGGTGCCGGCGTAGCCCTGAAAGCGTTCTGCGGTTTTGCCCGTCGCAGCCACGCTCACGGATTCCTCAAGCGTGTTCCACTCACCGCAGTCCGCGCACTGACCACTCCACTTTGACGCCACGCCGCCGCAGTTGCGACAGTGGTACGAGGTTTTACTTTTTGCCATGCACTGCCTGATCAAAAATAAAGTACGGCATTGTAACCGCTGCAGAGCATCGGACCGTACTGTCCCGCTCTGAGGGATTTTGTTGCGGGCAGAAGCGGTTTACACCCGCCTCAAACGTGCAGGAGACGACGCCTACGATTGAAGCGAAGCGCGCATTTTGGCTTCTGTCAGTTCGACATCGCTGTTTTCGCGCGGGGTATAGTTTTTAATCAACCGGTCTATGCGAGCTGACTGCACCACGTTGCCTTTGACGTTTGTGACCTCTATTGGTCGACCGTTGACAATAAACGAGGCTCCGCGTTCGGGGATATTCTGCAGGTGCTCCAGTACCAGTCCGTTGAGCGTTTTCGGACCTTCAGTTGGCAGGTTCCACTGTAGCTCCCGATTGAGTTCCCGAACAGAAATGCTTCCCTGAACAACGTAGGAGCCATCCTGCATCAGTGCGATTTCGCTGAGTTTTTCCTGCTGTGACGGATCGCTGGTGAATTCGCCGACGATCTCCTCGAGTATATCTTCAATGGTGATGAGCCCCTGGATGTCTCCATACTCGTCGACCACGAGTCCGATACGCTTTTTCTCTTTTTGAAAGTTAAGCAGCTGCAGCGTTACCGGCGTTCCCTCAGGAACAAAGTAGGCATCTCTGACGCTGCTCTCGAGGTAGGCCTGGGTAATCGTCTCGCCCTTCAGAAGCTTCAGCATACGGCGCAGGTACAAAAATCCTTCAACTTTGTCGATATCTTCGCGATATACCGGCATACGGCTGTGTGCGCTGCGGCCGAGCTTGTCGACTATCTTCGGCCACGGATCGTCAAGGTCGATTCCCACGATTTCGTTCCTGGGTACCATGATCTCATCGACACTGACCTTTTCAAGGTCCAGTATGTTGAGCAGCATTTTCTGGTGGCGTTCGGGAATCATATCGCCGGCTTCATCGACCACCGTCCTGAGTTCTTCGCTGTTAAGCTTGTCGGCGCTGAGTGATTTTCTCGCGTCGACCCCCACGTAGCTGAGCATTCTGTTGACCAGCGAGTTCACCAGAAACACCAGCGGCCAGGTGAATTTCATCAAAGGGGTGTAAATGTGTGCTGCGAAGAAGGCGAGCTTTTCAGATTTGATCGTCGCGAATGTCTTGGGTAGTACTTCCGCGAAAACGAGAATGACCAGCGTTAGCAACCCTGTGACCACAGCAATCCCTTTGTCACCCCAGATGCTGATCGCCACAATGGTGGCGAGCGCCGATGCAAGGATATTGACAAAGTTGTTGCCGAGAAGAATCAGGCCAATAAGACGGTCGGGTTTCTCGAGCAGCGCCGCGGCTTTGAGCGCGCCGGTATGACCGTTCTTTGCGAGGTTTCGCAGCCGGTACCGGTTCAGTGTCATGAGAGCGGTTTCAGAACCGGAGAAAAATCCGGACAGCCCGATCAGGATTACTAGCGTTACCAGCAGTACGCCGATGGGAACGTCGTTCAAGTTGAGTGTCTGGATCCTGACCTGATGCGGAGCCTATAAGTATAGCCTCACGCAGCGGCTGTCAAGCAGTCAGTGCTGGTGTTCATGCATTAATTGTTTGAATCTATTTAGAAAAGCGTTTGTCTTTGCGGGCCCAGGAGTCTGCGCGGTAGCAGTCTGCGTAGCGACAGCGTGTCCGTTTGTGTCTGAATACGCCTTTTTTTGAGAAGCATAGTTGCTCATACGCGACGAAAACAAAAGGCTTATTCCGGCACAATCCGGTGCGCTCGCAGTAGCGCAGGTTCTGCCGCGCAGACTCCTGGGCCACCTTAGCAGGATGTTGAAAAACTATTGCGCTAGGTCTGAGGGCGTTAAATTCCCCCTCAAAATGCTCTTTTATAACTCATAAACTGCGCTTTTTCGGGGAAAATTGCCTACTCAGACCGTCGCTCATCACGTTTTTTACACCCTGTCAGGTCAGAAGCAGTTCAATCACGAATTTGCTGCCGAAATAACCCAGAAGCAGTGATAGGAAAGCACCCAGCGTCAGGCCTGCGGCTTTCTGGCCGCGCCATCCCCAGCGCAGATGTCCGGTGAGTAGTCCGGCAATCAGACACCACGCCACCACCGACAGAATGGTTTTGTGCACCATGCGCTGGGCAAACATGTCGTCGAGGAAGAAGAAACCTGTCATCAGCGCCAGCGACAGGAAGATAAAGCTTGCCAGCAGTAGCTGAAAAAGTACCGATTCCATCACCTTCAGTGGGGGCAGTGCGCGCAACAGCCCGCCGGTATTGCGTTCTTTCAACCGCTTGTCCTGCATAGACACCAGTACCGCCTGGCCGGTGGCAATGGTCAGCAGCGCATAAGCGATTACGCTGATCATCACGTGCCACTGCACGCCGGTCGAGAATGAACTGGCCGCGCCGTCACGGGAAAACAACGAAAGGATCAGTGCTATCGCCGCTATCGGAAACAGAAACAGGCCGAGGTTGATCACCGGTCTTCCGATATTCAACAGCAGCGTCAACGCCACGGCGAGCCAGGTCGTCACTGACAGCGCATTGAAGAAAGAGAAATTAAGCCCGGACGTAGTCAGTGCCGATCCGAACAGCGTGAGCGCATGGGCCAGCGCGGCTGCCAGAGCACAAAACCACACCGGTTTTTGCCGATCTGCCCGCTCGCCAGAGTCATCGTTGCCGGCGCTGACCGTGGTACGGAACAGTAATGCGGCACTCAGACAGTAGAGTGCTGCGGCGAGCAGCCCGATCAGGTGGTTATCCAGCAGAGAGTTTGGCATAGCCAGTGTGCACGCTTGAATTCGACGCCAGAGCCTACAGGGTAGCGAAAGTGAGGTAATGGTGAAATATGATTGTATACTCGCTGTTGAACAATAAACGTCCTGACTTAGCGTTCGCGCAGACTCCTGGCCCACCGGGAACACACCCTTATGTTTGAAAATCTTAGTGAAAGACTTGGCCGTACAGTAAAAAATCTGCGCGGCCAGGGGCGTTTAACCGAACAGAATATCAAGGATGCGCTGCGCGAAGTGCGCATGGCGCTGCTCGAGGCAGACGTTGCCCTGCCAGTGGTCAGGCAACTGATCGACTCAGTACAGAGCAAGGCGCTCGGTCAGGAAGTCGTCGGCAGCCTGTCACCGGGACAGGCATTGATCAAGGTGGTCAATGACGAGTTGGTTTCGATCATGGGCGAGCGTTCCGAGAGCCTGGATCTGTCGACTCAGCCCCCCGCCGTCGTGCTAATGGCCGGTTTACAGGGTTCGGGAAAAACCACTACCACCGGTAAGCTGGCGCTCTACCTGCGGGAAAAAGAAAAGCGTAAGGTCATGGTGGTCAGCTGCGACGTCTATCGACCCGCCGCGATTGCACAACTGGAAAAAGTATCTAAAGACGTCGGGGCCGAGTTTTTCCCGAGCAGTCCCGATCAGGCACCGGTTGATATTGCCAATGCGGCGCTGGCGCAGGCGAAGAAGCAGTTCGTCGATGTTCTGATCGTCGATACCGCGGGTCGTCTGGCCATCGATGAGCAAATGATGGCCGAAATCAGCCAGCTCAATCAGTCTTTAAGTCCGCAGGAAACCCTGTTTGTCGTCGATAGCATGACGGGTCAGGATGCAGCAGCAACGGCCAAAGCGTTTGGCGAAGCACTGCCTTTGACGGGTGTCATTCTGACCAAAACCGACGGCGATGCCCGTGGTGGTGCGGCCTTGTCTGTACGGGTAGTGACGGGCAAGCCGATCAAATTTATCGGCTCCGGTGAAAAGATGGCGGCGCTGGAGGCGTTCCATCCGGACCGTGTCGCGTCCAGAATTCTCGGTATGGGCGATGTGGTCAGCCTGGTAGAGGAAGTCACTGAGAAGGTCGATCACGAAAAGGCGGAAAAACTTGCCCGCAAGATGAAAAAGGGCAAGAACTTCGATATGGAAGACCTGCGCGATCAGATGGAGCAAATGCAGAAGATGGGCGGAATGTCCTCGCTGCTGGACAAGTTGCCCGGCGCGGCCAACCTGCCGGATGCGGTTAAAAATCAGGCAAATGACGGTGAAATCAGACGCACTATTGCCATTATCAACTCGATGACACCGCACGAACGCAAGTTTCCGGCAGTGATCAAGGGCTCGCGCAAGCGTCGAATCGCCAACGGATCCGGAGTGCAGGTGCAGGACATCAACAAACTGCTCAAACAACACCTGCAAATGAGCAAAATGATGAAGAAAATGTCCAAAGGCGGCATGAAAAACATGATGCGAGGCCTGAAAGGACGCATGCCCCCTGGTATGGGCATGTAAGTGACTGCGACAAACCCTTCGCCGATTTTTAAAATGCATCACGGCAGGGGCTTTCAATCGATCGTATTTGTTGTATAGTTATGGGTTTCCCTTGGCCGATCTCCTCTGCGTGACGCCTCGGGCGGCAACTGGGTCGGACTCTACAGCTGAGTGCCCACCCGTCAGCGTTGTCGGCATTTGCTGAACCCCACTGGATTCTATACATGGTCACAATCAGACTTTCGCGCGGTGGTGCGAAGAAAAAACCGTTTTATCAAATCGTTGTCACCGACAGTCGCAACCGTCGTGATGGGCGCTACCTCGAGCGAATCGGCTTCTACAACCCGATGTCCCGAAACGAAAGTGAAGAATCACTGCGGATCGATCTCGAGCGTATCGATCACTGGGTCGGACATGGTGCACAGCTGTCTGAACGTGTCGCCAAGCTCGTCAGAATCCACCGCGACAAGGCAGCCGCAGCCGCCTGATAAGCCGGGCAGTTTTGCATGAGCCCTGCGCAGGAAGGTAGCTCCGGCAATGGGAGCAGTAAATCAGTCGGCCATCAGGACAACATACTCGTTGGCAAAATCGCATCGCCTTTCGGCGTGCGTGGCTGGACAAAGGTGGTGTCTTTTACCGAGCCCGGAACAGGCCTGCTTGAATACTCCGGCTGGTCGCTCAGGCTGGGTGGCAAAACAAAAACGGTACAGGTTGAGCAGGGGCGGGAGCACGGAAAGTTCCTCGTTGTAAAATTCAGGGACATCGACGACAGAGATCAGGTTGCGCTTTTTACCAACGCCGAGATCGAAGTGTCGCGGGACCAGTTCCCCGAGGCTGAGGCGGGCAGTTATTACTGGGCCGATCTGATCGGGCTCAGGGTAATCACGGTCAAAGGCACTGACCTCGGTATTGTCGAGAGCCTGTTCGAAACCGGTGCCAACGATGTCATGGTTGTGCAGGGTGATCGGGAGCGACTCGTGCCGTGGATCATGCCCGACGTGGTGACGGTGGTTGATCTGGAAGCGGGTCGTTTGACAGTGGATTGGGATCCGGACTTTTAACCGGTAACAAAATGATGGCGGAAATTGCAGTTGTTACGTTATTTCCGCAACTGGTGTCGGCGGTCGGAGCGTACGGTATACCCTCGCGGGCCGTTGACAAGGGTTTGTTGGAACTAACGACCTACAACCCCAGGGACTACACGTCTGACAGACATCGGACGGTGGATGACCGGCCCTACGGGGGCGGCCCCGGGATGGTCATGATGGCAGCGCCGCTGGACGCGGCGATCACGGATGCGGTTGCGAACATAAAATCGCAGCAACGGGCGATGGTGGTTTACATGAGTCCGCAGGGAGAGCGCCTGGAACACAAGCTGGTGCAGGAATTGACCGCCGGGCCGCTGGTGCTGGTGGCCGGGCGCTATGAAGGAGTGGATGAGCGCTTGTTGCAGGCGCGCATTGATCGTGAGATTTCAATCGGAGACTACGTGCTTTCCGGTGGCGAGCTCGCGGCGATGGTTGTGGTAGATACGATTGCGAGGCAGTTGCCGGGCGTCCTCGGACACCAGGATTCTGCTGCTGAGGAATCTTTTGCAGGGACGGGGCTGCTTGAGTATCCGCAGTACACCCGTCCGGAAGTGTATGAGGGAGTGCGGGTGCCCCCGGTGTTGACCGGCGGCAACCACGAGCAAATTGAGCGCTGGCGACGTAGAAAATCGCTGGAGCGAACCTGGCTCAGACGGCCTGACTTGCTGGAGCGTGCGGCGCTCAGTGCGGAAGATCGTCTGATGCTTGATCAAATAAAAAAGGCTGATCAGTCTGTTGACTCGCCTGGCGAGTCCTGAGCTGGCATTGGAATACACACGAAACGGAGTGTGAGTAATGAGCAATATCATCGACGCGATAAACGCGGAGCAAATGCAAAAAGAAGTGCCCGAGTTCGGCCCCGGTGACACGGTGGTGGTTCAGGTGCGTGTGAAAGAGGGCTCGCGCGAGCGATTGCAGGCTTTCGAGGGTGTTGTTATAGCGCGTCGTAATCGCGGGCTTAATTCTGCATTCACTGTGCGAAAAATCTCTCATGGCGAGGGTGTTGAACGCGTATTCCAAACCTACAGCCCGCTGGTTGCTGAAATCCAGGTGAAACGGCGTGGTGATGTGCGGCGTTCAAAGCTTTACTACCTGCGTGGCCGCACCGGCAAGGCCGCCCGAATCAAGGAAAAGCTGTCCTAGGAGTCCGGTCCCGGCAGGGCGTTCACCGATTATCGCTCAGGTGATCGCCCCGGCATCGGTAGCGTCACTTACGCCGTCTGTAACCGTTCATCTGTTACTACACTCAGGGAGCACGTGAAGCCTTGAACGGTTTCCTGCGCACCCTCATATCCGACCCGGTGGCTGCGTAATTAACTCAGTCCTGAATACTGACTGTTGAGGCGAACATGACTGAAGAAGTGAAATCGGAAACCCGTGAATTCCAGGCCGAGGTAAATCAGCTCCTGAAGCTGATGATTCACTCGTTGTATTCGAACAAGGAGATATTCCTGCGGGAACTGATCTCCAACGCGTCGGATGCTTGTGACAAGCTTCGTTTTCAGGCGGTTGCTGACGATTCACTGAATGAAGGTGAAGCGGAACTCGCCATCACTGTGTCGTTCGATGCCGATAATCACACCGTCACGGTTGCCGATAACGGCATCGGTATGGATCGCGATGAAGTCATCGCCAACATTGGGACGATCGCAAAATCGGGCACCCGGCAATTCATGGAATCACTCACGGGTGATCAGCAGGAAGATGCCCGCCTCATTGGCCAGTTCGGTGTCGGTTTTTACTCCGCATTCGTGGTTGCAGACAGAGTGACGCTGACCACGCGCAAAGCGGGAGACGATCCGGCTCAGGGTGTGCGCTGGGAAAGTGAAGCCACTGGCAGCTACGAGCTTGATCAGATCGAGCGGTCTGAAAAGGGCACCACCATTACCCTGCATCTGCGGGAGGATTGTCAGGAGTTTGCCGACAACTGGCGACTCCGCGGCATCATTAAAAAGTATTCCGATCACATTACATTTCCCATCATGATGCTCGAAGTTGTGCATCCGGATCCGGACGATAAAGACGCGGAGCCGAAAACACCGGCGCTGGAAAAAGTGAACGATGCGTCTGCGCTGTGGGCCAGACCGCGCCGGGACATCAGTGAGGACGAATACAAATCGTTTTACAAGCAGGTTTGCAGCGACTGGGAAGATCCAATTGCCTGGTCGCACAACCATGTCGAGGGGAAGTACGAATACACCTCGTTGTTGTATGTGCCTAAAAATGCGCCGTTTGATCTCTATGATGCTCAGCAACAGAACGGTATAAAGCTGTATGCACAGCGTGTTTTTATCATGGACGAAGCTGAAAAGCTGATGCCGCGATACCTGCGATTCGTCAAAGGACTGGTCGATTCAAAAGACCTTCCGCTGAACGTCTCGCGCGAGATTCTGCAGAGCAACAAAATTGTCGAGAGCATACGTTCTGCCTCGGTAAAAAAGGTGTTGTCGCTGCTCGAGACAATGGCAGAGAAAGAACCTGAAAAATACAGCGAATTCTGGACTCAGTTCGGGCGTTGTCTCAAGGAGGCACCCGGTGAGGATTTTGCCAATCGAGAGCAGGTAGCCGGTCTTTACCGCTTCGCCTCCACGCAGCAGGGCATGGACGAGCAAAGCGTCAGCTTTCGCGACTATATCGGTCGCATGAAACCGGGTCAGGAGAAAATCTACTACATCACCGCCGACAGTTTTGCTGCGGGGAAAAACAGCCCGCACCTGGAAATTTTCGCCAAAAAAGACGTGGAAGTACTGATCATGTACGACCGGGTGGACGAATGGATGATGTCCTACCTGAACGAGTTTGATGGCAAAACCCTGAGTTCAGTGGCAAAAGGCGATCTCGATCTCGGTGAGATTCAGGACAAGGAAGAAAAGGAAAAGCAGGAATCGGTTGAGAAAGAATCTGAAAAACTCGTCTCAAGGCTGAAGGAGCAGCTCAGCGATAAGGTCGCCGAAGTGCGGGTATCGCATCGACTGACGAACTCACCGGCCTGTATTGTGCTCGGCGAGCAGGATATGGCCATGCACATGCAGCAACTGATGAAGCAGGCCGGTCATGAGATACCCGAGAACAAACCAACACTCGAGATAAATCCGGAACATCCGATATTGAAAAGAATGGATGAAGAGTCCGATGAGGACAAATTCTCGGACTGGTCACACATGCTACTCGATCAGGCGGTGCTGGCAGAGGGCGGGCAGCTTGAAGACGCGGCGGGATTCGTCAGCCGTATCAACGATCTCATCATTGAGCTCAGCAGTTGAGACTATCAATGCCAGCCTGCCGAAAGCGAACTATAATTGCGCCCATAGTCGCAGTAGACTGCGGCGCTTTGCTGGCACAAACAACCGACACTAGAACCTACCTATGAAAAACATGAGATTGTGGGCGCTCGCAGGGTCATTCTGCACCGCTATGTCATTCGCCACTGGTGCAGTTGCCGGTGACCCGGAAGCAGGCGCAAAAAAGGCCGAGACTTGTCTTGGCTGCCATGGCGTTGCTCACTACGTGAATACCTATCCGACCTATCATGTGCCCAAGCTTGCCGGCCAGCACGAGCAATACCTGATAGCTGCACTGAAGGCTTACCGGGATCAGCAGCGTTCCCACGCGACGATGCATGCGAATGCGTCGGCGTTGACCGACGAAGACATTGCCGACATCGCGGCATATCTTGCCTCTGCCAAATAGCCGGGAGTCATCGATGAAACTAAATGCATGGTATTACGGAGTGGTCGCAGCCGCGGTTGTGAGCCTGGCACCCGCAGGTGCGATTGCCGGTGGCGATGCGGCCAATGGCGAAGCCCTGTCTGCAACCTGTGCAGCCTGTCATGGTGCAGATGGCAACAGCACCATTGAAGCCAACCCGATTCTGGCCGGTCAGTACGAAAGTTATCTGGTACAGGCGTTGAAAGATTACCGTTCAGGGGCTCGGCAAAACGCGATTATGGCGGGGTTTGCCGCAGCGCTTTCCGATCAGGATATCCGCGATCTGGCAGCTTATTTCGCAAGCCAGGAATCTGAACTGGCGACACTGAATCGTTAGTCACCTGCGCACATGTCGCGGTAGTGCGGCAGACATGTGTCATTGCGGTGCCAGCAAAGGGCAGGTGGCGGGCGTTTCCTGCCCCGCTGCGGGTCAGCTACCACCGGGGCCGCTGCCGATGGTCACGCGCTCTGAATTTTCAGCGTAAATCGGTAGAATGTCAGCGTTCGCTCAATGTTTTGAGCCTTTCGGTTGCTCGCAGTGGATCACTGATTTGCAAATGAAATCCGTTCTTTTCCAGGTTTTCAAGCACACGCGCGGGGTCTTCAGTCGCCAGCCGGCGAGATTCGTGAAGGTTGAAAGTCAGTGCCAGCGTCAGGGTACCGAGTCCCGGTTTTATCGATGCCGGAATCACATCGAAGTTGTCCTGCTCCGCCAGATAGAGGTAGTAGCCGTTTTTAAGGCTGCTGCTGTAAACATAAACATCCAACGCTTTTTCTCCTTGGGTACAAACCTGATAATAACAGGCAAAAGTACCGTATCGATCGTGGCTGCGGAATAAAGTAGTGAGCACTAACCCGGACACCGTCAGGCTGGATAAGTGGCTCTGGTCTGTGCGATTTTTTAAAACCCGCTCGCTCGCTACCGATGCGGTTGCATCCGGCAAAGTGTTGGTCGATGGGTCAAAAGCCAAACCGTCGCGCCCGATCACGGTAGGGCAGCGACTGGAAGTACGCAAAGGCCCGTTTATCTTCGATATCGTCGTCGATCAGCTGATCGAAAAAAGGGTGGGTGCAAAAGTAGCGGTTGACGCTTATACAGAAAGTGCCGAAAGTGAGGCCAGGCGTGCTGAGTTGCAGCACAAACTCAGGGACGACCGGATCGCTTCGCGTGGGGAGCGGTTGGCCGGCAAGCCGAATAAACGCGATCGGCGGCTGATTCATCGTTTTAAAAGCGGCGACAGCGATTGAAGTCGTTAGTCATCTGTGCACCACTCCGATCGCTGGTTTGGTGGTTGCGGGTAAAATCACCTAAAATTGGCGTTTTAATGAAAGAACAGAATATTGGATTCGCTTCAGACAGGGGCTGACACCCTTTTCGTGCTCCTTGGAGCAATACTCGTGTTGTGGATGCACGCGGGTTTTGCATTTCTTGAGGTGGGCACCGTCCGCGAAAAAAATCAGGTTAATGCGCTGGTCAAAATCATCAGCGATTTTGGTATCTCTACGATCGCCTATTTTTTTGTCGGCTACAGTATTGCCTACGGTGTTGACTTCTTTCAGCCCGCCGCTGTGCTCGCTGAAGCAAGCGGTTATCAACTGGTCAAATTTTTCTTCCTGCTTACCTTTGCCGCAGCGATCCCTGCGATTATCTCGGGTGGAATCGCAGAACGTGCGCGTTTTTACCCGCAACTGTTTGCATCGCTCATCATCGTTGCGTTTTTCTATCCGTTTTTCGAGGGGTTGGTGTGGAACAACAATTTCGGTTTTCAGGATGCAATAACTGCGATTGGTGGTCAGCCCTTTCACGATTTTGCCGGGTCCGTGGTAGTGCACGCGGTGGGCGGCTGGATTGCACTGGCTGCGGTGGTATTGCTGGGCGCCCGCAAAGGCAGATACACCGCAGAGGGTAAAGAACTGCTCGCACATCCGCCGTCCAGTATTCCGTTTTTGGCGCTGGGTGCATGGATTCTCACCGTCGGCTGGTTTGGTTTTAACGTGATGTCCGCCCAGGAGATTGGCGGTATTAGCGGGCTGGTGGCGCTAAACTCTCTGATGGCCATGGTCGGGGGTGTGCTGGCGGCGCTGGTCGCAGGTCGCAATGATCCCGGTTTCGTGCACAATGGCCCGCTGGCTGGCCTCGTCGCTGTGTGTGCGGGGTCAGACATCCTGCATCCGCTGAGCGCCCTGATCGTCGGTGCGGTGGCCGGCGGCCTCTTTGTATGGCTGTTCACTCTGACTCAAAACAAGCTCAAAATCGACGATGTGCTGGGCGTGTGGCCATTGCACGGTGTGTGCGGTGCGTGGGGCGGGATAGCTGCCGGTATATTCGGGCAGCAGCAACTGGGTGGCATGGGCGGTGTCAGCCTGACTTCACAGCTAATCGGCACATTGGCCGGTGTTGTGTTCGCGTTACTGACGGGATTAGTTGTTTATTTCGTGTTAAAAGTAACAGT
This sequence comes from uncultured Granulosicoccaceae bacterium, assembly GCA_964583825.1. Lineage (GTDB taxonomy): Bacteria > Pseudomonadota > Gammaproteobacteria > Granulosicoccales > Granulosicoccaceae. The sequence continues at coordinate 94,810 of CAZOXM010000001.1, forward strand.
GGGCATAAGGCTTAGTGAAGAGGAAGAATATCTCGGGGCCGACCTGAGCATACACAAAGTGTCCTCTTCACCCAACTTTCGTTGAGTTTCACTATTGTCTGGTTAAATCATGAAAAAAATTACCGCAATCATAAAACCTTTCAAACTCGAGGATGTACGCGAAGAGCTTTCCAAGGTGGGTGTCAAAGGGGTCACCGTCACCGAAGTTAAAGGGTTCGGTCGCCAGAAGGGACATACCGAACTCTATCGTGGCGCGGAGTATGTCATCGACTTTTTACCCAAAGTTAAACTTGAGGCGGTGGTCAGTGACAATCAAATTGATGAATGTGTTGAAGCGATCACCAACGCTGCCCGCACCGGAAAAATCGGCGATGGAAAAATTTTCATCGAAGATGTGGAACGTGTTATTCGAATTCGTACCGGTGAGGAAAACGACCAGGCGCTATAAGCCGACTCGAACCTGACCCCAGCGACGTACCCTTTATGAATAAAACCAACTCACTGACTGTCAGAATTTTCGATACACAAACGCATCAAGCGCGAGCTGGATTGAACACTTGAACAAGCCAGGTGAACTTCACTGCCTGCCTCAGACTGAGCACAAGTTAACGCGCGATCGAATCAGCAAGAACGCGTTGAAAGTGCTCGACAGGCTGCATGAGGCGGGGTTCGACAGTTACCTCGTCGGCGGTGGGGTACGCGATTTACTGTTGGGCAAAAACCCCAAAGATTTCGATGTCTCAACCAACGCCAGTCCCGATGAGATCAGGCAACTGTTTAAAAACTGCCGGCTGATTGGTCGACGATTCAGGCTGGCGCATGTGGTATTTGGAAGGGATGTTATTGAGGTGGCCACTTTTCGTGCTGCCCACAGTGAAGGAGAAGGTGGTGCCACCGGCGATGGTGGCAGGATCGTGCGTGACAACGTCTATGGTGGCACGGTTGCCGACGACGCAGCGCGAAGGGACTTCACCGTTAATGCACTGTATTACAACATTGCCGATGCCACGGTACTCGATTTCTACAACGGCCTTGAGGATCTCGAACGAGCGGAACTCAGGTTTATTGGTGAGGCGAATGCACGGGTTGTCGAAGATCCGGTGAGGGCGCTGAGGGCGGCGAGATTTGCAGCCAAACTCGGTTTCTCCATCGCGCCGGATGCGCTCGCTGCCATCGAAGCGCATCGCGAAAAGCTTGAAGACATTCCCGCGGCACGGCTGTTCGACGAAGTGCTAAAGCTGCTGCAAACGGGCCATGGTGCTGCCAGCATGGAGCAACTGCGGGCGCTGAATCTGTTCCAGTATTTATTTCCGTCAGCAGCCAATCGCCTCGCAATCGGCGATGAAAAGGCAGAGCGCATGTTTACCCTTGCGCTCGAAAACACCGACAGGCGCATACAGCAGGAACTCGCGGTCACCCCGGCATTTATTTACGCGGTGATGCTGTGGCCGGAAGTATCCGAGCTTGCACGCAAGATAGAGGACGATGGCGAACCGCCGGTTCAGGCGCTGCATCTGGCTGCCGATGAGGTTATCCCGGTTCAGCTGAGCCGTACGTCGCTGCCCAGACGGTTTTCTGTTCCGATGCGCGAAATCTGGACGCTGCAACCGCGGTTTGCACGCACTCAGGGCAAACGCGTCAGCGTACTGATTGCAAATCGGCGATTCAGGGCCGGCTACGACTTTCTTTGCCTTCGTGCGCAGATCGACGAAGTACCGCAATCGCTGTGCGATACGTGGGAAAAATTGCAGCAAACCCCCGAAGCGCAACAGGCCATAGAGGCTTCACGACAACGTCCCGCACCAACGGGCCGGCCGCGTGGCCGGAAAAAACGTCGCGCCCGCTAGCTAGCCGTCTGTGCGCCGGTCAATGACGCGGCTGAACTTGTGCACCGGTGTTACAGCGTCGCGGTCAATACGTCATTGACCGCTTTCGTGGGCACGATGTCAGGTGGTCACCCGTGCGGTTGTTGTAAACTGCAGGTGGAATGGGTCGTCGTGTGCACTGATGACGTTACCTGTAATCTGCTGGTCCGCGGTGGTTTGTGCGAGAATTCGGTCTGGCTGGACAGTTCGCTTTAAAACGAGATACCTGAAATGGTGCATTCACTTCGATATGTGGCGGTCGAGGGGCCGATCGGTGTCGGTAAAACGACCCTTGCAAAGCGGTTGGCGAAATCACTGCGCGGGCAGCTGATTCTCGAATCGCCTGAAAGCAATCCTTTTCTTGATGATTTTTATCGGGATCCGCATGCGTACGGATTGCCAACACAACTCCATTTTCTAATGAATCGTCGCAAGTCGCTCCGGTTCATGGCGGAAAACCTGTCGGAAGAGGGCTTGTGGGTATCGGACTTTCTGTTTGCCAAAGACCGGTTATTTGCGGATCTAACGCTGGATGACCGTAATTTCGCACTTTACAGTTCAGTGGCCACGGAACTCGCTTTCGATTTGGTCGTGCCTGATCTGGTGGTGTACCTGCAGGCGCCGCTGGAGGTGCTGTACGACCGGATCGAAAAACGTGGCAAACTGTCTGAACAGGCTATCGCCAGTAACTATATCGAGCGTCTGCAACGCGCCTATACAGACTACTTCCACAGCTACACAGATACACCTGTATTGATTGTTAACGCCAGCGAGATTGATTTTGCAGCCAACGATGGGGATTATGAAAGGCTGCTCCGGCAGATCACATCGATACACGCCGGACGTCATTATTTCAATCCCAGCCCGGAACCGGCATAGCCGTTCGCTTCATTAAGGAGGCACCCAATTGGCAGACTCGCAGATACTACGCATAGGCATGCTCGAAGATGATATTGATCAGGCCAATCGCGCCAGTGGCTGGATTACAGAACGAGGCCACCAGTGCGAAGTGTTTTATGAATCAGAGAGCTTTCAACGAGCATTTCGAAAAACCAGCTACGATGTTGTAACGCTTGACTGGAATCTGCCGGACGGGACAGGTATCGAGATACTCACCTGGTTGCGTCAGAGCCTGGTCAGTGATGTGCCGGTTATCTTTATTACGGCGAGGCAGGCGGAGGCTGACATAGTGTCAGCACTGGAAAAAGGTGCTGACGACTACCTCGTAAAACCGGTACGGCAGTTTGAATTGCTGGCCCGAATTGGTGCGCTCGCTCGTCGGGCTCAGCCTGAAACCGAGGTGTTGGAGTACGACCCCTACGTATTTGATACCAGCAACAGGCAAGTGAGCGTCGATGACGAAGTCGTACGTCTGACGGAAAAAGAATACGATCTCGCGTTGTTTCTGTTCAGGAATCGTGGCCGGGTGTTATCCCGGCAGCACCTGTTAACTTCCGTCTGGGGTACATCGGCTGAATTGAACACTCGCACCGTCGATACGCACGCCAGTCGACTCAGAAAGAAACTCAAGCTTTCAGCGACTGAAAAGTGGAAGCTGACAAGCATCTACCAGCACGGGTATCGGCTGGAGGAACGCACTTTGCCCGGCTGAAGTGCTGCCTGATCGCCATCGCAGCTTCTGAAGGACAGTTGAAACACGTGTATATTGAACAGTTGTAGTACAAGCCGGTGGCGAACAGGCATGAATATTATCGCTGGAGATCAACCATGAAATCAGGACGGACACTCGCGCGTTGCGCGTCAGTGATTGCGGCGATGCTGCTGTTAAGCCTGCCCCCGATTGCACTCACTCAAGTCAAAGTTAAAGAGATAACCGAAGCGATCGACGTGGTAGTCAAAGAAGGTGACAACCTCACTGCGATTGTGCAACGCGTGATGGGCTCAGTCGAATTCTGGCCGGAGACGGCAAAAAATAATCGGATTACACGCCCCGATGCATTGAAGCCGGGGCAGATCATTCGCTTCCCCAGTGAGCTCGTTCAAAAGAGAAACTTTGCCAACATCGCCTTTTCCAAAGGTGATGCCAAATTAGTCCGGCGCGGTACCGACGAGGAGCTGCCTGCGGAACGGGGGGAGCACGTTTTTCTGGGTGACATCATTGCTACTGGCGAAGACGGATTTGTCAGTTTGTCGTTTGCCGGCGAAACGCTGGTGAACATACAGCCGGAAAGTCGCGTACAAATCGTCGAGTTCGATTGTTTCGACAAACAGAAATCCTGTGTCGTTAATCTGATGGCTGATCGCGGTCAGATGAGTTTCGATGTTCGCAACGTCGGATTTGAGAAACCTCCGAGGTACAGTATCGAAACTCCTTACGCCTCTGCTGCGGTGCGGGGTACTCGCTTTGATGTTGATGTGAATGACGGCAGTGTACTCGGGGTAACCGAGGGTGCGGTGCAAGTGACCTCTGGCGTATTAACCACGCCACTCCCCACCGGCAAAGGCACTTTGGCCGGTGGCGGACGATCAATCACGACCCAGTATGATTTGCTGTCCGCTCCCGAGTACAAGGCTTTTATACGCCTGAGTGCAGAGGACTACATCAGCTGGACGCCGATTGACGATGCCACCACGTATCGATATGTGCTGGCCGACAATGAATCCCTGACTGATGTGATTGTCAATGGCAGCTCTGCAAGTGCCCACTTGGGAGTACCGCGAGAGCCTTCGCAATTTTTTCTTGGAACACGGGCGGTTGATGAAAACGGCATTAAGGGTTTTCGCGCAATTCAGCGAATTAACCAGGTTGGCATTGACGAAAGTGCACAGGCACCTGCCCTTGAGATAGAACTCAGTGAAAATCAACTGGCGATCGTTAATACCGGCGACGTTACCTCCGAGGTGCACGTGGGTGCTGCGCTGCAATCCGTTGGGGATCTCGATCAATTACTTGATTTTGCGGCTTACGATATCAGTGCAGGCGACAGGCTTGAACTAACCGTCGAAGCTAACCAGGACGTCTACATTGCATCGCGGGCGGTGCTTAACGACGCCACGGTCTCGCTGTATGGCAACATCTATGAATTCAAGCGAGGCGCGAAATAGAGAGCGTTAAGTACAGATAACCTGGGTCATTACTCCATTGTCCACGTCAGAATTTGACGCCATGCGCCGTGGCCGTTTTGGCTACTGGACGCTGATTGGTTTCTACCTGTTCTTCGGTGTACTGACGATGCTCATGCATCGCGCTGACGTAACGCAGAAGATGGACCGGCTGATTTACGACAGTTGGGTCAGACTGCACCAGTCAGCACCACCGGATGATCTGGTGATTGTCGGTATCGACTCGAACAGCGTGGAGCGTAACGGGCGCTGGCCATGGTCCCGAAATGATCAGGCTCAAATAATCAATAATCTGTCCGCTTCCGGTGCCAGTATCATCCTTATTGATATTCTTTATTCCGAGCAGAGTAAGAATGATCCCGCAGCCGACGCGCGGCTTGCCAGCGCCATCGCACAGTCCGGTCGTGTGATTCTGCCTATTCATACGGAAGGCAAAGGACTCGATATCGGAGGGGGGGAGAAACTGCCCATACCTGTTGTTCTTGAGGCCTCGCGACAACTGGGCCATATCTTTTTACCTATCGATTCCGATGGCATCGTCAGACGTGTCTTTTTAAAGGCCGGTTTTAAGCGACCGCACTGGCCGTTGTTGTCACTGGCGGCGATGGACAGTCTCGGTCTGGCACCGGCGGAATTGCCCGGGGTGCGTACCTCGCATACAGATCGGGCCACCAAATGGGTCGGTGATCACGAGGTGATGATCCCGTTTCACGGCCCGAAGAGCACCTTTACCACCGTTGCTGCCTATGACGTACTGACTGGCAATTTTGACCCCGCAATATTCAAGGGCAGTACGGTATTCTTCGGGCTGACGGCGACCGGACTGGGTGACGCCGTACCCACACCGATTCTGGGTGTGGATCAACCACTACCGGGTGTTGAGGTGCATGCAAATATCTACAGCGCGTTGCAATCCGGTACGCTGATCGGGCAGACGGGCGTTTGGCTGGCCTTCGTACTTGTGGCTGTGCTGATCGCCTTGTTGTTGATGATTTACTCAAGGCTAAGGCCACGCTGGGGGCTGCTTGCAACAATTGTTCTTGCACTCGTGCCCGTATTTTTGAGCTTTCTTTTGTATCGCTTTGCAAATATCTGGTTTGCACCGTTGCTCTCATCTATTCCACTGTTGATGGCCTTTCCGTTATGGAGCTGGCATCGACTCGAGTACGCCACCAGGTTTCTCCGTGCAGAGACCAACAAGCTCGCGATGTACGATGATGATCTTGGCCTGTCCGCTGGTCGACCGCTCGCCAGTCTGTTTGAAAGCGCGGAGCGCCATCTGGATCTGAAAGACTGGTTCTTACTTGAAGACAGTGTTTTTCAATCGAGCACAGGATTCCGCAGAGGAGATCATGCCAAAACTGCCGGACCCGAGTGGAATGTAAAGGACGGCCTTTGGGTCAAACGTTTCGCATCAGATCAGCCACTGGTTGTTGGCTTCCGTTTCAGTGACGAACCGATGAATCATCGCTTTGCAGAGTTTGTCGACAGAGCATCCAGAGTGCAGAGTAAAATCAGTGTGCCAAACACCGGTGGCACCATTGAGGGTCTGCAGACAGATGCTGACAGGCTCAGTAAACAGAATCAGCACATCCTGCAACTCAAAGCCCTGAGTGACAACATCTTCGCTGGTAGTCCAACCGGCCTGATTGTCTGGAATGCGGTAGGTGAGATGGTGCGGTGCAATGATTTGGCGATTGAAATGTTCGGTACGCAGTCGCTTGAAAATAAAACGGTGTATGAGTTCTTCTCTTCACTCGGCAAAGATCCGGATCTGCTCGACAAGGAGCCCTTCGATTCTATCCTGAAGGCGGGTGAAAACTGGCAGATCAACTATGTGCGCGGTGACCGTGAGCTGGTCATCGACTTCAACGTGCTGGGGGAAAAACTAACTGAAAGACTGATTGTTGCCAGTGCAGTTGATCTCAGCGATATTCGTCGCGCGGAGCGTCTGCGCAGCGAGCTCATTGAGTATTTGTCACACGATCTGCGCTCACCGCTGATTTCGTCGCTGTATCTGGTGGCGCAGGAGCGAGAGCAGGCGGGTAAAGATGCTGATGTCACTTCTTTTTTGCAAGTGGAGGCGAACGTTAATAAAACCCTTAAAATGATCGATGATCTGCTCGGCCTGACCCGCGCTGAGCACCTGCAGGTGGATCAACTTCAGCCGGTGTTTTATGAGAATATTATAGAAAGCACCATCGATCAGTTGTTGCCACAGGCCAGTCAGAAACAGATAAAACTGACCGCGAACGATATTGAACCTGATGTGTGGGTAACAGCCGATTCAAGCTTGCTTGAGCGTGCCTTTGTTAACGTGGTTGGCAATGCGATCAAGTATTCTCCGGATACAACAAAGGTCACGATCGAAACCCGCATTGAAGGTGACTCGTGGATTACCACTGAGGTCACGGATCAGGGCATCGGTATACCGGCCGATCGTATCGGTAAGCTGTTTGAGCGTTTTCACAGAGACCCGAATGTACAAAAGCAATTTAAGGGAACCGGCCTCGGCCTGGCGCTGGTCGCGACGGTGATACGCGAACATGGTGGCCAGATAGAGGCGCGCAGTGAAGAGAACGTGGGAACCACTATCTCCATTCGACTGCCAATACTCGAAATTGAATCAGAGGAAAGCGCAATCACGCAATTCGCCTAACCGGGCGTTGTCGCGCATCGTCGCCTCTGCGTGCATGAGACTTAATGCGCATTTTTTCAGTTTTTTGTGAAGTGGTTCAGGTTTGGTCTCTGCCGGCTGTGTAAGAATTTTGGCGTCGATTTAGTCGACGGAGTTTTGCATTAGCAGTAACGCTTTGTGTCCGTGCCAGCCGCACGCAGGCGCACTCAAGGTGAAGTATTGAGGTGCCGTGATCAGGTAGTTTGCAGTAGCAGTACCTGAGTTATCGGCCTTGTTTTAAGTCATACGTTGTAAATCAATGTAGTTCTGAAGTAGAAATAAGAGGTAGTTATGTTTAAAAGTATCAGGCAGTCCCTGGCAGTAGTTGTTATCACCCTTTCAGCTCCTTTCATACACGCAGCACAACTCGTTAACATCAACACGGCAGATGCGGTGACAATCGCTGAGAGCCTCAACGGAATCGGTGCTACCAAAGCGAAAGCTATTATTGAATACCGCGAACTGCACGGAGATTTCCGCAGCGCAGATGATCTGGTGAAGGTGAAAGGTATCGGTTTTAAGCTGGTAGATCGCAATAGCGATGTCATTTCGTTTGGTGATGGCGGTGTAAGCAACAGCGTTTCGACCGGCGCGGTCACTGCAACTCCCTCAATCAAAAAGGCGCTTACCACTGGTGGTAATGACTCTTCGATAGTGCTGCCCGCTGGCAACTAGCGCTTGTGCGGCAGTCTGGTAAAGAACGTTTTACTGGCGCGGGACACCATTCAAGACTGAAAATTCAGCCGTCACAAATCTGGGTCAGATTCCCAGCGCCCAACAGCCAGGTTAACGAACTTGCCAGTCAGCTCACCAGCGCTTTGCTGCAGGTTTTGCAGTAGTGAAACGGGAAGCCACGAGGTAGCGTGGCTTCCCAAATGAATCAGCTATATACCTTTACCTAGCTGTCATTGGCACGTTCCTGCAATTGGTGTTTGATGGTGCCTTTCCATCCGGGTGACGGGTCATGTTAGAAGAGTTCAAGAAATTTGCACTGGGCGGCAATGTGGTAGACATGGCCGTCGGTATCGTCATCGGTGCGGCTTTCGGCACTATCGTGGCCAGTCTGGTGGAAGATATTCTAATGCCACCTATCGGGCTCTTACTGGGGGGTGTCGATTTCAGCAATCTTTTTCTGGTGCTGAAAGAAGGGTCGGGACAAACCCCTTACCTGTCGCTCGAAGCTGCTCGATCCGCCGGAGCGGTTACGCTTAACTACGGTAGCTTTATCAACACGCTAATCAGTTTTTTAATTGTGTCCGGCGCAATCTTTCTGATCGTCAAGCTGATTAACAAAGCAAGGTCACAACAGCAGGAGGAAGCCAGTGAAGATCCTCAGTTGGCGCTGCTGGCCGAAATACGGGATTTACTCAGACAGCGGTGAGCCGGACACCGGGTGTTAAATCCACAGTCCCTGCTTTTTCGCAGGCCGGCGAGTGTTCAAGGCCCGGGGTTCAGCACGAAAGTAATTCGGACCAATGAGCGTTCTGTTTCGTCACCGTTTTGGTTTCTTTCTGCTTGCGCTGCTCACCGGCCTGATCGTCGGTGCTTCGACCGTGTTATTGATCGAGGGTATTCTGCTGCTGCAGGACTTCCTGTTTGATAGAGCCGATGATGCAGATCGTATTAGCTGGCTGGCAAATAAGTCCGACTGGACCATCCTGCTGGCACCGATACTCGGTGGCATTGTTGTCGGATGGATTCTTCGGCATATGCCGGAGCACCGTTTTCACGGCATTGCCGATGTGATGGAAGCGAGCGCCATGCGCGCCGGTAAAATGGATGTGCGCTCGGGTGGTATCGTCGGACTGGCGACGCTGGTCTCACTGGGGGCGGGGGCGCCACTTGGTCGTGAAGGGCCTGCCGTACATATCGGCGCCTCGATTACATCGTGGGTGGCAGAGAAGTTCGGTCTCGACCGGACGCAGTCGATATCGCTATTGGGTTGTGCTGCCGCGGCCGCGGTGACCGCATCGTTTAATACGCCGATTGCCGGGGTTATTTTCGCGCTTGAAGTGGTTGTCGGTTATTACGCGCTCAGGGTATTTGCACCGGTGGTCGTTGCCGCAATGGGTGCGGTCATTGTGCGGCATGGCATGTATGGCAACGCACCGGAGTTTACGCCACCGGACTTCACGATCAGTTCTCTGTGGGAACTGTTGCCTTTTGCATTGCTGGGTATTGTTGCTGCGGCCGTCGTGCAGTTGTGTATTTTTATGGTGATTTCCACTCAGTGGGCGTGGGCCAGGGTGCCGGTTCCCTTCTGGTGCCGCCCCGCACTGGCCGGTGCGGTTATCGGCCTCGTTGCGTTGTCGTTCCCGTTAGTTCTCGGGGTCGGTTATGAAGGTACTGCGCTCGCCCTCAACGAGAATCTGGATAAAACCATGCTGGTCGGATTGCTCGTTGCAAAAACTGCCTGTGCGGCACTGGCGATTGGCAGTGGTTTTGCCGGTGGTGTTTTCAGCCCCAGTCTGTTCATCGGCGCGATGCTGGGTGGGTCGTTCTGGTGGCTGTTCAGCACGCTGGGGTTGGAGTTGCAGTCGTCTCCGGGCGTGTACTCGGTGGTCGGGATGGCAGCAGTTGCCTCTGCGATGCTGGGTGCGCCGATTTCCACATTGCTTATCGTGTTCGAACTGACGATTGACTACGATCTCGTGATTGCCGTCATGCTGTCGGCTGCTGTCGCCAGTACCGCAATGCAGCTCATGCCACACAGCTCTTTCTTCCGATGGCAGCTGAACAAGCGTGGGATAAACCTAAATACTGGCAGGGATCAGAGCCTGCTGCGTACTCGAACTATTGACGACCTGATCTCGGCCAGTTACATCGAAACATCGCCGACGGCCTCACTGCATGATCTGGAAGCAGCAATGTTTGCCGTTAAGCACTACGTTGCGGTTGTCGTTAACGATCGTGGTCAGTTTATCGGGAGTCTTTCAACCGACGAGCTTTTCTCAGCGGCGGCTGACCGGGGTCGCACGGTTCATTGTGACGAGGTAAAGAACGGGGCCAGCCATGCTATTCCGACCAGCAGCAGCTTACTCGCAGCGCTGCAGAAGTTGAATGAACTCGATGCCCAGTACGCACCCGTCACCAGAGTCGGGGAGGACCGCACCGAGGTCATCGGCATAGTTTATCGAAGCGATATATTAAACGGGCTGTACGATTTACTGCGCGAAGCCCGTTCTGAAGAATACGGTGTCTTATAGGTCGCACAGCGGCGACACCGCCGGTTGCTACTCAGGTTGTCAGCGGGTGGTACTTGCCATCGGTGCCGAGAAATTCTTTGCCCTGTGCCTGATAGAAACGTGTATTGCCGCTGTCGATCAATACTTTGAGCATGCCGTCGACGGGTTCGCCGCGCTGCTTGATTGCATCTGCGAATTTGATCGGATCGATGCTGTCGAGTAATTCGAAAGGACCCTGATCCCAGTTGAACCCCCACTTCATCGCACGATCAACGTTGACCACATCATCTGAGATCTCCGGCACCAGCGCACTGGCGTAGCGCAATGTGGTACCCATCAATGCCTGGGTGAATGCGCTTTGCGGATCGTTGCCATACATCAGGTTACTGAAGTCTGTGTGCGACTGCTCAAGCTGAATTGGCTGCATGGGTCGCCATGCGCGGTCGGACAAATCGAATATCTCCATATGCTTCTCGCCATCCGCGCTTTTTACCATCTTATAAAACCCACCGCCGGACTTGCGACCAAGCTGCCCATCGGCAAGCATTTGTAATTCGGTCGCAGGTAACTTCAGAAACTCTCGACCGGGGTCATTGGCAGGCAGATTGGCATCGAGATTTTTAGCAACAAAGTCCATTACATCAAGTCCGATCAGATCGATCAATCCGTACAGGCCGGTCGCCGGTAGTCCAATCGGCTTGGACATCAGCGCATCCACGGTTTCGATAGAAAGACCCGACTCCGATGCTTTGTGCAATCCGGCCAGCATCCAGAAGCAACCGATTCTGTTACCGATGAAGTTTACGGTGTCCTTTGCGTAGACGGTTCCTTTCTCAAGTGTATTGTCGAGATAGTCGGTCAGCCGTTCCGTGACATCCGGAGAAGTGTTTGAACCCGGCACCAGTTCAACCAGCTTCATGATGTGCACCGGGTTGAAAAAATGCGTGACTGCAATATCGCGTTGCAGGCGCTCCGGCATATCGCGGTAAATATCACGGAGCGGAATGCCAGAGGTGTTGGTGCTCAGAATTGACCCATCCGCGCGCACCGCTTCGAGTCTGGTAAAAAGTTCACGCTTGATGTTCAGGTCTTCCACAACCGCTTCGCAGATCCAGTCGCAGTCGGCGACCAGTGCAAGCTCATCCTGCAATGAACCGGTGGTAATTGTGGCGGCGACCGCTTCGGTCACGGCGGGCTTTCTACCCTGAGTGAGTCGCTCGACACCTTTCTGTGCCTGCTCGCGGGTCATATCCAGCAGCACGACTTCGCTGCCGCGTGCCGCACACAGTCCGGCGATGCCTGCGCCCATTGTGCCTGCGCCGATCACAGCGATACGGTTGATTTGCCGGGACATGGTCACTCCGATATTTTAAGGGTTAAATGCGCGGCGAGTGTAGAGCAACTATCGTCAAACTGCCAGCGCAATGGGTGAAAGTGAACGCACCCCGGCAGCCCGGGTACAACTTCCGGTGGTCGTGTGAATGAGCTGGTAAAATCTGCCACCGCTTCGGAGAACACAGATGCCTCGACACATTGAATTTGACACGCTGATGCTGCACGCCGGACAACAACCGGATCCTGCGACGGGGGCACGGGCCACACCGCTCTACCAGAGCACCTCATTTGTATTTGATGACAGCGACCATGCCGCCTCTCTGTTTAATGTCGGGCGCGCCGGTCATGTCTACTCGCGGATCTCGAATCCGACAGTGGCCGTGCTCGAGGAGCGCATGGCTGCACTGGAGGGTGGAGTCGGTGCGGTTGCGACAGCCAGCGGCATGGCTGCGATTCATCTGGCAATCTCCACGCTGGCCGGTACCGGGTCGCACGTGGTTGCCTCTCGTGCATTGTACGGCGGCACGCACAATCTGCTCGCCTACACGCTGCCCCGTTTCGGCGTCGAGACTACCTTTGTTGACCCGCAGAACCCGCAGGCCTGGCAGGATGCGTTGCGTGACAACACGCGCTTGTGCTTCGGTGAAATAGTGGCGAATCCGGGCTGCGAAGTGCTCGACGTTCCGAAGGTCGCGGACATTGCGCATCGCCACGGAGTACCGCTCGTGCTGGACTCCACACTGACTCCTCCCTGTCTGATTAAACCGTTCGAACACGGGGCAGATATCGTGGTGCATTCACTGACCAAGTTCGTTGGTGGCCATGGCGTGGCGATCGGTGGCTGCGTCGTCGACTCCGGAAAATTCAACTGGCGCAGCTCAGGAAAATTTACACAACTCTCTGAGCCCTATGACGGGTTTCACGGCATGAACTTCGTCGAAGAGTTCGGTCCGGCGGCGTTTATTATGCGTGCACGCAAAGAAGGGTTGCGTGACTTTGGTGCGAGCATGAGCCCCGCCAACGCGTTTTACCTGCTGCAGGGGTGTGAAACCCTGTCGATGAGAATGCAAAGGCACATCGACAATGCCCGCGCGGTGGTGGAGTTTCTCAGCACTCACGATGCGGTTGCCGGTGTTTCATATCCCGAGCTGCCGGATCATCCGGATCACGCGCTGGCAAAGCAGCTTCTGCCCGACGGGTCGACCGCAGTATTTAGTTTCGAGCTTAAGGGTGGCAGAGCGGCCGGTAAGAAATTTATCGAACGGCTGCAGTTGTTTTCACATCTGGCTAACGTGGGTGATGCCAAGTCGCTGGTCATTCATCCAGCGAGCACTACGCACAGTCGCATGGACGAGGCGGCGCTGACAGAGGCGGGTGTGTCTGAAGGGCTGGTTCGATTATCGATCGGACTCGAAGACAAGCGCGATCTGATCAGTGATCTCAATGGCGCGTTGAAAGCATCGCAAAAGGTGGCTGCAAAATGAACTGGCAAACGGATCACGGTTCTATTTTTGTTTATGACGGCGGTGAGCGTTACCGGTCCGGTGCGCCGACCCTTTGTTTCATCCATGGCGCGGCAATGGATCACACTGTGTGGACGCTTTTTGCACGTTACTGGGCTAAAAACGGTTACAACGTGGCGGCGATTGATCTGCCCGGTCACGGACTGTCCGATGGCACTCCGCTGACAACCATTGTGGAGAGCGCCGGCCTTGTCACGGCTTTGATCGAACAGCATTTGCCGCCGGGGGATGTCTGCTGGGTGGGTCACAGTATGGGCTCACTGATTGCGCTGGAGTGCGCCGCGATCGCCAAACAAACAAGCGCCCTGGTAATGATGGGCACTGCATTTCCGATGGCAGTAGGGAGTGCTTTGCTCGATAGCGCCAAAGCCAATGAGCATCTGGCGATCGATATTGTGTCATTGTTTGGCCATAGTTACGGCTCGCAACTGGGTGGCAACCCGGTCGCGGGTATTCATGCTCAGACCCTGGCTGAACGCTTAATGGAACAGGCCGCAGAGCATGTCATGTACACCGATCTCAATGCCTGCAATACCTATGAGCGAGGGCTTGAGGCGGCAGCGGCAGTCCAGTGCCCTGCATCGTTGATTCTCGGTGAACTTGATCGAATGACACCAATGCGTGCTGCGGAGGCTTTGAAAAACGCGCTGACGGATGTCACGGTGACGACATTGCCGGATTGCGGTCATATGATGATGACCGAAAAACCCGAGCAAACACATCAGGCGTTAACCCGCTGCCTCAGGTCTGTCGCACTGCCTGTGCCGGTTAAATCGTGACACAACGTCGACTGAACAAGATAAAGGCCTGTCTCGAGAAGCGCCAGCCCGACCTCACGGTGGTCACAGACAATGTACACAAACCACACAACGTGTCCGCGATTATGCGTACCTGTGATGCGGTCGGAGTGCACGAGTTTCATGTCGCGATGCGGGCGGATGAATCTTTTAGGGCGCGCAGTGGCATCGCCATGGGCAGCGACAAGTGGCTCGATCTGCATTTGTACGACGCTATCGAACCGGCGGTGACACACTTGCAGGGACGCAATTTCCGAGTGGTTGCGGTGCATAAAAGCGACCGCTCGGAAGACTTTCGCGCGTTGAATTATTGTGAGCCGACGGCGGTGCTGTTTGGCGCGGAGTTGTTTGGTGTCAGTGAGGCCGCCGCCCGTGTGGCCGACCATCACGTTTCCATACCCATGCTTGGCATGGTCGAGTCGTACAACGTGTCGGTTGCCGCCGCCATCGTCCTGCTCGAGGCACAGCGTCAGCGAATGCTTGCCGGCATGTACGATCATCGCAGACTCAGTGAAACGCAATACCGGCGCACTTTGTTTCGATGGTACCGGCCGGTGGAGGCGCGTTACTGTGATGAACACGGGATTGACTACCCGGAAATTGACGAGGCTGGGCAACTGACCGATCCGGAAAAATTTGCCGAAATCCGATCGGGATGTTCGAATAATGAATCGAATTGAAAGGTAATTGAAACAGAAAGGTGACAAGCTGGCAATTTATGCGACATAATGCACAGTAACAGTCTCGCAATGTTTGTCCGGGAGGCTGTCTCGCTTTATCAGGACAACATAATAATGAGATTGTTGAAATGACAACTAACAAATGGCAGAAGGTGGGAGTAGCAGTGGCGTTCGGTATCTTTGCAACCGGGGTCGCAGAGTCGCAGGATGGCACTAACGATGGCCTGAGCTTGTATCCCCCCGATGCAAAGCCGGGTGAATGTTACGCAAAAGTGCTGGTGCCGGCCAAATACGATGTGGTCAGCGAAAAAGTACTCAAGCGCGAGGCGAGCGAGAAAGTCACGGTAATCCCCGCCAAGTACGAGTGGGTTGAGGAGCGTGTGCTTGTCAAGGAGGCCAACGAAGTGCTGTCGGTAAAGCCAGCGACATTTCGCTGGGTGGAAGAGCGCATTATGGTTGAGCCTGCGAGCACCCGGCTGGTGGCGGTGCCTGCGGAATACGAGACAGTCACCGAGCGCGTGCTGGACCGACCTGAACAAACCACGTGGAAGAAAGGGCGTGGTCCGATCGAAAAGATCGATAACATCACTGGCGCAATTCTGTGTCTGGTGGTAGAGCCTGCGACGTATAAAACCATCACCCGTTCAATCGTAAAAAAGCCGGCCTCGACCCGTCAGGTGGAAGTGCCGGCGGTGTACAAAACCATACGCAAGCAGGTACTCGACGCACCGGCGCAGGTGGTAAAAACCACGATCCCTGCTGAGTATTCGGCCATTCGTGTGAGAAAAATGGTCGAACCTGCGCGTGAGAGCCGGGTGAGCTTACCTGCCGAGTTCCAGACCGTGACCAAACGTGTCAAAGTCTCTAATGAACGTTTGAGCTGGCAGCCCATTCTGTGCGAGACCAATGTCACTGAAGACGTGATCGCTAATCTCCAGCAGGCGCTTTCCAGTAAGGGCTTTGATCCGGGTGATATCGATGGGGTGTTGGGCAGCGCCACACTCAGTGCGGTGGAGGCCTACCAGCGTGCCAATAGTCTGGCCCGTGGCGGTGTGACGATGGAGACGCTTAAATCGCTGAAAGTTGACCTCGAATAACGAGGCCGCAGCGTTTCGCTGAGTATGAAATCCCGCTCACAGGAGCGGGATTTTTTTGGCCTTCAGGTCGATGCTTCGATGGCATCCAGAGTATTGAAGATTTCCTCTCTGATATCGGCAACATCCCCAATGCCGTCAACGCGCTTGAAAAACGGTGCCTCGGCGGCCCCTTCATCCGCCCACTGTCGGTAGTACGAAACCAGGGGTTCGGTCTGCTCATGGTAGATGGCGAGGCGGTTTCTCACCGTCTCTTCGGCGTCGTCTGAACGCTGTATCAGGGGTTCACCGGTGACGTCGTCGACGCCTGCTTTTTTTGGCGGGTTGTAATCGAGATGATAGGTACGACCGGAACCCGGATGTGTACGCCGCCCGCTTATGCGCCGAACGATTTCATCATCGTCGACCGATATTTCAATGACAGCATCGATTTTGATATTGTTTGACCTCAACGCATCCGCCTGTGCGATGGTGCGGGGAAAACCATCGAGCAGATAGCCTTTCAAACAGTCCAGCTCCTGGATTCTTGCATTGACCAGGTCGATAATGAGCTCGTCGGGCACCAGATTTCCCTGGTCCATAAGCAGCGCTGCCTGACGGCCGATTTCAGTCCCGGCTCGAATTTCGGCACGCAGCATATCCCCCGTCGATATTTGCGGAATGTTGTACCTCTCGATAATGAACGTGGACTGGGTGCCTTTTCCTGCACCCGGACCACCGAGTAGTATAAGTCGCATTCATTAACTGCCTTTAATATAGAAAATCTGTTTCTGACGGTGTATTTCGCCCAGCGACATGGCAGGGGCTAGGGCGGCTGTCTTCCCTTGAGTACCAGTCTCACCGCAAATTAATGGCAATAGTTTACTACAGGTCGTTTGTATGAAATCACCCATTACCAGGGAAAGTCTGCCGAGGCTCCGCCAGGACACCGTGTTCAGCGAAACTCTCTGCGGAAGGACGCTCACTTTTCATACCACATGGGGGCTTTTTTCACCGCGCGAGGTGGATGCCGGCACCCGATTGTTGCTCGAGCTGATCGAACTACCCGATGAGGGGCGCATTCTGGACCTCGGGTGCGGCTACGGTGCACTCGGGCTGCCCCTTGCGGCTGCAGGTGACGGGCGCGAGGTGACCCTGCTCGACAAGGATTTTGTAGCGGTTGAATACTGCCGCAAAAATGCTGAGCTGAACGGCCTGTCGAACGTCCGTGTGTTGTTGAGCAACGGTCTGCAGCAAGCCGGTACTGATCCATTTGACTGTGTGGTCACCAATCTGCCGGCGAAATCGGGTAAAGAACTCTACTATCTGATGTTTTACGATGTGCACGATTGCCTGAAGCCGGGCGGGCGCTTTTATATCGTTACAATCAATGGTTTGCGGGGGTTTGTAAAGCGGGTGTTTACCGAGGTATTCGGGAATTATAAAAAGCTCAAACAGGGCTCGGTATATACGGTCGCAATGGCTATCCGACAGTAAACTGTCATTCAGGTGACAACCGCACCGGCTTTCCGATCGATCGACTCCGCGGCGGCCACGGCGCACATATTGACGATGCCGCGGACTGTCACCGCCTCGGTCATCACATGCGCTGAGTGGTTCAGCCCCACCAGCATCGGCCCCACCGGAAGTCCGTCGCCAAAGACCTTGACCATGTTGTAGGCAATATTGGCGGCATCCAGATCGGGCAGAACCATCAGATTTGCCGCTCCCTGAAATCGCGAGTTTGGAAAAATCCGGTCGCGAACGCTCTCCCACACAGCGGCATCGGCGTGCATTTCTCCCTCGACGGGTAAATCCGGATAGCGCTGCTCGATGAGCTCGCGGGCGTGACGCATTTTTTTTGAGCTTGCGTTGTCTCTGCTGCCAAAGTTCGAGTGAGACAGCAGCGCCACCTTCGGGTCCATACCGAAACGCTGTACTGCCGTCGACGCGAGCATTGCCGTTTCTGCGATATGTTCGGCGGTCGGGTCCACGGTGACATGGGTGTCCGTCAGGAAAAATGTGCCGGCCTGCAGAATCAACAGGATAACGGCGGAGCAATCGGTAACCTGTTCCTGCACACCGATAATGCTGCGTATGTATCGAAGGTGTCTGACATAGGCGCCCTGGCTGCCGCAGATAAGTGCATCGGCCCTACCCGTTTTTACCATCAGCGCGCCGAGTGCGGTACTGCGTGTTCTGACGACAGCGCGCGCATAAGCCGGGGTCACCCCACTGCGCGCGGTGTGCCTGTGATACTCGTCGGCAAAGAACTGTTCATCGGGGTTGTTCATCGGGTCGATCACGGTGATGTTTTCACCAATCGCCAGGCGCAATCGGTAACGGTCAATGTTCTCTTGAATGACCGACTCTCTGCCAATTAATACAGGCTTGCAGATGCCATCATCTACCAGTACCTGCATCGCATTGATCACCCGGCTTGATTCTCCTTCGGCAAAGACAACTCGTTGCGGGTTGGACATGGCTTTGGCAAATACCGGCTTCATCACCATGCCCGATTTGAAAACAAAGTCGTGCAACTGTGTTTTATATTCCCTGAAATCTTCAATCGGTCTGGTTGCGACGCCGCTTTCCATCGCCGCTCGCGCTACTTCGATCGGCACGGCGGTCATCAGTCGCGGATCAAATGGCTTCGGTATTAAATATTCGCGACCGAATCCGAATGAGGAGTCACCGTAGGCAGAAGAGACAACATCTGATACTTCACGCGTGGCGATTTCGGCAATGGCATTCACGGCGGCCACTTTCATCGCCTGATTAATGGTCGTTGCACCCGCGTCGAGTGCACCGCGAAAAAGGAATGGAAAACACAGCACGTTATTTACCTGATTAGGGTAATCCGATCTGCCAGTGGCAATAATCGCATCGTCCCTCACTTCGGCGACCTGTTCGGGCATGATTTCAGGTACCGGGTTAGCCAGTGCAAATATCAACGGTGAGTCCGCCATTGATTTAACGTGTTCCTGCTGCAGCACACCGGCGGCTGAAAGTCCGAGAAAAATATCAGCACCGCCGATCACCTCACCAAGGACTCGCGCTTCGGTCTCCTTGGCGTAGCGTACTTTGTATTCGTCCATCTGTTCCGTGCGTCCACTGTAGACGACGCCAGCGATATCCACGACAGTGATGTTAGCCTGCTTCATGCCCAGTGAGATCAGCAGATCGAGACAGGCGAGGGCGGCAGCGCCCGCACCGGAACAGACCAGTCGAACGTCTTCGATGTTCTTTTCCGCTATCCGCAATCCGTTGATAATGGCTGCAGCGACGGTAATAGCAGTGCCGTGCTGATCATCGTGAAAGACCGGAATATTCATCCGTTCATTCAATCGCTTTTCTATTTCAAAACATTCCGGCGCTTTGATATCTTCGAGGTTAATGCCACCGAAGCAAGGTTCCATCAGCGATACGGCATCCACAAAGCGGTCAACATCTTTGGTATCCAGCTCAAGGTCGAACACATCGATGTTGGCGAATTTTTTAAACAGTACCGCCTTACCTTCCATCACCGGCTTGGAGGCCAGTGGACCGATATCACCCAGTCCGAGTACCGCAGTGCCGTTGGTAATTACACCGACCAGATTGGCGCGCGCGGTGAGGGAGGCCGCGGTGGTGGGGTCGCTGACTATCTCGCTGCAGGCGGAAGCCACACCGGGTGAATAGGCCAGTGCCAGGTCGCGCTGGTTGACCATGTTCTTGGTCGCACTGATCTCAAGCTTTCCCGGCTTGGGATATCGATGATAGTGCAGCGCAGCGTCGCGTAGGTCATCAGCCATAGTAAACAGGGCCCGGTAGGTTTTATCTCAGCGGATGTTACCGGAATGCGCGTTAATCACATCACTTTTTTGGTGCGTAGATATCCGTGCATGTCCCGTCAACCACTTCACTGGCAAAGTTCAGGGTTTCCGACAGGGTCGGGTGCGGGTGTACGGTGAGTGCAATATCTTCTACATCAGCACCCATCTCCAGTGCCAGCACGGCCTCGGCGATAAGTTCACCCGCATTGACGCCCACCATGCCCGCACCGAGCAGCCGTTTGGTTTCCGGATCAACCAGCACTTTGGTAAATCCTTCGGTGCGCGCAATACTCAGTGCCCGGCCGCTGGCAGCCCAGGGGAAAACGCCCTTTTCAAACGGGATATTCTGCGCTTTGGCTTCGGTTTCAGTCAGTCCCATCCATGCGATTTCAGGATCGGTGTAGGCCACTGAGGGAATCGTTTTGGCGTCGAAAAACGATTTCATGCCACAAATCGCTTCGGCGGCCACTTTGCCTTCGTGTGTCGCCTTGTGTGCCAGCATCGGCTGGCCGACGATGTCACCGATGGCATAAATGTGCGGGATGTTGGTGCGCTGTTGTTTGTCCACTTCAATGAAGCCACGTTCAGTAACGTTCACACCCGCATGTTCGGCACCGAGCTTGTTGCCGTTCGGGCTTCGTCCCACAGCCAGCAGCACTTTATCGAACACGTCTGAAGCCGGGGCCTTGCCGCCCTCAAAGTGCACTTCCAGTCCCTGTTCTGCCGGTTTAACAGCGGTGACTTTGGCGCCGGTAAAAATATTTTCGAACAGTTTGCCAACACGTTTTTGGAACGGTCGCACCAGATCCTGATCGCAACCGGGAATAAGCGTGTCGGATAACTCAACCACGGTGACTTTACTGCCAAGTGCCTGATAGACACAGCTCATTTCAAGACCAATGATGCCACCTCCGATCACCAGCAGCCGTTCCGGAATGTCTTTCAGTTCCAGTGCACCAGTCGAATCAATCAGTCTGGGGTCATCGTAGGGTAGTCCGGGAATCCGGGTGACTTCGGAACCGGCGGCAATAATCGCATGGTCGAACCCGATGGTGCGCTGTTCGCCATCCTGCTCGAGCCGCAGTTGATTGGCCGAGCTGAAGGTGGCGGTGCCGTGTGCGACCGTGACCTTCCGCTGCTTTGCCAGTCCGGCAAGCCCGCCGGTGAGCTGACCGATGACCTTTTCTTTAAAGCCGCGGAGTTTATCGATGTCGATAGTCGGTGGCGCGAAGCTGATACCATGCGCCTCCATATCGCGGGTTTCATTGATAACCTGGGCGGTATGCAGCAACGCCTTTGACGGTATGCAACCGACATTGAGGCAAACACCGCCCAGATCTGGATAACGTTCAATCAGCAGCACCGTACGCCCGAGATCAGCAGCGCGGAATGCGGCGGTATAACCACCCGGTCCGGCGCCGATTACCACAACATCCACGTGACTGTCTGCCGCTGTGTTTGACGTAGCTGACGGCAATGGTGCCGCAGCGTCAGGTGCCGCATTCGGGCTGGTCTGTGCGGTGGGTTGTTCGTCGGTGATCACCATAGCGATCGGTGTGCCTTCAGAGATTCGATCGCCCAGCTTCACCAGCACCGAGGTTATTTCACCTTCGACCGGCGAGGGTATTTCCATACTGGCTTTATCACTCTCGACAGTGAGTAGCGATTGATCCTTGCTAATGCGATCACCGCTGCTGACCAGTACTTCAATGATTTCTACATCTTTGAAATCACCAATATCAGGGGCTTCAATAGTGGTTAGATTACTCAACGCTGTCTCCGGTCGTCAGCGGGTGGCCAGGCAATCCGGTGCGCTCGCGGTAGCGGAGGTGCTGCCGCGCAGACTCCCGGGCGAGCACTCGAATCAGTAAAGCAACATCTTGCGGATATCGCTAATAACATTGCAGTAGTGCGCCATAAAACGTGCGCCATCGGCACCGTCAATTACGCGGTGGTCGTAGGTCAGGTCCAGCGGACACATCAGTCGGGGCACGAAATCGCTGCCGTCCCACACCGGTTGCATCCTGGCGCGCGTAATACCCAGGATCGCTACTTCCGGTGGATTAATAATAGGGGTGAACGCTTTACCACCGATACCGCCAAGGTTAGAGATCGTCATGCATGCACCCTGCATTTCGGCAGGCTTCAGTTTCTTATCGCGAGCACGCACGCTTAAGTCTGTCATTTCCGCCGACAGCTCGAAAATGTTCTTACGATCGACGTCGTTGAGTACCGGCACAACGAGTCCAGCGGGTGTGTCGACCGCAATACCGATATTGAAATACTTTTTATAAAACAGTGACTGACCGTCCGGTGCCAGTGATGAATTAAATCGCGGGAACTCTTTCAGCGTAGCGGCCAGTGCTTTTATATGAAACACCAGACCGGTAACGCGGACATCGCGATCAGCCGCTTCCTGTTTTATCGATTTGCGAAAAGCCTCGAGTTCGGTGATATCAGCATCTTCATGATGCGTCACCATGGGTAGATTAAGCCACGACCGATGCAGGTTCTCTGCAGTCAGCACATTGATGCGCGACATCTCCACTCGTTCGATTTCTCCGAACTGAGTGAAATCCACTTCTGGAATCGGTGGGATGCCGGCACCACCGCTGGCACCTGCACCACCGTAAGCACTGCCGGTGCGGCTCATCGTGGATTTGACGAACTCCTGCACATCATTTTGAAGAATTCTGTTCTTTCGGCCCGAGCCAGTGACCAGCAGCAGATCAACACCGAGCTGGCGTGCAAATTTGCGTACGGCAGGGCTCGCATGTGCGCGTCGGTAAGACTCATCTGCGATTTTCTGCGTCGGTGATGCGGCCGGCTGTGGTCGATTGGCAGTCGAGGGCTTGCTGATGTCTTCAGTCGGTTTATTCGCTGCCGGTGCGGCGGGCGTCCCGGCCGCAGCGCTTTTGACAGCAGGCGCGGATTTTTCCGCTTCTGATCCGGTCACGATCAGAATGGCATCACCCTTCGACAGGCGGTCGCCGACCTTAACCGGAATAGACGCCACCGTACCGGCCGCGGTGGAGGGTATTTCCATACTGGCCTTATCGCTTTCCAGTGTGATAAGCGATTGATCGAGTGCGACGGTATCTCCCGGGCTCACCAGAATTTCAATGACTTCGATTTCTTCGAATTCACCGATATCCGGCACCACGACGGTTACCTGTGCATTATTGTCGCTGTTACCCGCAGGTGCGGATGCTTCAGTCGTGCTTTCGGCGGTGGTACTCGACGCAGGTGCCGCTGTGCCGCCTGATGTCTCAAGCATACCAATCAGATCGCCTTTGGAGAGTTTGTCACCGACGGCGATGTTCAGTGCCTCGATCACCCCGTCATGGGTAGACGGAATTTCCATACTGGCTTTGTCACTTTCAAGGGTGATCAGCGACTGATCAGTAGTCACCGCATCACCTGCCGACACCAGCACTTCGATTACTTCGACGGTATCAAAGTCACCGATATCCGGAACTCGCAATTCAATTTTATTTGACATGGCGATACCTCCTAGACCGTAACCGGATTAGGTTTGGTCGGATCAATACCGTACTTTTTAATTGCGCTTTGAATCTTATCGGGCGCTATCTGCCCTTGTTCGGCCAGCGCTGTCAGCGCCGCCACGACGACGTAGCGCCTGTCTACCTCGAAGAAATCTCTCAGTTTCTCTCGCGTATCGGAACGTCCGAAACCGTCCGTGCCAAGCACCTTATAGATGCCGGGTACATACTCGCGAATGCCGTCTGATACCGCTTTCATGTAGTCGCTTGATGCGATGGTCGGGTAGGGCGAGCTTTCCAGCAGTTCAGTTACATACGGTTTGCGCGGTGTCTTATCGGGGTTGATCAGATTCCAGCGGCTTGCGTCCAGTCCTTCTTTGCGCAATTCGTTAAAGCTGGTCACACTGAAAATCTCAGAGCCGATGTTCCAGTCCTGCTCCAGCAGTTCGGCGGCTGCTATCACCTCGCGCAAAATCACACCGGCACCGAGCAGGTTGACTCTAGTGGATGCATCCGGTGCCACCGTGTTGAGTTTGTACATCCCTTTTAAAATGCCTTCATTGGCACCCTCGGGCAGTGCGGGCTGGTGATAGTTTTCGTTCATCGCGGTGATGTAGTAGAAAACGTTCTCCTGCTCCTTCACCATTCTGCGCATGCCTTCGTGAATAATAATCGCCATCTCGTAGGCGTAACACGGGTCATAGCAGACACAGTTGGGAATGGTGCTGGCCAGCAGGTGACTGTGCCCGTCTTCGTGTTGCAGGCCTTCTCCATTTAGCGTTGTGCGCCCTGCAGTACCACCGATCATAAAGCCCCGCGCGGTCATGTCTCCCGCGGCCCAGGCCAGATCACCAATACGCTGAAAACCGAACATGGAGTAGTACACAAAGAATGGAATCATATTGACCCCGTGAGTACTGTAGGCGGTCGCGGCGGCTATCCATGACGACATGCTGCCCGCTTCGGTAATGCCTTCTTCGAGAATCTGTCCGGACTTGTCTTCCTTGTAGAACATCACCTGATCGCGATCTTCCGGTGTGTAGAGCTGGCCGACCGACGAGTAAATGCCCAACTGACGAAACATGCCATCCATACCAAAGGTACGCGCTTCGTCCGGTACAATCGGCACAATGTTCTTACCGATGTTTTTATCGCGGGTAAGAATGGTCAGCATACGAACAAATGCCATTGTTGTTGATAGCTCACGATCACCGGAGTCTTTCAGCAGTGGTTCAAACACACTGAGTTCCGGTACCTCGAGCGGCGCTGCGAACTTCTGTCGTTGCGGCAGGTAACCGCCAAGCGCTTCACGCCGACCCTTCATATAACGCATCAGCTCGCCGTCGGGCTCCAGCCTGCAGTACTCAAGGTTTTCAACCTGCTCATCGGTCAGTGGGATGTTGAATCGGTCCCGCATATCCGTCAGTGCATCGAGCGGCATTTTCTTTTGTTGATGCGTGGCGTTAGTTCCTTCACCGGATTCACCCATGCCATATCCCTTTACCGTCTTCATCAGGATGACTGTCGGTTGGCCCGAGTGATTCACTGCGCTGTGATAAGCCGCAAAGATTTTGTGCGGATCGTGTCCGCCACGATTGAGTCGCCAGATATCTTCATCGGAAAGCTTGGCAACCATTGAAGCGGTTTCCGGATATTTACCGAAAAACTTCTCGCGGGTGTATGCACCATCTTTGGCTTTGAAGTTCTGATATTCGCCGTCGACCGTTTCCATCATCAGTTGTTTGAGCTTGCCGTCGTGATCTTTCGCTAACAATGGATCCCAGTAAGAACCCCAGATCACTTTAATCACGTTCCAGCCGGCGCCGCGAAAAACCGCTTCGAGCTCCTGAATGATTTTTCCATTACCGCGCACCGGACCATCGAGTCGCTGCAGGTTGCAGTTGATTACGAAGGTCAGGTTGTCGAGCTTTTCACGGCCGGCAAGCGAAATTGCACCGAGGGATTCCGGCTCATCCATTTCACCGTCCCCCATGAATGCCCAGACTCTGCGGTTATCTGTCTTGGCGAGGCTGCGATCCTGCAGATACTTCATGAATCTGGCCTGGTAAATCGCCATGATGGACGTGAGCCCCATCGACACTGTCGGGAACTGCCAGAAGTCCGGCATTAAGTAGGGGTGCGGGTAGGAAGACAGGCCGTTGCCGTCTACTTCGCGACGGAAGTTGTCGAGATCTTCTTCGGACAGTCGTCCCTCAAGATAAGCACGCGCATAAATACCGGGTGCGGAATGACCCTGAATAAACACGAGATCACCCCCGTGGTCGGGACCGGGTGCGTGAAAAAAATGATTGAAGCCGACGTCATACAGCGTTGCCGCCGATGCGAAGCTCGAGATATGTCCACCCAGATTCGAACCTTCCCGATTCGCGCGCAATACCATTGCTGTGGCGTTCCAGCGGATTATCGAGCGTATCTGATGTTCAAGCTCATGGTTGCCGGGGCTGGTCACCTCGAGGTGCGGCGGGATGGTATTGATATAAGCGGTCGACGCGCTGTAAGGCAGGTTGGCACCGGAGCGTCGTGACTGATCAATTAGCGCTTCCAGCAGGAAATGAGCGCGCTCAGGCCCTTCCTGTTCAACAACGGCTTCGAGTGCTTCGAGCCACTCTCGGGTTTCCTGGGGATCAACATCTTTTTGCTCTTGCATAGCTCTCTCTGAAAAAACCGTTCGGGGTCGGGAACCTGTGCAGCAGAATTTCTGCTACCGCCATGTACCCTCGCACGCACTCGCGACGCAGATTCCTTCTGCTTGGGACACATGGGTTCGAATGATTCAAACCTAATGGCTTCGGCCGCATAACACAGGAAATAGTTGCCTTTGGCGGGAGTGGGACCAACCGATATCCGAATTGCTGTGCTACCGCTTCCCCCTGGCGCATATCGGTCAGTCAGATAGCACTGAAGTATAAACCAAAACGAAGCCTTTTCAGAGAAAGCGGCTTATTGCGGCCTGGCTTGATGGGTGGCGAGAAGATGAGCGCCGGATTGCGGGCAAACGGCGTCCAGCTGGCAGCTGGTAATTGTATTTTCTACAGACTGCGCGCCGCTTTTTACCGCGACGCGGGCGTAGTTTTCGGTGTAGCCGAAGTGATAATCACCAGTTATTGACTCCCACAGTACTTGCGCATGCTTGCCGGTTTGGCGCTGCAGGAAGTCGTGTTTCAGCGTTTGTGCAAGCGTGTGCAACTGACGGCTACGCTGCTTTTTCACCGCTTCATCAACCTGACCTGACATCGTAGCTGCTTTGGTTCCCGCGCGCGGTGAATAGCTGAAAATATGGATATGACCAAAACCAATGGACTCGACAAATGCCATGGTCTCGCGCCATTCGGTATCCGTCTCTGCGGGAAACCCGACAATGATATCCGTCGTCACGTTAAACGCCGGGTGTTGTGTGGTGGCCTGGTTGATCAGTTGCGCAAACTCGGTGGTGTGGCAGCGCCTTGACATGCGGCGCAACACTGAGTCTGAACCGCTTTGAATCGGCAGATGCATATGTGGCATCAGTCGGGGATTATCAAACAACTCAAAGAAACCGTCACCCAGATCCCACGGCTCCACAGACGCAAATCGGATTCGTGGAATCGAGGTGCAGGTGAGAATTTTTTTCACAAGCGTTGTGAGGGTTGAATTAATGTCAGACCCGTAGCCACCGACATGGACACCGGTCAGTACAACCTCCTGTACGCCGGCGTCGCTGAGGTCGTTTATTTGTTCCACAATCTCGTTGACCGAACGGCTCTGCTCATCACCGCGCGCCACCGTCACAATGCAGTAACTGCAGCGATAGCGGCAGCCATCCTGAATTTTTATGAACGCACGCTGACGATTTCTGGCGAACAGTGCCGACTCGGTTGGCAGGGTAGCGCCCTCCGGCATAATCGGAATTTGCCAGCGCTCGGTTACTTTTGATACGAGCGACGACTTGTGCTGGTTATCAACCAGCATATCGACGCCGAGGTCTGCAGCGCTGCCGGCTTCACCGGTGGAGACAAAACATCCGCTGACAATGAGCTTGCCACTCGGGTTTTCGCGCCGCAGGCGGTTGATTGTCTTGCGTGACTTGCGCACCGCCTCCCGCGTCACTGCGCAGGTGTTCAGTACCGTCACCTGTGCTTCTTCAACCTGATTGACCAGGGTGTGCCCGGCACTTTGAAATTCGCGCGCCCAGTGCTCGAGCTCCGCTTCATTCAGACGGCAACCAAGGGCTTTCAGGTAGATATTCACTTCAAATTTTCCGGATACCGGGGTGTTTAATGGCTGGTGTTTGCACAACGCGGCGGGATGCGAAAAGCGGCAAATGCCGCACCCATACCGTTACCATGTTAGCAAAATCGATGACACGAAGGCAGGTAGCGCGTTAATGGCTGTGATCTTTAGCAAAACGGTAGGCCGTGACCGCTATGAGGTACGCAATGCGGGTCAATCCATCCGCCTGTATAAAAATCGCGTGTTCCATTCGCAGTGGAACCCGAAGCGGCCATTATCGAGCGGCGTCTGGGACTTACTGTTTCTGCCGGCGTTGTTTTTGCCGGTCACCTCGGTGAAACGAGTCCTGCTGTTAGGCGTCGGCGGCGGTGCTGTCATCAACCAGTACATCCGGCTGCTCTCACCCGAGCGCGTGATTGGTGTGGAACTCGACGCGCAGCACCTGAGTATTGCAAAACGATTTTTTTTAACACCACACCCGGCAGTCGAACTGCACTGCGCCGATGCGATTCAATGGCTGGAACATTATCGCGGCCCGGCGTTTGATGTGATCATTGAAGATCTGTTTACCGAACGCGACGGAGAACCGGAGCGTGTTATCGACACTGACGTTCACTGGTTTTCCACCCTTCGTCGTCATTTGAATCCGGACGGCGTGCTGGTAATCAACTTCGAAGACCCGGGACAAATGCGTGAGAGCGGTCGTGTCTATCGCGGTCTGTTAGGCGACAACGAAGACATTCGCTACCAGTTCTCACAGCCAACCTATGGCAACAGTGTTTGTGCTTTTTTACATGCACCGGCCACACCGCGCTATTTGCGTGAACAACTGGCTGAAATTCTCGTGCAGTATCCGGCCAGCCGGGAGGCGGCACAGCGATTCCGTGTGCGGCGGGTATCGTGAAGCGCCAGCCAGTGACGTTCACCTGCGCAGCTGCACGCTGAAAGTCACTTGCGCGAATACCGCAATGATGCGTATAGCGACGCCCCCGGTCTTACTTTTTTTCACTATTGGCGGTGAAATTCCGTCGATTTCCCAGCCTTTATACTGATTCGATACGGTATAATGCACCCCATGACAAAATAGAAAGCTCCTTGCAGTGTCACTCGTTGTCGTACCGGTGGCGTCATACCGCAACGATACGGTGTACGACGATCAGTAGCTTTCTTCCAAGTGAATGCTCGCGGCCCCGCGGGTAAAGAATTCAAGAGGAACCTTAAACATGGTGGATGAAAAAGACCGTCAAGGTGGAGCGGCTAACCCCGAGGATATTCGTGACCGCCACCTGCTGCCCGACGAACCTCGCGTACGACGATCGGTGAAATACGGTGCAGTCGGCCTGCTCGGGCTCGGCGTGCTCGGGATGTGGAACGGCAACGTCAAGCGCGACGGCCAGATAGAAACTCTGTCAACGGATAAGGCAGCCCTTGACTCCCAGGTGGTGGCGCTGGAGGGTAACCTCAGCGAAAGCACCGAAAAAGTCACCTCTTATGAAAGCGAAATAGCGGCACTGAAGGAATCCCTCGCCGCTCGCGAACAGGAATCCGCGGCCTCTCTTGAAAGTAATCAGGCTGAAATAGTGGCGCTGCAGGATATGCTCGCTCAGCTTGAAGCGGACAGCAGTGCCGGTCAAAGCGCCAGGGCAGATGTCGAAGGTCTGCAGGCACGGGTCGAGTCGCAGACCGCACAGATCGAAGAACTGCAGGCGGTCAAAGCGCAGGCAGTCGAAGAAATCACCGCATTGCGCCGCAAGGCTGCATCGCTCGAGACACTGCAGGCTGAAATGGCTGAGCTGACCAACGCCCGCGATGAACTGCAAACACGCCTGGCAGACATTGATCTGCGTGCCGGGCAGCTGTCTGAAGAAAACAGTACTGCACTGCAGGCACGCGACGATCTGCAACAGCGCATCGTCTCCATGGAAGCTGAAAAT
Source organism: uncultured Granulosicoccaceae bacterium (assembly GCA_964583825.1). GTDB lineage: Bacteria > Pseudomonadota > Gammaproteobacteria > Granulosicoccales > Granulosicoccaceae. The sequence goes on from CAZOXM010000001.1 coordinate 124,511, forward strand.
GCCACGCTGCTGGCAGAGCTCGAGGCACTCAGAAACGACGACTCCAGTGCCGAAATAAATTCGCTAAAGCAGTCGTTCGCCAATTTGGAAAGCACCTCTGGCGATCGCATTCAGGGGCTGGAAACCGATGTCACCTCGCTGACTGATCGCATTGGCCAGCTCAACGATGAAAAAAGCAATCTGGTCAGTGAGAACGCCGGCTTGACTGAACAACTCGAAGCGCTCAACACCGAAAAGGAAGCGCTCCGTGCCGAAATCGAGGCCAGGCTGGCCGAGCTTGATGCGCTCAATGGCGAGAAAGACGAACTCACTGCCAGCAGCGCCGATCTGCAATCACAAATCGACAACCTGACCAGCGAGATGGCGAGCGCGAGCGAACAGGCCCGGGCCGAGACCGATGCGCTGCAGTCAGAAGTGGACAAGCTGAACGAGGAAATCGTCTCCCTGACCGGTGAACGCGATGCGCTGGCCGGTGAGAAAACACAGCTGCTCGCCGACCTCGACGGTCAGCGTGCGGAAAGCGAAAACTCGATCATGCAGCTGACCACCGAGCGCGACGCCATGACCACCGATCTGGGACGTCTGCAGGAGTCGACCAGTTTCCGTATATCGGGACTTGAAGATCAGGTAAAAGGCCTTGAAGGTCAGGTGGCCGAACTGACTGCCCGCCGCGATGAACTGCTCGCGGAGGTAGACGGTCTCAACGCCGCCAACGAAACGCTGACCAGCGAAAAGAACGCACTCGCCGAGCAGTCCGAGTCGCAGCTGTCTGAAATGCAGCTCGCGCTGCAGGGGTTGACTGGCGAGCGCGACGATCTGCAAACCCAGGCGCTTGCGTTCAAAAGTGAATCGGAGTCCACCATCGGTTCGCTGGAGTCGACGGTAGAGGACCTGAACGGTCAGGTAGAAACCCTGACGCTGGAGCGCGACGCGCTTGAAAAGAGCAACCTCGAAGCTGCAGAGAAGCTTGCCGAGCTCGATCAGCAGAGAAACGAGGCCATGGCGCGCATCGACGAGGTGACCGCTGAAGGCAGCGCCCGCGTCGATGGACTGCAAAACGAAATTGCCGGCCTTAACGATCAGATTACTGATCTGACCGCGCAGCGTGATCGGCTCGCCAGTGAACTTGATACAGCAGAATCCAATGCCAGCGGACTGACCGCCAATCTTGACGCCTTAACCGCCGAGAAGACTGAATTGCAGGGCCTGCTCGACACCGAGCGCGAAGGAACTGCGGATCAGATGGATTCGCTCAAGGCGCAACTCGACGGGCTGACCGGTGAGCGCGATGCGCTGACCACCGAGCGCGACAAGCTGCTGGGTGATATCGGTTCGATGGGAGAAAAAGTATCGCAGCTGGAAAGCGAAGTGGCGTCCCTGACCGCTGAACGCGATCAGCTGAGCGCTGACCTCGATGCGACCCAAGGTTCGCTTGCTGAGGAGCGCGATACCCTGGCTGGCCGGGTAGGCACACTTGAAACCCGGATCGAGTCGCTCACCGCAGAAAAAGATGAAGTCACTGCGGCACTTGAAGCCACTCGTGCTGAAGCCAGTGAACTGTCTACCCAGGCCGGTTTGCTCGACAAGGAAAAAACCACGCTGCAGGCGAATCTGGAGCAGGCCCTGGCCGATGCTACCGCTGAACGTGAATCTCTTCAGGCAGAGCTTGCAGCGGCCAGCACCGCGCAGGAAGAAACCAAAGCAACGGTTGCCGGACTGGAACAGCAACTGGCCGACGCCACGGCAGAGCGCGAATCACTCCAGGCAGAGCTTGCAGCGGCCAGTACCGCGCAGGAAGAAACCACAGCAACGGTTGCCGGACTGGAACAGCAACTGGCCG
>CAZOXM010000001.1:126450-128681 GCA_964583825.1 uncultured Granulosicoccaceae bacterium
ACCGCGCAGGAAGAAACCACAGCAACGGTTGCCGGACTGGAACAGCAACTGGCCGAGATGACGTTGGCGCGCGACAACCTGACCAGTGAGCGCGACAGCATCCAGGCCAGGCTGTCAGACGGACAGGCGCGCATCGATACACTCGGCGATCAGTTGGGTGAAATGAAGGCACAAATCGGTGATCTGGCGGATCAGAACCAGGCCCTGAAAGCGGACATGGAAAACATGGCCGGCACCAGCAACGACCAGATTGCCCGGCTGCAGCAGTCGATCGAGGAACTGAACGGTCAGAATGCACAGATCACCGAAGATCGGGATGCCCTCCAGGCCAGTCTGCAGGAAGCGCAGGCAACCGCGGAAGATCAGGCAGAGAAACTACAACTGTCGATCGATGATCTGAACGCCAGAAATGTTCAGATGAATGCGTCGGCAGAGGCGCTGGATGCAGAAAAAATCGCGCTGAGCGACGAACGCGACAGTCTGTTGAGTGAACGTGAACGGTTGCAGGCGAGCCTTGACGAGACGAAGGCATCGCTCGATGAGCTCGCCAAAGAGCGTGACTACCTGGCCGGACTGGTCGAGACTGAAAAGTCGAACGCGGCACAGGCCGCAGATACCTCAGGCGGACTGCAGAACCAGATCGCATCGCTAAGCGGTGAGATCGACGGACTCAGGCAACAATTGTCCGACGTCGAACAGCAGAAGGCCGAAAGTGATCAAAACTCGGCCGCGCTGCAAGCCAAGGTTGACGGCTTTGAAAACCAGCTTGGCAACCTTAATTCGCAATTGCAGGTGTTGAGTGCGTCTCGAGATGCCGCACGCGGTGAGCTTGATGCCCTGCGCGACAAGCTTGGCAGTGCCGAAAATCAGCTCGACGCGGCGCGAGTTGAAATTGAAAACCTGATGGCGGTGAACTTCTCTGCCGAGCAGGGCATGCAGGCCAAACGCAATCAGGCGCTGGGGCTGGGAGACTCGATTGCCGAGCAACTGAGGGCCAGTGGTGTGTCGGGCGCGTCTGTTGAAGTGCGCTCGGATGACTCGATCGGTATTCGCGTCGCCAGCGGCAGTTTGTTTAACACCGGTTCTGCCGTGCTCAGTGACTCAGGCCAGGATGTACTCGCAGTGGTCGGGGACACCGTCAACGGCTATTCGGACTACAACATTCGCGTCGAAGGGCACACCGATAACGTGCCAATCGGACCAGTGCTGGCACGCAAGTTCAGCAGCAACTGGGAGCTTTCTGTGGCCCGAGCCGCCTCGGCCGTGCGCTACCTCAGCGAAAGCGGTGTTGCCGCCGATCGACTGTCCGCCACCGGCTACGGAGAGTTCAGGCCAATCGCCACCAACGATTCTGAAGAAGGTCGTGAACAGAATCGGCGCGTTGAAGTGGTGCTGTACCCGAGATAGCCGGGTCAGCCAATCGCAACAGAAAAGCCGGATCATCATCCGGCTTTTTTTTGTCCGAATTTTGTCATCGCCAAACATTTTTCTGGTTAAATGCAGTCTTTCGCCCACACAGTCTGCACCCATGCAAATACCCCTGTTTCCGCTTTCCAGTGTTGTCATGCCAGGTGGCCTGATGCCGCTGCGGATTTTTGAAAGGCGGTATATCGATATGGTGCGTACCTGCTTCCGCGAAGAGTCCGGGTTTGGCGTTTGCCTGGTGAAGGAAGGGACGGAAGTCGGCAAGTCAGCGGTGCCTTTTCCCTACGGTACCTTCGCGCGAATTGTGGACTGGGATCAGGACGACAGTGGTCTGTTGCTGATCACCGCAAAGGGTGAACAGAAATTCCGCATTATTGAAACGTCAGTGGATAAAACGGACCTGTTACAGGGCACCGTCGAAATGCTGCCGCAGGAGCCAGCCTCGCCCGTGCCGGCCGAATACCAATACCTTAAGACTGCGCTCGAACAAATACTCGAGCAGGTGACCGCTTCTGTGGAGTATCCGGAGCACCACCTCGACGATGCACTGTGGGTGGGCAGTCGATTTGTTGAACTGTTGCCGCTGGCGGCCGAGCTGCGCCATGAGCTGTTGTCGATGGATCAACCGCTCGACAGACTGTCAGCCATGGCGGATGTGTTTAGCGCCATCGCAAAGTACAGCGATGAAGATGATGACTAGCGGCCGGAAGATTCCGCGCCTGCGAGCGGTGAGTCTATACCCGGCGCGTCGACACTAGCCCGCTGGCGCGATCAGATCATAGAGATAAACCTTAGAGCCGCGATCA
>CAZOXM010000002.1:0-49781 GCA_964583825.1 uncultured Granulosicoccaceae bacterium
ACGCAATATTCGATAGTAAATTTCATAGTGTTCCGGTTTGCACGGCACATTGTTGATTAATTGATTTCAGCGCGCGTTCTGATGTTCGCGCCCGGTCTGTACCCGCCACTGCGCCGCATAGTGTCCGTTCAGGGCAATCAGTTCGGCGTGACTGCCCTGCTCGACGACGCGTCCCTGATCAACGACCACGATATTATCGGCGGCAACGACGGTGGACAGTCGATGGGCAATAACCACGACAGTCCGCGATGCAGAAATCCTTTGCAGGGACCGCTGTATCGCCGCTTCAGTTTCATTATCCACTGCACTGGTGGCCTCGTCCAGCACCAGCACCGGCGGATCTTTCAGTATCGCTCTGGCCAGTGACAAACGCTGTCGTTGTCCACCGGACAGCCGCACGCCTCGCTCTCCGATCTCGGTGTCGAGCTTGTCCGGCAGACGTTCGATAAACTCCCAGGCCTCCGCTGCCATAGCCGCCTGCACCAGCGCTTCGGGGTCGGCCTGCGGCTGGCCGTAGGCGATGTTCTCGCCTATCGTGCCATCGAACAGAAACGTCTCCTGGCTGACCAGCCCGATGGCAGAACGCAGCGCAGTTTTTGAAAGCTGGTGAATCGGTATCCCGTCGAAGCGGATCATACCGTCGTCGGGCTCATAGAATCGCAGCAGCAGTTTAATCACGGTGGACTTACCCGACCCGGTCGCGCCCACCAGCGCCGTACTGCTACCGGATGGTACAGTCAGGTTGAAATCAGTGATGCCAGCCCCCGAGTTCGGGTACTGAAACGTCAGTGCGTCGAACTCCAGCGCTCCCCTGACCGGTTGCGACAACATAGCGACGCGGCTTGTTGGCGCTTGCGGACCGGTTTGATCACTGATCAAACCCAGTATGCGCCGCGTGCTCGCCATCGCCCGTTCGTACAGATCAATCGTTCGCGCGAGATCAGTCAGCGGCCACAGCAGACGCTGTGTTAGAAATACCAGTACCCCATAAGCGCCGACATTGAGTTCGCCGTCGAGCGTCAGCATGGCGCCGTACACAAAGGTGAATAGAAAGCCGGCCAGAATTGCCATGCGTATCACCGGGATAAACGCTGAGCTCACCGCTATCGCCCTGCGATTGGCTTCGACGTAACGCTCGCTTTGCGCAGCCAGCGCCTGCGACTCACTGGTCTCCGCGGTGTAGGCTTTGATGGTAGCGATACCGCCGATATTGTTGGCCAGCCGACTGGACAGCCGTCCGACCTGCTCCCTGACATCAGCATAGAGTGGCGTCGCCCTGCGCAGGAAAAAAAACGCACCCCATACAATAATCGGAATAGGGGTAAACGCGAGCAGCGCAATGGTCGGTGACAGGTAAAAGAACACACCCCCCACCAGTACAACGGTGACGAATGTCTGAATTAAATCGTTGACGCCGCCGTCGAGAAATCTTTCCAGTTGATTCACGTCGTCGTTCAGTATGGCAACCAGTTCTCCGCTGCTGCGGTTTTCAAAGAACGCCAGCTCCCGCTGTTGCACGCTGTCGTAGGCATCCTGACGCAGCTCTGCCTGCAGACGCTGCGCGAGGTTACGCCACAGAATCAGGTGAAAATACTCAAACAGTGACTCGCCGGCCCAGATAAAAAAAGTAAGTACGGCCAGCACAGTGATTTGGGCAACCGGCGTTTCAAATCCCAGGGAGGCGACAAAACTACTCTGTCGATTCACCACCACGTCGATGGCGATACCGATGAGTATCTCGGGCATCACGTCGAAGACTTTGTTGGTCACCGAACAAAAAGACGCCAGCAGAATACGCGGCCGATGGGATTTCGCATACCGCAGCAGACTGATTAATGCAGCCAGACTGTGTTGCTCTTTCATTTATCGACAACCGCACGGTCTTGTACGCTGCGAGTTAGCAGGATGTTGAAAAACTATTGCGCCAGGTCTGAGGATGTTAAACTCTGCCTCAAAATGCTCATTTATAACCCATAAACTGCGCTTTTTCGGCAGCCATTTTACAGTGATCATGGGCCTGCTCAGACCGTCGCTCATAGCGTTTTTCAACACCCTGTTAGTTCTGATGCTAAAAAAACGAATAGTTATCGCCGTCACACGTTTAACAGCAGATGCTCGCGCTCCCACGGGCTGATTACCCGCAGAAATTCTTTGTATTCCTCACGTTTTATCGACGTGTACACACTGCTGAAACTCTCTCCGAGCACTTCCCTGAGCGGTTCGTTTTGCTGGTAAAGCTCCAGTGCTTCAATCACGCCGACTGGCAGTGATCGTGGCAAGTCATAAGCCGCGGTGTCAATTGAGTCTCTGGCAGGTATGCCGTCCCTGATGCCCAGCAGTCCGCAGGCGAGGCAGGCCGCCATGGCCAGATAAGGGTTGGCATCCATTCCGACAACGCGATTCTCCACCCGACGTGCCGCCGGTGCGGACACCGGCACGCGCAGCCCGGTCGAGCGATTGTCCGTGCCCCATTCCAGATTGATCGGAGCTGACTGATCCGGTACCAGCCGGCGGTAACTGTTGACATAGGGTGCGAGTATGCAGATAGCGGAGTGTAAAAGTGTCTGCTGCCCACCGATGAAATGGTAGAAGTATTCACTCGGTTCATCTGTTTCGGTATTAAAAATGTTGCGGCCGGTTTTTATATCCACCACGCTTTGATGCAGATGCATCGCGCTGCCGGGCTGATCTTCCATGGGCTTGGCCATGAAGGTCGCATAACAGTCATGCCGCAGCGCCGCCTCGCGGATGGTTCTTTTAAACAGAAAAACCTGATCCGCCAGATCGACCGGATCGCCGTGGTTCAGATTGATCTCCAGTTGACCGGCACCACCCTCCTGCATGACCGTGTCAATTTCAAGTCCCTGGGCTTCGGCAAAGTCATAAATGTCGTCGACCACCTTCTCGTATTCGTCAACACCGCTGATCGAATAAGCCTGCCGGCTAACACCACGTCTGCCACTGCGCCCGACCGGCGGGCTGATCGGGTCGTCGGGGTTGACGTTGCGTTTGGTGAGGTAGAATTCGAGCTCGGGGGCAACCACCGGTGCCCAGCCGCGCTCGTTGTACAGTGCAACCACTTTTTTTAGCACATTGCGCGGTGCAAACCCGACCGGTCTGCCATCCTGCGACTGCAGATCGTGTATCACCTGCATCGTGACATCGGAAGTCCAGGGGACGGCGCGCGCGGTGGCGTAGTCCGGCACCAGCACCAGATCGGACTCAGTCCAGGCGTTTGGTATGTCTACCTCTGCGTAGTTGCCGGTAATGGTCTGATAGAAAATCGAGGATGGCAGGTACATTTTCTGCGCGCGAAAAAACTTCCGCGCCGGCATGGTTTTACCCCGACCAATGCCGACAATGTCGGATACGATGCACTCGACCTCTTCGACACGCCTGCTATCAAGCCACTGCAGTAACGCATCGGGAAGTGCTCTTTCCCGTTCATCGAAAGTTGCCGTTGCCGACAGTTCGGGAGACGACGATCGATTCATGCCTGTCATTTCCGCAGACTCTACTCTTCGCTGGCAGGTCGCTTCACCACCGCAGTGGAAAGCAGTTCAATGCCGTTGTCAGTAAAATCCACGCTGTAGTCTATCGTGCCCTTAGGGTAGCGCTTCATGTATTCGACCGCGCTATCCAGCTCGTCGGACTCCTGACCGATCATCTGTATCACTGAAGTTGCTCGCTCGATCAGGCTGGCTGTATCGATGTGGGTATAAAGGAAACCACCGCGGCTGCTGTTATCCAGCCTGCCAATATACTCAGCGGCTTTCTCACCGCCAAAGATAACAATGTTCTTGTCCTTAACGGCCGCCTTCAATTCCACGCCGTCGGGCACTGGTATCGGCAACATGCTATTCAGTGAAATTTCGGTGCCATCAAGAGGCAGCTCAGTCAGCATGCCAAGCTGCGGCATCATCTGTAGCGTCTGCACCAGCAGAGCCGGATCTTTTGCATTCACCACCACTGCCATATCGGCCGCTTTGATCGGGTCTGCGCTGTCTTCAGTTGAAAACTCCATATCAAACAGATTGACAGCGATACCCTCGACACCCCTGGCCAGTCCACCGAACATCACCACGCCCATGGAAGCTGCGCTGAGATCAGTCGACGAGAGTCGGTTCAGGTCACGGAGAAGCGGGCAATCGTGTTGTACGCCAGTCAGGATACCGGTCATCTGGCTAATGAATTGAGTCAGGTTATCGACTGATAAACCAAGCCCCAGTGAAAACAGTGGTTTCGCGGCAGACTGGGATGCAGGCAATACACCGCGCAACAGCTTGAGTGTATCTTTTAGGGCGGTATGACCCACTTCCGTAGCCATATGCGTCACGTAGCGAATTTCGTCGTCACTGGCGTCCAGTTCATGCACCCCCAGAACCGCCATGGGCCAGTTTGCAGCCAGCGCGTTGATTTCCGCCCTGCAGGGTTCCGAGCGCATCAGCGCCAACCGCGACATCCTATCGATATCGTCGCCGAACAGCTCGGTGATGTCTTTCGATGCCTGCGATTGGTCTGAGGTTAAGATATCTGCAAGCACCCTGAAATCAATAAATGCGGCGTACTGTTCCGCATATCCCCAGCGCTTTCTGAGCTTGTCGAGCTTGCCGGAATCGGTCATGGTGGTCGGCGGCTTTGACAGTCCGAGCACTCTGTCAAGCCGATCATCATCGGTGATATCACTGAGTACAGCGACGATAAGGTCGTGCTCGCCGGTCGCGACAATGATTCCAAAATCTGCAATTGCGTCATCGTTTACATCCTGATCTTCAGTGGCATCAGCAGACGCGCCCGACGAAGATGCGCTGTTTTCTTCAGCTACTTCTTCATCATCTGTATCTTCATCGTCGGTACCTTTCGGTTCTGCATCTTTGTCAGCTTCAATCAGCGCAGCAAAGCTCGCCCTGTCATAGAGCCTGATGTTGAGGTCCTTCCGCTCCATAGATCTTGATTTAATACCGTGCTTTTCCTCAGTGGCGCCCAGTGCACTGTTGAACTTGTCCACATCCGCAAGCCGCACGCGGAGCACCGGGTGAGCCCCAACCGCATAGGCACTGAAATGCAGGCTGTCGCCGACACCCCACTGCGCAAGACTTTCGTCCAGGTTGCTGATCACATCGTTAAAAGTTTCGAGAAACTCACGGCGGTCCGGCTCTATATCATCCGGTACGGGCAGACTCGCCGTCGGCATAAATGCCAGCATCAGCTTTGCAGGAATACCCTCGCCGGTACCCATGTAAAACGGCGTATCCGACGGAATATACGCATTGTGATCATCCGCCGCTACCCGGTTTCCGAGCGTAAAAAAACCGACCATCATCAGTGCCGTCGCCAGCTTTCGTCCAGCCACGCCCGATTTCAACATCCCATTCTCCCAGTGATACACTAGCGATACAAAAAGCTCATGGTATTGAAGTGAGGGTGAAAACGCCACCGGTATCACAGCGCAGCCCTGACGCCCACACATTTGCGGCAAACCAACCCGGGCAACCCGTACCATGCCGGCGTCCTGCGATGCGTCCCGTCCCGATACGCGAGGAAAACGTATGCCCAAGTACCACGTGGAAAAATCCATCCGCATTGATGCCCCCGTGGCCTCCGTGCAGGCACTGACCAGCGACTTCAGCGAATGGCCCAAATGGTCACCGTGGTTATGCATGGAACCAGATGCAAAAATAGACCTGATTGGCGCGCCCGGTCAAAAAGGACACGGCTATTCCTGGGAAGGCAACCTCACCGGTCAGGGTGAAATGGAAACGGTGTCGCATGAGGATTCGCTGCATCGCATGAACTTAAGTTTTATCAAGCCGTTTAAATCGGAGGCAACGGTAACGATCGACGTTCAGCAACTGAGCGCGCAGCAGACCGGGGTGACCTGGACCATGGACAGCGCCATGCCGTTTTTCCTCTTTTTCATGACCGATACGATTAAAACCATGATCGGCATGGACTACGAGCGCGGTTTGAAAATGCTCAGGGAGTACGCTGAAACCGGTCAGGTGAATTCCAAAACCGAGATTCAGCATGTCGTCGATACACCGGAAATCCACTATGTTGGCGTCACTGCTGACACTTCAATTGCACAGATCGGCGAATCCATGCAGCAAACAATGCCGGCCGTCTATCGTGTAGCGAAAGAGAACGATCTGGAGCTCACCGACATACCTGCCGGCGCAATTTACAACAAGATGGATATCAAACGACAGGTGTGCCGATACACCGCAATGATTCCAGTCAGGCAGCCCGTTGAACCCGACGACGGAATAGCTGGCGGCACCATCCCTGCCGGACGGTCCATCAAGGTGGTCCACACCGGCAGTTACCATCATCTCGGCAACGCCTGGGCAGCCGCCATGTCATACCAGCGCTATAACAAACTAAAGCCCTTAAAAAGTCAGCCTCCGTTCGAAGTGTATTTAAACGACCCGCAGACCACTGAAGAGCAAGATCTGTTAACCGAAATCTACATACCGCTGAAGACATAGCGAACGAATGTGGCGCAGGGTTCCGCTCATGTGAGAGACCGCGCTCAGCCGTACGCTTTTAGTACCGCTTGGACTGCCCCCACATAGCTGCCACCAAACTTGATCGCGTGAACCAGCAAGGGTGCCAGCTGATGCAGTCGCAGACGCTGCTGCCAGCCCGCAACAAGCGGAAAGGCTTCGTGGTAAGCATCAAAGGAGCTCTTATCGAAGCCCCCGAACAATGCCATCATGCCCAGATCGAACTCGCGGTGCCCGCAGTGCGCGGCCGGATCGATCATCCAACTCGCGCCATCCCGGTCAATCATTCGGTTGCCGGCCCACAAATCACCGTGTAGCAGCGAGGGCGGCTCATCGGGTACATCAAATTCATTCAACCGGCCTGCCAGTCGCTCCAACTCCAGCAAATCTGCAGCGGGCAAGATATGCCGATTGGCGGCGATCTCAAGGAGCGGTAACAGACGTCTGTTTGCGAAAAACTCGGACCAGCGTGGACACGGTGCGTTCGGCAGCGCGAGACTGCCGGTGGTCGCGTTATCGATTCGACCAAACTGCGCCTGAGCGATACCATGCAGACCAGCCAGCTGACGCCCGAATTCTGATTCTGTACGACTCGTCGCTCCGCCCTGCTCTATCCACGTCAATGCCAGATACGGTGGATTTTCCCCCACGGCAAGCACCTGCGGTATATTGACGGCCCCGCTATCACGCAGCCAGCGCAGGCCATTCGCCTCAGTGACAAAAAATCCGGGGGGTGGATCGCTGTGGGTTTTAATAAATAACGAGTGACCACTGGCACCCGTTGCGCGATAAGCACGCGCGAAATCACCCCCGCTCAGGCTTGCAAGATCGATAAACGCCTCACCAAGCTCCGTTTCAGCAGCGCGCTGCCAGGTCAGTTCCAATCAAATCTCCCCTGTGCTCGTATGACACTCGCAAGTGAACTATTCTACCTGTATCTACTTAACACCCTTATCATCAACGTTTAAAAAAAACAGCCGGACGGGCATACCAGGCAACTGCCGTGAGCCAACGATGACACCGAAATTGAACCGATCGCCAACCCGTACGCCGACAAATCCATGCTGGTGACTTCACTGAATACCCTCATGTCGCTTGTGCGGCTCAGGCTTGTACCGGTCAGGGCAACACTGTGTGCCTTGCTGCTGTTCAACTTGGCTGCCTGCCAGCAAGCGGACCTCAGCGACCGCGAAAAAAAACGTTTGTTAAGTCTGTCGCTGGCTACATTACAGGCGCCGCGAGACCCGTCCAATCGCTACGCAGACAATACCGATGCGCAGCGACTCGGCGAATCGCTGTTTTTTGATAAACGCCTGAGCAGTAATAACGAGGTGTCCTGCGCCACCTGTCATATCCCGGAGAAAAGCTTTACCGACGGACTCGCCAGAGCGCAGGCACAATTTGAGACCGACCCGGACTATCCCGCCCTGAGAAACACCCCTACCGTGATCGGCAGTGCCTGGCAAACATGGCAATACTGGGACGGCAGGCGCGATTCGCTGTGGTCACAGGCGTTAACACCGATTGAGGCGCCCACCGAAATGGCCGGTAACCGGGTCGCGGTTGCACGCCTGGTATTGAGCGACAATGACTATCGCACCCAATACGAAACGATTTTCGGCCCACTGCCCTACAACACAGCGCAACTGCCCTATGATGCGACCCCGATGGGTACCCAGGACGCAAAGCGGCACTGGTACCAGGTGTCCAAACCGATGCAGACAAAAATCAACCAAACCTTTGCCAACGTTGGTAAGGCACTGGCGGCCTATCAGTCAACCCTGCGTCCCCCGGTTACCCGATTTGATCGCTTTGCCGAACAGCTCGCCGCCGGAGAATCTTATACGGACGTGTTGAGCAAACTCGAATATCAGGGTGCCCGACTATTCGTTAACGAAAAGAAAACCCAGTGTCTCGAATGCCACAACGGTCCACTGCTAAGCAACGGCGATTTTCATAATATCGGCAGTGCGACATTCACCGGAGACCAGATCGATTTTGGACGCATTCTGGGCGTGCAGTCAGCCATGATTGACGAGTTTAACTGCCATGGTCGATACAGTGATGCCGAGGCACGTGACTGCACGCACCTGAACTTCATGAACCAGTCGGATTTCGTCCATACACAGGGCGGATTCAGAACGCCGACTTTACGTGGCGTGGCCGATACTGCGCCTTACTTTCACGACGGTCGTTTTACTGATTTACGGCAGGTGATACAACACTATACAACGGCGGTCAGTACCGAACAGCCGACGGAACTGCGTCAGTTTCCACTGTCAGACAAGGAAACAGACGCCCTGCAGGCTTTCCTGAAAACACTGAGCCCGGAGTAGCCCGGAGTAATCGTCTACCCCTGATTACTGTCCGCAGCGACGATCAGCCTGATCCCTTCTATCGCCACGACACGTGCAGTGTCGCCGGTATTTAGATCGCCGCTCTGGCCGCTGGCGAGTTCTGCCTGCCAGTCCGTACCCGACCAACTGACGAGCCCGGCCACGCCCGGCTGGATGCGCTCGCTGACCACCACACGCTGGCCGATGGCATTGTTATCGGAAATCGTCGTCGGCGCTGATTGCCAGCGACGTATAGGCGTGTACAACAACGCTGTTATCAGGGCCGAGGCAATCACAAAAACCGCTGTCGTTGAGATAAAACCGGCACCCCCTGCCAGCCAGGCAAACACAGCGGCGCACAACGCACCCAGCCCGACAAAAAACAACCAGAAGGTGGTGAACTGAAATACCAGCAACTCGGTTGCCAGCAACGCACAGCCAACAATCAGAAACAACCAGAAAGGAGTTATAGCTGCCATCGATCGTTACCTCTGTTTATAACCGCGAAGTGCCAGGCGAGGCCTTGTCTACCTGATCCTTTAACGTGCCATAAGCAGTGATGGCTTTCGATACCATACCGGAGATATCGCTGCCGTCCGAAGGGATCAGTGCTACCGTGCCTTCCCGCGCCAGTTTCTCAAACGCATCGACGTATTGTTCAGCCAATTGTTGCGCAACCGCGGCGGTGCCTCCTTCGGCATTGATCGCCTCGGATATCGAGCGGATGGCCTGCGCTCTGGCAGTCGCTTCAATGGTCATAGCCTCAGCCACACCCTGTGCCCGCAGTACCTGCGCCTGCTTGTCACCTTCCGCCTGATTAATCTGCGCCTGTCGATATCCCTCGGAAGTGGTCACTGCCACCCGACGCTCACGCTCGGCCCCCATTTGTTTTTCCATTTCTTCGAGGATCGACGCCGGTGGCGATATGTCTTTCACTTCGTAGCGCAGTACCTTGGTGCCCCAGGTTTCGGATGCTTCATCAATCGCGTTAGTCACGCGCGCATTGATGTTTTCGCGGGATTCAAATGTATCGTCGAGGGTGAGCTTGCCGATCTCTGCACGCATACTGGTTTGCGCCAGTTGGGTAATCGCGAAGTTCAGGTTATCGACACCGTAGGATGCTGACTTCGGATCCATGATCTTCATGTACAACACGCCGTCGATACTTAAAGGCACGTTGTCGCGAGTGATTGCCTGCTGCGAGGCAACATCTACCGCGAATTCCTTGAGCGAGTGCCTGTACGCAACGCGCTCGAGCACTGGAATGGTGATGTGGAAGCCGGCCAGCAAGGTCCGGTTGTACTTACCGAGCCGCTCAACAACATAGGCTTCATTTTGCGGAACGATGCGGACAAAAGATCGGATGAACAGCAGCAATAAAATCGCGCCGGCAACCAGTATCGCGAAACTCATGGATTCGATCATCATTCCACTTCCGTCCTGTTCTTCTTCAACTGTAAAATCTGGGGGCTGACGCACCTTATTACAAGTGTCGCAGCGCACCAGTCTGTGCGACTCCTAAGGTGCCGCTTAGCTCCTGATGGAAATCTATTTTCATGGTCTAAACAGCAAATTAGAGCTGTTTTACCCCTACGATTGCTGAGTGCATGTTCCCCATCGGGGAAAACCTGTTTCGCTACTCATCAGATCATGGGCGTCGCCCCGCAATTGATACACAACGAAAGAACGACAACACGCAATGTCACGATGCTTTCGCGGGCGCAAAAATACTACCGATCCGACTCCCGACCGGGTGTGTCCCGCGGCAGCAAGACAAACATTTCACCGCGTTGTTTCATGTTGCCCGCCAGCTGTTCAGCGGTGTCGCCGGTACCGAAAAATACGTCTGCACGAACCGGACCCCGGATCGCGCCCCCCGTATCCTGCGCCACCATCAGCCGATGCAGCGGCGATCCGTCAGGCAGGGTGGTCTGCAACCAAACCGGCGTACCCAGGGGCACCACATTGCGGTCGACTGCAAGACTGTGCCCGGCAGTCAGCGGCACATTGAGCGAGCCCCGTGCATTTTCGTCAGCGTCTTCACGTACCGTAAAAAACACATAACTCGGGTTTTGATTGAGTACTTCCTGAGCACGATCAGGATGCGTGCGCAGCCAGGATTTGATGGTGAACAGACTGACGTCTTCCAGGGCCAGTTCGCCACGCTCGACCAGTGTCTTGCCAATGGCAAAGTACGGATGACCATTCTGGTTGGCATAGTTAACGCCAATGATCGTTCCGTCTTCGAGTGCGACGCGACCCGACCCCTGTATCTGCAAAAAGAAGGAGCCGTAAGGATCATCGATCCACAAAATTTCGTTGCCACTGAGCGGACTGTTATCACTGTCGATATCCTCGCGTGCATAAAACGGGATGACCCGGTTGCCCTCAAGGCGACCACGCAGACGCATGCCTTCAAGAGACGGATACACGGAATCAAGTTCGATTATTAGCATCTCTGGTGGCGGACGGTAAAGCGGATACCGATAACGCTCAGTGGACTGCAGACTGCCGCGCAACAGCGGTTCGTAGTAGCCGGTAATCAGCCCATCGGTCTGACCGCCTTTGCCGTAGACCCGATGCGGTCGAAAGCGGGTTTCCAGAAAAGACCTTATCTGTGCCGACGACGGGGTGCGCAGCGCCATCGCATCCGCGCAAATAGTGTCCCAGGGTGTCCGGCTGTCGAGCCGCGGACACTGGGTCAAAAGCGCCTGCCAGCTCGGCGTCAGGTCCGCAGAGCGCCACTCTGCAAGTCGGCTCCACTCAACCGGCTTGCCGATTCCAGGCTCTTTTTTGCTGAACAGGCCGCAGCTGCTGAGGAGTACTGTCAGCAACACTGTCGTCGTCACAACGGCGAGTCTGAATCCGGTCGGGTGCATAGTTAGAACGTTTCGCCAGCAGGTTAATGCAGAGGGAGTTTTTCAGGCCGCAGTATGCCGCTGCATGTGACCCCAAAGCTTTTCAATATGCTCACGTTCTGTACCCAGCGCTCCAATGGACACGCGCACCATCCAGCACTCTTGTCCCCGATGATCAGTAATCTGCGCCGGTGTCAGCATAGCGACCCCGCTTGCGTTGATTGCCTCACACCAGCGCTGAGTGTACTCATCGGTCGCGCCGCCAGGCTCGATATGCGGCGGTTCGTGGACGACACAGACGGTTTGCAGCGATACCGGGGCAAGCAGTCGCCAGTGCGGTGCTTCTTCAATACGCTGAGCCAGCCATTGCGCATTATCCAGGTCGCGACGCAGGCGTTTTTGCAAACCGCTTACACCCGCGCTTCTGATCAGCCACCACAGTTTCATTGATCGGAAACGACGTCCGAGCGGTATACCCCAGTCGCGATAGTTAGGTGCATCACCGTCGGCGCTGGTCTGCAGGTAGGACGGATTTGTGCTCATTACCCGGATCAGGTGCTCCGGATCACGGACAAAATAAACAGAGCAGTCAAACACCGCACCAAGCCATTTGTGGGGGTTAAAAACGACGGAGTCCGCCCGTTCAATGCCCGCCCACCAGTGTCTCATCTCAGGCAGCAGCATCGCGCTGCCGGCCATCGCACCATCCACATGCAACCAGCAATCAAACTCGGCTGCGAGATCGGCCAGGCCATCGATATCGTCCATCGCGGTGGTTGCGGTCGTACCGGTACATCCGACAATGGCGCCGGGCACGCGCCCCTCGGCCACATCGCTCTCTATTAGAGAACACAACGCGTCGAGATCAACAGAGAAATCGGCATTAATCGCACAGGTGCGAACGGCGTGTCGACCGTAGCCCGCGAGCAGTGCCGCCTTGACCACCGAGCTGTGCGCCTGCGCTGAGCCGTAAACTGTCAATTCTCCGCCAGCCGGTACCGACGCGAACCGGGTCGCGCGCTCGCGGGCGCACAGCAGAGCCACCAGGGTAGCAGTCGAGGCGGTGTCATGAATGACCCCGGACCAGTTTGCCGATAAGCCCAGCATTTGCTGCAGCCATTCACACATGCGCTGCTCGACTTCGGTCAGCGGCGGGCTCGATTGCCAGTTGAGGCCAAGCTGCCCAAGCCCGGAACTCAGCAGGTCCCCGAGCACCGAGGACAATTCCGCGTTGGCGGGGAAGTAGGCGTGAAATGAAGGATGCTGCCAATGCGTCAGATGTGGCATCAGCAACTCTTGCACATCGCCAATGATGGTACTGGCGGCTTCCGGCTGGTCCGGCGGGCTGGCAGGCAGAGCATCGAGCACCTCACCTACCTGTGCCTTACTGCGTACGGGCTGCTGCTCAACCTGTTCGCGATATTGTGCGATCAGTTCGATGATTTCGTGTCCGGCCTGCCTGAATTCGTCGGGGGACATGCGTGGTTGGTCTCAAAGCTGCTACAGCCAGCATTATGTCAGCCGAAAGGTGTGACACCCACAATTTCCAATCCCGACCGAGGCTTTTTTCTAATGATCACAGATGGGAAAGTAATCACCACGCTGGCAATCGTCGCCATGCTGCTTTTCATCGCATTCTGGCTTGTTGAAGGGTTACCTATTCTCGGGTAATTGCAGGTTGCCCTGCCGGCTGAAAGGCACAGGGGCAGTGAAATTGACTGTAAAGGGAACGTTACACTGACGAGACAGCGACGCAATTGTCCTGCTGAGACTACGGGTCTGTGCGCCTGGATATAAGTGTCAGGCATAGAAACGCGATGGCTGCACATACGAGCAAGGACATCAAAAACTCCTGAAATTCAAAGCGAAACCGCATTGTTTGTTGTAAATTCGCCACAAGATACCGCATGTCATCAGGAATGTCACTAAACTGATTCACAGTTTTCAGGCCGGCCACAATTCGCAATAGTCAGGCGTTGGATCGCAGGTTGTGACCAAACCGAGCCGGCCACTGCGGGCTGTTAGCCGTTTTTAATACCGTCACGGCAGCCACCGCTCATTTCTGCGCGCCACTAGGCAAACACCCTGTCGCTTTATCTCCACACTGCCCGTCCGGCTGGGAACGCCGCACAGGAGGAATATAAAGTGAGAAATCCCGAAGCGATCAGAGCACAAAGACGATCCGCGAGTCACAGCATGCAGCTGGTGGCTATTGCAGGAATCTGCACCACACTGCTTGTCACCGTATGTGCCCTGTTCGCCTACGGTTAACTGGATGTTGAAAAACTATTGCGCCAGGTCTGAGGGCTTAAATTCCCCCTAAAAATGCTCATTTACATCCCATACCCTGCGCTTTTTCGTGGAAATTCGCCTACTCTGACCGTCGCTCATCACGTGTTTCAACACACTGTTTAGTGCATAGGCCGCCGGCGCGACGCCCCTGCCCGGGCACCCGGGTTCGCCGCGGCGGCGCCTCTTCCTTATTGCGCACCTGACCGGGTCGGCATCGCCGTAATCGTTGCAGCACTTGCGACGGAGCACTACCATTCACATATAGTAGGCTGGTGAGCAGATCCCTGACCTGATTGAGCGCACAGTAGGATGATGCGCTCGGCCAGGTCACGAGCTAACGCCGTCAAAACTGCCTGAAACACTGCTGGCTACCCTGTAAACAGTACGGCGCGTGGCCTATCACCTCCGTCCAACTCCAGAAGAGGCTCATTCATTGTCAGCAAAAACTCTGTACGACAAGATATGGGATGCCCATGTTGTCAGTACCGAGCCAGACGGCACGTGCCTGATCTACATCGACAGGCATCTGGTTCACGAAGTCACCAGCGCGCAAGCCTTTGAAGGTTTGCGCCTGAACAAGCGCGAAGTGCGACGCCCCGAGCTCACGCTGGCGGTGGTGGATCACAACATACCCACCACTGACCGCTCTCAGGGGATCGATGATCCGCAGAGCAAGCTGCAAATGGATACGCTGGCGCAAAACACTCGCGAGTTTAACGTCGAGTACTTTAATGAGCTGGATAAGCGCCAGGGCATCGTGCACATCATCGGTCCGGAACAGGGCTTTACGCTGCCCGGTACGACAGTGGTCTGCGGCGATTCGCACACGGCAACCCACGGCGCGTTCGGTGCGCTCGCACACGGCATCGGTACATCGGAGGTCGAGCATGTGCTGGCTTCACAAACACTGCTGCAGAACAAGTCGAAAAATATGCTGGTCAAAGTGAACGGCCTGCTGGCACCCGGCGTGACAGCCAAGGACCTGACGCTTGCAATCATCGCTCACACCGGCACCGCCGGCGGCACCGGCCACGTCATTGAATACGCCGGCGAGGCGATTCGCGAACTGTCGATGGAAGGCAGAATGACACTCTGTAACATGGCGATTGAGGGTGGCGCACGAGCCGGTCTGGTGGCACCCGACGAAAAAACCTTCGCCTACCTGAAAGGTCGACCGAAATCGCCGAAGGGCGACGACTGGGAACGCGCAGTGGCATATTGGAAAACACTTCAGACAGATGAGGGTGCGCACTTTGACAAGGTGGTAGAAATCGATGCCGCGAGCATTGCCCCGATTGTTACCTGGGGGACGTCACCGGAAGACGCCATTTCAATCACCGCTTCGGTACCGTCTCCACAGGATTTCGCCGACGAACACAAGCAGGCGGCAGCGCAACGATCGCTGGAGTACATGGGTCTGACGGCGGGCACGCCAATGACCGAAATCCCCATCGACAAGGTTTTCATCGGCTCATGCACGAACGGCAGAATTGAAGATCTGCGCGCAGTTGCCAAGGTGGTAAAGGGTAAAAAAGTTGCCGCCAGCGTCGAGGCGATGGTGGTCCCCGGCTCAGGCCTGGTAAAGGCACAGGCCGAAGAGGAAGGCATTGCCGGTATACTGCAGGATGCCGGATTCGACTGGCGCGAGCCAGGCTGCAGCATGTGCCTGGGTATGAATCCGGATCGACTCTCACCCGGCGAGCGCTGCGCTTCCACCTCCAATCGCAACTTCGAAGGGCGACAGGGTCATGGCGGGCGCACCCACCTCATGTCACCGGCGATGGCGGCAGCGGCAGCTGTGAACGGACGCCTTACCGATGTGCGTCCCCTGTTATCCGACGGAGCGAATGAATGAAAGCGCTGACCGAACTCACCGGTGTTGCCGCGCCGTTACCGATGATCAACGTCGACACGGACATGATCATACCCAAGCAATATCTGAAAACCATTGAACGCACCGGACTCGGCAAAGGCCTGTTTCATTCGATGCGCTATCTGGACGACGGCACGGACAACCCCGAGTTTGTCCTGAACAAAGAAGCTTATCAGCAGGCGAAGATTCTTATCGCCGGTGACAACTTCGGCTGTGGATCATCCCGCGAGCACGCCGCATGGGCCATTGAAGACTTTGGCATACGCTGTGTCATCGCGCCCAGTTTCTCCGACATCTTCTACAACAACGCCTTCAAGAACGGCATGTTACTTATTCGACTGCCTCAGGAACAAATAGATGATCTGACCAGCCAGGCGGAATTCGGATCGAACGCGGTGTTCAACATCAACCTTGAACGCCAGACGGTCACTGCGCCGGATGGTCAGGAGCATCACTTCGAAATCGACGAGTTCAGAAAGCACTGTTTGCTCAATGGACTCGACGAGATCGCGCTGACACTTGAAAAAGAATCCGACATTTCATCGTATGAATCCGGGGTCAATGACAACCGCGGCTGGCTGACTCCTGCGGCGGGCTAAGCGCCCCCTTTATCAGTCACGTATCACTGACGAATCACCAGATAACAACAGAGCACTAATGAAAGACGCCTCACTCCTACTGCTGCCCGGCGATGGTATCGGACCTGAAGTGGTTACCGAACTGCGCCGTGTGATCGACTGGTTCGCCTCGCACCGGGGATTTAACTTTTCCATTATCGAAGACGATATCGGCGGTGCGGCTTACGATCGCTACGGCACCCCGCTCGCTGATGAAACACTGGCTCGCGCCAAAGAAGTCGATGCGATTGTCATGGGCTCTGTAGGGGGACCGCAGTGGGATGACGTCGCACGACACCTGCGACCCGAAGCCGGCTTGTTGACTCTGCGTAAGGAACTCGATCTGTTTGCCAATCTGCGTCCAGCGACCTGCAGACCAGCGCTGGCCGCGGCTTCCTCACTGCAGGAAGACCTGGTGTCCGGTCTCGATATTCTGATCTTGCGTGAACTGACCGCCGGTGTTTACTTTGGAGAACCTCGCGGTATAGAAACGCTGGCTGACGGCAGTCGCCGGGCGGTGGATACACAAGTGTATCTGGACAGCGAAATTGAAAGACTGCTGCATGTCGGCTTTGAACTGGCAGGGAAACGAAGCGGCAGAATGCACTCAGTGGAAAAAGCCAATGTCATGGAAACCGGTGTGCTGTGGCGCGACATTGCTACAACCGTTGGCAAAGCCTATCCCGAAATCACACTTGAGCACATGTACGCTGACAACTGTGCCATGCAACTGGTCAGAGCGCCCAAACAGTTTGATGTGATTGCTACAGATAATCTGTTCGGTGATGTACTGTCGGATTGTGCCGCCATGCTGACCGGCTCACTTGGAATGCTGCCATCAGCATCGCTCGGTGCCGCAAACGATGGCAAACGTGCGGCGTTGTACGAACCCGTTCATGGCTCAGCACCCGATATTGCCGGTGAAGGCAAGGCCAATCCACTGGCGACAGTACTGTCGTTCGCTATGTGTCTGCGCTACTCACTCAACAGCAACGATGAAGCCGATCTGCTTGAGCAGGCTGTGGACGACGTGCTCGCGCAAAATATCAGAACGGTGGACATACAGGCAGACGGACACGCACCGGTCTCTACCAGTCAAATGGGGCACGCACTGGTTTCAGCGCTCAGCGCCCGGACCTAACAACACACTGGCAAAGTTGCCTACGGATTACCAACACCCGTTCCACGGCCCTTTCTAAAGAGACGCGTGGTTCGAATGTCTGTCTCTCCGGCAGACAACTGAAATAACGGAGCATCCATGCTGGGGAAATTGCCAAAACTGCAGTGGGGCAGGCAGAAAGGACAGTCCAGGGAATTACCCGCGCAGGTGCCGGCGAGTAAAGAAGGGGATTCGAACGCAGTCGATCAGAGCGAGATCCTGCTGAACGATCCCGCTGAGAAAAAGCGACTGCAGGCATGCAACCACGTACGTGATACCGCCACCCTGCTCCGCGTGAGTCGTGAGGACAAAAGTGACCGGGTGAAAATCGCGGCGGCCCGCCAATATGCACGCAGCCTCGATGCCAGTGCTGAAACCAGGTCGCTGCTAAAGGGCTACGCCAACACACCGGCAGACCGCCGACTGGCGTTATTCATCGCCGCACAACATGCCGACCCTCAGATTCGTGCATACGGACTCAGTCTGTTCGACCAGGACCGGGATTTCACCGAAATCGCAATAGAAACCCGCTTTCACGACACCCGTGATCAGGTCACCGAAAAAATTGGCTCTTTGACGCTGATCGATGACGTCTACAGACAGATAAAAACCAAAGACAAAGTGGTCGCGCGCAAACTTAAAGAGCGCCTGCAGGCACATCAGTCGCATACTGCACAACTGGCAGAACAACACGCAGAGATCGACAAAATAATTGAACAAATGGACAAACTGGCTCATGGTGCCTGGGCCCCGAACTTCAGCAATCGATACGATCTTTTCCTCAATCGCTGGCAGGCGCTGGACTTTGAGATCAGCAGCGAGGAGCAGCAGCGATTCGAATCACTTCGTCAGGTTGCCGCTGAAAAGGTTGACCAAAATCGCGAGGCGCAGGCACAGCAGGAAAGCCTGCAAGCCGATATCACCCGCCTCGATGAATTGGTGGGTACATTAAGTAAAACAGAGTTATCAGCACTGAAAGCGTTGCTTCCGGGTGTCGCAACCGAGACTCACGCCATCCGTACAAAATGGACCACTGATGCGTCACGGCCATCGGACGATGCGCAGTTGATGCAAGCCTTAACTGGCGCGCTGAAACGTGCGGATGCCGCTTACTCTCAGGCCGCATCAGCCAGCCAGTCACATGCACAGGTGCAGGAGGCGAACACCGCTGACATCGATCAGCTTAAATCCCACAAGGCGGCATTAAGAAAGGCAATCGAGTTGCAAGGTAAAGGTAAAACCGAAGCCAGCTACACCGACGAGTTACCTGCACTACTGCAATCAGTGGAACAGAAAATAAAAGCATTGAACGAAGCCCATGCCGAATTGAAAACAGGCATACAAAAACAATTCGGGTCATTGAACAGCGCGATCAACGCCAGCAAATGGGGCCCGGCCAAATCGATCTACGAGCGGCTGGAGAAAAAAATTGCGAGATTGCCGGCAGCTGATCGCAACCCGCTGCATGAGCGGCTTGGCGGGTTTGAAAAACGGCTGACTGAACTCGGGGACTGGAAGCAATTTGCAGTCGAACCGAAGCTTGAAACGCTGTGCGAGGAAATGGAACAACTGCCGTCACGTCAGTTACCCCCGCGCGATCAGGCTGACCGCATCAAGGAACTTCAAAATCAGTGGAAGGCAATGGGAGCCAGCCCGAGCCAGGAAACCTACTGGCCGCGCTTTAAAGCCGCAGCGGATATCGCCTATGCACCGTGCGCCGAGTACTTTGCAAAACGCCGGGAAGACAAAGCACAAAAGCTTGAGCAACGCGAAGCCATACTATCGATGCTTAAAGACTATACCGAGCAGGTTAACTGGGATAATCCCGACTGGCGCCTGGTAGAAAAGACTATTCGAACCGCTAAAAACGAGTGGCGCAAACTTCGCGTGCACGATCGCAAGGCCGTGGCGACACAGGAAGACGCTTTCACCGAAGTCCTGGCAACACTGAATAGCAAGCTCGAACCCGCTTACGAGCAGGGAGCAGCGGAAAAGGAAGCGCTGATCGAACGAGTCAAAACACTGGGTGAAGGTGAAGTTAATCAGCATTGCATCAATCAGGTAAAACGACTGCAGTCACAGTGGCGACGGACCGGCATTGTTCGGCGTGCAGATGATCAGCGACTCTGGAAGGCGTTCAATCAGGCATGCAGCGACGTTTATGATGTGCATCGCGGAAAACAGAAAGAGCAGTATGACGCTAGCATGGAGCACGTAAAGCGCGCCCGCGCCATCATTAAAACACTGCGGGAATACGATAGCGACAACAAACCGCTCGACGAAAAAAAACTGCAGGCCCTGCAGGATGAGTTTGAAGGCCTGCCCGAGTTTCCGGAACGGGACCAGAAATTTTTATTCCGCGATTTTAATCGTGCGCTGGCAGGCCTTGATAAGCAGCGCGAGCTCCACACCGAATCCGCTCACAAGGCGCAGCTTGCAAGACTGCGAAGCAATGCATCGCTGTGCGATCAGCTGGAGTCACTGCTGGGGCAGCCACCAGCCGCCGTCACTACCCGCATAGAACAGCTGCTGGGGAAATGGGACGACAGCGCCGGGGGCGATCGGCTGGAGTGGAAAAAAGCGATCAACTTGCGTCGTGACTCAGTGGTGGCGCATTTGCAATCAGGGACTCTGCCGGATCTGGATGCAAACACGCGGGCCCGTCGACTGCTGTGCATCGATCTCGAAATACTGCTCGACCGGGAAACCCCGGAAGAAGATAAGGGCCTGAGAATGCAGCACCAACTCGATCAGCTGCAGCAGGGGCTGTCATCCGCGCAGACTTCATCGCGGGAACAGCAGACCCAGGCACTCGAGATGAAATGGCTGACCGCCTTTCCCGCACACGAAGAGGAGCGCGAAAAGCTAAACACCCGTTTTGCAACCGCGCTTGCCCGATGAACTCCGGCGACCGGAACGACAGTGCACCCGCAGCGAAGGCTGGTATACCGTTGCCGGATGCGGCAATCTTCGATATGGACGGATTACTGATCGACTCGGAATCCCTCTCGCTGCGCGCCTTTGAGCATGCGGTCAAAGCACACGAGTTGGAAGAGTCAACGGATCTGTTTTTCTCGCTGGTCGGCACCAACGAAGCACATCACGCTAAAACCCTGCAGCGGACCCTCTCTCATCAGGTGGACCCGGTCGCGTTCCGCCGCACCTGGGTTGATCACTATCACACGCTGACGCATCAGCGGGCGATCCCGCTACTTGAAGGCGTCCCCGAGATCCTGCAGTGGCTGCTGAACAATAATGTCAAAACTGCCGTCGCAACCTCATCGGGGTCATCTGCCGCAGAAAAAAAGCTGCGGGACACCGGCATCCGGGACTTTTTTCAGTCTGTGGTATGCGGAGATCAGGTCAGCCAAAGCAAGCCGCACCCCGAAATCTATCTAAAGGCCGGTGCATCAATTGGCGCGGACATGTCCCGCTCTGTTGGCCTGGAGGACTCTCTCAACGGCGTAAAAGCAGCGGCCGCTGCCGGATTGAAGGTATTTCATGTACCCAACATTGTGCCCCTCGCCCCCACACCCGTGGCAACCGGTGTGCAGGTATGTGGCTCCATGCACGAGGTGCTGGCGATTTTGCAACAGGCGCATGCCACCGGCCGCTAGTGGGCCGCTTGATAAATAAAGCAACACGGATCGAAGCTACAGCCGCCATTGCCGCGTTTGCCATATTTGAACAACCCGGGCTCGACGGATGTTGTTCATACGCGACGAAAATAAAGGCGTATTCAGGCACAACCGGACACGCTCTCGCTACGCTGACTTCTGCCGCGCAGACTCCTGGAGCACGCGATCAGGCAGCCGCGCTCCTCTATTCCACTGTTGCGACGCGGGTTCAACCGGCACGCTTACGTGTACAAATCTATCACGGCGCATTTTTGGAGCGATTTGTTGGAAACTAAAGGTGACAGGACCCATGTTTCGACAATTTTTGTTGTAACAACCCGTTGTCGCTGTAACAAAATTGACACAGTAACAATCAGACATTCGTCCTGAGCACTGTGCTAACACTGTAAATTCCTAAGAATTATTGCAGACCTCGAGCACTCGTCTATATCCATTCCAGTGCCATGCGCACTCTGCTGACTGCACATGGCAATGCCGTGAAAGTACCCACCATTTTTGAAAATCGGGCACTAGTGATGCAAATCCTGAGAAAGAAACATCGACGTGAATGATAAAATTGTATGCTTTTTTGTTATTATCGTATTTGCGTCAGCCGCGATATTCTAATGAAATTGCGCGTGCAATGACTACTCGATCATTGGACCTCTGGGAGAAAATATGAACTTATTACGTAAAACCGCCCTCACCATGGCACTCGGCGTCGCAACCGCGACGACGGCATCTGCGACAGAACTGACCATCGCGATCGTGAATAACGGTCACATGATCAACATGCAGAAAGTGGCTGAGGCATACACCGAAGAAACCGGTGTCAAACTCAACTGGGTATCGCTGGAAGAAGGTGTACTGCGCGAGCAGGTCACATCAGACACTGCCACCGGTGGTGGTGAGTACGACGTGATCAACATCGGTATGCAGGAAGCGCCTATCTGGGGTGCTGCCGGCTGGATTGAGCCACTTGAATTCAGCGCCGACTACGACATCGACGACATGCTGCCCGCCATTCGCAACGGCCTGTCACACGACGGCACGCTGTACGCGGCACCTTTCTACGGTGAGTCTTCCATGGTGATGTATCGTAAAGACCTGACTGACGCTGCCGGCGTTGAGATCAAGGACAACGATTCATGGGACAACATCAAAGCCGCCGCTGCCGCTATTCACGATCCAGACAACGGCGTTTACGGCGCTTGCTTGCGTGGAAAGCCTGGCTGGGGTGACAACATGGCGTTCATCACTACCGTTGTGAATTCTTTCGGTGGTGCATGGTTCGACAAAGACATGAAACCTACTCTCGATTCAGACGAGTGGAAAAACGCAATCAACTTCTACGTTGACCTGCTTGGCAACTACGGCCCTCCGGGTTCTGAAGGTAATTCCTTCAACGAAATCCTGGCACTCTACAACGAAGGTAAATGCGGCATGTGGATTGACGCCACTATCGCAGCATCTTTCCTTGAGGTAGACGGTGTTGCTTACGCTCAGTCGCCAAATGCTGGCAACGCTGTTGGTGCCAACTGGTTGTGGGCATGGGCAATGGCTGTTCCTGCAGGATCACCTAACGCTGAAGAGTCCAAGAAGTTCATCGAATGGGCAACCTCCAAGGACTACATCAAAGCCGTTGCTGATCATCCCGAGTTCGGTTGGGGCAAAGTACCTACCGGTACGCGCGCTTCTACTTACGCATACCCTGAGTTCCAGGAAGTTGCCGGATTCGCCTCTGCTGAAATGGCTGCCATTGAATCTGCCGCACCTGAAGCCACTGACCTGAAACCATACGTGGGCGTTCAGTTCGCTGCCATTCCGGAATTCCCGGAAGTTGGTATTGCGGTTGCTCAGGAAATGGCCGCAGCACTGTCTGGTGCCAAGTCGGTTGACGATGCGCTCGCAGCTTCACAAGAAGCAGCTGACGCCATTATGCGAGAAGCAGGTTACTACTAAGTTAGCCTTTAACTTGCAGGGCTCGGCGGATTACCGCCGGGCCTTTTTTATTTTTATTTGAACGTCCACGGTGCAGATTAAGGTTGTGAATCAGCTTAAGCCAACCCACCATCGCTACCTGTCTTTAAACCAGCTGTTGCTGCAGACACTACAGGTTTGAAGATCTATGTCAAAACGCACCCTGCCCCGCCTGTTACAGGCTCCCGCCGTTATTCTGCTGCTGCTGTGGATGTTAATCCCACTCGGCATGACGCTGTATTTCTCTTTCATCCGTTATGTGTTGAACAGTCTGCGTCGACCGGAATGGACGACGCCAAGCATTAGCAACTGGCGTGGGTTCGGCAACTACGAATACGTCCTTTTCCACGCTAAAGATTTCTGGTTCGCCGTACAAAACAGCCTGTTTATTGTCGTCAGCATCCTGTTCTTTACGGTCATCCTCGGGCTGGCACTGGCAACGCTGGTCAACCGAACGTTCCCCGGACGGGGCATCGTCCGCGTACTGCTGATCTCTCCATTTTTCGTGATGCCGGCGGTGAACGCGGTTCTCTGGATCAATATGATTCTCGATCCCGTGCTGGGGCTCAACGGACTCGCCGTTGAGGGCATCAATAACATAGTCGCCGGTCTGCGAGACTTCCCGATACTTGGCGCCTTCTTTTCTTTATGGCCCGAATTCACGCCAATGTCATTCCGTGCCACGCAAACGTCCGCTTACGCTGTCATCATCATGGTGACGTGGCAGTGGACACCATTTGCCGTACTGATTTTTATGACATCGCTGCAGTCTGAGGACGAGCAACAAAGAGAAGCAGCTATCCTTGACGGCGCCAATGCCTGGTCACGGTTTCGAAATCTGACACTGCCGCACCTCGCGCGCCCGATTGCGATTGTTATTATGATTCAGTCCATTTTTCATCTTTCCCTATACGCGGAAATTGAAATAGTCAGTCGCGGCAACGGCAACAAAAACCTTCCCTACCTGATTGGCGAATTCACCTCGAACAATATCGGTGCGGCCAGCGCCACCGGTATTTTCGCAGTGATCCTCGCTAACATCGTCGCCATCTTTCTGTTAAGGATGGTCGGCAAGAGTTTGATGGATTAAGGCGGAACACTTATGGCTGCAGTCGCTCAAACATCAAGATTCGGCAACATATTCTGGCCACTACTGGCCTGGATTGTCGCACTGATCTTTTTCTTTCCAATCTTCTGGATGGTGTTCACCAGCTTTAAAACAGATGCCGATGCGGTGAAGCCGGAGCATCTGTTTGTTTTCAAGCCCACGCTTGATAACTACCTCAACATGACAGAGAACTACGACTACTGGCGATTTGCGATTAACTCCGCCATAACCGCAACCTTCGCAACACTGTTTGCCCTGGTTGTCGGTGTACCGGCCGCCTATGCAATGGCGTTTAACCCTACCAGACGCACCAAAGATGTACTGGTGTGGATGCTTTCAACAAAAATGTTGCCGGCCGCAGCCGTGCTTTACCCGATGACGTTCCTGACCAAGAACTTTCTGAATCTGTTTGACACGCACTTTCTGATTATCGTAGTGCTCTGCCTGATTAATCTTCCTATCGTGATCTGGATGCTGTTTACCTACTTCAAGGAAATCCCAAAGGAAATCATTGAAGCCGGAAAAATGGATGGCGTCAGCACGTGGGGCGAGATAAAAGACATCCTCATCCCGCTTGCATGGGGCGGTGTCGCGTCAACAGCGCTGCTGTGCTTTATCTTCTGCTGGAACGAAGCTTACTGGACAGTACGGCTTACCACCACTGAAGCGGCAACGCTATCCAAACTGATCGAAGGGAACCGCGCACCGGAAGGACTCTTCTTCGGGCGTTTGTCTGCAGTCTCTACCGCCGCTGTTGGTCCAATTGTCGTACTCGGCTGGTTCTGTCAGAAGCAATTGGTAAGGGGCCTTACCTTCGGAGCGGTCAAGTGAATCACACCGCCAATTCCGACATCATCAGTCATCAACCTGCGACGACTGCGCTACCTCTATCGTAAGCTGGTTTATGTCGATTATTGAACTGGAAATTGAAAAAGTCGATCGCAGCAACCGATCGATTCGTTATCTGGAACACGGATGGCCGACAGACTTGTGCCGCTGGCACGCGCACGAAGAATACGAATTGCACCTGGTCGTTGAAACTCGCGGCAAGGCTTTTGTCGGCGACTACATCGGGGAGTTTAAACCCGGAGATCTTTTCATGACCGGTCCGAATCTGCCGCACAACTGGATCACCGACCAGGTCTGGTCCAAGCCGGTAGACATTCGCGACATGCTGATTCAGTTCAGCCACGACAGCGTCGAAAAACTCGCCGAAGGATTCCCCGAGTTTGCACAGGTACTGCAGATGTTGAAAACAGCGCAGTCAGGCATTTTCTTCGAAGGCTTTAACCCGACATTCGCACGTGGTCATATGGAATCTATCCGCGATAACACCGGTGCCGAGCGCATCCTCGCGTTCGTCAGGTTTCTGGTGCGGTTAAATGAGCATGCAGAGAAGAAAACCCTGTCGATTACCAAATTGATTCAGCCGGAGGGCGGCAGCAAACACGCCCGTATCGCTGAAGTAGTTGACTACATCACCAATCACTTCTACGAAGGGGTCTCGGTTGCACAGGCAGCGGAAATGGCCAATATGACGGAAATTACTTTCAGTCGTAACTTTCAGGCAGTCACCGGCCACAGCTTTGTCGACTTTCTGAACCGAATCCGAATCGGACAGGCCTGCGGAATGCTGTATGCGTCTGATAACCAGATCACTTCAATCGCACAGGAAGCCGGATTTAAGAATTTGGCCAACTTCAACCGGCATTTCTTAAAGCTGCGGGGTATGACGCCGTCGCAGTATCGCGAAATTGCACGCAAAGACCTGGCACCTAAACAAGAGCCCTCTTCATGAACGGTGCTGAAAATAACAGCGCGGAGTCAGCTGCTATAACTGCTTCCAGTTACAACCGCTCGAAATGTCAGGTCGGCGTAGTCCACCTCGGATTCGGTGCATTTCACCGCGCCCATCAGTCTGTCTACATCGACGACTACATGGACAAGACAGAAGACCTGCGATGGGGTATTGCAGCGGTAAATCTTCGCCCCACAGAATCAGCTCAGTTTAACGCTGCTGCACAGGACATCAGCCGTCACGATGGATACTATTTAAAGACCTATTCACCCAAGGGCAATGTACAGCTACGCCGAGTACGCAGCCACATACAATTTTCAGATTGGAGCATGGCAGCCGACGACTGCGAAGCCCTGCTCTCGCTACCCTCGGTACAACTGGTCACGATTACAGTGACCGAGAGCGGCTACTACACCGATGCCGCAGGTCGCCTGAACCTGGACGACCCGACAATAAAATCGGAAGTTGCCGGTGGCGAGCCGCAAAGCGTATACGCTTATCTGCGCGCAGCACTGGCCAGGCGACACGATTCCATCAATGCCCCTCTGACTATCGCCTGTTGCGACAACATTAGACAGAATGGCAAGATGCTCAGCGGCAACCTGCAGACTTACCTGCAAGCCTGCGGGCAAAAAGAACTCAGCCGATGGGTCGAGGAAAATGTCGCGTTCCCCTGCTCCATGGTTGACAGGATCACGCCACGCAGTCCGCCGGAACTCAGTACAGAACTGAGCAGTCTTGTAGGCGAGCCAGTGACCTCACCGGTGATGGCGGAGGATTTTTGTCAGTGGGTACTACAATCAACCGCGGCGGCAGACATGCCGGATCTCGCCATTGCCGGCGTGACCGTTACTCCGGATGTAGACCCTTACGAAGAAACCAAAATCCGGGTCCTCAACGGTGGACACACCGCGCTTGCCTACCTGGCCGCACTGGAGCAGGTCGAGACGTTTGACGCCGCCATGCGCGTGCCTCACCTGCTCACCCACTTCACGCACTACGAAACCGAAGAAGTACTGCCGGCGCTAACAATTGATCTGCCGTTTTCCAAGGAAGACTACCTTCAGGAAATTATCCGCCGCTTCGGCAACAAGGCCATCGGCGATACCGTAGCGCGCATTTGTGCCGATGGCATGGCGAAGTTCCCGATTTTTATCCGCCCGACTCTCGAGGGCTGTTTGAAGCAAGGTAAGATGCCCATATACGGAATCCGCAGCATCGCAAGCTGGTACGTATTTGCGCTTCATGTCGATGCCGGCAAAATCGGCTTTGACTACGACGAGCCCGCCTGGAACGACCTCAAAGCAATGCTGCGATCAGATGCATTTCTCACGAGCCGTCAGCTGTGGGGAGAGTTACCTGAAACCTACCCCGATTTCGTCGCCACCCTAAAGCGTGAAATTCAAGAAATGGAGTCAAAATGGCCAGTCTAACGTTGCGTGATGTACGCAAGAGTTACGGTGCTACGCAGGTCGTACATGGCGTCGATCTTGACATTGTCGACGGTGAATTCGTCGTGTTTGTCGGACCTTCCGGCTGCGGCAAATCAACCTTGTTGCGCATGATTGCAGGCCTGGAAGAAATCAGTGGTGGCACCATCGCCATCGGCGACCGGGTCGTCAACGATATAGCAGCCTCCAAACGCGGCGTGTCGATGGTATTCCAGACCTATGCGCTCTACCCGCACATGACGGTTTACAAAAACATGGCATTCGGATTGAAGCAGATCAAGACTGACCGGGCCGAGATAGACCGAAGAGTCAGAGCCGCAGCAGAAACCCTGCAGATCACAGACTACCTTGATCGCCAGCCACGCAACCTTTCAGGCGGACAGCGACAGCGAGTCGCGATCGGCCGTGCCATTGTGCGCAACCCTGAAGTGTTCCTGTTCGATGAGCCCCTGTCCAACCTCGACGCGGCGCTGCGTGTACAGACACGCAAGGAAATTGCCCGTTTGCACGAGCGCCTTGAGACCACCATGATCTACGTGACACACGATCAGGTGGAGGCAATGACACTCGCCGACAAGATCGTCGTACTCAAAGACGGCCGTATCGAACAGGTCGGCTCGCCGATTGAACTGTACGAACGTCCGCAGAATGCCTTCGTCGCGCAGTTTATTGGCAGCCCGAAGATGAACTTCTTCAGTGCCGGTGACCTCACCACCGGTGCCGGCTCACTGCTTGCCAACAACATCACCGGCGACCTGCAGGTCGGTATGCGACCTGAACATCTCGCGTTGACCAACCCGGCTAACGCAGTGGTCGAGGGCACAATGGAACTGGTCGAAAATCTCGGTGAATATGCACTGGTCCACCTGCGCACTGCATCGGACGTCGAGTTCATTGCCAAAACAGAGAAACCACCCGAAGCCAGTAAGGGCGCCGTTATCAGCTTTGGCATCAACCCGGAACTCTCGCATTTCTTTGACGCGAACACCGGTCAGCGCCTGACCTGACGCCCGGGGGGAGTTATTCGCGGGGCCACTGTTAATCTGCGCCCCGGATGATTAAAGAAGCAGACGCAACCGCGGGCGCTTGATCGTGTAACAGCACAAGGCCCGTGTAGAAGCCGCCGCTGCCGGCAGTCAGATCGACTGATCGCTGCACGCCCTGTGCAAATCACCAAAATACTGTATTCTTATACAGTATGAATGACATTCAGTACGCAGAACTCCACTGTGTTTCCAATTTCACGTTCCTGCGCGGGGCGTCACGTCCGGAAGAACTGGTTGAAACGGCGGCCGAACTCGGTTACCGGGCGCTGGCAATTACCGATGAATGCTCGATGGCCGGTATTGTCCGTGCACATACCCAGGCGCAAAAATCCAATATAAAACTCATCGTCGGCACCGAGCTGCAACTTGAGCACGGCTTCAAACTGATCCTGCTGGCACGGGACCACTGCGGTTACACTGATCTGTGCAGTCTGATTACCGATGCCAGACGCAATGCGGACAAAGGCGACTACCGGTTTGAGCGCGTGCGGCTTGCGCAGATCAGGTCCGACCACTGTGTGGCGATTCTCGCCGTACCCGACACGGTGACCGTTGCCGCCACCGATGAAATGCTGACCTGGTTTGCCGGACACTTCAGTCACGCGTGGCTCGGACTGACCCTGCTGCACCAGCGCACAGATCAGGCTCACCGGCAATGTGTCAATGACATTGCCGCGCACTATCAGCTGCCCGTCGTCGCCTGTGGCAACGTGCACATGCACTGCAGGATGCGCAGAGCACTGCAGGATGTCGTCACCTGTATCCGGGAAAACTGCACGCTGGCTAATGCTGGCCGGAAACTCTACGTCAACGGGGAGCGGCATCTGCGCTCCAAAGCGGTGCTATGCGAACTGTATCCTGCTGACGCACTGCAACAAACGGTTGCTATCGCCGCACTGTGCAGCTTCAGCCTGAATGAACTGCGCTATGAGTATCCTCATGAACTGGTGCCCGCGGCCAGCACACCGATCAACTATTTGCGTGAACTGACTTACCGTGGCATGCAACTGCGCTGGCCGGATGGCGCCAGCGATGCGGTTCAACAACAAATCGACAAAGAACTCGCACTGATCGAAGAGCTGCGCTACGAACACTACTTCCTCACGGTACAGGACATCGTTCGCTTCGCACGGGAGAACGGCATACTGTGCCAGGGTCGTGGCTCTGCCGCCAATTCAGCGGTGTGTTTCTGTCTGATGATTACCGAAGTCGATCCCATGCGTATGAGCATGCTGTTTGAACGCTTCATATCAAAAGAGCGCAATGAGCCGCCGGATATCGACGTTGACTTCGAACACGAGCGGCGCGAAGAAGTCATTCAATATATCTACACCAAGTATGGCAGGCATCGCACGGCACTGGCCGCCACCGTAATCAGCTATCGTCGTCGCAGCGCGATACGTGACGTCGGTAAAGTACTCGGTTTACAGGAAGATCAGATAGACGCATTAGCCAAGTCGATGGCGTGGTGGGATGGCACTGATGTCATGCCGGAGCGACTGGCAGAAATGGGGTTCGCCCCCGACAGCCCGCTCATGAAACGCTTCGCCTGGCTGCTGGAACAAATTATGGGGTTTCCCCGACATCTGTCGCAGCATGTCGGCGGATTCGTCATATCGCATCAGCCACTCGCCTCACTCGTACCGGTAGAAAATGCCGCAATGCCCGATCGCACGGTAATTCAGTGGGACAAAGATGATCTTGAAGAGCTGGGACTGTTAAAAGTCGACGTACTTGCACTGGGTATGCTCACCGCTATTCGCAAGTGCTTTGACCTGCTCGAACAACATCGGGGAGTGCGCTACAACATGTCTTCAGTGCCGGCAGAAGATCATCAGACTTACCAGATGATCCAACAGGCCGACACCATTGGCGTTTTCCAGATTGAATCTCGCGCACAAATGTCGATGCTGCCGCGCCTGAAGCCGAAAAATTTCTACGATCTGGTGATCGAGGTCGCTATCGTACGGCCCGGCCCGATTCAGGGCGGCATGGTTAATCCGTACCTGAAGCGACGGCAGGGGCTCGAGCCGGTCACCTATCCAAATGCCGCACTGAAAAAAGTACTGAAGCGAACTCTCGGCGTGCCCGTCTTTCAGGAACAGGTCATGGAACTGGCGATGGTCGCCGCCGGTTTCAGCCCCGGCGAGGCCGACGAGCTGCGCCGCTCGATGGCGGCCTGGCGCAGGGTCGGTTCGGTTGACCGCTTTCGCAAGCGTCTGATGGAGGGCATGGAAAACAATGGCTACGACGACCACTTTGCCGATGCCGTATTTCGACAGATTCGCGGCTTCGGAGAATACGGCTTTCCCGAATCTCATGCGGCGAGCTTTGCCCTGCTGGTATACGTGTCGGCGTGGCTTAAGTGCCACGAGCCGGCAGCATTTTGCTGCGCCATCATGAACAGCCTGCCGATGGGCTTCTACGCGCCTTCAGATCTGGTGGCCGACGCCAGAAGACACGGTGTGGAAGTGCGCGAAATCGATATCAATGAAAGTTTCAAAGACCATCACCTGCAGGAGAACAGCGGGGGTGAATTTGCCGTTCGGCTGGGCCTGCGGCTGGTGAAAAACCTGTCAAACAATAGCATTGAGTGTCTGGTACACGAGCGTCAGCAAAGCGGCCCCTACACGTCGATCAGCGATCTGCTGAAGCGCACCCGGCTCAATGTTCGCGATCAGCAGGCGCTGGCAGCGGCCGGCGCACTTAAGCCCATCAGCGGCAACCGACACCGGGCGCACTGGGATCTCCTCGGTGTCGAACGTCTGCCCGGCATACTGCGCGACGCCTCATCGCAGGACAGCCCGCAACAGCTCCCGCTGATCACAGAGGGCGAAGAAATAGTGGCCGACTACCAGAGTGTCGGCTTTACCCTTGGTCGCCACCCGCTGGCCCTGTTGCGCGAACGGCTCAGTCAGCGCCGCGTACTCACTGTCAGACAATGGCTCGACAGCTGTGCCAATGGACAGTTCGCACGTGTGGCCGGACTCGTCAAAGTACGACAGCGCCCCGGCAGCGCCAAAGGCGTTATCTTCATGACCACGGAAGATGAAACCGGACTCGCCAACAGTGTGATTTGGCAGAACGTCACCGAGAAATATCGCAAGGCAGTCATCGGAGCACGACTGGTCATCATTGCAGGCACGACTCAAAGAGAAGGTCAGGTAGTACACCTGATCGCCCGCACAGTTGAGGACCAAACCTCAATGCTGGGTGATCTGACAACAGTTTCACGAGATTTTCACTAAATTTCCGCAAAAAACCGGAATTGTCAATTAGGAAAACACAACATTCCGAGTCACATTTAAACAAAATCAGGCTTGACGGAGCCACCGGATCGCCATTTCCGGGCAGGGTTTTCCACAGTAGAATTTTTATTGACAACCCGGTCACAATCAGGGTCTTAACGGTATCGCTGCAAAATCGTTGCAAATCACCTATGTCTATGTTTTAAAACACTTTACCGGGTTGATTAAAAAATAACCATTTTGTGTTAAACCCTTGATTAATCTTACTCGCAGAGCACTCTTCCCCGATTTATCCACTAAGTTATCCACAGAAATTGTGGATAATGAACACAGTCAATTTTGATTGATACAGAAATGTGACAAAACGAGAAGAATTTGAAATTTACTCTGCACGCCAGATGCTGAGAACATCGCGTTTACGATGAAAAACGAGCAGAAACTAACGGACCGTGACCACTGTTCAGCGCCGGTGAGGAGATTCTCTGGCATAACGGGCTACTGATTCTGAAGCGCCTGATTCATGACTATTCGCCTCCGCAAACCATTCGCTCACACATTCATCGCACTTTTATCGCTGCTCCTCAGCGGCTGCGCCGTGATGAGCAAATCCGACTGTGTCGCCGGCAACTGGCGCGAAGCCGGCCTGCACGATGCACTGTACGGCCACCCCTCCGAATCGCGTCTGCGTTCACGCATTCGAGTGTGCAGCAAGCACGGAGTTACCGCCAACAAGGTGGATTACCTGCTTGGCTACCGGGACGGGCTGCCTCAATACTGCGCACCCGAAAACGGCTTCTATGCCGGTAGTGACAATCACACCTATCGTGGCATCTGCCCGGTTGAACTCGAGCAGGCGTTCCTGCATCAGTACATCCATGGGTTGCGCACTGCACGACGAGAACTGTGGTTCAGGTACCAGTGGATCGACCGCGAGCTGTTTGACGCACGTCTCCACCACCGCCATCGCGATGACAAGGACGCACATCGACAGGCCCAGCCACGTATTCAGCGGCTGTCGAATCGACGCGATGAGCTACGCACGAAACGACTTCAGATCAACCGTAAAATCGCGCGCTGGACGGCCAGGCTCGAAGTCGCCGGCACAGAGTAACTGCCGGCCAGTGCCGGCAGTATCAAACCCTGTTGAGACCTGGTTCAGCGCACATCACGTGCGCAGACCGCGCAAACTCCTAGCCCATTTTTTTTGCGAGAGTCTGCTTGGTCTGTGTCACAGACTTGCTGTTCGCAGCACTCATCTTGGCGTCAATTTTCGTGATCTCGGCCAGATCGGGCATTTCATGCGCCCGGGCTCTTTCTGCACTCAGCATGGACTCGAGTTCCAGAATGCGAGCCATTAGCTCCTGCCCAGACTTGCGACGCTCAATAATCAACAATTGCTCGAGTTCCTCAATGCGTGCGCGGAGCTCCGCATCAGAGATTTCGAATTCAGTGATCGAGGTACGCAGAGAGCTGATTTCACGCTCGAACTCAGCACCTGCCGAGTCTGCCTGATCTTTCTCGCGACCCAGCGCTTCGAGCTTGTCTTTCAGCCGTTGATTCTCATCATCCTTTGAAGCCAATTGCTTTTGCAACGCCTCATTGTCTTTGGTGAGTGACTTGATTTCGAGCTTTAGTACAGAGATATCAGCGTTGCGAGCGCCCAGATCATCCTTGAGCGCGACCACCTGGGCCTGCAACTCTTTAACCTGGGCCGCAGAATCATTGGCCGAGGCCACAGCGGCAGCGAGTTCATTTTTCTGCTGTTCCAATTGCTTTTCGAGCTGAGCGATTCTGTTATCGCCACAACTGATTGCCTCGCTGAGGTTGTGTACCAACGACGCAATATCTTTTTCTATCTTTTGCCTTTCACTACTGGTTAGTCGCGCATGCATGTTTTTTCTACGTGTTAGTTGATCGAGTGTTTACCATGTCTCTTAAAGCAGCTTTAAGGCCGAGAATCTGGACATGCGGAGCATAAATCCCAGTCTCGTGACATCGGCCTAAACTCGCTAGCGACAGGCGAAAAAATATCCTTGAGAAAAACTGAAGTAGAACCTGCAAATCATTGTATACGCGTGAATATTGACAATTTCACGGCACCAGAGGGGCGTTGGATCGACCATGTGTCAGCATGTCGTCGAGTAAATCTGCAACCGGTTGATTGGAGAACCTGACAGCTCAGATTGTTATACTCCCCTCTTTGCCGTGCAACGGACCGACCGCCCATGCCCAATGTGATGTTTGACGCCCTGTTCGCCAGACACCAGGACAACCACGACACTTTTCTGCACACACCTGACGCAGACCCGATCACCTACGCTGGGTTCATGCAAACGGCCGGCAGAATCGCCAACGCAATTACCGCAGCGGGCGCAAAGCCCGGGGACCGGGTGCTGGTGCAGGTACAGAAGTCGCCCGCGGCACTGGCAGTCTATGTGGCCTGTATTCAGACAGGCAGCATATTTATCCCGCTGAACACCGCCTATACCAGCCACGAAGTGGCCTATTTTATCCAGGATGCCGAACCGACTGTCGTGATCTGTGACAGCGCCTCAATCGATGCGATTTCCGACCTGACAGAGGCCCGCGTACTGAGCCTTGATGAAGACGGCAGCGGCAGCCTCAGCGATCAGGCGTCCGCGCAGCCGGCAGCGTACCCGACCGTGGCGAGAGACGCTGCGGACATCGCTGCCATTCTCTACACCTCCGGCACCACCGGTCGCTCAAAGGGAGCGATGCTCACCCACGAAAACCTGTTGTCTAATGCCAAAACACTGGTCGACTACTGGCGCTTTACCCAAAGTGATGTGCTGCTGCATGCGTTGCCGATCTACCATACTCACGGCCTTTTTGTCGCCTCCAACACCATCATGCACTGTGGTGCATCGATGATATTTCTCCCGAAATTCGATGCCGACAGCGTCATTGCTCAACTGCCCGACGCCACCACGATGATGGGGGTACCGACCTTTTACACCCGGTTGCTGTCCGGTGATAAACTGACCGGTGCACTCGTGCGTCACATGCGACTCTTTATGTCCGGCAGCGCGCCTCTGCTGAGCGAAACCCATGAAGCTTTTGAACAGCGAACCGGGCAGCGAATCCTCGAACGCTATGGCATGACCGAAACCAATATGAATACATCCAACCCGTACGAGGGGGAGCGCAAAGCAGGCACAGTCGGACTTCCGCTGCCAGGTGTCGACATCCGTATCTGCGACCCCGAGACCGGCAGTGAAGTGGACCATGACAACATTGGTGTACTGCAGGTGCGCGGTCCCAACGTATTCAGCGGCTACTGGCGCATGCCGGAGAAAACCGCCGAAGAATTACTTGAGGACGGTTTCTTTATCACCGGAGATCTGGCAAAGCGCGATGGCGACGGATACATCACGATTGTCGGACGCGACAAAGATCTGATTATTTCGGGCGGATTTAATGTCTACCCGAAGGAAATAGAACTGGTGCTGGACGATCTTGACGGTGTGCTCGAGTCCGCTGTCGTCGCAGCACCGCACCCGGACTTCGGTGAAGGTGTGGTCGCCATACTGGTGACAGAGGACAAGCGCACGATTGATTTGGATGCTGCCCGGCAACAGGTTGCAGAGCAACTGGCGAGGTTTAAACAACCCAAGTCCTATATGATAGTCTCGGAATTACCCCGCAACACCATGGGCAAGGTACAGAAAAACCTGTTGCGCGAACAGGTCCGGGACACTTTCGTCACTTGAGTTACCCGGCAACCCACCTGCACCCTCCCCGTAAACAACCCCTTATAAGAACAAACCATTGATGGCTGATTTTGCCCCCGGACAACGCTGGATAAGCGATGCTGAGACTGATCTGGGTCTCGGTACAATTTTAAAAACGGAAAGCCGCCTTGTCACCGTCGTCTATATGGCCAGTGGCGAGGTCAGAAACTACTCTACCGAAACGGCACCGCTGACCCGGGTGATCTTCGGTGTCGGTGATCGCGTGAAGCGTGCAGATGGCGCAGAACTGGTGGTCACACAAGTAGAAACGGCAGACGAGCTGATGGTTTATACCGGCACACTCGAAACCGGCGACGATGCCACCATCGTCGAAACACAGCTGGACAACTTTACTCAGTTCAATCGCCCCTCCGACAAGCTGCTGAATGCACAGTTCGACAAGGAACGCCGCTACTATCTGCGTCTGCAGACCAGGGAGATGCAGCAGCAATTGTCTCGCTCGGCCGTCTACGGGTTGTGTGGTGCACGCATCGATCTGATTCCGCATCAGTTGTACATTGCCAACGAAGTGGCCAACCGCCCCAACCCGCGGGTACTGCTCGCCGATGAGGTCGGACTCGGGAAAACCATTGAAAGTGCATTGATCCTGCACCATCAGTTAACACGCGGCACCATCAGCCGTGTGTTGATTGTCGTACCGGAGCCACTGCTTCATCAGTGGCTGGTGGAACTCAGGCGACGCTTTAATTTGTCCTTCAGCATTATCGACGATCTGCTTTTCGAAGAGGCACTGGCATCAGCCACTGACGGCAATCCGTTTCTCGATAAACAGCTGGTATTAACCTCCATGCCGTTTCTGCTTGGCGAGGAGCGCGTGATCAATGCCGCCATCGACGCAGGGTGGGATACACTGGTCATTGACGAAGCGCATCATCTCGAGCTCGACGATTCCAATGCGGGTGTCGCCGGCATAAAACAACTGACAGACTCTGTGCCCTCGCTTTTGTTGCTTACCGCGACACCAGAACAGTCAGGCAATGAAGGACATTTTGATCGACTGCGACTGCTTGACCCGCACAGATTCGACTCGCTCGAAACTTTTCGCGAAGAAGAGTCGGGATATCGCGACATGGCAGATATAGCGACAGCGACCCTCGATGAGCGCCCCCTCGTTGAACAGCAACAACAGTTGCTCGACACTCTGCACATCACCGCATCGACACCACAGGATATCGTCAGCGAGCTGATCGACCTGCATGGCACCGGTCGGGTGATGTTTCGCAACACGCGAAGCGCGGTCTCCGGCTTCCCGCAGCGCGTGTATCAGCCACACTCCATTCAGGCCGGCGGCCTGATCGACTGGCTCACCGGCGTACTGCGTGAACTCAGCCCGAACAAAGTGCTGTTGATTTGCCGTAGCGTCGAACGCGTCGAGTCCCTCAAAGCCAGCCTGCGCGACACTCAGGGTATAAACGCCGCGGCGTTCCACGAAGAGATGTCTATTGTGGAAAGAGATCGTGCCGCTGAGTATTTTGCCGACGATGAAACAGGCAGCCAGATTCTGCTGTGCTCGGAAATCGGCAGCGAAGGACGTAACTTCCAGTTCCTTCATTACATGATTCTGCTCGACTTGCCGGAAAATGCCGATCTGCTGGAACAGCGCATTGGAAGACTCGACCGCATCGGCCAGACTGAAACAGTGAACATCATCGTGCCATACGAGCCCGGATCAGCCGATGAGTTCCTGCAGCGCTGGTATCACGACGGTCTTAACGCGTTCGAAAAGACCTGTCAGGTCGGAGAAATTGTTCGACAGCAGCTGCGGCACGAGTTTGACACACTGCTGCACGACAGAGACAGAAACCCGCTCGCAGTCAACGAACTGATAGACCGTGCAGCCACCCTTGCCGCGAGCGAAGCGCAATCGATCGAACAGGGTCGCGACCGGCTGCTGGAGCTCAGCTCCCACCGCGACCAGATATCCACACCGATTATTGAAGAAATCATTGCCTACGACAGCGACACCGGGTTACGCCGGTACATCGATCAGGCATTCGACAACCTCGGCATCAATATCGAAGATCAGTCGGCGCATACCTACATTGTTT
This sequence comes from uncultured Granulosicoccaceae bacterium, assembly GCA_964583825.1. GTDB lineage: Bacteria > Pseudomonadota > Gammaproteobacteria > Granulosicoccales > Granulosicoccaceae. Next base: position 37,711 of record CAZOXM010000002.1, read on the forward strand.
CTGCCGGAGAGCAAATGGCAGTCAACGAGTTACCCGGTGTACCCGAGGACGGCATGACCATGACCTTCCGACGTCACATCGCACTGGCACGTGAAGAGGTGCAGTTCCTGTCGTGGGAACACCCGCTGGTGGTGAACACCATGGATCAGATTATCTCAGGTGGTTTTGGTCAGGTACTGGCAGGTGCCATGCAAAGCGATGTGCTGGAACGGGGTACCGTGCTGCTTGAAGCGCATTATGTGTTCGACTGTCCGGCACCGCGCTCGCTGCGAATTGAACAGTTTTTGGACGGTGATCTGCTGCGCATTGTCGTCGACGAACAGGGCAATGATCAGACAGCACAATTTACTCATGAAGACCTCAACGACGCGTTTCGGATTATAAAACGCCCGGTGGCCAAACAGCTGGTCACGGTGAAACGTCCGCAACTGCAGCAACAGCTGACTATCGCTGAAGAGATTGCCAGCCGCGCCACCAGCGACTATCGACAAAGAGCCAGCGAACGGGCAACCCGAGTGCTTGGCGACCAACTCAACCGGTTGGAGAAACTGTCACAGCGCAACCCGTCAATCCGACCAGACGAACTGACCCTGATAAAAGACAACCTGGACGCAAGCCACCGGGCCCTCGACCAACTGCGTTGTGTACTTGACTCGGTACGCGTCATTGGCATTGCATAGGTGGCTAGTGGACCGCTTGATAAATAAGGTGACTAACTTTTCACAGCTTGAGTCGTCAGTGCAAGGCGGAAAAACGCAGGCATATAGGTCATACGTCGAGCCCAGGCGTTACAAATATGGCCAACGCCGCAATGGCGGCTGTAGCTTCGATCCGTGTTACCTTATTTATCAAGCGGTCCACTAAGTTACGACCAGACAGGCAAACGCTCCGCACCGAACAACAGGTGACCCAGCCGGTTAAAAGAAAGGTAGATCAATGAAGATAGTATCGTTCAACGTCAACAGCCTGCGCCTGCGATTCCATCAGCTTGAAGCACTGATTGAGAGCCACAACCCGGACATCATCGGACTGCAGGAGACCAAGGTGCCTGATGCAGAATTCCCGCTCGAGGAAATCTGTAACATGGGCTACCACGTCGAGTTCCACGGCCAGAAAACTCACTACGGTGTGGCGATTATGTCGCGCTATCCATTTAAGGAAGTCATTAAAGGGCTGCCGGGTGATAACGAGGATTCGCAGCGCCGACTGATCGGCGGCGTGTTCGAAACCCGGGATGGCAATCCGATCACGGTGTTGAACGGGTACTTTCCAAATGGCGAAAAACGCGACCACCCGGTGAAATTTCCGGCCAAGGAAAAGTTCTATCAGGATCTGACTGCGTATCTGAACAGCAGCTATCAAAGCAGTGATGCGCTGGCTGTGATCGGTGACTACAACATCGCGCCGGTTGACGAAGACATCGGCATCAGCGAATCACGCATAAAAGCATGGCTCAAACAGGGGCATGTCAGCTTTCTGCCCGAAGAGAGAGAATGGTTCGCCACGCTACAGCAGTTCGGGCTGGACGACACCTACCGCGTGAAATACCCGGATGCCAGCGACTACCTGAGCTGGTTTGACTATCGAACCAGAGGCTTTGAAAGAAGTCCGAAAAGCGGCCTGCGCATTGACCATATTTTAACGACACCGCCGCTGACCGCAAAACTCGAAGACAGTGGCATCGACTACGACATCAGAGGCATGTCAAAACCGTCCGATCACGCGCCGGTGTGGAGTGCGTTCGACTATTGAAAAAGTACACCGCTACTTTTTCTTTTTATCCTCGTCATCAGGGATCAGCGCACCGGCTGCCGAAGTCACCCCTTTGGCCGCCACCTTGCCCACACCCACCGCTGTGCTCGCCGCCGCATCCACCACTGCCACTGCAGTACAACCGCTGGTCATCAGCACAATAATAACAATACCCAGGCTTCTGCGAAGCATTCGACTACCCTCGTTGCGATCGGATGCGAGCGGGCCGGAACCGACCCGTCGACTAATCAGCGTCATCCATGCCGGAATCTTGAATCGCTGCGCTGACAGTGGCACATTTTAACTTCAATCGAACTGTTGAGTAGATGAATTGACCACTGACGCCAACCTGCCCGATCCGAGAGTACGAAATGCGCTCGACACCTATGGCATTGAGCACCGGGTCGTTGCCTGTGATGACAAGCTGGCAGACACGGCACAATTTTGTGAAGCTTACGGGTACACGCCGGAGCAGTCCGCCAATGCTCTTGTCGTTGCATCGACCAAAGGAGAGCCTGCCTTTGCATGTTGTGTTGTGCTTGCGCACTGCCGGCTCGACGTCAACAAAGTCGTCAGAAAAAAGCTCGGCGCGCGCAAGGTGTCATTTGCCAATCCGGAACTGACCAGAGAGATGACCGGAATGGAACTCGGTGGCGTCACCCCAATCGGCATACCTGAAACACTGCCACTTTGGATTGACAGCCGCGTGATGGATTGCGAAGAAATTATACTCGGCGGTGGTAACCGCCTATCGAAGCTGTTGCTTGCACCGGCGGGCTTATTGAAGGTACCACAGGCAGAAGTGGTGATCGGTCTGGCCAACCCGATCGAATAACCAATCGCTAAAACTATTCGTCGCTGATGTACTGATAATCGCTGCCGGATACAGCGCTGATCAGTGTGAATGAAAATATATCAACGCTGGGACGCCACTTGACGATGGCCGAACTGGCACCGGTAGTAATCAGTGCGGATTGTCGAATGGACTCAGTCAGTGCGCAGTCTCCACGCACGCGACGTTTCACATAAGTTCGAAGCCAGGCGGGCGCACTGCCGTCATTCAGAAACTCCATGAAAAGTTCCTGCAGCACAATATCGTCCGCTCGATAACCATGGCAATCGTAGAACGCCAGACTGAAGATTTCGAATTCGGTACTGTCGAACCTTGCAGCCACAAAATTCAACTCTTCAATATCCCGACTCAACCCGCGATCTTCCAAAAGCCCACTCTCACTTTTTATTGTCTTGTGCCGGGGGTACTCCCGAGCAAGACACATGCTCAAGCCTCCTCCATCCATGGCATGGATCGGCGCTCGATGCGAAATCTTGATCCCGTCGCCAAATTCCGCGACGCACCGCGCCGCCTCAGGCACCGGTGTGTGACCCATTGCTCAGTCAGTTAGTTCAGCCCGGCAATGGCGACAAGGACTCATACAACGCCCGCCACTGGCGGCAGTTAAGCTCAAGCATCGTTGACGCGTATAGCGTGCTGATACGCGTTTTCTATTGACGCTGCAGGAGACAATTCGCCGCAGCGATGGTTGCGGCGGCAACCGGCTTCTGCGGAGGCGAGTTCAGTCAGCTAAGTGGAAAGAAGACGCCGTCACTCACAACGCCGCAACCCTGCGCCGACTCCACCACTAACTCGGCTAGCTGGTAATACACCGGCCGAGCCATCAGGGCGGCGAGTCCGTCGCGGACGATGACATATGGGCGCGACTCATTCGTTCGATGATCGATCCAGATCCGATGGTCCCGGCCGGCAACAAACTGATTGCCGACATTGTCCGTAAAACCCAGACACTGACGGTCACCGCTGCCGGAGACTTCCAGCAACAAGGCAACAAAAGGTACATCTTCAACTGTGATTCTGAGTTTTTCCACCGGGGTTACCAGAAAGTACTCACCGTCTTCTTTGGTCAACAGGGTGGAAAACAACGCCACCATGCGCGCCCGGTCAATCGCACTGCCGTGGTAATACCAAGTACCTCGATCATCAATGCGGATATCAATATCGCGCACTCGCTGCGGGTTCCATTCAGCCACCGGGGGCAAGGTGCGGGCAGAAAACTGCTCGACGATCATTTCCAGACTTTCAGGGTGATGTGGCATAGGCAACTATCGGCACCGGTGCTTGGCTTGTGCATTGTATACTCTGACCACGCATTTCCGGTAAAGCACCGGTAAAGGATCCCCACATCGACCTGACTAACGAATCCGGACTGCCAAATGAACAATGAGCATATCGAACTGACGGTCAACAATCACATTGCCACTATCACCATCAAACGCGGCGCCGTTTTTAATGCGCTCAACCTCGAGGCCATGCGTGAGTTGATGCACGTGGCCAACCACTGCGGCAGCGACCCGGACATTCGCGTCGCCGTGCTGACCGGTGAAGGCGACAAGGCGTTTTGCGCCGGTGGTGATGTCGCCGCCTTTGAAAAAAGCGAACATGTCACTGTGCTGCTCAAGGAAATGACCACTTGCATGCACACCGCTATTTCCAGGTTCTCCCGCATGAACGCACCGCTGATAGCCCGAATAAACGGTGTTGCCGCCGGCGCCGGTTTAAGCCTGGCTGCCTGCAGTGATCTGGCAGTCTGCAGTACAAAAAGTCGATTCACCAGCGCCTACACCGCCATCGGCCTGACTCCGGACGGCAGCTCCAGCTACTTTCTGCCACGCGTTATTGGCAGCCGTCGAGCGCTGGAAATGTTTCTCACCAACCGGTCGCTCACCGCTGACGAGGCCCTCGACTGGGGACTAGTCAATCGAGTTGTCGAGGAAGAGACACTCGACGAATCCGTTCATGCGCTGGCCACACACCTGGCTCAGGGCCCGACACTCGCCCATGGCCAAATCAAAAAGCTGGTGCGTATGTCGCTGAACGACACACTGGAATCACAGATGGAAACCGAGACACAATCCATCATCGCAATGAGTACCACCGCGGACGGCAGAGAGGGTGTCAAATCATTCGTCGATAAACGCAAACCCGTTTTTAATGGGCGGTAGACGATGCGTGACAAACACGCGCCGGTAGTTGCGCGGTCACTGACTGCAACCAGCGATGTAGAATTCTGAATGCGCCTGACTCTACTGCTCATACTCATGACTGCCGCGCTGCAATCAGCGCACGCCGGCGTCACTACTGAAGAACGATTCACGTACTATGAGGTAACCGGTAACACCGCCCTTGAGTTGCGCGCATCGATTAATCGCGAGCGCCTGGCGCTCGGCAAGCGCTACGACGCACTGACTTCCTGGAATATTCGCTGGCAGTTTTCCTTTACCCCACGCCAGACCAAGTGTGAGATTACCGATGTCACCATTGATGCCACCATCGAATACCTGATGCCCGCGTGGAACGCCGCAGCTCAACATGCCAATGCGATGCTCGTGAAAGAATGGCGACGTTACCTGCATCAGTTAACGGCACATGAACGCCATCATGGCAGACTGGTAAAAATAGCGCTGGCCGATATTGAACGCGCGATCTATCAGTCGGATGACACTGCCAGCTCGCCTTCGACGTGCAGTGGACTCGAAGCGCTGGCAAACCGGAACGCATCACAGGTGGTCAGCCGTATGGAAGCACTACAAATAGAATTCGACCGCAACACGGACCATGGTCGTGTAAAGGGAGCGACGTTTCCCTGAGCAGCACGTCACTCCGGTGTCACCGGTTGACTAGCCAACCAGACAGTCAGGGTGTTAGTCATCGACGACCCGGCACTACTTTTTGTTCCGGTCCATCTTCAGATATTCAAGCTCATCCGCTTCTGCTTCTGCTTCATCGGACGCCGTTGTGACAGCCGGGCTGCGATCTGTTGGCTGGCCGAATAGTACCGGATCACCCACGGCATCCACGCCAAACAACCTGCCACCGCATTCGAGCACCATGATGGTACCGGTCAATACACCGTGACGAATCTCCTCCGCGTCAGCGGCGCTTAAAGCCCCCACTCGAAACAGATCATCGAGCGACTGCATAAACGGATTACTGTCTGCCACCTCGTCAGCAGAATAGGATTCCCCCTGAATGTTGCCGGTGGCAATATCATTGGCCGCGCGAATTATCCGGCGCGTCGCGGTTGCCGGGTCGACATCCCCCTGCAGCAGCACCGTGCGCCCGTGCGCCCCGCCCACCCGCATGACATGCAGGCCGTCAAGGGATGTATGTGCCAGCTTTGCGCAGGCGCGGTAGATCAGGTCGACACCATCTATAAGGCGTGCAATACGATCGGGATCACTGGCCCGGTCAGCGGCATCGACCAGTCGAATTTTGATATCACAAGCGTCGTCGTTCAGGTCGAGCGGATCGGCACGGTTTTCAACCAGACTGGCGAGCCGGGTGAGGAACGACAATCCCTGCACAATCGTTTTTAGACAGCGGCGATAGTGCTCAGTGCGCTCCCGGTCGCTACCCGCCTCCAGATCAAACCAGTATGTTGGCGACTGCAACCGGTCCATGCCGGCACTTCTCGCCACCGCCTGCTCCTCGGCGGAAAATCCGCTGGCCGCATCCATGTAGCGCACTGATGCGGCACTGACCACACTGGCACTGCCCGACCGCACCGCCGCTGTGAGGCCACAGTCCCGCACGGTACGCAGTATACTGGTCGCGCCTGAAAAGAGTTGATGAGAGTCCACGTCGCTCCGAACGGCAAACAGACAGCGGTATGACAGGATCATGCCATCGACGGATGGGCGCGCCTGCCTCCCCAAGTCCCTGCAATGGCAGCATTGGTCGGTGCTACCTATCGCCGGGACATCAATTGTATTGCTTCACGATGCCATTCCCACCGGTCTCAGTCAGTGGTAGTCGGGGCTGAGCCGGTGCAGTGTATCGAGCATGTGCGCCACATTATCCGGGTCGATATGCTGGTGTATTCCGTGGCCAAGATTAAAAATATGTCGGTGGCCCTTTCCGTAGCTGCTGAGAATCTGCTCAACTTCGGTCGCAATGCGACCCTTTGAGCCGTAAAGCACACCCGGGTCCATATTACCCTGCAGGGCGACTTTGTCCTGCGTAAGCTGCCGCGCCTCCGCCAGATCAGTTGTCCAGTCCACACCGACACCGTGACAACCGGTCTGCGCGATTTCAGCCAGTCGTTTGCCGGCGTTTTTAGTAAACAGCATGACCGGAATCAATGGGTGCGACTGTCGCAGACCATCCACGATCTGCTGCATATAATCCAGCGAAAAAGCGCGGTAGGCAGCCGGCGTCAGCACTCCGCCCCAGGTATCGAATACCATCAGCGCCTGAGCGCCCGCCTCGGCCTGCGCCCTGAGATAATCTATGGTGGTCCGGGTCACTTTGGACAACAGGCGGTGCAGCGCCTGATCGTCACCGTACATCAGACGCTTGATGTGCTGGTATTCCTTACTGCCACCACCCTCGACCATATAAGTCGCCACCGTCCACGGACTGCCACTAAAGCCGATCAGCGGTACGCTGTCGTTCAATTCACGTCTAATCAGGCGAACCGCGTCCATGACATACCGCAACTCGGTCTCCGCATCCGGGCTTGCCAGTTGCTTGATATCCGCCGGGGTGCGCACCGGATGGCGGAACCTGGGGCCCTCGCCCGCCTCAAAATACAGCCCCAGCCCCATCGCATCAGGCACAGTCAGAATGTCTGAAAAAAGAATCGCTGCATCGAGGCTAAACCTTCTCAGCGGTTGCAGCGTGACCTCACAGGCGAGCTCAGGAGTACCCGCCAGTGTCATGAAGTCTCCAGCCTGCTTGCGGGTCTCCAGGTATTCGGGTAAGTACCGCCCCGCCTGGCGCATGATCCACACCGGAGTACGATCGACCGGCTCCCCGTTGAGCACCTTTAGCAAGCGATGGTTTGTGTTTGCCGGATCCATAGATTCAATTGTATTTGTGTTCGAGACTCAACAGTTTGTCACTGTATTACGCGCTTGCATAGCCGCAGCGACCACTTGTTTGGTGTTCTTATAAACGAAGGTTGCGGAGGGAGTGGAGCTGCCAGCGCTCGCTTAGCGGAGCGTACCACGCACTGTGATCGCAGATACTACGGAGGTGGTGATCTGATATTACGAACTAATTGGTCGGGGCGAGAGGATTCGAACCTCCGACCCCCACAACCCCATTGTGGTGCGCTACCAGGCTGCGCTACGCCCCGACCGAGTTACTACTGAGGACCCGCCGAACACTGTCAAGCAGGCGTCGCTAGCGTATCACGCTTTGAGGAGCTTTAGCACCTCTTCGAGTTCGACACGTAGTTGTTTGACTACCTGTTGTGTCTGGCCGACATCGTCTTTCGCGGTTTCACCGGCGAGTTGCAGACGGGCACCGCCAATGGTGTAGCCCTGCTGGTAGAGCAGATCGCGAATGGTGCGAATGAGCATGACATCGTGGCGCTGATAATAGCGCCGGTTACCACGCCGCTTGACCGGTTTCAGGTCGGGAAACTCCTGCTCCCAGTAGCGAAGCACATGTGGCTTCACGTCGCACAAGTCACTTACCTCACCAATGGTGAAATAACGCTTGTTGGGGATCGCAGGCAGTTCGTTATTGTTGCTGGTTTCCAGCATAGGCCTCTACTCGAGCTTTTAACTTTTGGCCCGGTCGAAAAGTCACGACTCTGCGAGCAGTGATGGGGATCTCTTCGCCGGTCTTCGGGTTCCGACCCGGACGCTCACTCTTGCTGCGAAGGATGAAATTGCCGAAGCCCGAAAGCTTCACATCATCCCCTTCTTCGAGCGCGCTTCTGACTTCCTCGAAGAATTGTTCCACGAACTCCTTCGCTTCGCGCTTGTTGAGCCCGAGTTCATCGAACAGCATCTCTGCCATTGATGCCTTGGTTAACGCCATCTTTCTAGTTCCTGAGTTCTGCCCCTAGCTCTACGGTCAGACCGTTAAGAATCCGTGACATCGCCGAGTCAATTTCTTCGTCGCCTAGGGTGCTGGAAAAGTCCTGTAAAATCAACCCTAAAGCGATGCTTTTTAGACCTTTTGTAATGCCTTCACCAGTATAGACATCAATCACTTTTACGTCATTGAGCGAGGCCGGGGCATTTCGTCTCACACATTGCTCTATGGCTGCTGCCGAGACAGAGTCGTCCACCGTAAACGCGAGATCGCGCCTGACCGCCGGGAATTTCGAAAATGCTTCGAACGACGGGACTTGCGCGTGCTCCAGCGCGGACAAATCTATTTCAAACAATATTGAACTTTGCGACAAATCCAACGTTTTCTGAAGCTTCGGATGCATAGCTCCCAGCCACCCGACTGGCTGGCTGTCTTTTAACACCTGCGCTGTGATGCCGGGATGCAGCGCCGGGTGACGGGCTTTTTCAAAATGAAAGGCTGAGCCGCTTGCCAGTGACAGCAACGCTTCAACGTCTGCTTTGACATCAAAAAAGTCGGCCTCGGCAACCGCCCCGCTCCAGTGCGGCGGTCTACGGCTGGCTGCGACGACGCCAGCCAACACATTTTTTTGAATTAATTCATCGTCTTGCACAACGAATTTAAGACCACACTCAAAGAGTCGGATATCCGATTGCTGGCGGTTGAGGTTGGCCGCCAGTACATCGACAAGCCCGCACCAGAGCGTCGTGCGCATGACCCCCATGTCACTGGAAATCGGGTTTGCCAGCGGCAGCGACTCGATATCCGGTTCGAACAGCGCCAGTTTTTTCTGATCGACAAAGCTGTAACAGACCGCCTCCTGGTAGCCCCGATTCACCAGCAACTTTTGTAGCCGTTGTCTGGGTACATCCGTTTCCCCCGTCCTGGAAATCTCCGGCGTATGGGTTGGATTGGTTCTCGGAATGTTGTGGTAGCCGTGCACCCGGGCGATCTCTTCGATCAAATCTTCCTCTATGGCGATGTCGTATCGATACGTGGGCGAAGTGGCCACCCAGCCATCTTCTGCTTTCGCAGGCGCAATACCGAGTCGGCTCAGTACGGCTTCGACGGTCTCGTCGCTGACGACGGTGCCAAGAAATTTGTCCAGACGCGCACGGCGCAATCTGACTTCACTGAACTCTCGATCGAGCGACGCATTGCGGGTTTCGAACAACGGCCCGGCCTCACCGCCGACAATATCGATCAACAACTGACTGGCACGTTCCATCGCATCTTGTTGCAGACCGCTATCCACCCCTCGCTCAAAGCGCTGCGCAGAGTCCGTATAGGCATTGTAGCGGCGCGGTTTACCGGCGATGCCAAGCGGGGTGAACAGTGCCGCTTCGAGCAGCACGTCGGTGGTGTCTTCGGTGACCCCGGTGGCATCGCCCCCCATGATGCCCGCAATGGCTATTACACCCTGATGATCGGTGATCATTGTGGTGTCGTTGTCCATCTCAAGCTCACGGCCATCGAGTAAAACGACTTTCTCACCCTGCTCTGCCAGGCGCACGCGGATTCCGCCGTTTAGCTTGTTTAAATCGAAAGCATGCATTGGCTGACCGAGTTCCATCATCACGTAGTTGGTAACGTCGACCGCAGGCGATATGGACCGAATGCCACAGCGCCTGAGCTTTTCAACCATCCACAGGGGTGACGACCGCGTTGGGTCAACGCCCTTGATAATTCTGCCAACGTAATTCGCACAACAGCTATCGGCGGTGATTTCAAGTGGAAAGGTCTCACTATGGGACACCGCGACCTGGGTAAACTGCGGCGGTTTTGCATCCAGGTTGTTGCGCGCCCCGAGTTCACGGGCGACCCCACGAATGCTCAAACAGTCACCACGATTAGGCGTCAAGTCGATTTCAATCAACTGATCATCCAAACCGAGGTATTCCTGTAGTGCCATACCGGCGGGGGCGTCCTGAGGCAGTTCATGCAATCCATCTGATTGATCAGACAGTTGCAGTTCCGCTGCGGAACACAACATGCCGCTCGATTCCACACCACGGAGTTTGGCTTTTTTGATTTTAAAATCACCCGGTAAACGGGCACCGATTTTCGCGAACGGTACGCTAATGCCGGCTCTGGCGTTCGGTGCTCCACACACGACGTTGTGTAATTCACCACTGCCATCATCGACTTTGCAAACCCGCAGCCGATCAGCATCCGGATGCGGCTCACATTCGGCTATTCTACCGACCACCACACCTTCAAAATCGCCACCGGCAGCAACGCGGTCATCGACTTCCAGACCAAGCAGCGTCAGCTGTTCTGCCAGTTCTTCGCTCGAGACAGGCGGGTCAACCCATTCCCGCACCCACTTTTCACTGAATTTCATCGTGCCTGCCTCACGTGTGCACTCTGCACAGCGCTACAAGGAAAAATTAACGTGGTGTGACTCTTGATCAATCCAAACACTGATTCAGAACCATTAATTAAACAACCAAATTGTCTATTCATTTTGAACAGGGGCGTGGTGTGGTGTGACAGGTAAAGTCTGCGACTGAGCGTTTGAATTTTTGGCGCACACCAGGGCGAAGCTCGCAGGGAGTCATTTGAATACATTGCATGTCACACCCCACTAGTTAAACTGTTTGAGAAAACGCATATCGTTTTCAAAGAACATGCGCAGATCCTCTACCCCGTAGCGCAGCATCGCCAGTCGCTCCACACCAAGCCCGAAGGCGTAACCGGTGAATTCCTGCGGGTCGATACCGACACTCTTAAACACTTCCGGGTGCACCATGCCCGACCCCAGCACCTCGAGCCATTTACCACCATCAATGCGGATATCGACTTCGGTTGAAGGCTCGGTAAAAGGAAAGTACGAAGGGCGAAAGCGTGTTTCCACGTTGTTCTGATCAAAGAAGCGCTGCAGAAACAGATCAAGGTGTCCCATCAAATCAGAGAATGCGATGTCTTTGCCAACCAATAAACCTTCCACCTGATGAAACATCGGCGTGTGGGTCATATCGGAGTCACAGCGATAGACCCGGCCCGGCGCGATGACTCTGATCGGCGGACTGTTATTTTCCATATAGCGGATCTGCACCGATGAGGTGTGTGTCCTCAACAGCCTGCCATCACCGAAGTAAAACGTATCGTGCATGGCGCGAGCCGGGTGATGCGAGGGAATGTTCAACGCTTCAAAGTTGTAGTACTCGCTCTCGACTTCAGGCCCTTCAGCCACGCTGAAGCCGAGCTCGGCAAACAGGCCGCTGATACGCTGAATTGTGCGTGTGACAGGGTGCAGACCGCCCGATGGCAAACCACGTCCCGGCAGAGTGACGTCAACAGATTCACGCTGCAGCTTCGCCTCAAGCAGCTCAACCTCCAGCACCTTCAAGCGCGCTTCGATGCACCCCTGCAAATCGCGCTTGGCTTCATTGATGCGCTGCCCGGCTGACTTTCTTTCTTCGGCGATCAGTTC
>CAZOXM010000002.1:49881-113396 GCA_964583825.1 uncultured Granulosicoccaceae bacterium
GCTTGGCTTCATTGATGCGCTGCCCGGCTGACTTTCTTTCTTCGGCGATCAGTTCAGACAGGCCTTTTAGCAACGCTGTCATCTTGCCCTTTTTGCCCAGATACTCGACCCGCACCGCATCGAGCGCGGCGAGGTCGGCCGCCCCCTGCACACGGTCCCTGGCCTGCTCCAGTAACTCATCTATACCCATCAGATCTTCCGCTCTACTGCATCGAGTGTTAAACAGCAGTACAAACAAAAACGGGAAAAGACATCGGCTGTCTTTTCCCGTTGGCTGGTTTCATTGTTTGCGGGGTTCAACACACCCCGCCGGCACATCGCGAAACGGTTAAGCCGCCTGCAGGCCCGCTTTGGCTTTCTCTGCCAGTTGCGCGAACGCTGCGGGTTCGTGCACGGCTATGTCCGCGAGGCACTTACGGTCGATTTCTATCCCAGCCTTGTTCAAGCCGTCCATAAATCGACTGTAGGACATATCGCACTGACGCGCCGCTGCGTTAATTCGGGCGATCCAGAGTGCGCGAAACTGACGCTTGCGCTGGCGACGGTCGCGATACGCGTACTGACCAGCTTTCGTGACCGCCTGTTTGGCCACGCGAAACACGCGACTGCGGGCACCGCGATAGCCTTTGGCTTTTTTCAGGACTTTCTTGTGTCGGGCGTGCGCCTGTACACCACGTTTTACTCTTGGCATTGTGCGCTCCCCCTATGAATACGGCAGCATCTGCTCAACGAGGCCCTTATCGGCTTCGTGCAGCTGACACTTGTTGCGAAGATGACGCTTACGCTTGGTACTCTTCTTGGTGAGGATGTGGCGCAGGTGGCTTTGCTTGCGCTTGAAACCGCCTCCACCAGTACGCTTGAAGCGCTTTGCAGCGCCACTGTTACTCTTCATTTTTGACACAGTGAACTCCCGTTCGTATTTTTAGTGTATGAGAAGCCCGGCCGAGTCGGAGTAATACTGCGGCGCGGGTCTGTGATGGCGGCGGCCGGCGAACACCGGCTACCGTCAGGCCGTGGTCCGGGAAGACTATCAGGTCTTCTTCGGGGCCAGCACCATCACCATTTGTCTGCCTTCAAGCTTTGGATACTGTTCCACAGTCGCCAGTTCTTCAAGGTCTTGTTCCACTCTCTGCAACAGCTTCAGGCCGAGATCGCGATGCGCCATCTCCCTGCCTCTAAACCTGAGGGTGATTTTGGTCTTGTCTCCGTTTTCCAGAAACTTGACCAGATTGCGTAGTTTAACCTGATAGTCCGCCTCTTCGGTACCCGGTCTGAATTTTATTTCCTTAAGCTGTACCTGCTTCTGCTTTTTCTTGGCGACATGCTGTTTTTTGCTCAGCTCAAACTTAAATCGCCCGTAGTCCATTATCTTGCAGACGGGAGGGTCAACGTTGGGTGATATTTCTACCAGGTCCAAACCGGCGTCTTCTGCAGATTTGATGGCTTCGTCGATATCGACAACGCCTACCTGTTCTCCGTCCTGGCGAATGAGCCGGACGCGCGCAACTTCAATTTCCTGGTTGCGCCTGTTCGCTTTTGGTGCAGCTATGGATTAGCCCTCCAGTGGGTTTTTACCGCGAGATTCAATTTCATGTTTAAACCCGGTGATCAGTGATTCCAGGTCCATTGGGCCGATTTCCGAGGCGTCGCGGGTGCGCACCGAAAACAGACCGGATTCTATTTCCTTATCGCCGATAACAAGCATATAGGGTACCCGTCCCAGCGTTGCCTCGCGAATCTTAAGGCCAATCTTCTCGTTTCTCAAGTCACAATGTGCCCTGAGGCCTTGATCCGACAGGGCTTTTTCCAAATCACGGCAAAATTGCTGTTGTTTGTCCGTGATGTTCATGATGCGGACTTGGGTTGGTGCCAGCCACAACGGCATTTTGCCCTCGTGATCTTCCAGCAGAATCCCGATAAAACGCTCGAACGACCCAAGTATAGCCCGATGTAGCATAACCGGGGTTTGTCTTTCACCGCCGGCATCAACATAAGTGGCATCGAGGCGCCCCGGCATTGAGAAGTCAACCTGTATCGTACCACACTGCCAGACGCGTCCGATGCAGTCCTTCAGTGAAAATTCGACTTTCGGGCCGTAAAACGCGCCCTCCCCAGGTAGTTCTTTCCAGGGGAGCCCGGCGGCGTCCAGCGCATCGGCGAGCGCTTTCTCGGACTTATCCCAGATGTCATCGCTGCCCACACGATTTTCCGGGCGGGTCGACAGTCGATAGATCACCTCGGTAAAGCCGAAATCTTCGTACACCGAGTGCAGAAAATCGATAAATGTCGAGCATTCGCTCTGGATTTGATCTTCAGCGCAAAAGATATGGCCGTCGTCCTGAACAAACCCGCGCACACGCATCAGTCCGTGCAGTGCGCCCGACAATTCGTTGCGATGACAGGAACCGAACTCCGCCAGGCGCAGCGGCAGTTCCCGGTAGCTGCGCAGCCCCTGATTAAACACCTGCACATGGCAGGGACAATTCATCGGCTTGATTGCAAACGATCGGTCTTCAGACTGCACCGAAAACATATCATCGCCGAACTTGTCTGCATGACCGGAGCGCTCCCACAGTGACATATCGACGATCTGCGGGGTTCGGATTTCCTTGTACCCCTGCTCGCGCAGCCGTTCGCGCATGTATTGTTCGATTTCCTGGTAGATTGTCCATCCGTCCGCGTGCCAGAACACCATTCCGGGCGCTTCTTCCTGCAGATGGAAAAGGCCGAGTTGCTTACCGATTTTGCGATGATCTCGCTTTTCCGCTTCTTCCAGGCGCGTGAGATAAGCCTTCAGATCCTTTTTTGAAGCCCACGCCGTACCATAAATACGCTGCAGCATTGCATTGCTGGAATCACCTCGCCAGTAAGCGCCTGCCACTTTCATCAGTTTGAAGTGACCGAGATGACCGGTATGCGGCACGTGCGGACCCCGGCACAGATCAGTGAAATCTCCCTGTTCGTACATCGACAGGGTTTCATCCGCCGGGATGTCCCGAATGATCTCAGCCTTGTAATCTTCCGACAGCTTGCTGAAGAACGCCACCGCATCATCGCGACTGATTTCGCTGCGAACAATCGGTGTTGCGGTTTTGGCAAGTTCTGCCATGCGCTTTTCAATCGCGGTGAGATCATCGGGTGTAAACGGACGTTCAAACGCAAAGTCGTAGTAAAAGCCGTCTTCAATTACCGGTCCGATGGTCACCTGTGCGGAAGGAAAGAGTTGCTTGACCGCCTGTGCCATCAGGTGAGCGGTGGAGTGGCGGATTAAATGCAGCCCTTCTTCATCGCGGGCGGTAACAATTGCGATGGAGGCATCCGCGTCGACCGTGGTGCTGGCATCGACTAGCGTGTCATTGATTTTTCCGGCCAGTGCGGCCTTGGCGAGGCCGGGCCCGATGTCGGCGGCAATATCGGCAATCGTGACGGGCTGATCGAACTGACGCTCGCTGCCGTCGGGGAGTGAAATCACAGGCATGGTGTTATCCTTCAGTGGTGACCCATACGAGAGGCCACATGAGATTTAAGTGGGGTTGCTATTCGGCAGGTGGGCGAATTATAGCTTTGCTACTCCTGCCACATCAATAAGAAGCTGCAAGAATCAGACAACCTTGCGGACCTTTAAAGTTTAGGCAACAAGGTTCATCCAGAGCGCTTTCACAATGGAGCAATACAAAACCCCTGCCCGGACACAGCGCTTCGAGTCAGAAGTGAAACGCAGCCGGTTCATTACTTCAATTGCGAGCATCAACGGCAAATCTGCAGCAAAAGCGGTTGTCGCCGAAGTCCGAACCGCTGCCGCCGATGCCAGCCATCACTGCTGGGCGACGATCAGCGGTGCGCCGGATGATGTTCGCCTGCACGATCAAAGCGACGATGGCGAACCCAGGGGTACCGCCGGCAAACCCATGCTGAACGTGCTCCAGCATTCAGGGCTCGGCAACATCGTGGTGGTCGTTACTCGTTACTATGGTGGCGTAAAGCTCGGTACCGGCGGACTGGTGAGAGCCTACACTCGGGCGGTGTCCGAGCCTTTAAAATCCCTCGATACAGTCATAGTCCGTCCCCGGGCCACTTTATCCATTGACTTGCCCTACGCTGCTCTGGATGTGTTTGAACACTGGCTGAAGTCGCACCACACAGAAATTGTCAATAAAACGTTTACCAGATCCATTGCACTGGAACTGCTGGTGCCGGCAGCAGAAAAGACGCAGTTGCTTGCAAAGACGCGAGAACTCGGCGGCAGTGACCGGACTGGCGACAACAAAACCGAAGCTTGATAAAGCGTTAGCAGGGTGTAGAAAAACGTGATGAGCGACGGTCTGAGTAGGCAAATTTCCCCGAAAAAAGCGCAGTTTATGGGTTATACATGAGCATTTTGAGGGGGAATTTAACGCCATAAGACCTGGCGCAATAGTTTTTCAACATCCTGTTAGAGTTAGAAATGGATTTATATAAATCGTCTGAGATAGCGCCCATCGCAGAGCGTCTTCTCAAGAAAATGCAAGCGACATTCAGGCATTTGATCCGCTATCGAGCTTTTAAGCATTATCGGTTCTACAGCAATAGCAGGGGCAATAACCAAGGGAGATATTGATTATTACATGGAGGTGGCTCCATCTGAGCATTTTGCTGCTGTCCGTACACTTCAAAACCATGGATTTTTAATTGCCAAAGACGCTCACAGAAGCGAGGAACTTTGTATGCTCGAAAATAATGAGTGTGCTATACAGGTTGTTGCATCTGGCTCAAAGTATGTGTTCTTCAGGGGGTTCAGAGATGAGCTAAATCGCAAACCCGATTTAGTTCGTGAATATAATGAAATAAAAAGAAATTCGGTATATTTGGACGTATCGGAGTACCGAGAAAAGAAATCAGCTTTTATTGAAGCGGTGCTCGAATCACTTTAACAAAACAATGTTTCCAACATCGCACACAGCGCCCATTCGTGTGTATGGTCGCAGGCTCCCAATGTCATACACAAGCGGCCACCGCATGCAAAGCGGCAATTTGCGGCGATCCGGCAAAACCGCAGCGAGCAGACAGTGCGCTCAGGATGCTGAGTACCAGGCCATAATCTTATCCATCGGATCGTGCTCGGCAACAAAATGCCCGGGAGACACCTCGTTGAGTTTTGGCACATAAGACAACTCACCCTCTGCCACCTTGGTCGGTAAAAAACGCAACGCCGCTTGCGGGTCGAGCGGTGATGGCAGTTCACCTGGCAGATGTATATGGGTTCGACTCCGCTCCACGGCCGGATCCGGAACCGGTACTGCACTGATCAGCGCCTGAGTGTAAGGATGTTGCGGTGCCGAACAGATCTGGTCACTGCTTCCCGACTCAACAATTCGACCGAGGTAGATCACCATAATCCGGTCGGAAATATCCCGGACCACCGACAGGTCGTGCGATATGAACAGCATTGATAACCCAAACTCGGATTGCAGATCTTTCAACAGCTCGATGATCTGGGCCTGGATAGACACATCCAGCGCCGACACTGCCTCATCACAAATCATCAGCGCCGGACGATTGATCATCGCCCGCGCAATGCCGACGCGTTGATTCTGACCGCCGGACAGCTCGTGAGGATAGCGGTTGGCCATCGCCGGCAGCAGACCGACACGCTCCATGATGTCGAACACCTGTATCTTTTTCTCGCGCCGCGTCAGATCCGGCCGGAAGGTAGTGAGCGGCTCGGCGATCGAATCCGCGATCGTCATTCTCGGGTTCAAACTGGCGAGCGGATCCTGAAAAACAATTTGCAAATCCTTGCGGGCACCGACCAGCGCCTGTCGTTTCAGCGCCCCGAGATCTCGACCGAGCCAGCTGACCGAACCCTGTTGATATTCAATCAGCCGAATGACCGCACGAGCCAGTGTTGATTTGCCACAACCGGACTCACCGACAATGCCAAGCGTCTCCCCTTCAACGAGCCTGAAACTCACACCATCGACTGCTTTGAGCTGACGTTTGCGTCCAAACAGTGTCCCCGGTACAGACACCGGAAACTCCACCCGTAAATCTTTCACATCGAGCAACGTCTGCGGCTGCGGGGCAACCTGGCGTCGGTTGCTGCTGTCGATGCGTGGCATTGCGTCAAGCAAGGTGCGAGTGTAGTCATGCGTCGGACGATAGAAGATATCGTCAATCGTCCCCTGCTCAACAAACATTCCATCACGCATAACAATCACCCGGTCACACATGCGTGCGACCACGCCCATGTCGTGGGTGATTAAGGCAATCGCCGCACCGAGTTCGCGCTGCATCCCCGACATCAGATCAAGTACCTGCGCCTGCACCGTCACATCCAGTGCGGTAGTCGGCTCGTCTGCAATCAATAATTTCGGCTCGCACAACATAGCCATGGCGACCATGACGCGCTGTCGCATCCCACCGGAGAGTTCATGCGGGTACTGTTTCATGCGTCGGGAAGCATCGGGAATGCGCATGCGTTCAAGCCATGCAATGCAGCGTGCGCGCGCCTCGCGACGACCGAGACGCCGGTGCACCTGCAACACCTCGATCATTTGCTGCTCAATGCGCAAATGCGGTGTCAAAGCACTCAGCGGATCCTGAAAGACCATCCCAACATCTTCACCGCGCACGAGGTTCAACGCCTGTGTCGGCATGTTTAACAGGGGTCGACCGTCGAGGCTTGCCGACCCCGTGGCAGTACCATTAGCCGCCAGCAGCCCCATGACTGCTAGAAAAAGCTGGCTCTTACCGGAACCCGACTCACCCACAATACCCACGCACTCGCCGCGTTCGATTTGCAGCGAAACTCCCTTCACTGCTGCCACCACCCCTTCAGCGGCGGCAAAATCAACGGCCAGATTGTCTACTCTGAACATCGGCATTGACGCCTCAGGCGGTTGGGGCCTGAAAAGACCCGGGCATCGTTGCAGCGTTGCCGCCTACTCATGTGTCAAATACCGCATCGTGTTCCCAACCCACCCTTCAACGGTCTTTCGGGTCAAGCGCATCGCGCAAGCCGTCACCGATAAAAAAAAGACTGATAATAATGGCAACATAAAAAAACAACGGAAACAGCAGCTGCCACAACGTGCCGTACACCATCGTGCCGGCACCCTCACTGATTAGTGCGCCCAGCGATGTATAGGGCTCCGAAATACCCAGCCCGAGAAATGAAATAAAGCTTTCTGCCAGAATCAGCTCCGGCACCAGAATTGACGCATAGACAATAACGACCCCCATTAGATTAGGGAGAATATGACGCACCACAATCCTGGCTTCCGATACACCGCCGGCACGGGCGGCTTCAATAAACTCACGATTCTTTATAGCGAGGGTTTGCGCCCGCACGATACGCGACATCGTCAGCCACGACACCGCTCCCAATGCGAGGAACAGGGTGACAAATGACCGACCTGCCACCACGAGAATCAGAATAATGACCAGTGTCGACGGGATAGCCAACATAACATCGACGGCTCTCATAAGCGCACCATCTACCCTGCCCCCTGCATAACCTGCAATCACGCCGTAGGCCGTGCCCAGTACCAGCGCCATCACAGCGCCGATCAAGCCGACCATCAGTGAGGTGCCGGTTGCCTGAATGGTGCGGGAATATAAATCGCGGCCCAGTGCATCTGTACCAAAGTAATGCCCGCTGTCGACCGATGGCGCACCCAGTGTTTCTATATCGCCAAGTGCGACCCAGTCAATGTCCTCATGATTCCACTGTGAAAGTAACGGACCGCACAATACAAACACCACGATCATCAACAACAACAAGGTGCAGGAGATCGCAGCGCGATTTCGCAGGAAGCGATCCAGAGCATCGTGCATTAGGGAACGCCCGCGCACGGCGGTGTGGTCGGTTATGTCAGAAGCCAGCTCTGACGCCTTTTTCGAGCGACCAAACATGTGTTACCGCCTGCCTGCATTCATCACTGACATTCCGATCAACGGTAACGTATCTTTGGATCAAGCCACGCGTAGGCCAAATCCACAATCAGGCTAACCAGCACAGTCAGTACACCATATAAAATAGTGACCCCCAGCAACACGGCATAGTCTCTTGTCAGAGCCGAACTGACATACGACTTACCCAGTCCACCGGTGGAAAAATAGATATCAACGAACACAGAACCGGTCAGCACGTGCACAAATACCGGCCCAAGGTAAGACACCACTGGCAGCAATGCAGGTTTCATCGCGTGGCGCCAGATCAAGCGACGAGTAGACAAGCCCTTGGCCCGCGCCGTGCGGATAAAATTTGAATGCATTACCTCAAGCATTGAAGAGCGCGTTATTCTTGCAATACTGCCCATGAAAGAAGTGGAAAGTGCAATCACCGGCATAATCAGGTACTGCCACTGCCCACCGTTCCAGCCACCGCCAGGCAGCCAATGCAACCAAAGAGTAAAGGTAAGAATCAGGAGCGGCCCCATAATAAAATTTGGCAGCGCCTGCGCCGCAATACCGAGACTCACTGCAAAGTGATCAATCCAGGTGTTATGACGCACCGCGGCTACAATACCGAGAGCCACGCCTACGGTCGTCGCCACTACAAACGCCAGCGACCCGTAAGTGAGTGAAATCGGGAATCCATGGGCGATGATGTCATTGACATCGCGATCCTTAAATACAAACGAAGGGCCGAAGTCGAAGCGCAGCACGATGTTGGACAGGTAATCCCACAACTGCTTCCAAAGCGGTTGGTCCAGGCCATAACGGGCTTCGATATTGGCGAGTATCTCCGGTGGCAAAGGCCGCTCATAGGTGAACGGACCGCCCGGCGCTGCGTGCATTAAAAAGAAACTGGCGACTATCAGCGCCAGTATTGTCGGTATTGCGATGAGTAAACGCCGCAAGGCGAAACTAATCATTAGGTATCACAGCGAATAGTCATTGTTATAACCATAGCAGCCAACTCCACAGGCGACTGCATACAGTTGGTCAGCCGCTCGATCAGTTGCGGCATCCCGGATGCGAATTTACTTTTCGATTTTGTACAGATTTTTTGAATACCAGTTTTGCTCAACATTATCGACCGGCCAGTTACCGACATCACTGCCCATCATGTAGACACCGGCGTAGTGATAGATCGGGATAACCGGCATTTCCTTGGCGATTGTCTCTTCGATCCGGGTATACATATCGGTGGGGCTTTCGCTCAACTTTGCCTGTTCCAGTAGCTCATCAACCGACGTATTTACATACTGCCCGTCGTTGTAGCCCGATTCCGAATCGAGCAGATCAAGGAAAGTGGAGGCTTCGTTGTAGTCACCACACCACGCGCCACGGGCTAGTTCGAAATTCTGATTGCCGCGGTTTTCAAGGAACACCTTCCACTCCATGTTCGCAAGCGTCGTTTTTACGCCGAGCTTTTGCTTCCACATCTGGCTCATCGCCACCGCTATTTTCTTGTGCGCCTCTGAGGTGTTGTACACCATTTCGAATGACAGTGGATTGTCTGCACTGTAACCGGCTTCGGCAAGCAGCTCTTTTGCCATCGCATCGCGCTGCTGCTGACTGAGTTGTGCCATTTCTGTCTGCGGCGGAGTAAATCCGGCAACCGCCGCAGGCGTAAACGTATACGCCTCGGTCTGACCGCCAGCGAGCACATTTTTGGTGATAATCTGCCGATCCACCGCGAGCGCCAGCGCTCGCCTGACCCGTACATCCTTAAAAGCCTCCGGGCCCGAGTCGCTCAGATTAAATGTGTAATAGTAGTTACACAGCCTTGGGAAACTGATCGCCTCGTCAGGGTATTCTCTTTTAAGTTTTGGAAATTGACCGGACGGCACCTCGGTACGATCGAGTTCACCGGCCAGAAACCGGGTGAGCGCAACGTTTTCATCGTTAATGACCAGTGCCACTGTCTTATCAATGATGGTGTTGTCATTGTCCCAATACATTTCGTTGCGTTCCCGTACTGAACGCTCCGCAGGCAGGTGCTCCGTCAGAACGTAGGCACCGTTGGACACAATGTGCTCAGGTTTGGTCCAGTCTCTACCATACTTTTCGATGACTGAACGCGGCGCCGGGAAAGTGGTGGCATGCGTGGTCATTTGTGGAAAGTACGGCAATGGTGCCGACAGCGTGACCTCAAGCGTTAAGTCGTCAACCGCGCGCACGCCCAGCTGATCAAGAGGCAACTCCCCTTTGATGACTTCATCAGCGTTCTGCAATGACATCAGCTGAATAAACCACTGATACGGAGATGCAAGCTCAGGGTCAGCCGCACGCTGCCAGGCATACACGAAATCCCCGGCAGTTACCTGCTCACCGTTTGACCACCTGGCGTTGTCCCGCAGGGTGAACGTATACACGGTGTTCTCATCATTCACCGTATAGCCGGTAGCAACACCCGACACCAGGTTACCTGCTTCATCCTGATTCATAAGCCCTTCGAACAAGTCGCGCACGATTTCAGCGCCGGATGTATCTTCCACGATTTGCGGATCTACTGAGGTATGTTCATCCAGCACCCGATAGGTGAATGTCTGGTCTTTCGCCAGTTGTACACCGGCAGGAATATGGCTGTCCGCCAGCAGATCCGCACCGAGGGAAAAACTGAGGCAAAGCGAAAGAAACAGTGACTTGACGGATCGCACGATTTATTCTCCTTGATGTTTGCTTTAGCAGAATATCGCGGCGACTGGAGATTGTATAGGCGCTATGCCGACAGGTTTCAAACTACTTTGCACTGTGTTGCCACACAACGTAAAGTGCTACCCAGTCCACCTGCAGAGGTACTCGATGACTAGACGAAACCATCTTTTGTACTCCCTGTCAGTTTTCAAACCATGGCAACTGTTCGCAGTTGCGCTAACCGTACCAGCTTTTATCCAAAGTACTGCCGCACAGGACCCACTCCCGATCGCGGATGCGCACATCCACTACAGCCACGACTCGGTAGAAATGACACCACCTGAGCGCGTGATCGAACTAATGCGTGAGGCCAATTTGAAACTGGCGCTGGTTTCGAGCTCAGACGACACCGGCACGCAACTGCTGACTCGACTCGCGCCCGATCTGATCGTACCCGGTTTAAGGCCGTACACTCGTCGCGGTCAGCTCAGCACCTGGTACACCGACCAGAAAAATCTCGATTATGTGGAACAGCTGCTGACAGAGCATCGATACGCAACAATCGGCGAATTCCACCTTTACGGTGAAACGGCGGACTTGCCGATACCGCGCCGAATCGTCGAGCTTGCCGCCGAACACAATCTGATACTGCATGCTCACTCGGACGCCGAAGCAGTCGAACGCCTGCTGGCGCAACACCCCGCAATCAAGGTTATCTGGGCGCACGCCGGTTTTGATGATCCGGAAACCGTATCCGCAGTACTGTCAAAGCACGATCGGCTGTGGGTCGATCTGGCGTTTCGCGGCGAAGTTGGCAGCGGAGGATCACTGTCGCAGGAATGGCGTGCCCTTTTCGATACACACCCCGACAGAATCATGCTTGGCACAGATACCTATACACCCGAACGGATGTATTTCGTGCCGGAAAACGCGAGTTCTGCTCGTGTCTGGCTGGCCACCCTGCCTGCAAAAATGGCCGAAAAGATCGCATGGAAGAATGCCTATGATCTGATCATGCCGGTGTGGAAAGCTAACAATGCGGCCCTGCCGCGCACCGTTAATGAAAAAGAAGTTGCTATGCTGTGCCGGCAGTCCCTGGCCAGTGGCGGAGTCACCGTGGGAGAGTCACCACTTACTGTCGTGCACCCACAGGGCGAGATCACAGTGAGCAAGCCGTTCAGCGTTCTTATCAGTGTGTGCGGTGACAATCTGGCCGCCGCCACCATTGATCTGGACGCTACCATGCCTACCCATGGTCACGGTATGAACTACACACCTGAATACTCGGTGCTGCGACAATCTGACTCTGAGTTGTCAGTGCGGGTAGATGGTGTGCGGCTGCATATGCCCGGTCAGTGGCAGTGGGCAGTCAATCTGCGCAACGTGGGCAACCGGCAAACAAGCACTCACGAATTCACCGTGTATTAGGAGAATGCGTTGAGAATGCCGGTGACGAGTGCGCTAACCCTTGACGAGTGCGCTAACCCTGGGCAAACAGACGCTACCCGGTCTATCGGAAAATGCTGAGACTTAATCTTTCCTGCGATGAGTAAAGGCTTTTCAGGCATTTTTGACTCCGCCATCCACCGAACGACAGCCGGCAACGGCGATGCGAAAACGTGGCGCTGCATCGCCGCTGTCACCCTGCTGGTGCTCACCTGCAGCAATCAGCTGGCCGCCGAGGCCGCAGCGGTCACACAATTCAGCAACGCTGAAATTAAACAGCTGCAACGCTTTGGACCATGGCCATACCCGGTGCCGGCAGATCCCGGAAACGAATTGTCAGGTCTTGAGTGGGCCGAAGCACTTGGCAGAAAACTTTTTAGTGACCGGATCCTGTCCGGTGATCAAACGATTGCCTGCGCATCCTGCCATCAATCAGACAAAGGATTTGCCGACGGCTTGCCAACCGCCCGGGGCCATCAGCAGCATGTGCGCAACACGCAGGGTTTGTTCAATGTTGCCTACCAGCACTGGTTCGGTTGGGACGGCGGCAGTGACAGTCTGTGGGCGGCCAGTCTGCGACCGATGCTATCCGACATTGAAATGAGTGCGGATATTGACACCGTTGCTGCTCGATTGCGGTCCACTCCGTATGTAATAAGCGCACTCACCAGCAACGGGCTCCCGGCGGACCACCGGACCAATGAAGCCCTGCTGGTACTGGCGGCCAAGGCCCTCGGTGCGTTTCAAAGAACGCTGGTCTCCCCGAAGACCGCTTTCGACCACTTTGTAGAAGCCCTGATCACTGCCGATATCTCCGCGCAGCGACAATATCCCGAGGACGCGAAGCGGGGTATCAAACTGTTTTTCGGTGAGGGGAACTGCCACGTGTGTCATTTCGGGCCCCACTTTTCCAACGGTGAATTCCACGACACCGGCCGACCGTTCTTTACTGCCGTCGGTCAGGTAGATCCGGGAAGATACAACGGGATCACGCGGGTTCGATCCGACCCCTACAATCTGACCGGTGTCTACAACCGGACGCAGGTACCTGCGCAAATTCAAAAAACCCGCCGTGTAAAACAGGGACAGGTCAATTTCGGTCAGTGGAGAACACCTGGGCTGCGCGGGCTGCGCCACACCGCGCCTTATATGCACGATGGCAGTCTGGCGACCCTGAGGGAAGTAGTGGACAGCTATGCGGATACCGACCCGGCCCGGCTCCACACAGAAGGTGAGTCACTGGTGAGGCCGCTGGACTGGACAACGCAACAACGCGAGGACGTGGTGGCGTTTCTTCAATCGCTCAGCGACACCTCCCGTAACAGCAGCGTCGATTGAAGATCGACGCGAGTGGCAGACAAACCCATCAGTGATAAACAGCACCGAGGCCGACTAACAGCGCATTTGCCTGAACTGCCGTTGTTCGAGCGCACCGGGCCCGTACGAAAAAATCCGCTGCCACCAGCGTTTGAATAGACGCAGTAAATCGAAAACTGGTAAAATATTTGGCGTGATGCTGCAAAAAACGCATCGGCCCTATGCAAAATTAGCACAACACAAGTTGACCAAAAACCGGTTAACTTTCACTCTGGGGACGATATGATTGCAGCAGTTGCAGCGAAGGGCCACAGGCCCGGCGACTCACCCACCGTCAGTCCTTCCGGTAACGAGTAAGCCAGACGTCACTCCGAGCGGACCGGGCGGCTGAGCGCAAATCTGTTTGTTCAGGAGCACCTTCGACAACCCGGGCATACGTGCATCGAAGGTGGTGAAATGTATTGTAAGACGATGATTATTGGAGAGTTCCAATCATGAAAAGCAAGTTAGAATATATCTGGCTCGATGGCTACCAGCCCACTCAAAGCCTGCGCAGCAAGACAATGGTCCGCAGCGACTTCAGTGGCAAGCTGGAAGACTGCCCAATGTGGTCCTTTGACGGAAGCTCTACCGAACAGGCAGAAGGCAACGATTCAGACTGCCTGCTGAAGCCAGTCGCGATCATTCCCGATCCCGACCGAAAAGACAGCTTCCTGGTAATGACCGAGGTACTGAACGCAGATGGCACCGCGCATGCCTCGAATGGTCGTGCAACCATCGAAGAAGACGACGACGACTTCTGGTTTGGCTTCGAGCAGGAATACTTCCTGATCAACACAGATACCGATCTGCCACTTGGCTTTCCCGAAAAGGGATTCCCCGCCCCACAGGGCCCCTACTATTGTTCTGTCGGCGGTAAAAACGCCTTTGGTCGCGAAATCATCGAAGAGCATCTCGACATGTGCCTGGAAGCAGGTTTGAATGTCGAAGGTATCAACGCGGAAGTGGCGGCCGGCCAGTGGGAATTCCAGATTTTCGCCAAAGGTGCCAAGCGCGCCGGTGACGAGATCTGGCTCGCTCGCTACCTGATCGAGCGCACCGCCGAAAAGTACGGTGTCTCCGTTGACTGGCACCCCAAGCCACTGGGCGACACAGACTGGAACGGCTCGGGCATGCACGCCAACTTCTCAAACGGTGCAATGCGAACCAGCGGCAGCGAAGACGTGTTCAACAAGATCTGCGAAGAGTTCGGCAAAAACATTCAGCGCCACATTTCGGTCTACGGTGCCGACAATGACCAGCGCCTGACCGGCAAGCACGAAACACAATCCATCAATCAGTTCAGCTACGGTGTGTCTGATCGTGGTGCCTCTATCCGCATTCCGGTCGGCACCATCGAAGACGGCTGGAAAGGCAGACTGGAAGACCGTCGCCCTGCCTCAAACGCTGATCCGTACAAAGTCGCCGCCGCGATTATCAAAACCACTTCGGAAGCTCTCGCCTGATTCGGGCCCTCCACAAGTCGTGACGAATCCCCGCCCTGTGCGGGGATTTTTTTGCCCGAACACTTTTGCACGACGCCTTTCAGTAACGCCTGAACGGAGACGTGAGGCACACAGGCACTCAGGGCAATGCCATCCACCGCAGACCGATCATGCGCCGGGACAGTTTGGGGTACACTAGTGGTAACACGCTTGCGACTGAAACGGCATGAGCGAATACCCCAAACTCAAACTGCCCGACAATCCGACGCTGTTCACCGAACAGACCGACAAGGACCTCGCCCAAAAACCGGACCCCAACTTCCGCTATGCGTTTTTCAAAACAATTGCCAAAGGTGGCAAATCGCTGATCCAGTCCTGCAGGGATATGCACCTGAACCGGGTAATCTGCTACAAATCGCTGCTGGCGGAATTTGCCGATGACCCGATAGAACAAAAACGTCTGCTGCGCGAAGCGCGCGTGTCGGCCATGCTGCAACACCCGAATACCGTTCCGACCTACGAGCTCGGACGCGACAATAAGGGCCACTATTACTTCACAATGAAGCTCGTACACGGTTACACGCTGCGCGAGATTTTCGATTATCGCGAGCGATACGATCTGTACCAGCTCATCGATATCATCGTGCAGGTTGCACAGGCGCTGGAATGTGCCCACTCGCACGGGGTGATACACCGCGATATCAAACCGGAAAACATTCTGATAGGTCCCTACGGGGAGGTATTGTTGCTTGACTGGGGACTTGCAAAAGTCTGGAATCAGGAAGGAGAGCCCTCCCCCATTGAAGATGAAACACCCCAACGGGAGGCAGAAGACCGCTCCATGACCGGACATCAGAAACTGCAGGGTACGCTGTTCTACATGTCCCCCGAACAAATTAATCGGGACCCGGATATCGATTCGAGAAGCGATATATACAGCCTGGGCATTGTGCTCTACGAAGCGCTCACGGGGCGTACACCGGTGCAGGGAGAACTTATCGACGAAATCATTCAGGCGACTCTGAATGACGAGCCGACCAAGCCCTCCGACATCACCAAAGTGCCACCTGTCCTGGAAGATACGGTCATGAAGTGCCTGCGCAAAGAAACCGATCAGCGCATTCAAACCGCCGCCGAAATGATTCGCACATTGCAGCAGAACTGGTCACTCGTTTGACAATCTGCCTGGCTGTACAGCACACGCCGGCCACTTTGAGGTGATCAGTCGCAACGCCGCACAGGCGATGGCCTTAATGACTGCGGGGATCGCAGCACTTGTCAGCATGGATGCGGCAGTCAAGTTGCTGGTTGTCGACGATATACACGCGGTTCAGCTCATCGCGTTGCGCAGTGTCATGATCGTTCCCGTGATCTATCTGGTCTTCCGATTGCGCGGAGAACACCAGACCCTCCGACCAAGACGCTGGCAATGGCTGGCATTCAGAGCGATCATCGGATTTATCGCACCCTGCACATTCTTTATGGCGCTGGCGTATCTGCCCCAGGCAGATGCTACGGTGATCTTTTTCGCGGCCCCACTGATCATCACCCTGTGCTCTGTAGTACTGCTCGGTGAAACGTTCGGACGGCACCGGTGGGTTGCAGTCGTGGCGGGATTCATCGGCGTCACGATTGCACTAAACCCGACCGGCAACATACACGTGACCGGTTATCTGCTGGCACTGGCCGGCACACTGGCCTATGCCGGTTTGTTTCTCACCGGTCGCTACCTGTCGGCAACGGAGTCAACACCGTCTCTGGTAATGTCTTATAACGTCGGTGTCGGCGTTATCGGCTTGATGCTGTTGCCGTGGGTGTGGAACCCAATGCAAAGCGAACAATGGCTGATATTGATGATACTGGCCCTGCTCGCAGTCACCGGCCACTTTTGTGTGACTGCAGCCTTTGCCAAAGCACAGGCATCTGTATTGTCGCCGTTTGAATATACCGCTCTGTTCTGGGCAATTTTGTATGACTGGCTGCTATGGCAGGGCACACCCAATCCTCAAACAATGATCGGAGGCTGTATTGTCATCACAGCCGGCCTCTACTTTGTGTATCGCGAGCGGTTAAGCAATAAAAACAACTGACGCCTGGAGGCTGGTCAACCTTTTCCAGTTAACTGGCATTGGCGGTACCTGGCCGATGTCATCAGACACCACCGGCATGTATATCACCGTCAGCTCGCCGATGGCTGATCAATCACTTTCAACTTCGCCCTGATAAATTCCGCGTGCTCGACAAAGAGCAGATCAGCCATCTTTCTGATCGTATACTCCTCGTACTTGTCGAGATCACCGTCCGCATAAGCCACGCGCCACATCTGCTCAATCAGTTTGAGCTTCTGACTCCGGTCAAAACCCTGATTGATCTCCCTCACATGTTCATGAAACGACACGGCCTGCTCTGCGTCATCCCGGGCAGCTGCGATAATTTCCGCGACCTCAGACGGGTCGATCGTGCTGCTCGATGCGACAATGGCTCTTTCAATAGCAGCCAGTTCCGTGGCGTCTATGGTCGAGTCCGCGCGCGCCACTTCGACGAGCAACACTGCGGTCAATCGTTCCAGCCATTGCGCCTCCGGCGCTTGCTGCTGACTGCCCTGCGACTGCAGATTTTGTATCCACTGTTGAAACATGTCCGGTTCTGATTCGTTATTCGATCGGACGCCCATACTAAATTCAAGTCAAAGGAAATGATAGCGGGCCACACGGCCAGACCAGCACAGAGTGCATCTCAATGTTCGCTACGGACTGTGTTATTGTAGCGGCTATGTTCAGAGACGTGCGCTCAACCACGCGCAGTTTAGACACAAACCAGCATCGGAATCACACGCCCACGGGCGCCGACAGTCTGGCCGTGCCGATCGACCCTGTCGCCGTAAAAAAGCACCGCAATCAGCAGCTTGTCGATATCGCCGTTTTTCTCGCCGGCTTCGCGATGCTGCTGTGGCTGGTGTATCGCGGCGCGACTTCAATGGGCTATAGCTGGCAGTGGCACCGCGTACCGAAATATATCTATCGCGTGATCGATGGCGAACTCATCTGGGGCACGCTGGTACGCGGGTTACTCGTCACCGTGGAAATCACGTTTTATGCAACGTGGCTGGCATTGTTTATCGGGTTAATTACGGCACTGTTGCGTCTGTCGCGCTCTTATTCCGGACATCTGGTCTCTACGCTGTATCTCGAACTGGTGCGAAACACTCCGTTACTGGTGCAGATGTACCTGTTTTATTTCATCCTGTCACCCATACTTGGCATCGACCGCTTCTGGACAGGCGTGCTTTGCCTGGCTTTTTTTGAAGCTTCATTCATTTCAGAGATTATTCGCGGGGGCATCCTGTCAATCCCACGGGGTCAGTGGGAAGGTGCATCCAGCCTCGGTCTGCGGTCCTGGAAAGTATACTCACTGATTGTGTTGCCACAGGCTGTCCCGATTATGTTGCCACCGATGACATCCGCGGTGGTAAACCTGCTAAAGAACTCCGCCATTGTCTCAACCATCGCGGTATTTGATCTGACAAACGAAGGCCGCAATGCCATTGCGGATACTTTCATGAGTTTCGAAATCTGGTTTACTGTGGCAGCCATGTATCTTACGATGACGCTTAGTTTGTCTGCCTTTGCTGCCTGGCTGGAATCACGTGCCCGACGCCGGCATGCCAGAGTGTAGAACTTTCCCGGACGAGCAACGCGCACGTCCAGTTTATAAACGCGCACGTCCAGTTTATATAAGGATGCAACCATGAAACTGATCAACAGACTGATCGCCGTCACCGCAGTGGCGCTGTCCACTGCATCTACCCCGCTGCTGGCAGCGGAGCCGGCCATCGACGAGATCCAGAAACGCGGCAGTATCAGAGTCGGTATGTCGACATTTGTACCGTGGGCAATGCG
The DNA here is from genome assembly GCA_964583825.1 of uncultured Granulosicoccaceae bacterium. GTDB lineage: Bacteria > Pseudomonadota > Gammaproteobacteria > Granulosicoccales > Granulosicoccaceae. Next base: position 68,594 of record CAZOXM010000002.1, read on the forward strand.
CGATAAAAACGGCGAGCTCATCGGCTTTGAAATCGATGTAGCCAAACAACTCGCGAAGGATATGGACGTCGCAGTTGAATTTATACCTACCGCCTGGGACGGCATTATTCCCGCCTTACTTGCCGGCAAGTTCGATGTCATCATCGGTGGCATGTCGATCACCGAAGAACGAAGCAAAACCGTCGACTTTACTGTGCCCTATGCACACTCCTCTCTCGGTGTCATGGCAAATAAGGAAGTCGCGGAGTCGCTGTCGTGGCCGGATGACTACAACAGCACAGATGTAACTTTTGTCTGTCGACGCGGCGCTACACCGTGCAACTACATTCAGACGGAGTTTCCCAAGGCCCAACTGCGCCAGTTTGACGATCAGGGACAAACACTGCAGGAAGTATTGAACGGCAATGCGCACGCAATGATCTCATCACAGCCACTGCCGGCCCACACGATCTTCGACAACCCCGAGATCGTCTTTTCACCGACAGAAGAAAAAATCGATCCGGGCAATGAAGCCTTTGCACTGCGTAAGGACGATACCGACTCACTGGAGTACTTTAGTAACTGGATTAACCAGAACACCGAAAACGGTTTTCTCGATGAACGCCACCAGTACTGGTTCGGCGGGCGCTCGTGGGCGAATCAACTGGCCGAGTAACACTGTCCAAATAACCAAAGTCTAAAAGATCAGGACCGATGCAAAATCGGTCCTGCGACTTAATGTATCCGGATCCGGACAGACCCCGCAGTATCGGTGTTGTCGATGTTATCGTCGTCGCCGCACTGATCGGCTTTGTTATTTATACCTGGAAAAACATCTCCAGTGTGCTCGCCTACAAATGGAGCTGGGGCTTTCTCCCGAAAGTACTTTTTCTGAAAAATGAATCAACCGGCTGGTGGCAACCCAACCTGCTGCTGGAAGGTTTCCTGACAACCATCCGCCTCTCGATTTGGGCGATGATTCTGGCCTGTCTGCTCGGCGTCGTGCTGGGTGTGATGGCGACGTTTAACCGCCTGCTGCCGAAACTGGTTGCCTTTACCTACGTCGGCCTGATCCGCAACATTCCGCCGCTCGTCTTTGTCTTTATCTTTTACTTTTTTATTTCATCGCAAATCGTACCGGCACTTGGCATTGACACCTGGGCACGGGAACTCGGCCCTTCCGGCAAAAACACCATGAACTGGCTGCTGGGGCCACCCACACTGATTGAAAACCTGATCTCAGGCGTACTGTGTCTGGCGATGTTTGAAGCGGCGTACATCGCGGAAATAACACGGGCCGGGGTGCAGTCAGTACCTGGCGGTCAACACGAAGCAGCGGCCAGCATTGGATTAAGCAAGTTGCAGTCTTTTCGACATGTCGTGCTGCCGCAGGCACTGCAGGCCGTTATCCCGCCGCTTTCCAATCAGTTTATTATGCTGATTAAAAACAGCGCAATCGTCTCACTGATCTCGATTCAGGAATTGACATTTACCGGCACCGAAATCGCCGTATCCACAGGCCGGCGCTTTGAGACCTGGATTGTCGTCGCTCTGATGTACTTTGTGCTGTGCTACGGACTCGCCCGCCTGTTTAACCGTATCGAGCGCAGGCAACTGCGGCGCAGAGGGTACTAGTGTCTCATTCAATAGCGTTTGATAGTTTCAGTACACTAGCCAAGCGTGCATATGATCGATAAATGCTCGTACACACAGTACGCGATAACCTTAAGGTGACCAGAATGAACACCGTCATCACCCCCATCACACAGGCGCTTGAAGAAGGAGCACTAACACGCCGCGAGTTAAAACAGCTGATGCAGCGCTCCAACAGCAAAGCACTGGTACACTTCGCCCTGTTTCTGGCAACAATGTTTTTCACAGGCTGGCTGGTGTGGCTGTCAACCGACACCGCCTGGTTTGTGCCGGCAATGTTCGTCCACGGCGTGGTTCTCGTCCACCATTTTTCCCTGCAGCATGAGTGCGTACATTACACCGTGTTTCGGACCCGATGGCTGAATGAGCTGGTTGGTAACTACTGCGGCCTTGTGATCATGTTGCCGAACCGTTTTTTCCGCTACGAACACTGTGACCACCACACCTTTACACAACTCACCGGCAAAGACCCCGAAATGATCCCAATGCCTGCCAGACCTGGTGAGTATCTGTACTATCTGTCGTCCATACCGTACTGGAAGGCCAAGTTCACCGAACTCGCGCGGCACTGTGCAGGCAGACTCAGTGCGGAAGAGAAAAGATTCACGCCGAAATCAGAACACCGCAGTCTGATTATCGAGGCACGATTAATGGTGTCGTTTTATCTGCTATTGTTGATTGCCAGTGTGGCCACCAGCCAGTACGCCGTGATCTGGTACTGGTGGCTCCCCGTCATGCTCGGGGAACCAGTGATGAGGGCAATACGAATGACCGAACATGTCGGCAGACCGGCTGTTCGGCAAATGAAAGTAAACACCCGCAGCAATCGGATACACCCGGTGTTGCAGTTCCTTTGCTGGAACATGAACTACCACGCAGAGCACCACTATGCCTCGTCCGTGCCATACCATGCGCTGCCGGAATTGAGCAAAAAACTAAAAGGGTATGTATATACCGAACCACGCGGGTATCTGGGTGCGCACCTCGATATATTGAACCAGTTGTACAAACACGGACGCCAGCCAACTGCACCATGAAGGAAAAGCGGTGGCAACATTTAATAGATCTTGATCAACTGGAACCGCATGACGCCACGCCGGTAAAGTTGGGCAGGCAACTACTCGCTGTCTATGACACCACCGAGGGCTATCGCGTCAGTGACGCGAGATGTACACACGCGGGTGCCAATTTGTGCGATGGCTACTTTGACGGCAGACACATAGAGTGTCCACTGCATCAGGGCCTGTTTGATGCACGCACCGGTCGTGCGATCGCCGCACCGGTAACTCGGGACCTTAGAATGATTGAATGCCGCGTGGTAGACCATCACCTCGAGGTACTGGTTTAGCGTAAGTCCACCCACGACGAATACGTTACGAGCACACGGTCCTTTAGTTTGAATAACGCAGGAGTCTGCGCTGCAGAACCTCCGCTACTGCGAGCGCACCGGATTGCGCCTGAATACGCCTTTATTCTTGTCGCGTATGAACAAAATGCTCCACCAAACTAAAAATAAACCTATTCAGACACAACCGGACACGCTCTCGCTACGCGGACTTCTAGTAGCGCTGGGAAGCCGGCAAGGTCATCATCTCGTCCGACTGGCCGTCCTCCAAAGCACCCTCCCCCTCGAGTGCATCCGGTGATGTCAGTGTTCCCTTGAGGTCACGGGCGAACAACATGTAGAGCGACGGAATCACAAATAGTGTGAACAGCGTACCGACCGCCATCCCCCCTACCAGTACAAGTCCAATAGAGTTTCGCGCCTCTGCCCCGGCACCAGTCACCAGCACCAGGGGAAAGTGACCCGCCACTGTCGCGACCGTTGTCATTAGAATGGGTCTCAGGCGTGTCGACGACGCATGCGTAATAGCCGCGAGCTTGGACAAACCCTTTTCCTGCAAACCACGCGCAAACTCCACCACCAGGATGCCGTTCTTGGCGACCAGTCCGATCAGCGTCACCAACCCGACCTGAGAATAGATATTCAAAGTGGTTGTAAAGCTGTTAGTCCAGTAAGGCAGATTGGGGTTGGGCATTTTTAAGAACGTAAAAATCAACGCCCCGAACATGGCCAGCGGTACGGAGCCTGCGAGAATCACAAACGGATCGCGAAAGCTGTTGAACTGTGCGGCCAACGTAAGATAAATCAGCACAATTGCAAGACTGAACGCCGGCAGGAACTTGTTGCCCTCCAGACGCAGTTGCCGCGACTCCCCGGTATAGTCGAGGCTATAGCCCTGCGGCAGTACTTCTGCGGCGGCAGTCTCGAGGAATGTAAGTGCTTCATCCAGCGTTTTTATCGTGACTCCACTCAGCTTCACCGCATTTAACTGCTGGAATCGATTCAACGCCCGCGGTGCAACATGGTGCTCAAGGCTGGCAATCGAACCGAGTTGGATCATTGAACCATCGGGACCGGATATGTACAGATCCTTCAGTTGCTCGGGCGTAAGACGGTCACTGCGCAGCGCTTTTGGTATCACTTTATAACTGCGGCCGTTGATATTAAAACGGTTGACGAACGCTCCGCCGAGCAGCGTGCCCACATCGGCACTAACCTGTTGCATGGTCAGCCCCATATCGGCGATCTTGTCGCGATCAAACACCAGTGCTGTCTGCGCAAGATCTATTTTGGTATCGATTTGCGGCGGAAATGCAAACAGACCCGACTGTATCGCCTTAAGTTGGATCTGCTGTGCATAGCCGAGTATTTCTTCAGGCTCAGCCGTCGATGCAATAACAAACTCCACCGGAAATTGTCCGCCGCCTGGCAGCGCCGGTGGAGTTACCGCAAATATATCGAGCCCACTGATACTGCTGAATTTTTGCGACACTTCCTGCTGCACTTCAAATACCGTTCGATCACGCTCTGACCAGTCATCGAGCACCAGTCCGGAAAAGCCCGAGGTCGGAAACGTGAGCTGAAAGGTGAAAGCAGCTTCATCAATACTGCGCAGCTTTTCGTCTGCCACGGCACTGAACGCAGCGGCGCGTTCGATGGTGGAATTGCCAGGCCCGCTAACGATGCCGAACACCACACCCTGATCTTCCGTCGGTGCGAGTTCCTTTGGCGACATAATAAACATCGGAACACACAAAACCGCGATAACAATCCACACCAGATACACCGCCGGGCGATATTTAAGCGTACCCGTCAGCCGGCGCATGTAGGCACGCCGCAATCGTTCAAACGTGTTGTAGACACGCAGCGCGAAACCGCGTTTTTCACCATCGACCAGTAAACTGGCAGACATCATCGGGGACAGTGTGAGCGCAACGATGCCCGATATCGTCACGGCACCGGCCAGAGTAAAGGCAAACTCGCGAAACAGTGACCCGGTCAGCCCCCCCTGCAAACCGATCGGGAGATACACTGCAACCAACGTCGCGGTCATCGCTATGACCGGTCCGGTCAATTCGCGTGCTCCGAGCAACGCCGCCTGCATTCTCGACTTACCGTCCGCGATATGACGCTCAACATTTTCCACCACCACAATCGCGTCATCCACCACCAGCCCCACAGACAGCACAATGGCAAGCAGCGTCAGCAGATTCACACTGAACCCGAACAACTGGATGAGAAACACAGCACCGATCAGTGAGATGGGTATCGCCACAATCGGTACCAGGACCGAGCGCAGTGAGCCCAGAAACAGGTAAATAACCAGAATCACAATCAGCAGGGTTTCAGTCAGTGTTTTAATAACTTCGACAATCGAGCTTTGAATGTACTCGGATGCATCGTAGGCCATGGTCGCCTGCATACCGCTTGGCAGTGTGCTCTTGATACTCTCAAGTTCCTCTCTGACACCGGCGATGACACTCAGCGTGTTCGAGTTGGGCAACGGCCAGATGCCCATGAAGATGGCTTCTTCACCGTTGTACCGCACCACGGTGTCATAGTTTTCGGAACCCAGTTCGACGGTCGCCACATCTTCAAGACGCACCACCGCCCCGTCCTGAGAGCGCACCGCAAGCTTTTTGAATTCTTCTACCGACTTGAGGTCGGTGTTGGCCTCGAGGTTGATCTGCAACTGAGAGCCGCGCGTCTGGCCAAGCGCCGACAGGTAGTTGTTGGCGGCCAGCGCCTGTCGTACCTGTGACGGTGACAGATTATGTGCGGCAAGTTTTGCCGAATCCAGCCAGATACGCATAGCGAACGTTCGCGCGCCAAGGACTTCTGCCCGCTGCACCCCGTCGAGCGCACCCAGGCGCGGCTGAACCACTCGAACCAGAAAGTCAGTGACCTGATTCGGTTGCAGAATGTCCGACGTGAAGCTCAAATACGCAGAGGCAAACGCACTATCGGCAGATTCAACCGATATCACCGGTACCTCTGCTTCCGGTGGCAAATCACCACGCACCTGCGAAACTTTGGAGTTTATTTCCGACAGTGCCTTGATTGGGTCGTAGTTAAGCTCAAGCCGCAGATTGATGGTGGAAATACCCTGCGAGCTTGAGGACTGCACGTAATCGACCCCATCCACCCCACCGACGGCACGCTCAAGCGGTGTGGTAATGAAGCCTCTGACCAACTCCGCACTCGCGCCGATGTAGGCGGTCGAGATTGTCACCACCGCATTATCACTGCGCGGGTATTGTCTGATGGTCAAACCGCTCAGCGCCTGGATACCGGCGATCAGGATCAGCAGGCTGACGACGATCGACAGCACCGGACGGCGGACAAATATATCAGTAAAGTTCATGCGTAAATTCCAGCCTTGGCTGAGCACCGGGCAGGTTGCCACAAACAGATCAATGCAAAGGATTCAGTCGCCTTCATACCGGCAGACTTAAGTGTTGTCCGGATCGGGAGTGAGTGAGGGTTCGGTTTTACCGTCCTCACTGATCACGATCCCGGCGCCGTTACGCAGTTTAAATACGCCGTCGCTGACGACTCGCTGTCCGGCCTCCAGCCCTTTGGTAATCGCGACGAAATCACCACGTCGATCACCGAGTTGTACAAACTGTTGCCGGGCTGTGAGCGCACCGGCGTCGCCCTCTTCAATCACAAAAACCGAGTCACCGTAAGTTGCAAAACTAACGGCTGTGGCGGGAACTGTCAGCACCGGCGTCTTTTGCGGCAGCAGCACCTGGACACTGGCATACATGCCAGGCAGTAGCGCCGCACCGTCTGCATCGTCGGCGGCATCCAGTGTTGCCTGCACCAGCACGCTGCGAGTCACGCTGTCGATCTGTGTGTTGATGGCATTTATTTTTCCGCTGAAGGACCGCCCCGGCGTTGCATCGGTAGTCAGCTGGATCTCATAACCCGCCTGCACCCTTGCAAGGGCTTGCTGCGGCAGTGAGAAATTCACCAGCATCGGCTCCAGCGCCTGCAGAGAGACCACCGATACGCCGGCAGAGATATCCTGTCCGACATCAACCAGACTTAATCCGAGCCGTCCATCAAACGGCGCTACGATCTGCTTCTTATCAATGGTGATCTGAATGCCGTCCAACTGTGCCTGAGCAGAACTCTGTTGCGATTTGGCAGCGTCGAAGTCGGCTCTGGAGAGCACATTGTTGTTGTACAGCCGCGATACCCGCCTGAAGTTGCTGTTGGCCAGATTCAACGATGACCTCGCCTGTTCAAGCTGGCTCAGCTCTGACGATACATCCTGCTGCACCAGCACATCACCGGCGCTGACGCGTTCGCCACCGCTGAACATCAACTGATCGACACGGCCCGGTGCCTCAGCAGTGATCATGACCCCCTGGCCGGCCTCCAGTGTACCGATGGCAGAAATCGAGTTGTCCCACTCCGCCTCCTCGACCGACGCCGAGGCAATCGACACCGGTGGCGGACGCATAGTCTCGCCGGCAGCGATCAATGTGCCGATTTGCATGGCCTTGACACCAGCCAGCACCCCGATGATTACGCAGAGCCCGATAATGGTAAAAATAAATCGCTTTATCATCTGAATAGAATGGTCCGTTTGATTGGCATCGCAGCAATTACCACAATGGTATACAAAGAATAGTCAATAAATATCGAGCGGACAGTGGATGGAATCAAACAATCGATGCTCTGGCGCACGTTTTATACCCCGTCTACGCCCCTGACAGGAATTGGGATTCAGAACCGGCAGCGGTCATTGACCCGGTACCTGCCCCGAATCGATGCAGCAGCCGTCCGCGCCGACGGTTGTACAAACCTGCCCGAATAACCGCAACAAGGGACGGATTTATCCAACAATCGAGGCAAAATTCGTCGTATTATTTACCCGCAAATCTGGGATCTCGCCAGGTTGAACTATGAAAACCTTCGAAGATGAGGATAGGAATGAAAAATTTAGCAGTTAGTGCGGTGGTCCTGGCCGCCTCGTTTGGTGCTTCTGTCGCTTCCGCTGAGACGGTGCTCACCGTGTCCTCCTGGGCAGGCCCCAACCACAGCATGAATGCGGTTACGTTTCCGCGAATCAACGATATTCTCAAAGAATGCTCCGGCGGTGACCTGAGCCTGAAAGTGGAATTCGGTCTGGCACCACCACCGGCCCAGTACGACACAGTGCGCGATGGCGTTGCCGACATGACATGGATTGTGCACGGCTACACGCCCGGTAAATTCGTCGTCTCCAAAATCGCCGAGCTCCCAGGTATCGCAGGCAATGCACAGCAGATTTCAACCGCCTACCAGATGACTTTCGAAAAGTACCTGGCCGATGCAAAAGAAGCCAAAGGGGTTGAGGTACTGTCAAACTTTGTTCACGGGCCCGGGCTGCTGAACACCCTGGAGGAACTTGAGGACGGCTACAGATCGGTCGATGGAATGAAGCTGCGCGTGGGTGGCGGTGTCGCCAACATGGTCGGGTCGGCGCTGGGTGTTGCCGGTGTTAACGTGCCGGCACCCGCCGTGTATGAAACGCTGGCATCCGGCGTCGCAGACGGCGTGTTTTTCCCGGCTGAAACCATGTTTGCCTTCAAAATCGCAGAGCTCGCCAAATACAGCTATTCCAACCCGGACGGCATGTACACGACATCCTTTGCCATTATTCTGAATGCAGACACGTACGACAGCCTGTCTGACGCTCACCGCCAGTGTATCGATGACATGCGCGGGGTCGAAATGTCCCGCTGGATAGGTCAGGTATGGGATGAAGCCGACACCCTCGGTCGCGAGAAGGCAGTTTCAGAAAACGGTCTTCAGGTGATCGAAATGGACGAAGACCAGCGCGCATTCTTCAAAGAAAAAACCGCCAGCATTGAAGCGGCAGTGATCGAAGAAATCAATGGCCGTGGTGTGGATGGCGCAGCAGCGCTCGAATACCTGAAATCGCAAATTCAGTAACCATCGCCGCATAAGCTCAGATGCGCTCTCTCCTCGAAAAAGCAGTGGGGCTGGCAGATCGTGCCAGCCTGCTGTTCGCTAATGTCGCGGCGGTTGTTCTGCTGGCGCTGGTCGCACTCACATGCGCCGACGTTATCGGCAGGTACTTTTTTACCAGCCCGGTTGTTGGTGCTGTGGAGCTTGTGCGCATCTGCATGGCGGGAATCATCTTTTTTTCCTTTCCGCTGATGTTCCTGCGCAACGACCACATCATCGTCGACCTGATACCCATATTCAGACAGGGCTGGCTGGCATGGCTGACTTCTATCCTTGTGCTTATCGTGATTGTCTACGTCGCCTATCGCATCGGAGATCGTACCTACGACTACGCGATCCGGGCGCTCGAAGATGAAGACATCACCGAATACCTCGCTATTCCGCGCTGGCCGATCGTCGGCTTTATTTCACTGTCTGTTTTTATCGCCGCAGCGATGGCGGCACTGCGGTTGGCGCTCACAATTTCCACGCCCGGTCGCGTCCCTGAAGAAGACACCAGTAACTCATGATCGAAGCGCTCATTGGATTTGCAGCCGTCCTGATACTGGCATTCCTGCGGATGCCGCTGGGTGTCGCACTGGGCCTGGTTGGGCTTATCGGTTTTTCAGAGCTGTCCAGCTACCGCGCCGGCATGTCCAATGCGGCCAGACTGGTTATCGACAGCGGGCAGTCGTACGGTTTGTCGGTCGTGCCATTATTTATCCTGATGGGACTCATGGTCGACCGGGGCGGAATGGCAAAGGAACTTTACCGGGCAGCCTATGCCTTTCTCGGACACCGGCGCGGCGGTCTGGCGATGTCCACCATTGTTGCGTGCGGGTTCTTCTCGGCAATATGCGGTTCATCGCTCGCAACCGCGGCGACCATGTCCAAGGTATCGATGCCGGAGATGCGGCGTTACCGGTACGATGATTCGCTTGCAAGCGCCTCGATTGCCGCCGGCGGCACACTGGGCATACTGATTCCACCCAGTGTCATCCTGGTGATCTACGGTTTAATCACCAACGCGTCTGTCGGCAAGCTATTCATTGCCGGTATCCTGCCGGGCGTGATTGGCGTGCTTTTTTACCTTGCCGCTGTACTGTTCGTTGTGTCCCGCAATCCGGCAGCCGGCCCGGCCGGTGAGAAAACATCCTGGCGCGAGCGGTTAATCGCACTGCGCGACGTGTGGACAACCCTGGGCCTGTTTATTTTTGTCATTGGTGGCATCTACGTCGGTGCATTCACACCCACCGAAGCGGCCGGCATGGGCGCGGCGGGTGCCATTGCGATCGCCTATTTCCGCGGTGCGTTGACCTGGAAAATATTACTCGAAGTCGCGCGCGAAACCACTATTACCACCGCCAAACTGTTTCTGGTGGTATTCGGTGCCATGATATTTTCCAATTTCGTTAACCGCGCCGGACTACCCGATGCACTGCTGGGTATTGCTCAGGGCTTTGACTTCCCGCCTATGGGAGTTATTTTTGTCATACTGGCAATCTATTTGATATTGGGCTGCGTCTTCGAGTCGCTCTCGATGATTCTGCTGACAGTGCCGATTTTCGCCCCATTGGTACAGGGCCTTGGATTTGATCTTATCTGGTTCGGCATTCTGGTGGTGGTCGCCACCGAGATAAGCCTTATCACACCACCGATCGGTATGAACGTTTTCGTACTAAAGGGTGTGCTGAAAGACGTGTCAGTCAAAACAATCTTTAAAGGCGTCACCCCGTTCTGGGTGGCGGACATCTTCCGGATTATCCTGATAGCGATGGTACCGGGTATTGCACTGCTGCTGCCGTCGATGATGTGATTGCCGAAGGACAATCTTCTGGAGAGTCAACCATCTGACAGGATGTTGAAAAACTATTGCGCTAGTGGGGCGTTAAATTCCCCCTCAAAATGCTCATTTATAACCTAACCAACCATCTAATCCAGGTGCGACATCCCTGTCGCGAAGACCTCCATGTTTGTTACATACCGCATCTCTCCCGGTACTCATTTTGGGTTGATCTTACTGAGTCAGTTTGCCTTGGTGTTCGGTTCTCTGATCGCCACGAGTCCTGCAGCAATCGCATAGGTGGTCGCTTCCGCAACGTTAGAGATATCGAGTTTCCGGTAAATGTTCGCAATATGGCGGGCTGCGGTATTCGGGCTGATATCGAGTGTGTGAGAAATCTCGGCTCGCGAGTAACCGTTGGCGACCAGCACAAGCACCTGCGTTTCGCGTGCACTGAGTCTGTCAGTGCAGGTCACATAAGCGAGTTGGGTCGGCTGACTGCAGGATTCGACTAGTTCGGCGACTACCCGCTGCAGTTCTTCCAGCGGCACCGTATTCAAAAAACTCAGAAGCTTCGTTCGTTGCACAATTTCCTTGTGCGCGTCATCACCGAATTCCGCAAAGCGCGCATTCGCTCTTCCTTGAGGCCCTACCAACAAGCCAGGTCGCATCGCCTTCTCTCCGGATTCCTCGTAACCGCAGAGAGCATAACCGCGCACCGACTTGTTACCTGTGGTAAATACCACACTAAAATTTACATTTCGTTTTTTTTCACAGTTTGACCGCAGCAACCCTAATCCGGATCCGTGATGACAGCCGGGCCTTTCTGATGGGATCCAGAAATATTTGTCGCGCAACCGGGTCTCTGGGTTACACTTGCCAGATGAGATTATCTTATTCAAATCAGATATTTATCAACCTTGACTACTCATGACATAGATGCGGCCGACGCGGGCTCTGTCGATCCGTTTGCCGTATCGACAATCGAAATATTCAGCGATCTGGCGCTGCCGGCACGACAGCACATTGCCGCAAAAATACGGGCCCGTCACTACTCGGCCGGGCAGTTTATTCTGTCAAATGCCACGGTTGGTCGAGATGTCTACTTCCTGATAGACGGAGCAGTCAGAGTCTGCGCCTACTCCGCCAACGGCAAACAAGTGCAATTCGAAGACTTGCTGCCCGGAAAAATGTTCGGCGAAATAGCAGCGCTCGATGGTGGCACGCGCACCAGCGACTGCATTGCGGTGAAAAAAGTCATCGCCGGATCAATGGCACACACAGATTTTTACGCACTGCTCGCCGAATTTCCTGATATCAACCGGGCCGTATTATTGAGGCTGACTTCCATGTTGCGCAGACACATGGAGCGGGTATTCGAGTTCAGTACAGCGCCGGTTGCCGCACGCGTCCGCTTTGAACTGCTGCGACTCGGATCAGTGCACGAAACCGGACAAACCGAAGTCACCATACACAACCCGCCCACACATGCCGACATCGCGGCCAGAATCAGCACACACCGCGAAGCGGTCACCAAAGAAATGCGTAATCTCGAGCGCAAAGGTGTGATTACCTGGAGCCGAAGCTGCTGCATCATTCACCGGGTCGAGGCACTGGTGCTGGAGTAAGTCGCTGTTCCCCTAAGTTGGCATTGGCAATAGCCCATTTACGTTAGTGATCTGAATAAGGACGTGTAATAACCTTGTAAAACAATAACGTGTACGATTTATTATCGATTGGGTTAACGACAAGAAGTTGAATGCTCATCCTATGAGTTATACCAAAATCGGAAGCGCGGAGGAAAAGAACGCCGGTACGGTCGAGCCTATTGCCTTTGAGCAACTGCCCGACCAGATCGCTGCCGGCCGCCCGATCGATCTGACTTTCGCCCTGCCAGCGCATCCCAGCAACCAGTTATTCATTCACTATCGCGTTAACGGCGAAGAGCGCCTTGCGGTCAGGGCCCGACCAACCGGCAGTGATGCTGCCAGCGGCACGCAATACTTCCTCGCCGCCATGCCCGGCCTGAGCGAAGGTGATCTGGTTGAGTATCGCCCGATCCTGCAGCGCACCGGCATGACCGTGATGCACCTTGCTGATCGCGCCACACGGGGCATCGCCCCGTCATTGCCCGGGGTACTACCGGCCGCGGCAGCCGGGCTCGCCGAGAACAGTCCTGCGCTGACGGCGTCCGTTCCACGCTTTCAATGGGCCTCCGAATTTCTCGGAGCGTTCACGGTAAAACTGATCGATCCACCAGAGTACATTGGCCCCGGACCCGACGGACTGCGCATCAATTATTTCATCGAAAGCGGAGTAATCAGGGGCCCGCGAATCAACGCAAAAGTGACAGGCGGAGACTGGATGTCCCTGCGCCCGGACGGCATCGGACAGGCCGAATCACGCATCACGTATGAAACACCTGACAACGCCCGAATCATGTCTCGCTACACCGGCCTGTTCGACCTCGGACCGGACGGCTACGAACGCGCCGCGCGCAATGAGTTCGACCCGACCCCACCGCTGGTAATGACGCCCACTTTCACCACGGCCCACCCGGACTGGTTATGGCTCAACCGGCTTCAATGCCTTGCGGTCGGTCGGGCAAAGATGGATGACTTAACCGTCTACCTCGACATCTACGCAATCCGAACCGGCCAGCCTCTGCCGGGCAGCGGACTTCCAACCGTGGCCATGCAGCCGCTGACCGGAGATCTGCATTGAGTACTTTCTTCACAACATCCGTTTTCCGGTTTGCACACCAGGAAGGCAACGGGTTCAACTTGAATGACTACCGAGAGCAAGTAGCTAATGTCTGACCTAATCTGGACTGAAGACCAATGGCACCGAATAAACAGTGCGGTCAACGAATCGTTTACTAAAGCGAGTGTGGCCAGTGCTTTTTTACCGATGTTCGGCCCGCTCAGCGGCGGCACCGAAGTAGTGCGCAACGAACGTGTCATTGAAAAAGACAATAACACCATCGCTATTGATAAAAGCCATGAATCGGTAAACCGGAAGCTGGTTAATCTGACCGTTAAAGTTGAGCTATCCAGTGAACAAATTGCCGACGACTCAATGGCCAATGCGATGCTGGCTTTTCAGCGTGCGGGAAGCATCCTGGCGCTGGAAAAGGACCGTGTGGTATTCACCGGCTACAAGCGAGGCTTTACCGAAGAGAACTCCGCCTACATCACCAACCGTGAAATAGAACCTCAGGAGGGGCTGGCCGATCTAATCACTCGCAAGCGTGATTTTGACCAGGCCTTGCTGCCTGCATCAGACCCGGTGAACAATCAGCTCGGACAGGAAGTCGTCTCTGCGGTCGTTCGCGCGATGACTCGTCTGGAGGAGTCCTCCAACCCCGGGCCTTTCGCCTGCATTCTCGGTAATCGTCTTTTTGAGGCCGTCCACGATCCTTCGGCGAGTCTGGTATTGCCGGCAGACCGGGTCAGCCCGATTCTCAGAGGCGGCCAGCTACTGCGCAGCGGGAAGGTTGACAGTGGCACCGGCCTGCTTGTTTCACTGGCCGGTAATGCGATAGATATTGTGATCGGCAAACCACCCACCGTTCAGTTCCTACAGCGCACGGAAGAGGCGAAGTACCTGTTCAGGGTTTATCTGCGTTTCGCACTGCGAATCCGGGATGGCGACAGTCCACCCGTTGCCGGCTTCCGGTTTATCACGCAGCAAACGGCTGACGAAGAACAGCAACGATACGACGTCATTACTTAGCAGGGTGTCTCCCCGAACGTGATCGCAGCAACAGGCATTCATAAGGACAACAGTCACAGTGAACACAAAATCCAATACACGAACCGATGAAGAATCTGCGGCAAAAGTGGAAGGCCATGAACGAGACGCTTCGTTAGCAGCTAAAGCAGCTGAAAGGTGCGCGCTGGCCACCCGAAGTGCACGTGGTCTGGCGCTGGGTGCAGCCTCGGTAGATTCAGTTCAAGAAGCCGTCGACCAGGCCGGTGAACAAGCTGCCGAAGCGAAGAAAAAACAGACGGACGCGAGCAAGGCTTCAAAGGCAGCGGCCACTGAGTCAAAGAAAATCAAAGACGATGAGCTGGCAAAGCGTGCAGAATTTTCTGTTTCGCAGGCAGAGTTTTTCGCAGATATCGCAAAAACCGCTGCTGAGCAGGCAAGCATAGAAGCGGACAAGGCAGCACGGTTGGTGACATAGTTTTTAAACATTAGCCCACCTCCTCAACTAAATCGGTCAGTCAAAGCGTGAACGACAAAGTAATCATTATCGGTGGGGGTATCGGCGGGCTCAGTGCGGCGCATGAACTGATCGACCGAAACTTCGATGTCGAAATCTATGAGCTGCTGCCAATACCCGGTGGCAAAGCCAGAAGTTTTGGAGTACCCGGCACGGGAGTCGAGGGTCGCAAAGACCTGCCGGGAGAACATGGCTTTCGCTTTTTTCCGCGATTCTATCGGCACGTCACAGACACAATGGCTCGCATTCCATTCGGCAGCGGCACTGTGGCTGATAACCTGGTTGATACCACGCGTGTGCGACTCGACCGATACGGACGATTTCCCATTGATCTGATAGCCCGATTCCCCAGAAACATCAGCGATGTGCGGGTAGCACTCGATGACGTAAGCCGGTTTCTAAACGGTGACCTCGACCTGACGCAGGAAGATATCAGGTACTTTGGGTCGAAAGTCTGGCAGATTGTCACGACATGCCGGGAGCGAAGAGACGCAGAGTACGAAAAGATTCCCTGGTGGGACTTTATCGGCGCGGAAAGCCGTTCGGTCGCCTATCAAAAGTTACTGGCTCACGGAATCACGAAGTCTCTGGTGGCAGCCAAGGCAAGAATGGCGAGCACCAAAACAATCGGAGATATCTTCGTTCAACTGCTGTTTGACATTGTCACGCCCGGGCCGAGTACCGACCGCGTACTCAATGGTCCGACCAATGACGCATGGATCGACCCGTGGCGCGCTCATCTCGAGGAACGCGGTCTGTCTTATCACGTTAACAGCAAGGCAGTGTCCGTCGATTTTGATGGACAACGAATTCGATCAGCCACGTTTGAACGCGACGGATCAACCTTCACAGTAGCAGGCGATCATTTTATTTTTGCACTGCCGGTGGAAGACATCGTTCATCTGGTCACTCCGGAGATGATCAACGCCGACCCGTCGTTGCAGCACCTGTTCACCCTCGACGACATGACCGAATGGATGAATGGCATTCAGATCTACCTCACAGAGGACGTGCCGCTGTCTTACGGTCACAGCATCTACGTCGATTCTCCATGGGCGCTGACTTCCATTTCCCAGGCGCAGTTCTGGCGGGACTACAAACTCTCCGAGTATGCCGATGGCACCGTTAAGGGCATCATATCGATTTGCATATCCGAGTGGGGAGAACCCGGTCTGAACGGCAAAGCCGCACGGGACTGCACACCGGAAGAAATAAAAACCGAAGTCTGGGAGCAGCTTAAGAAAAGCGCCAACTATGGCGATTGTGAGTTATTCAAAGATGAGCAACTGCACAGCTTCAGCCTCGACCCCAGTTTGAGTTTTCACGCGGGCCGAACCGCCAACGAAGAACCGCTACTGGTCAATCTGGTAGACAGCTGGAAACTGCGACCGGAAGCAGTATCAAAAATACCCAACATGTTCCTCGCATCGGACTATGTTCGCACGCATACGGACCTCGCCACCATGGAAGCGGGCAACGAAGCAGCGCGGCGCGCAGTCAACGGCCTGCTCGACGCAGCGGGATCCACCGCGCCGCGTTGTGCGATCTGGGATCTGCACGAACCGGAAATATTTGCTCCCTGGCGCGAACTCGATCTCATACGGTTTACTCAGGGATTGCCATGGGACGACACTCTGGTAAGGCTCGGCCTGTCGATGACCGAGCTGGTCGAGCGCTCTATCGAATTACTGGATCAGGGCTCAGACCACAGCGGCCTGCAGGGCGCGTATCAGCCCGGTTCCCCGCTGGCCAACCAGGCAATTTTTTCCTTACTGGATCAGCAGGCACGGCCCGGTGGCCCGACAGACATTCGCCGTGAAGCCACCGACCTGGTCGAGCATCTGGTGCGCCTGCTGGCAGTCCGTCTGGTCGAGATGAACGGCTCAGACGCGTCAGCACCCCCCACCACTTCAACCGTGCCTGCAACTGACCATCGCCATGCGGGACGCGTGGAGTTAATACCGCACTAGCGTAACAACCGACTTGGCGCCATGTTCAGAATTCCACAGGTGTTTATGCAGACAGGCACACGACAATACACACAATGGCATTGCCGGCGCAGCCAAGCTGGTCCGGCATCGCGAACAGACAGTCCGGGGTAGTGTGAGTTGCAGATCACTCCGTTTCAGGACCGGCTGGCCGCCTACAGGGAGGTCACGCTGGCACGGCTGCTGGCAGAGATACCGGCACGCGAGCCACGTCGCTACCTGTATGACCCATTGAGGCAATACCTCGCAAAGACGGGTAAAGCGGTGAGACCGGCACTGTGTATAGCAACTTGCGAGGCTTTTGGCGGCACACAAGAAGACGCATTGCCCAGTGCTGCGGCCATAGAAATGCTGCACAGTGCATTTCTGGTACACGACGACATCGAAGACGAAAGTGAGCTGCGGCGCGGACTGCCGACGCTGCACGAAGAGCACGGAGTACCGATTGCGCTCAACGCAGGCGACATGCTTACCGCACTGAGCGCGCGCATACTGCGGGACAACTTCAAGCTGCACAGCAATCAGCTAACCGGCAGAATTTATGAAGAGTTTGATCAGTTAATGCAGGAGTCACTGGAAGGTCAGGCAATGGAGCTCGGCTGGGTCAGAGATAACCAGTGCGATATATCAGAGGACGACTACCTGCGCATGGTGCTTAAGAAAACCTGCTACTACAGCTTTATTCAGCCTTGCAGGATCGGCGCACTAATCGGCAGCAAGGGCAATGTGGACCCGGACCGGTTCAACCGCTTTGGCAGTTATCTCGGCACTGCCTTTCAGATACAGGATGATCTTTTAAACCTGACCGGACATGAGCAAAAGTACGGTAAGGAAATTGGCGGAGATCTGATGGAAGGCAAGCGAACGTTAATGTTGATTCACTTACTCAACCGCCTCAACAAAAAGGAATCCGCACGGATAATGGATTACCTGAATCGACCGCGCCTGCAACGCACTGTCACCGAGACGGGCTGGATAATAGAGTTAATGCATGCAAAAGGCAGCCTGAAGCATGCCCGCGATATGTCTCGACAACTCGCTGGTGCAGCGATTTACGAGTTTCGACGCGCGTTTCAGGACGTGCCCGATTCGCCTGAAAAAACATTTTTAGACCAGGTAGTTTCCTATATGGTTGACAGAGATGTTTGATCATATCGAACATATACAACAGGTACACCGATGAAAGATGACGCACAGAATTCATCACCGCTCGACGGTTTAGCGGGAGCGGCACCGATGGCCGAGCAGGCCGCAGGCTTGCTGGATAGACTGGCCGCACTACCCGGCTCACAATCTGTCGGTCCATTGTATTCATTACCAAAGGCGGGGCCTTCCATACCACCCGCGGTGTTAAACGATACAACGCTGCAGACCGCAGCCGGCATGGCCGGTACGCTCCTGCAATCCTTAAACCCTTTAGAGGCAGCAACCGCAGCGCCATCAGTCTTGCCGGCGCCGCCGTCAGAGGCAAGTGACAACACCGAGGCAGATTCAATTGTTGCACGGGCCGCCACTGTACTCGACGAGGAAATGGCAAAAGGTGTCATGGCCGCGCACAAAACACCGGCTTCACGCTCACACGTGCAACCCGATGCCTCTCTGCCAATGGCTCAACAGCTGCTGGAGGTAGTTGGCAACCTCAATCAACTATTGCCGGCTGCTGCTGCCCGCACCGATGTCATCGCCACCGAGTCCCTCACCGGTGCGGCAGCGCAGTATCCAATACTGAAACCGAAAACGCCTGTCACAGCCGGTGCCACCACAACGATCCGGATGACGTTGCGCAATGGTGAAGCAGCATCGGTCCATCTCTCCCCCGCTGTCACCGATTTACTTGGCACTCGCGGCGGACGCATAGCCGCTACACAGATACAGTGTGATCCCCAAGCGGTTAGTCTGGATCCACAACAGGAGCAGGTGCTGACTATTCAAATTCACGTACCGCAGCACGCAGCGCCCGGCAACTACACAGGAACACTCGTGGTGACCGGCCTGGACTATCTAATTGCTGCGATGATGATCACGGTATCACCCGACAAAGACCGCACATCCCACGATACTGGTCAACGCCCCCCCGGCAAGCAGCCCCCGGTGTCGACCACACCTTCAGTAACAGCAGCTCGCGATCCGCTGCCTGTCGGCACCGCTCGCGGTTACAGCTCAGCCTTGCCAGTCATGGCAACAGGTAACGACCCGCCCCGCCCTGCATCACCGATAGGTAGCGGAGGTAATTTATCAAGGCTGGCCGAGCAGCTGGCAGCCGATGGTGAACTGGGCAACTCAGACGCGATCGCCTTGCTGCAGCAGCCACACAACAACGAAGAAGTACATGAATTGTTGGCACGCTACAGCGATGTGCTTACCGAACGCGCACGCCAGCGACTGACACTGGAGGCTTACTCACCGTTGCCGGCTAACGTCGATAATCAACGTTATGAACCGATCTTTGATCGGTATCCGGTCAGCGGTAGAACGGTCACACTGAACAGCGGCGAGATAGTGCTCAATGAAATCCAGTACTACAACGGCGAAATGGTTCAGCTATTCGGCGAATGCCAGAACATAGCCGAGGTAGAAAAAGATCTGGCGGGCAGTGGCTACAAGCCTCTGCTGATGAAGCATGATAACGGCGAGGAATGCGCCATCGGGCAACTGTGGGCTCACCAGTTAACCGATACCTCACTGTATCCGTACAATGCCGCCTTCCTCATAGTCGTTGTTGTGCCGGAAGATTCACCCAATGCTTATCTGCGATCAGACGCCAGCGGTGTCGCCACTGTGCTGCCAATGCTCAATGGCCACTATGACCAATCGCAGCAGCGCTACCTCAACCACACCAGCCTGTTCTTTGTACGATTGCTCGACTCTACCCGGTTAGCCATTGATGTCGGACGAGAACGCATGGGAACAGATAAACGCCCCGGCTCGGTCAACCTGAGCCGTAGCGGTAACCTGCGTCACTTTTCCGTGAAGGACGGACAGGGAAGGTCTGTTGCCGAGCTTAAAACCACCACCGACAATAGCACCCCCGCTTTTAACAGTGCACTGGCATCCGCTGCACAGCACGCGGGCATGGCATTACCCGACTTACGCCCGGGCACAGAAACGATCTATCCATGCATCGCACGCATTGAACAGGGTCCGGTCTCACACTGGCAGTGGCGATCAGATGTGGCTCCGCGCCTGCACAACTGCCAGCCGGATGCGGCAGTCTTCAATCAGAGTTCCGACGAAGGCAACACTTTGATTCGATGGGGCTTCACACCCAGGGTTTGTGGCTACCTTGCGAACGTTCGCGGTGTCGTCACCGGCGTCGATCAGTCCTAATCGCTTATCTCACGGCTTGCGACATGTATCAGCATGCCGCCTGAAGGTTTGCTGTGTCGGAACATAGTCAGCAGTCCCCCTGCGTCTGCGAACGCAACAGACGCGGCACTTATATCGATGGTTTTCGCAGCACGACTATGCGCGCTCAGTAATCGCCAACAACTGTACTCGTAAGGACACAGACTCCCCGACGCAGAAATCTACCGTGCAGCCTCCTGCTACGAAAGACTGTCCAGCATGGCTTTCGCCTCAATCAGATCGCGGGTGTCGAATCCCTCCCTAAACCACGTATAGACCGGGGCCAGTAACGCTCGGGCATCGTGATCACGATGTTGATCTTTCCACAAGGCTGCAAGGCTCGTTGAGGTACGCAGTTCCCACGTTTTCGCTGCCTGCTTACGCGCCCACTCGATAGACTCGAGATAACAGGCCTCGGCCTTGCCAGGCTGCCCCTGCTTTACAAGAATATTACCCTTCAGGCGTAAAATCTCGGCGATGTGGCTACGCTCCTGCCAACCTGGTTTTTCTATCTGAGCCAGTGCTTCTTCAACCTGTGCCAGACCAGCTTCGAGATCTCCGGTTGATGCCAGCGCATCGCCGAGGCGCGATTTAACATAGGGCGTGACCGCTCTTGCACCGGCACCTTCCCAGAACCCAATGCCCGACTGCATGTCGCTGATGCCCTGCTCCAGGTGCCCCTGTTGCGTCAGATAAATTCCGGTACTGAGGAAAGGCGACAACACAAGAGAAATAAACGGCAGCCCTGCATCATCCGCAAGTGCGAGAATTTCCTCATGGCGCCGCTGTAGCTCTTCAGGTTCGCGACGATAGTGGTAAATCCAGGCACCCAGCGTCAACACAAAACCGGTATCGAACGGATGTCCCACTGAACGTGCATGCGCATCGCGTTCTTCAACAAGTGCAACGCCCTGATCGGGGTATCCCAGAATCCACATGACCAGGGACAAGTAAATACCTGCCAGGGTTTTCGGATCGTGATTCATTGAATGGACAATATGGGCGTGACGATCGCGATCGTATAGCGCCAGTATCGCCTCGGCATGCTCTCTGACAACAACGTGGTTACCAAGCCAGAAGTTACCTACCATCACGGCCATTCGGCCGACCATTTCCAGTTCTTCGTCGCCACGTTCAAAACCGGTGGCGAGACATTCTTCCGCCCAGCGCAGCGAGTCCTGCACCGGCCCGACAGACATCTGCTGTACCCACAAACCCCACAGTGTTCTGGCCAGCGCCATCGGCGCTCCGATTTTACGGGCCAGTGGCAGCGCCGGTTCCAGCACATCGGCCAGTTGCCGGGAAGGCCAGCCGCCATAGGCCTCATAGGCAAGACTCAGTAACAGCCGGCACTCCAGTTCTTTTTCTTCGCGGACGTCTGCGGGGAGTTTTTCTATTTCACCAAGACACCGGTTAAAGTGTGTGATGGCTTCCTGCAGTGTCCATTTGCCAAGCGCGTTGTTACCTGCGGCCATCCATAAGTTTGCGGCCTTATCCGGTCGCCGGGCAGATGAATAATGATGTGCAATTAACTCAGGTTCGTTATCAAGAATATCCGGTTGCTGTGCCTCCATAGCGCGTGCTATCACCCAGTGCAGTTCGGGCAGCCTCTCTGTTTTCGGTATGGAGTTGTACGCTTCTTCACGCACCAGCGCATGTTTAAATGCATACACTGCCTCAGGACCACTACCCTTACTGAACGCAAGTTCGGAGGCGATCAGGCGCTCGAGCATTTCATCTATTCCATTGCTCGACACATCGAGCACATCGATCGCCACGTTCGATAACAGTTCATAGCTGAATTCGCGCCCAATGACTGAGCCGATTTGCGCGATCTGCATCACTTTCGCATCGCGATCGAGACGTGCCCGCAGTGAATCACGCAACGATGCCGGAATGCTGATGCCGGCATCCGCGGCAATTTCTTTTGATGGATGATCACTGTCACTCAACTGCTCAAGCACCAGTTTGGTCATCTCCTCCACGAAAAGGGGCACACCGTCCGACTTGACCACCAGTTCGTCAATGAGGTGCTCGGACACCTCGAGTTGCTCCGCTATTTTTCTAACAATCAACTCCGATTGCTCGGTAGAAAGACGAGACAGCTCAATCTGCCTGACATGGTCGAGCTCTGCCCAGCGGTTTTCAAAGTCCGGCCTGTGCGTCAGAACGACAAGCAGTGGCAGGTGCTTTGCACGATCTATCAATTGATCGAGCAGATCCAGAGTGGACGCATCGATCCAGTGCAAATCCTCGAAAAACAAAACAGTCGGCTGGTTGTAAGCAATCAATGCAACCAGTTCCAGCAGCATGTTGCCTGTTACTTCTTTCTGCTTCTGTGGCGTCATCGCCGGCACTTCATACAAGCCATCCGATGCAATGGACAATAAAGATGCTATTAGTGGCAGTGCCTGTTCGGAATCTTCAACTTCAGATTCTATGATGGTGCGCAGCTTTTCAAAGCGGACCTGATTGCCATCATCCTTTGAAATCTCCAGGCGGCGTTCAAAGTAATCGATGACTGGCCAGTAGGCACTGTCGGCGTGATACGGCAGACACTGGAACGGCAGCGATGCGATGCCGTCATCTTTGAGTGACGACTGAATCTCCCGCAGCACCCTGCTTTTACCAATGCCGGGTTCGCCCGACAGAAACACCACCTGACCGACGCGCCGTCTGCTGTATTGCAGCAACTGGTTTACTACATCATCGCGACCCACCAGTGGCGTGAATGTACTGCCGCGACTGGCCTCAAAGCGGCTCCTGGCCCGACTGACATCCCCTACCAGCCATGCCTGTAAAGGCTCCGGTACTCCTTTCAGTGAGTGCAGGCCGAGATCACTCAGTTCAAAAACACTGCCGACCAGCCGGCGGGTACTGTCAGCCATGACGATCTGATTTGGAGAGGCAATATCCTGAAGGCGTGCCGCACGGTTCGGAGTAGCTCCCACAGCGTCCTCCTCATCCACCGCAACTTCACCGGTGGCGATACCGATTTTCACCTCCAGCGCAGGCTCGATCGGGATGGCCTGGACGGCAGCCACCACCTCGAGCGCCGCTCTGATACAACGCTCCGCAGCATCTTCATGCGCGTGGGGCCAGCCGAAGTAGATCTTGACACCGTCACCCTGAAATTGCTTCACGTGTCCGCGGTACTCTTCGACCACCGCACTGACAGCACCGCGGTAGTTGCGCATCACCGCTTTACTCTCTTCAGGATCGAGACGTTCCGCCAGTGCCGTCGAACCGACAAGATCACAGAACATCACAGTCAGCTGCCGTCTGTCCGCAGTAATGTAGCGACTGTCGAGGGAGGTCGGGGGAGCTTCCGCCACCGCAGATACACTGGCTAATGCGGTTAGCAACTTGCGGCGCGGGCCAATCGGCAGTTCCAGTCTGTCGATATCGGATTCGGTCAGGTGAGGCAGATCCTCGACCGAGATGTCCTCTTTGGTAAAAACATCGATATACCGCTCGAGACCCGCATTTTGCAACCACGAAATCATACTGGCCGAGGCTTTTTCACGCATACGGAATGACCTCCAACTGACTGGTATCGACCTTGTGGTTTGATCGAACGCTAACTGACTGAAAGGATAACCTATATGCATCATTGACGTTCGAGATTTCTTACGAATTTGGGACTGTGCAGACCGATTTGGCGTAGCACATGTACATAACTGCCGTTAACGGGACACCGCTCGTTCTCGCACCGGTCCTGGCAAACCTACTTGACACCACAAGCCTGTTGCGCTCAAATAATGTCCAACATTATTTAAAAAAACCAAGTTTACAGTGTTCAAACGCGATCCACTGAAAGAAGAAACAGTCGTCAACATGCTGGCTGCAGCGTTGCGACGGGATATCTCTTTCGGTGTGCTGACACCGGATCAAAAACTGAAAATAGACGACCTGCGCAGCCGCTACGGCGGGTCAAAGCACTCACTGCGTGAAACGCTGCGCCTGCTCAGTGCTGAAGGCCTGGTCGAAGCGGTGGCACAGCGCGGATTCCGCGTCACATCGGCCTCACCGCAGGATCTCGAGGATATTTGCATGGTGCGCACTGAAATAGAAAGAGTGGCACTTGAAAGAGCCCTGGTCTGCGGTGGCGTTCGCTGGGAGGCTGAAATCGTCGCCGCTCATCATGCACTGCAAAAGCTCGACGAATCTGTACGTGAATCCGCCGACGACCTGATCGCACTGGAATGGGACGAAGCCTGTCGCGCTTTTTCAACAGCGATAGTCAGTGCCTGTGAAAGCCCAAGACTCATGGATCTGCAGAAGAAGTATTTCGATCAAAGCCGGCGCTTCAGACTCGCGCTGCTGCGAGAGGGAAAGCTCGATTTCAGAAAACGCAAAAAGCAGCAGCAAGCGCTCGTCGATGCATTAATTTCCCGTGACAAACCTGTCGCACAACGCTTGTTAACACAGTACGTCGAGTCGGAACTGCAGCTCACAGTCTGACATTCCCTACTTTTCATCACCTTAAGTAAAATTGAAACCAACGGAGGAAACATGACCCAACTTAATCGACGCCAGCTACTGGCAATGATGGGCGCCACACTCGCCGCTGGTGCAACCACCAGACCCGTGTTTGCGCAGAAACAAAAGATTAAGGTAGGTGCACTGCGCTTTACTTCTCACTCTGCGAGCTTCATCGCCTTCGAACGCGGCTACTTTGCCGATGCAGGGCTCGACGTAGAGTTCGAGTTTTTTCAGGCAGCTCAGCCCATGGCCGTGGCCATTGCCAGTGGCGATATTGACTACGCCGTGACTGCCGTCTCCGGCGGGCTGATCAGCCTGGCACAAAAAGGGGCTATCAAAGTCATTGGCGGCGCACTGAGTGAGGAGTCCGGTATCGACGGACAAAAAATACTGGTATCAGATGCCGCCTACCAGGCAGGCAAGCAGTCACCGGCCGACCTCGACGGTGCTGCCTGGGCCATTACTCAATCCGGTTCATCCTTTCACTATATGGGCTCCAAAATAGCGGCAGCCGAGAACATTGAACTAAAGTTCAAGCCACTGCAGAAAGTCGGTGCGATTATCGGTGCACTTAAATCCGGTCAGGTAGATGCCTGGTCCATTGTGCCCCATATCGCCAAGCCACTGGCGGGCTCAGGGGCGGTACATATCATCGGGGATGTGGCCGGTTACGTACCTGACTATCAGGTCACCACCGTTTTCACCTCGGCGGAAAACGCGGCTTCCAAACGGGATCAGACAGAACGGTTTTTGATAGCATTCTCTCAGGGTGCACGCGACTACGCGGATGCGATGATCGACAAGAGTGGTGGAGATAAAGGCGTCGATGACATGGTGGATCTGATACACAAGTACGTCTATACCGATCGCCCCCGTGAGAAAGCCGCGCCATCTATCATTAACGGCACCATGCGCATCAACAATGATGCGGCGCTGAACGTTGCGTCCATCCAGGATCAGCTCTCCTGGTTTCAGGCCGAAGGTCTTGTCGATAAATCGATCACACTGGATACCCTTGTCGATCAATCTTACGTGGAAATTATTGGTGGTTAACCAGTAAACACCGGTGCAGATCAAGCTCAATCAAATCAGACACCACTATGGTGACACTGAAATCCTGCGAGACCTTTCACTGGACATACCCGATGGGCAGATTGTCTGCATCATCGGGCCGTCTGGTTGCGGTAAATCGACGTTGCTTCGATTTATTGGCGGGCTCGAGCGGCCCGCCGCAGGGCACATACAGCAGCTGGGTGCACTGCCCGATAATTGCCTGAACGCGCTGACCTACATCTTTCAGGATTTCGCATTGCTGCCATGGCGGACTGTGGCAGGCAATGTCTCATTGGTGCTGGAAGATCATGGCATACGAGGTGCCAGAGCTGCACCGATCATCGACGATGTACTGAAGAGAACGCGTCTGGCAGACTTCGCCAACGCATTGCCAAAACAATTGTCCGGTGGCATGAAGCAGCGTGTCGCTATCGCCCGCGCACTGGCGGTTAACCCGGCGGTACTGTTAATGGATGAGCCATTGTCAGCGCTTGACAGCCAAACCCGTGAGCTGCTGATGGATGATCTGATAACACTGTGGACACGACAGCCGTTCACCGCCGTTTACGTAACACATAACCTCGCCGAAGCTGTGCGGCTCGGGCACCAGGTGGTTGTATTGTCCAGGCGTCCCGGCCGGATTCGCCGGACGATCACCATAGAGAAGCCACTGGCAGAGCGCGTTTTCGGGGACCCGGATCTTGAACAACATCAAAAGGCGCTATGGCAATTGATGAGGGAAGAAGCACGAGCGGCTGACGCCGAATTGATCAATGCCTGAACAACCGGAAGTTCGGGAAGTTACCTTTCGTGGCGGTGGATTCTCACCAACACCGAGACGCTGGATCGGTGCAGCTGTGTTTATCGCACTGATCGCCATCGCCGAGTGGGGTACACGGGCAGGCTGGATATCCGCACTGACGTTACCGAAACCTTCAGACGTATTGCGAACCTTCGGCGAGCTTTACAACAGCGGCCTGCTGTTTAAACACTTGCTGCCATCTTTGAGCAGACTCGCTGTGGGCGCCATTATCGGTGTAATTACCGGCGTGACAATTGGTGTGCTGATCGGACTCTTTTCAATTGTTCGCTCCGGCATGGTACCGTTAGTCGCCGCGATATTTCCGATCCCGAAAATTGCATTGCTGCCTCTGTTCGTGATCTGGTTTGGTATTGGTGAAGGTTCAAAATACGCACTGATCGCCTTCGGTACATTCACCCCCACTGTGGTGGCTACTTACGGCGCTGTGGACAACGTCGATCGTACGCTGATACGAATGGGGCAAAGCTTCGGTCTGTCATGGTTCTCAATCGTTCGCAAAATCGTTTTCCCCGGCGCACTACCCGGTATCCTGTCCGGTCTTCGGATCAGCCTTGCCATTGCAATAATTCTGCTGGTGGCCGCCGAGATGCTGGGCGCTGAATACGGCATCGGGGCTTATATACTGGAGGCCGGATCGTTGTACGATCTCGAACGCTTATTCGTCGGCGTTATCATCCTGTCGCTACTTGGTGTATTGACCAGCGCCGCCATCGGATTTATCGAACGTCGTTTACTGAACTGGCGCGTGTAGCAAACGACGCAAAGGTCACGGCAAGCAGGATAATTAAAACACAGCGTATCTTTACGCTTAAAGATTTCCGTAAGGGATTAGCAGGTACAAGTATATGCTTTCAGAGAATACCGCACAGGAAATCGGCGGTTGCCGTCGTGCGCATAGTATCACCTGAAACCCACCGGACACCTGCACCAGCCAGCGTGCACGGACACTGTGCGACAGATGTATAAAGTGCGCTGGGAAATCGCCGCAATTACGGATGAGACCAGACAGTTCTACATAACCCATAAACTGCGCTTTTTCGGGGAATTTGCCTACTCAGACCGTCGCTCATCACGTTATTCAACACCCTGCTAAACCAGATTCTGCGGTGTCCTGTAAACCCGCATCACGCACAACACGGATACGTTGATATGCAATTTACCCTGGAGGAACTGCGGCTACTCAATTCGACCAGTGAGGAAGAATACGACAACCTGACGCAGCTCGCTGCGAGGATACTACAGGTACCAATCGCACACGTCTCAGTCCTCGACACCGAGGCAGGTTTTGTCCACTACAAAAGCCAGACCGGACACCCGGCGGAGCTGGCTGCACTGGGCAGGTTGCCGATGGAGCAGACCTACTGTCAACACGTACCGCTCAGCGGTCAGGCGGTAATTGCACCGAACGCTGCGGAGCACCCTTTACTGCAAGAGGCAGCTCGCTCTGCACCCGATCTGCCACAGGCATATATGGGTATCCCCATCTACACACCCGATGACGAAGTCGTCGGGGGACTTTGCATGATGCAGCCGGAACCTCGCGCATGGACAGAAGATGAAATCACCCTGGCGGAAAACTTTGGCCGCTGCGTTTCCGACTTAATCAAGTACAAAGCGGCAGTGCTGACCAGTGAGCGATTGCACGAGCAGCTCAGTTCTGCCAACGCAAAATTCGGCAACTATGCGCGTCTGTCATCGAATTGGATGTGGGAACTGGACGAACACCTTTGCTACACCTGGCATTCCTCACACGAAAAACCACTGGCGGGTTCGAATGCTCTGGAACTGGTCGGTAAAGCTCGGGACCTGGAGCTAAACGGCATGGTCGTCGATGATGAGCAACTGCGCCAACACAACGAACGGCTAAAAAACCACGAATTCATTGATGTTGTTCTCTCCTGGAAACCTGACAATGGCCGTATGGTCTACAGCCACGTACTTGCTGAACCTCAGTTCGACCAGTCGGGTGATTTTACCGGATACCTCGGCTGCGGCAGAAACATCACAGAAAGAAAAATACTGGAGGATCAGATCATCCACAGCCGTAAAATGGAATCGATCGGACAACTGGCAGCTGGCATTGCACACGAGATTAATACGCCGGCGCAATTCGTGGGTGACAACACGCGCTTTCTGCACGAATCATTTGAAGACATTTCCAATCTAAACAAACACTATAAAAATTTTTTAGCGGCTGCCAGGAACGAGCGCATCACACCCGCACTTATTGCCCAGGTGGAAAATGCCGAGAAAGATGCGGATATCGACTATCTTGAAACGGAGATTCCAGTGGCCATTGAGCAGACTCTGGAGGGCATCGGTCGAATATCCCGCATCGTACTTGCCATGAAGGAGTTTTCCCACCCCGGCACTGAAGAGAAACGCCCGGTCGATCTGAACCGGATCATTGAGAATACCATTACGATTTCCGCCAACGAGTGGAAATATGTTGCTTCAATGGAAACTGACCTCGCCAACAACCTGCCGAAAGTGTGCTGCCATGAACAGGAAATAAGTCAGGTAATCCTGAATATGATTGTCAATGCCGCTCATGCCATCGAAGAAAAAAACGAAGACCGCACCCCAGCCAAAGAAAAAATCACTATCATGACACAGACTCAGGGTGGTGCCGTCAGCATAGTGATCGAAGATACTGGCAACGGCATCAGTGACGGAAATCAACCCAGGATCTTCGATCCATTTTTTACCACAAAGGATGTGGGCCGCGGTACCGGTCAGGGCTTATCCATGGCGTATACATCAATCGTCGATAATCACGGCGGACAAATTGATGTTCACTCAGAACCCGGTACCGGCACGAAGTTTACCATACAGTTACCGGTATCCCCGAAATCATCCCGTGAGTTAGCAGCATGAGGCGCGTGGTGTTTATTGACGATGAGCAACACGTTCTTGATGGCATCAGACGTATGCTGCGACCTCATCGCAAGGCATGGCAGATGGAATTTTTTACCGAAGGTCAAACGGCTCTGCAGGCCATCGACAAAAATCCCTGTGATGTAGTCGTCACTGACATACAAATGCCCGGGATTGATGGAATTGCTGTGCTGACTGCGGTCAATGATAAACACCCGGATACTATTCGAATCGCCCTGTCCGGACAGACTGACCCGCATTTGATCTATAAATGCATAGAGCACTCACACCAGTATCTGTCAAAGCCTTGCGACGCAGATCAGCTGATTGCAACAATTGAATGCAGTTGCAACCTGCACGACATGTTATCCGACGACCGGCTTAAAGCATTAATCAATCGCATGTCCTCGGTGCCCACTGTGCCCAATTCCTACAAACGCATTACCGAGCAGCTGTGCGCCGAAGAAGTGGATATCCACGCCATTGGCGAAATAATCAACGAAGATCTGGCAATATCCATGCAAATACTGAAGATTGCGAACTCTGCGTATTTCGGACTGGCACGAAAGATATCCACACCACTTGAAGCCACCGTCTATCTCGGCGCAGATGTCATTCACAGCCTGGTGCTGGCAAACAGCATGTTTTCGCAGTTCAGCGAGGAAACTGAAAAAAAATTTAATCTCGCCGCGATCTGGGAATCAAGTCTCAAGACCTATGCAATAGCAAAAAAGATTGCTCGGGATCAAACAGATGACGCGCTGATTTGTAGCTACGCATCTACATCGGGCCTCGTCATCGATATCGGTACACTGATACTCTGCTCAACCCTGCCGCAGGAAATGGACAAACTGATAGCGCAGCGTAAGCACACTGGCATACCAATGTGGCAGCTCGAGACAGAGCATCTGGGCTACAGCCATATGGAAGTCGGCGCTTACATCGCATCGCTCTGGGGGCTGCCCAATCCGATTATTGAAGCAATCGCCTATCACCATTGTCCGAAACGCAGCGGCTCAACCAGTTTCTCTGCACTCACTGCTGTCCACATCGCCAACGCGATTGTGCACTCAGCAGCCAATGAAGAATTGACCAGTGTCGACCCGGAATACATTGATGAAGTCGGCGTATCAGATTCAATCTCCAACTGGCGAGCCAGCTATGCATAACGATCAAACCAATTTCAGGGAAAAACAGTGACTGAAAAAATACTGTTTGTAGACGATGAGCCCAACGTCCTCGATTCGATCAAACGAGGCTTGCGCAAAAATTATGATCTGACGACCGCTGTTTCAGGTGCCGAGGCACTGGAGTGTCTGCAGGCACAGGGGCCATTCTCGGTTATCGTCTCCGACATGCAAATGCCGAACATGAATGGCGCGCAGTTACTGTCAAAAGCAAAGACGATTGCACCAGAGACTGTGAGAATCATGCTGACCGGGAACGCCGATCAACAAACTGCAATCGACGCTATAAACCAGGGAGACATTCTCCGGTTTCTCAACAAACCGGCGAGCAACGAACAAATCGTTTCCGCTCTGGAAGCCGGCATAAGTCAACACCGGTTGATTATTGCCGAGCGCGAAATTCTCGACAACACGCTGCGCGGAAGCCTCAAAGCCATGTCGGAAATACTCTCGCTCGCCAGTCCGGAAGTGTTCGGGCGTGCCACCCGAATAAAGCATCGCATGCTGCTGGTGGCGTCTGCAATGGGAATCAAGGATACCTGGCAGCTGGAAACTACTGTGTTACTTTCACAAATAGGTTGTGTATCCGTACCGGTCGATATCATGAAGCGGAAGATGTCAGGTGAAGAACTCCCGGCGGGTGAACAGACTCAGTATCTGGCACACACCACAGCCGGTGCGGATATACTATCGCGTATTCCACGTATGGAGGAAGTCGCCCGCGCAATACGTTATCAGGAGAAATCCTATAATGGCGAGGGCTTTCCGGCCGACGAACTGTGCGGTGACGACATTCCAATCGCAGCCCGAATACTTCGCGTGTTGCTGGACCTTGACACCTATGTAAGCTCAGGCGCAACGGACACAGAAGCGCTGGCCCGCCTGAACGGACAAAGCGAGCAGTACGACCCCGAAATTCTCGCTGCGTTAAAATCTGTACTGTCCACTGACGATGAATGGGAAATCGTCACTGTGCCGCTTAACCGACTAAGAATAGATATGCAAATCGCTTCGGACATTCACACAGAATCAGGCACGCTGCTGGTATCTAAAGGTCAGACAATAACAGAAGCAGTACTACGTCATTTGCTCAACTATGCGTCCAACGGACAAATTGACTCATCGATCGATGTCTGGCAGAAGCTTGACGCAGAAGCGGCATGACGGACAAATTCAAGCGGATAACTTACAAACGTTGATGACAGGCTGCATCGCCAGGCCCGGAGTCGCAACGACTGTCTGCACCGCTGTTAGTGAGATTCTCAAGTGGCTATGCCACCCTGCGCCAATCGCCCGCAACCTTCAACTGCAAAATTCCAACGGTGAGATTCCGTTGTTAGCTGCATACCTGCAAAGCCGCGCCACCTAAAGCGTCGCGGGCCTGTCACTCAGGCAGTCAGCGCCGCCTGAGTGTGACGCAAGACGGGCTGTGTTATGGTATTCAGGCGTATTCAGATACATGAGAGCCGACGCGGGTATCAGATGTTGCCGCGTGCAACCAGCATCGGCGGAACACAGGTTTCGTTGCATTGTAATGCCGGCGGCCGGGAAGGATAAGTCCATGAATGTCTTGATCGAATCACTGCAACGCTACCCGGTAAAAGGCTTAAGCGGGGAAGCACTGGCATCCGTTGAGCTACGTGCCGGTAACGGGTTCCCGGGTGACCGGCGTTTCGGATTTGCACGCCCCGATAGCGGGTTTGATCCGGATAATCCCAGACCGTTACCAAAAACAAAGTTCTACATGCTGGCACGGGATGAAGCCCTCGCACTACTCGACACAGCATTCGACGAAGAAACCGGGATGCTCTCCCTGTCCTGCTCAGCGAACCACGGTCGGTTCGATGTCAATACCGATCTCGGCCGGCAACAGGCCAGTGCATTTTTAAAAGCATACCTTGAACTGCCGGACAACGAGATGCCACAGCTCTTTGAAGCGTCCCCGCATCGATTCACCGATGTCTCTGTGGACTCAGAACAAATGATGAACGCGGTATCGCTGATCAATCTTGACAGCGTCGCTCAGTTTTCAGCCGACGTCTCGCATGAAATCGACCCCGGCAGGTTTCGTGGCAATATACATTTCTCAGGGCTGCCACCATTTGCAGAACTTGAACTGATTGGTCAGGAACTTCTGATCGGGTCAGTAAGGCTGAAAGTGGTGATGCGCACGAAACGCTGCCCGGCAACAGAGGTTAACCTTTCAACCGGTAAACGCGACATCAAAACGCCAAAGCGGCTTTTGGAAAACTACCAGCATATGAATATGGGCGTCTATGCTGAGGTTGTCGAAGGTGGCACCATCGCGACGGGTGACCCTATCGATATTGTGTCGTGACGCGATAATTTGTATACCGAAGCCTTGATTTTTTGAGCGAACTTTTTCTGCTCGAGCGAATCAGTCACTGTGACAATCATGAGCGGGCAGACAACGCAATAGATCAAAGTGCCTTGACACACAGGTGATACTGCTACGATAGCCGGGCATTCATGGTCCCGGCCATTACTTCGCCAGTCCACGAATACAGCCACTATGTTGTGTTAAAGTCCTGCCGTCCTCAGATCGATGATCTCAAACCAATATCGGAGCAACAACAATGACAATTCAAATTTACGAACTGTGCGGCGCAGATCCAAAACATCTGTTTAGCCCTCACTGCTGGAAAGTTCGTATGGCGGTCGCGCACAAAGAGCTGGCATGGGAGACCATCCCGGTACCCTTTACCCGGGTAGCTGGCACTGAAGGTGGTGAATCACGGCGCATGCCCGTGATACGAGACGGGGACACCGTGGTTGAGGAAAGCTTTGAAATCGCGAAATATCTTGAAAACCAGTACCCGGACAAGCCCAGTTTGTTCGGCGGTGAAGGCGGAGAAGCGCTGACCCTTCAGATTATAAATTGGTCGCTACTCTCGCTGCACCCTGAAGTGGCGAAGCTGTGTCTGATGGACATCTATCAAGCTCTGGCACCTGCAGATCAGGAGTTCTTTAGAGCGAGCCGTGAAAAAATGTTTGGCTGTACGCTTGAGGAGTTTTCATCGAAACACCCGAAAAACGCCGACGCATTGAACCGGGCTTTAAAGCCGCTGGAACTGACTTTAAAGCAGCAACCTTTTATCGGTGGAGACACACCTTTGTTCGGCGACTATGTAGTGTTCGGTGCTTTGCAGTGGCTTAACACCACTGCCAGCGTTGATTACCTGACCGGAGACACTCCAGTGACGAGATGGTTTAACACGCTGCTTGACATGTACGAGGGTATGGGTCGTGCCGGCAAGGTAGCGGCCTGATCTGATACCCAAAGGACACGACAGAAGTACTCTGAGCCGGCGTCGTGTCCGGTCTGCCACCGGATCGAACAATACGCCCCTCTACATCGGCGGGCAGGATACCTGGTTGACCGCATCCCAGCCCCAGCCGCTGTTTAAATCCGCATTGGTGTAGTCGCAGGCGCGCTGCGGCTCCAAAACTGGAGGGCAGGATATCTGATTCACTGCGTCCCAGCCCCAGCCGGCATTGCTCGCCGCGTCGCTGTAGTCGCAACTTCCGCCAGCCGACGCAGATTCATCCACCGGAGCGCAGGACTGCTGCGTCGATGCATTCCATCCCCAGCCACCGTTTTCGGCAGCGCCGCCATAGTCACAGCCTGCCGCCGCGGTGCTCTGCTGCGGTGCGCAGGACGCCTGGGTTACCAGATTCCAACCCCAGCCATCGTACAAGTGCGCGTCGCTGTAGTCACACACCGCGCTACCTTCCACAGACCCCACATACACATGCAGCAACACATCATTGTACGCAGCGAACACGTGATTAGCAGCCACGGCAATATCACCGCCGTACTGATTTGCAGCGCGGGGTACCGGTACAGTCTGCTCGAATTCCAAATACCACCGATCGTCATCATCGCGATTTAGAAGGCTGACGCTTAGCGGAAACAACTCGTTGCCCGCAGACCGCTGCGGGTTGGTATGTGCGACCACCAGACTATTACCTGCACCGGCAACTCTGCGAACTTTGCTGCCCACCGGGTCGGACACCTGAATTTCCTGTGTGAGTTCCCAGTCGTCGCGGCGCTGATAAAAAAGTATCCGGGAGGCATCTGCCGGCCCGGCCACATTAGTCGGCTGAACAACCGCCGTGTGTGAACCCACGGGCATAAGTCCGTTGCCAAATGCTGCATCGTCCAGCGTGAGATAGTTGGCACCCCGCCCGTGCCACTCACTTGCGGAGAAGTCTACCACCATGGTTGCACCCCGCTCCCAGTTATTGGCAGCCGAGCGACGATATACCGTGCGCTCCACCCCATCGCTATCCGTTTGCGGGTCAAAAGTAAAAGCGATCTCGTTTTCGTCGAGCAGTGACAGACTACCCGGCCCGACGTAAGTGAACTGGTGAACCAGATCACCGGCTTCGCTGCGCTGGTAGATATCGACGTTGCTGGTGTGGCGGAAATAGTCGTAGTGCCAGATTGATCCGCAGAGCGCCCCGGCCAGACTGTGCACAACGGCGAGCAGATTGCCGTTTGCCTGCATCGTATGCCCCGTCGGGTAAGACTGACAGCCCTCCATCTGATGCGCCGGCACAGCTACCGAGCCCAGCATCTCACCGGTTGTTGATCGATAGCGCCGAATACTGGAATCAGACAACACCAGCAACTCGTCACCAAAGAAGCGATGATTCACACCGTCTACTGCGTAGGCCTCTTGCCACCCACCAGCACCGCCGGTGAACACAGTGATTTTATTCGCAACCCGGGAAAATCCGGCCACCAGTTCCTCGCGGGATTCACCCAGTTCAAAGCGGTCGAACTGGGTACGGTCCTGTGCCACCAGTTCCGCTGTCTTCCGCAGGGATCCATCACCCTGAATATCAAACACGGTGATAGACCCTGAGTCAGCACAGGACCGGGCAGATTCCGCTGCACCGACGAACACCGTGTTGCCGCTGATCTCGATTTTTCGCCCAAACCCGGCTGTCTCCTGCCGGTCTTCAAGACGACAGGTACACGTTCCATTCCAGCCCCACGCATCGTCCAAAGGAGGTGTATCGACGCATTGTGAAGACTCAGGCTCTGGTTGGAAAGATTCAAAAACCGCCGTTTGAGCGTGACCGGTTGAGGAGACCGCTACGAGCAATGCTGTCGCGAAAAAACAGCCTGGTTTGTTACTGCGTATATCGTATTGCATGGTTACCGCCTGAATTGTTTGATGACATTATGTCATGACACAAAAAATAAGCCAACCGGGAATCGGCAACCCATACGATGCTCACAGTTCCCGACCGGCGCTATACTCGCCCCATTTCAATCGTATGAATGCCCCGAGGCTTGCTATCAGCGCTGGTGGCAACTCTGTCGGACCGGCATCTGCCAGCTGGTCATCGAGTAACGACGACGAATGCCCACTGGCATGTTCAGCAATGAGTTTTCCTGCAATGGTGCCTTTGGCTGTGCCCAGCCCGTTCTGACAACAGGCCGCAAAAAGATTGGTATCGATCTCTTCGAAAACAGAGACTCCATTGCGACTCAAACACAGCTTTCCACCCCATCGGTATTGCATATCGACCCCTTCCAACATGGGAAAACGACTGACAAAGGCGCGATCGTGATCACGACCAACACGCTGCAGTCGTTGCTCGGTCACACGTAACGACGGATCATAGGTCACGCGATTGCGAATAATAATTCGATCACCGCCACTACCTGCAATGCGTCGGACGGTAGTGCCGAGCGGATCAGCCGGAGTCAGTGCCCAGCGCGGTTGCCCACCCAGTGTATTTATCTCGCGGTCGGTCAGTGCACGCGTCATGGAAGCATAAGTGTATACATGGATCAGATGCCGCTGATAAAAGCCAAAGCTCTGCAAATGACCGTTGACAGTTAGTATAACTTTCGGCGCGAGCACCGCACCGTTTGATGAGTTTACCACCCATGATTCACCCGCCTTCTTCAAGGACACCACGGGTGAATTTTCATAGATACACACTCTGTTAGACTCAACTCCGGAGGCTAGGCAGCGCGTATACAGAGCCGGCTGCAGCATTACCGTGCCCGGCGAATACAGCCCGTCCACATAACATCGTGTTCCGGTCACCTCGTGCATTGCCGCTGCATCGAGCCGCTCATAAGGTTCATTGAGTTGTTCAAGGTGTGCGGCGTAGTCGCCGTTATGGGCAACGCCGCGTTCAGACATTGCACCGTTGATCTTGCCACTGGCGACAATCGCCTCGTCTGACATCTGAAAGCGGGCCTTAGCCTCCAGCGCATAATCTATGGCTGCCCGGTTGAGCCTGATCTGTCGGCGATCATTGTCAGTGCCGCCGGCATAATCCGCTGAACTGAGATCGTGCGGCAGATCTATCATAAACCCGCTGTTACGTCCCGAAGGGCCTTCTGCAACCCGGCCGGCTTCCAGCACAACAACTCGATCGGTCGGATGCAATTCGGCAAGACGGCGTGCAGCAGACAAGCCCGCGAATCCGGCGCCGATAACCACCCAGTCGGCGCTGGTTCGTTCCTTCAGATCCACACGCAGTGGCTGTGGTTCAAGCAGGGCATTCCATGCCGCAGGGCCCGGATCCGTGGGCAGACAAGTGACCCGGCTCATTGCCGCATCAACCGTTGAGCGCTGTAACAAGTCAGTCCAACCCTGCCACGATGCAAGTGGCTTTTTGCCGCAGCTGAATTCAATGAAAACACTCAGTGATCCGTGTTCAACGCATCCACAGCGGGTATCTCGCGCTCTCGTCTGGCAATATACTCACGCAGTGCTTCATCAACAGCCTCATCCAGCTTCGGTTCTTCATAGTCCGCAAGCAGTGACTTTGCTTCATTGAGCGCACGCTCCGTTACTTCCTGACTGCCGTCGGCAATCCACTGTTCGATAGAATTGTTATCGAACAGCTTTGGAATAAAGAAAGCCTGCTGAAACTTTTCCAGTGTGTGCGGATGCCCGAGGTAATGCCCACCGGGACCAATGTCCGGCACGGCGGCCAGTGCCTCATCGAAATCGTCCCACTGAATGCCCTGCGCCATGCGATAACCCATGGCGCACTGCTCGGCATCGACCACAAATTTGGCCATGGAACAATGCATGCCCGCCTCGTTCCAGCCGGCCGAATGCCAAAGATAGTTGGCACCTGATAGTAAAACTGCCATTAAAGTTGTAGCGCTTTCATAACCCGCCTGTGCGTCGAACGTTTTTGCACCACCCAGGGTGTTTGATGTACGCCACGGCACGTCATAGTAACGTGCCATTTGCCCGATCATAAAATTCATCAGACTGATTTCCGGTGTACCTGCCATAGGGGCGCCGGATGCCATAGAAACAGTCGAGAGATAATGTCCATAAATGGCTGGACAGCCCTTTTTCACTACCTGTGTATAGGCCAGTGCAGACAACGCCTCCGCATTGAGTTGCGCCACTGCCGCCGCGGTAGAGGCTGGTGTATTGGCACCACCGAGTACAAACGGTGAGCAAAGCACCGGCTGATTGCGCCGATTAAACGCACGCATGGCAGACAGCATAGTCTCATCCCATACCAGCGGTGAATTGCCATTGCAGTTACCGGTGACCACCGGATTTTGCAGCAGAAAGTCCCGACCAAACAGAATCTCACACATGTCGAGCACATCTTCAGCATTTCGACCGGAGGTGGTCATGCCCATGAAGGTTTTGTCTGAGTGCTTCATCGATGAATACGTAATACGAAGATGACGGTGCGACACTACGTGGTCCATCGGTTCTACAATATGGTGCGCACTTGAGTGCATGCACGGCAGCATGTGTGCAAGCTTGTGGAAGTTGGCCAGGTCATCGAGTGTCGGCGCCCGGCGCTGGTCTTCCAGATCGCGCAGGTAAGGTGCGCCGGTCATCGGCACAAAGATGCTGTGATCATTGCCAAACGGCAGGTTGTTAGCCGGATTACGGGCATGGTAAGTGAAGCTTGCCGGAATCGACTTGATCAGTTCACGCACCAAACCGCGATCCAGGTGAATGCGATCAGTGTCTCTGACTTCTGCGCCGGCTTTTTTCCAGTCCGCAACCGCTTCTTCATCGCGAAAAACAACACCGGTGTTTTCCAGTATGTCCATTGACGCGCTGTCAATTTGCTCTACCTGCTCTGCAGACATCGGCTCGGTCAATGGTAAGCCGCGTTTAAGTGCAGGTAGCATTCGATTAACTCGCTGCTCGCGTTTTTTCCGCAGAGCAGCCCGACCACCGCGGCGCTGGCGCCCTTCCATCATTTTGGTATCAGTCATACGATCCGGTCACCGGCATCCGGATCGCACAGATCCACCCAAATGGTTTTAAGCTCCGTGTATTGATCATGTGCATGCAGACCATTGTCACGCCCCCCAAACCCGGACTGCTTGAAGCCGCCGAACGGGGTGGTGATATCTCCTTCACCATAGCAATTCACGGACACGGTACCGGCTCTTATCGCACGCGCCGCCCTGATCGCCCGATTCCCATTGGCGCTGTAGACACTGGCCGTCAATCCGTAATCAGTGTGGTTCGCAATCTCGATCGCCTGTTCGATCGAGCTCACCGCAACCACTGACAGTACCGGTCCGAATATCTCTTCGGTGGCCAACACATCATCGACAGCCACATCATCGTAAATAGTGGGTTGTATATAAGCACCATCCACACTGCCCCCCGTCACCGGCGTTGATTTTGCCGAGGTAAAGTACGACTCCACTTTGCGACAATGAGTCTGATCAATCATCGCTCCCAGATGACTGGCAGGATCGAGCGGGTCACCGGTTCTCCAGTCACGCGTCCTCGCAACAATTCGCTCCAGCAGTTGCTCCCTAACAGCTTCGTGCACAATAAGGCGGGAGGTTGCGGAACAGTTTTCACCCATATTCCAGAACGCACCGTTAACGATATGCTGTGCCACCAGATCAAGGTGTTCGGCGTCCTCAAGGACCACTGCCGGGTTTTTACCACCACACTCAAGTACCACCTGCTTTAAATTACTGTCCGCTGAGTAACGTAAAAAACGACGGCCGGTCTCGGTTGAACCGGTAAAGCTCACCATGTCCACCTCAGGATGTCTGCCCAGCGGTTCTCCCACAGCTGCACCGTCGCCTGGCAGTACCTGCAAAACGCCTCGTGGCAAACCGGCCTCGCTGGCAAGCTCAGCAACACGCAACGCCGTCAGCGATGTTTGCTCTGCCGGCTTCACAATCACCGAATTACCTGCCGCCAGCGCCGGTGCAATCTTCCACGCCAACATCAGCAGCGGAAAGTTCCACGGCAATACAGCGGCAACCACTCCAACCGGTTCTCTGACGATCATTGCAACCGCATCGTCACCTACCGGTGCA
Organism: uncultured Granulosicoccaceae bacterium; assembly: GCA_964583825.1. Classification (GTDB taxonomy): domain Bacteria; phylum Pseudomonadota; class Gammaproteobacteria; order Granulosicoccales; family Granulosicoccaceae. Next base: position 108,638 of record CAZOXM010000002.1, read on the forward strand.
GTTTGATCATAAATTTTGTCTATTGCCTCCGCATGCCATTTAATGGTGTTAATGGTTTCAGGTATATCGATGGTTTCACAATCGCGTATAGGCTTGCCACTATCAAGCGACTCCATCACCGCCAACTCGCGACGGTTGCGAGTGATTAGTTTGCACAAACGAATCAGCACATTCTTGCGGGCCGCAGGGTGCATTCCCGCCCAGCTGCGCTGTTCGAACGCACGTCTCCCGTGAATCACTGCCACATCCACATCGGCAACATTGCAGGCTGCAATTTCACACAGCACTTCGCCAGTGGCGGGATTGACCGTTGGAAGCGCCGCACCGCTGCCGGCGCGATACTTCCCATCGATGAAAGCACCGCGCGGAAAGTCCAGCTGAAGTGCGATTGCCCCATATTCCTGACGAGTTAGCAGCTCGCTCATGACGGGTCCTCCTGCAGTATGGCTTCTATGGTGGTAGTCATGGTGCCGATGACTTCCGCGAGTTCGCGTTTTTCATCTTTGTTGAGTGGCTGCAGCGGCCGCCTTGGCGGACCCGCGTCAATGCCGAGCAATGTCAGCCCATGCTTGATGCACTGCACAAACTTGCCACCCTGCTCCAGCACCCGCATCAGGGGCAGCATGGCGGACATGATTCGACGCCCTTTATTGAAGTCACCTTCGACGGCACATGACTGATACAGCGCGATATGCGCCTCCGGCGCGAAGTTGGAACCGGCGCACACCCACGACCGCGCCCCCCAGGCAAAAAATTCCAGCGCCTGATCATCCATACCACAGGACAATTGTATATGCGGATAATCCCGAGCCAGCATGTGCAGACGGTTTGGATCACCGGAGCTTTCCTTAATGGCACAAAAGTTCGGGCTGCGACCAAGACGATCAAGCGTGTCTTCGTCCATGTTGACACACATGCGTCCGGGGTAGTTATAAAGCATGGCCGGCAGGTTGGCTTCGCGATCAATGGCAAGCGCATGCAAGGCGATTTCACGCCCCGTCGGGTAGGCATAGGGTGGCGTGGCAATGAGCAATGCATCAGCCCCTGCCGCTTTTGCCTGTTGTGCAAAGTACACACTGTCTTCCGTGCGTATCGCACCGGTACCAACAATCAGCGGCACACGTTTATTGATAATTTTGTGCGCCAGCTGCATCAGCGCTACTCTTTCTTCTACAGTTTGCGCATAGTACTCACCGGTGGTGCCGGCGATAATCAATCCGCTGACACCGACATCAATCAGCATTTCAATCACTTGTTCAAACCGCTGATGATCAATATCAAAGGTGTTGGTGTGCGGTGTAATTACCGGTGTGTAAATACCTTCAAATTTCATGATTCAGTTCCTGCAGGCATTTGCCCTGACACTTCGTGCTGATCAAACGGAATCGGGTCGGGCAGCACGTACTTGTCCATTTCACGCCGCGATAGTTCCCAGTGCGCCAGCGTCAACTCCACTGTAACCGCTGACCGGCGCGCGACAATGGAATCGATCATGGCGTCATGCTGTTCACAGGCGAGACTCACCCGACTCTCTGAAGCTTCATGATTAACTCGATAAAAGCGTTGCGCCATGCGCGTGTGATCAATCAGCAGTCGCCCGAGACTGGGAGTCAGGTAGGGCGATGCGGCCATATCTCCCATGTGCTCGTGAAAACGATGGTTCTGCATGGCCATGTCAATGGTGGAGTGCTTTTGCACTGCTCTGGTAAAACTCTGCTGGATTTTTTTCAGCGTACTGATTTGCGCCTGGTTTGCATGCTCTGTCGCAAGCCGCGCCACTGCTGCATAGATCATTGGTGCGGTTTGAAAGAACCCTCGCATGGTCGCCAGATCCATCGATGAGACCGACGCCCCGCGGTTGCTCTCAAGCGCTACGTAGCCCTCACCGGCCAGCCGGTGAAATACCTCGCGCATCGGCGTGCGCGACAACTCGTACAACTCACTCAACGCTACCTCATCGAGTGCTGATCCCGGTGACAGGTCGAGCGTGAGTACACGTTTTTTTATGTCACTGAATGCGACATCTTTTCTGGATTGCTTCATTCACGACCGCCCTCATACCGTGGGTGGAGGCATGCTAGCATCGTAAAATACATTTTGTATACATAAAGCTGAGAAAAGCGCCCCCCGGTCAGGCTCTCCTGCTCCAACCCAACCAATCCCGGAACATCACCGACAAGTCGCGCGATCCTCGAACAATCCCATGGGACAGAAACGGACCGGCAGGAGTCCCGATCTTCGTTTACTGATTTACACCTGCAGTAAACAGACGCTCAACCAATAACCGGCAATTCCTGAGGAGCACGACGGGTTAACAGCTTTGCGCCGGCATCCCCGACCACAATGTTTTCTTCATGGACCATCATCAGTCCATTGCCATATGACAGCGATGGTTCGATCGTCAGCACCATGTTTTGCTTCAGTTCTGTCTCATCAAAGCCGGCGTGCGACGGTTGTTCAGTTAACTGCATACCCAGGCCGTGACCCAGCCGACCGATATCACCGCCGCTGTCGTCCATCTCGGCTATCACCGAAGTCATTGCCACAAACAGATCGCGACTGGTATTACCGGGTTTCGCCGCTGCAATGCCAGCTTCTGTCGCACGCCACAACACATCATAGGCACGGCGCGCATCGGCACTCACCTGACCGATTGCCCAGTTGCGATCAAAATCGCAGAAGTAACCATCCCAGGTACAGCCGATATCGAGCATCAACACATCACCTGGTTTGAGCGGTTTTTGTGTAGGTGGTGAGATCACATCGGCGTAGCCCCCCTGATCAGCGGCACCGACAAGGTATGGCACATCATCGGCTCCCTCTCCTAAGGCGACGCGCCGAAACTCTCTAAAAACCGTTTCAAGCGGCATCCCTTCGCTAACAAACCCCGGCACTTTGTCAAAGGCTGCAGAACCGATCGTACAGATATGTGAAAGCTTCTCAATTTCGGCCGCTGTTTTTACCATGCGCAAACCCTGCACAAGATGGGTCACATCGACTACATTAATTTTAGGTAGTGCATCGATTAATCGCTCCCAGTCCCCGAGCGGCATCCGCAGCAGGGTTTCGTGCCCCTTCATCACCCCCAGCTTTCCGCCCTGCCGGGCAACTGGTAACAGCAGGTCGATGAGCAGGCTTACACCATCGTCCTGCGGCTGCGGTGCCGACCAGGTGCGAATATCGTCAAGCCAGCCGCGCCGCATTAACTCGGCACCAATTTCGGGTATGACGGCAACCGGCTTGCCAGACGCGGGAACCATTAAAAACCAGGGCCGGGTCGGGCTTTGCCAGAAAGGGGTATGAAAGCCACTGAAATAACGAATATCCGGCTCTGTCATCAGCAACAGACAGTCAATACCCACTGACACCATTCGTGCCTGCGCCCGACGGGTGCGCGCAGCAAATTCTTCCGGACCAAACCCGCGGGCAGGAGCCTTATTCATTTGCATTACCGCCTGTGTTCATACGCGCTTATACACCCTGCCAAAAAAACCGAACGACTCACAGCCAATATGCCATAGCTGACACGCTCTCTACCGCCAAATACTATTGACCAGCTGCACGGTGAAATACACCATGCAGTATCACGACAATGATATATTCCAGATGTCTTCACGCACCTGTCAACCCACGACAACACCTTGCCGAGAGGACGACATGTTCAGCGCCGTTGACACGATAATTTCCAGAGCGCGTAAACGGGTGCTGTACCCGGGCCACTCGCGATTGCCGGCATTGCACGCAGCGGCAAGCGGCGCCGAACTCCACCCGTTAGCGGCTGAGGAAGTACTTTTTATTGACACACCAACCCACCGATAAAATCCGACCCACCGGATGACTCTGCTGAATCGGCCCCGGTGAGGCTTTTCGAATGCTCTGCCCCGCTTGCCGGCGTATAGCCAGCAGCGCGCATCCTTTTTCATTCTGAACTGGCGCAATGCCCGGCTTTGATGTAATTCCCCGCGCCTAACACTAACCACTGTAGTAAATACGGACAAATAACTTCAACTAAATTGTGGGTCAATCTGTTCATCATCGCGCAGCGCTCGCGAAGGCAGCCACGCATAGCCATTCTCACACAGGATTACGCACTCCCTGAGCCCATGCGGTTTGTTCATCGGGGGTTGCAGCAGCGTCGATTCATGACTATGGGATGCGGCAGCTTGCGCGGCATCATCCGGGTCTGTCTCATACAGTCGCAGCTCGATTCCGGCACCACGGGCCCCAGATTCCGGCAATAGTGAAGGCAGCGGATGCTGATGATACGTGTGGTCACCATGTAGTTGTATCAGCTGCCCGTGGTAGTCGAGAATGGCAAAGTCCGCAGACACTCTCGCGCTTTTCATTCCAAACACGTCCACCAGAAATTCAGCACTGGCAAGAACATCTCGCACGAGCAGGTTCAACCCCGTACCACGCAGCGATTTTCCAAATTGTTCAGCGCTGACTGTTTCTAAATCCACCCTACCCTCTCAACCCGATTTTCAGGGGCGCTGTTAACGCAATAATAAACACATGCCAATAAATCGCTCGTCAATCGCAGCGACTGCCGGCAGGCCCTGCAAAGTCCGAATGGTATCCTGCGGTAGCGTATCGTATACCCAGCCTATCTCGGGTCCGGATTGATTACGCTTGTTGTTTTAATAATGAGCGGGCTCTCCCGGGTCAGCGCACACAATGAGCAAGTCCTGCCAAAGTAGAGGCCGTATTGTGCATCAAAGTCACCGCCAGTACAGCGCTCATGGCATGACAGATGATC
>CAZOXM010000002.1:113496-127169 GCA_964583825.1 uncultured Granulosicoccaceae bacterium
CGTATTGTGCATCAAAGTCACCGCCAGTACAGCGCTCATGGCATGACAGATGATCAGTCACAGGAACCCTCCGGCGTAGTTGCCGGCCTGCATTGTTCATCGACCCATCGATACGGAAACAGGCCACTCAAAAAAAATCGGGCAAAGTTGTTCTCCTGACAGGTTGAGTCGCGTCAGCGGAACGCCCGCTTAGACAAGAGCGCTGATTGCAGCCTGCGTCGCAGCGGGCGAATTAAACAACACTCCATGGCCCTGATCGAACGTATGAATAGTGGCATCGGGCAATGCGGTAACGAGCGCTTGCTGTGACTCAACCGGAGCCTGCCGGTCAAATTTTCCAGCTATAACCGTGACCGGCATGGTGATTTTATCCAACTGAGAAATACAATCGTGCTGACGTCTGGCCTGCAGTAGCCTGACATACCCGCCGCTGCTCACGGATGGATCGGCAAATGTCGTCGCGAACTCCAGACGATCGGTAAGCAGGCGTTCGAAAGCCTCGGGGTCGCAACGATGCAAATCGCGGTTACGCGTGTCCTGCAAATAGAGCGACTGCATGGCAGCATCCCGGCGCGGCAACTCCAGAAATGACGAGATATCATACGAAGCAAAGGCACCACCGGCAGTCGCGGACGCAATTACCATACGGTTGATTCGTTCAGGGGCGAGCACAGCTAGGTGCAGCGCTGTCATGCCGCCGAAACTCTCACCCACCACGGAGACTTTTTCATGCCATCCGATGCCGTCGAGAAACGCGATGGCATCTTCGGCGTAGTCCTGCATGGTCCAGTCACCCGGTGGTTGCCCAGTGCGTCCGATTCCGCGGGGCTCATAGGTGGCAACAGCGCATTGCTCCACTAACGCGGATTTAAGAAAAGCGCGCTTTAACCGCAAGTCAAAATTTGAGCCGCCCAGGAATAATACTCGCGGCCTTGCTGTATTGACTCCTGCACACACTGAATAGAGGGGAAGACGCGCTGTTTGTTGTATGCCTTCACGTATTTCAGGACCTTCAGTCAATGCCTGATCTCCACGTTATCATGTAGCCCACCTCTTTAAAGAGTAACTCACTTTACGCAGTTACAAACCTTGGTACAAGCGGTAGCAGCAGCCCGAGCTGTGCAGCGACTGCCAGTCCAAAAAGCGATCGGACTACCGGTGTAAAAAACGCACGCAAGCTGCTATCTGCACGCGCCGCGTTAGCGGGCCGGGCAACATACCGTTCACGATCAGCCTGCCAGAAACCCCTGCCACCGCTGTAATAACACCCGCACCACTATGCCAGCAGATCAAACGGGTCCGACGTAAACGATAAATGACCAGGCCACAAATTGACGACAGCAATCATTCATCAGTGGCGACGCATTTTTCTGTGAATCGTCGAATCTCCGCAAAAACCTCTTCTTCATGATCATATAGAGACAAAATCATGTTCTGATACTTCCCTTCATCGTCCATCGTCTTTAAAAGAGGATAAACCGGGCGCTCCACGGTCCAGTAGTGAGAGTCCAGGAAAACCATGGGGCTGGCAATACCAAACGACAAATAATGATTTTGCGTGGCATCCTGGAATATCTCCTGAATGGTCCCGGCACTTCCGGGTGAAAATATAACACCACCCTTCGCTATTGCGAGCAAACCGTCTTCCCGCACACTATTGGCAAAGTACTTGGCTATTTTTGTCGCGAATGGCGTCGGTGGCTCATGTCCATACAACCAGGTTGGAATACCCACACTTTCATAAGCTGATCGCGGATAGATTGATTGCACCTCGAAAGCTGCATCGAGCCACAGCGCATCTTCGTAGCTCGGCGCTTTCGAAAGCAGCGCAATAGCATTCAGCAGCTCTTTATCATCCCGATCGGCAAACCAGGCACCCACATGGGTTGCCTCCATTGCACCGGGACCACCACCGGAAATCATCAAATAGCCAGATTCTGTGAGTCGCTTGCTCAACCGCGCCACAGTGGTGAACATGGCGTCATCGCGTAGCAAACTATGCCCGCCCATGATGGCAACCACCCTGGTGCTTTCATAACTTTCCAGGAAACCGTACAGCGCATCCGTAACCGAATGGTCATGAAGACGCCGAGCCAAAGTCTCCTTGATGCTCCCGGCTTCCTTTCCCATTTTTATGTAGTGAGTGTAAACGCGACTATCCAGACAGTTTTCATAGGTCCCGGGCTTACCCACCTCATAGCCACCGTATAAATCTGCGGACGTATACAGCTGGGGAGGAAACATGTTGAACGGCACATCCATCTGCGGAAAAATGTGACACTCTGTGCAATGCTGCTCATACAACTCCAGCGGTAAGACACAACCCATAAAAATGCAGTCGTCAAATCGTACACTCCCATCCCGCGGCACGATTGACAAATCCATATTCTGAAAAGCAACCTGCTCAATTGAGGAAGTCGAAGCAAGCAAGGAACGTAACGCTTCTTCAGTTTCGATTTCAGTGTAATGCACTGATAGACGGCCCCACTAGTTGTGACTGACACTGTTTCCGGATATAAAAAATAGTTACCGGGCAGATCGATTCTCCCACCTGCCCCAGCATGACGGCATCGCGATCCGCTTAGGTGGTCCTGCAAGCAACTTTAAATCGCCAGGTAAATTATACAGACGAATCAGAGGAGTTGAACCACCGAGGTAGTTAAGCCGATTCGAACGCGCTGCTGCTGACAACACCACTTGATACTGCCCCAAAGCCTGTGCATGGTTAGTGAATACTGAACCTACTTCGCTTGAGCCTGAAAACCACGCTGACCGAGCCCAAGACACCAGCGCTCGATGCAGACCGGGCACTCTGGTTTACGTGTGTCTGTAGTCAACCATGGCGCCTTCGGCCTGCACACTTCCTGACCTTACCATGGAACTGCGCGTCGGAATAAGTCTCTGATTATTTTAAATTTCTATCCATGATGGTAACAAGCAACTTCAATAAAAATCTACCTACTACAGGCAAAGCCGGTTGTGTGTAAGTGTGTGTCTACGTGCTTCAGTTCACATTAAAAACAGCTGTTTCTAATTGACTGGATCTGGTCTGTGTGAGATCTTTATGTCATTACATTTAAATATGTATCCACGAAGTTCTTCACTCCACAACCACTGCTATTCGCTCGATGGAACGCGGCTTAAGCACTAGTCATTCATGAGGTTTAATACAATGCAAACTCCCGCGAGCATCACCGGTCAATCATCAATCATGTTAGCGAAACTGCATAAAACGTTAAGACTGTGCGTGTTGCCCATTACCGCTGTACTCCTCTCCGCATGCGATGGCGGGCAATTACTCTCAGCCCAGGCGCCCGTTCAACTAAAACTCGACGCCTTGCCCACTGTGGCGGCAGCACACGCAGATCAGGGTGAGTCGCTGTTGGTTAACGGTAGTTTTGAAAGAGGGTTAACCGGTTGGGATGCGTGCAATCGCGCATCTAATCTGAGAATAGTAAAGAAGTCGTCAGCAGGTAAACATAGCGTCAGGGTGAAACAGTATGAATGTATTCAACAAGCCCTGCGAGTGTCACCCGGAACAGAGCTTTCCTTGTCCTGCGATATCGGCACAACAAATCGCAAGCACCGGTGGGCTGGTTTGGGGATCAGCTACTACGATGTAAACGGCATTTTTATTTCGGAACCTCCGGCAACCGTAATACCGCGACACAGGGCTTTTCGGAACTACACAGTGTCTGGCGATGCACCAGGACAAGCGTACTACGCAATGGCATGGTTTTACACAGATAGGCGCGGCTGGATAGATAACTGCTCTCTTACCGCGGAACAACCACCTGTACTTGACTCAAACCTGCTTGTTAACGGATCTTTCGACTCATTAGAAGACAGCGACGACCCTGCAGCTACCGGCGTGTCATTTTGGTTCAACACCAGCTTCGATGTTGAGCAGTCAAATATCCGGCCGGTTCATTCACCCTTATCTCAATTCGCACTCGCCATCGACTTTGAAGCTTCCGGCGCATCAGCAAAACAATCTCTGACAGGAGAAGCGCTGCAGGCACTGAGTGGAACCGATTTCCTGCTGTCCTGTGACGCACGTAACAACCACCCGGTTCAGGCTGGTTTCCTACAAATCTCCTTCCTCGACAATAACGCGGATCCGATTCCTGCCAATGTCGGATTCTCGGCATCGATACCGCCACAGACCACCGAATTTCAGCCGGTGACACTTACCGGTACCGTGCCGGCAAGCAACGATCTCAGCGGTACCGTTACCATTATTGCTGGCAACCGCCTGCCACAGAACTCGACAGTTGAAGTAGATAACTGTGTTCTTACAGTCGTGAACTGACTGTAAATGAACAGGAAGACGCGTGTTTTATTTAAAACACGCGTCGCTCGATTCTTTCAAACTATTAGCCACGTATTTTTTAAACGCATATCGGCTATCCTGCGTGTTTCCTGCTGAATGCCCGCCACCTAACCGACAACCTGCTTTCGGGACACGCTCGGCTCGACTCGACTGGACGTGCCAGCGCAACATAAACATTTAATATCAATGAGTTAGCAGTATATTTTGGTCTTTTTTCAGTCCATACCGGAAATTGCTGAACACTGTTCATTAATTAGCAAAATATGTGATCAAATTATTCCAAAATCACTGATCACTTCGAACCAGAATACGCGATTTGCAACTCGCTCCGGATGTCCATTTGGTCTTCAGCTGCCCGGCACGATTGACCGCACAGAGCGTCCACCACAAAACTACTCCGATGTCATGCCCTGGAGAAAACTGATCGGCGCCTCTCCTGCAAGAGAACGGGTGACCGATGTACCAATCAATAGACTAACAGTCAATTCAACATTACCACCTACGCATCGGTTCGCTGCCGCCGTGAACCAATGGTGCTACCATCGGCCTGTTTCTCCAGCCTTTTTTACCGATGACCGAATCAGCCCGCTGGCAACTGCACCGCGCCGGAATTGCCAACGTCTATCAATACGAAAATGAGATCCTGACGTTTCGGGATGGACGCCTATTGCTGCGTGGGGTGAACGGGTCTGGCAAATCAACGGCAATGAACATGTTGCTGCCGTTTTTGCTGACCGGCAAGACACGAGGCATCGACGCTGCGGGTGAACAGGCGGGCGTACTCAAATCCTGGATGCTCTCGGGGCGTGAGGAAAAGCAACCGGTCGGCTATTTGTGGCTGGAGTTTATTCGTGAGACCGGCGATACAAAAGAGACGCTGGCACTGGGCTGCGGTATCAAAGCCAGTCGTGCGTCAGACACGGTAAACACGTGGTGGTTTATCACCAGTCGCAGGCCGGGTATCGACTTTGATTTGCTCGAGCAGCAGATACCGTTGTCTCTGGACTCACTACGCCATGCACTGGCTCCAGACCCGGTATATACACAGGACAGGCGCGGTGATTATCGCAATGAGGTTGCTCGTCGTCTTTACGGTGGGGCGTCTAATGAATCGTTTCTCGATCTGTTAAACACAGTTCGCAATCCGCGCGTTGGTGACCGTGTTGATGTCGACCTACCCGCCTATCTGGTGTCGGCGTTGCCTAACTTGTCGGAAACCGCACTCATGGAAGCGGCACGACCACTGGATGATCTGGATGAGCACCGTCGCAACGTGGCCGACCTCCAGACGACCGAAGCGGGGCTTGCGGGCATTGCTTCAGTTTATAAGCAATACGTTGTCGCAGAACTCCACCGGGAACTCGCCAACGCAAAGCAAACGCTTAGTCATGCACGCCACTCGCGAACTGCCAGCGAAGCGGCGAATGAGGCCTGGCAAGAGGCTGTGAGCGCCGAGGCACAGGCGAAGGATAAACTGCAAACGCTGCGATCTACCATCGAACATTGTGTTCAGCAGATCGACGCCCTTGAGCGATCAAGCGCCTATACGGAAGGCCTGCAACTCGAAGATTTGCGTCGCCATGTGATTAGCCTCGAACAGCAACTGCAAAAAGACAAAGGTCGATTTGAGCGACTGCACGATCGTCAGCCGGGCATTGTTGAGTCGGTACAGCAAAAGGAACGGCAAGCAGATGAACGTTGGCAGCAACTCGCTAACAGAACGCGTGAACTCGCAACACTGACAACGGAGCTTACTCTCGACCAACAACCTGCGACCATCAACCCGATACCCCGGCTGGCAGTGGAGTCATCACACACGGTTGCCGCACTCAATGAACCGCTTGAAATGTTTGACGCACAAGCATCCCGCCAGCAACTAAGCGCGGTGTCAGGTGCAGCCTCGACACGTCAGCTCGATATAGACGAGGCACAGGCGCAGTTCAACAAGCGCGATGATGCAATCACACAACTGCAGCATGCACGCAGCGCACAGGAACTGGCTATAGAAACGGTGGAGGATGCCACCAGCCGATTCGATACCGGACGGCAGCAGTTGCAACAGCATACGCAAAAATGGTGCAACATTACCGAAGGTTGGATAGACCGCACACGCCAGACCGTCAAAAACGCTCCGGTGATCACAGGCTTTACACAGGCACAGGGCACGATACTTAACGGTGTGGACGTCACACCCGGCTCAGATCTTGAGGCGTTACGACAGGCCTTAAACGACGGCATCGACAGCACCGTCGATCAACAATCTCAAATACTGGCTTCGCTTAACGTCAACATCAAACAAGCAGCAGAAGAACAACAGATTGCTCAAGCAGAGTTGGACCGGCTTAACGCACTGTCTGAACCCGAAGTCCCGCAATTGGAATGGCAGCAACGCAAGGGCATCAGTTTTGCCGACTGTATTGATTTTAAAGAGGGGGTGAGTGCAACACAGCGTGCCGGACTCGAAGCAGCACTGCAGGCCAGTGGCATATTGCTCGCCAGCGTCGCCAGCGAAGGCGTGACACTCGCCAATGGCGCACTGATTGTTGGCACCGATAAACCGGTTCCGCAACCACTCAGTACATTGCTGCGTGCCGTTGTTCCTAACCAGACCGGGCTGACCAAAGCAACTATAGACCAGGTGCTGAATGCCATCAGCACACAGTGGTCAGACGTTCCTAACCCGGACAACAAAAGCACCATCATCACCGATGACGGGCGATTTAAACTGGCTCTGCTCAGCGGGCAGCATCAAAAAAGCACCGCTGAATATATCGGCATTACCGCGCGTCGGGAGCGATTGGAAAACCTTCGCGAAGCAGCACGCAATACGCTCACCCTTGCGACCGAGAAGCTCGATACTCTTCGCCAACACGGCAAAATTTCCGAACAATACGTGGGCGAGCTACAAAACCTGCGCGCATCTCTGCCGTCACTTCGCGATGTACAACAGGCGCAGGCGACTGCCCTTGCACTGGAGTCAGAACTCGACAAGGCACGGGAGCGCCTGCAACAAAAAGAACAACAGCTGTCTGCAGCCGAAAGGCAATTACAAGAGCAGGACGATACTCTGCAGCGACTGTGTCGCCGTCTGGAATTACCAGCTGATCAAGGCCGTTTGCGCCAACTCGAACAAACACTCAATCGCATCAAATCAGATGTCGACAGCCTTCAACAACTGGCTTTATCGTTGTTGCAGGCTTGTGAAGACTGGCAACAGGCGGTAGAGACCTGGCGGACTGCGCAGGAAGACTTACATGAAGCTCAGCAACGCTTTGAGGAATCAAGCGTAGAGCATCTGCAACACAAGGAAAGACTGAATACACTGGAGTCAACACTGGGTGTGGAATACCGGCAAGTGATTGAACAGATACAGCAGTTCGATCAACAACAACTCAATAGCAAAAACGCGCTGCCGGCAGCCGAGAAAGCAAGCAACGATACCATCCGCATCACCCAGGCCAAACTGAATAATGTCAATAATACCAGGGAAGCCTTACACCATGCGGAGTTAAAGTGTTCGGATACCTACGAGCATCTGCGGGGCCTGACACAGGTAAAGGGCTTACTGCCCACGCTGCAACTGATTACTGAAACTGACGAGGCGGTAAATGATCATACCGAAGCGCTACCGATCATCACTTTACCGCTCAGCAGCGCCGATACAAACGGACTGAAGCTGATCACCAAAGCTCTCCAGGACAGTTTGCCGGAAAAACCAAAAGAAGAGACTACCGCAGACGGCGTACGCAGCTCGTTGCGACGGCGGCGTAACTCGCTGGGCGCGGGTTGGGATGCCGAAGACGCGCAGCCCGATCATCGCTATCCGTTAAGCGTTAATGTAAACGGGCCGCTTGGGCCAATGTCACTGGCTGAGTCCGTCGATGCCGTACGCACGCAGTTAGCGCAGTTAAAGGCACTGCTTACAGAAAAGCAGGATCAGGCATTACGTAATTTATTGCAGGGATTGATTGCCCGAGAAGTTGCCGAAAAGATGTTTCAGGCTGATCGATTGATCACGCGCATGAACGATCGCTTAAAGAGTGTGACCACCTCACACGGCATTGGTGTGCGCTTGCGCTGGCGGCGTTCAAAAGAACTGCAGACCTCAGTCAAAGAAACAGTAGAGATACTCGCCAAGCAACCGGACTTGCGAACCGAAGCAGAGGAAAGCAGTTTGCGTATTGCCCTGGCGGCAGTGCTTGACGAAGAACGTCGGCTGCAGCCGGATGCCCCATACCGGCAGTTGATTGCCAAAGTCTTTGACTATAGAGCCTGGCACGAAATGGATGTCATGCTGCGCAGAGGCGACGACACCCCTACCCGGCTGACGCGTAAAACGCCGTTGTCTGAAGGCGAGAAGAAACTCGTCAGCTACCTGCCCTTGTTCTCAGCAGTGGCTGCCAGTTGCGATGCACTGGCTGATCACGGCAATGAACAAGTGCCACGTTTTCTGTTGCTGGACGATGCCTTTGCCAAAGTCTCTGAAGACAACCATGAAGCACTTTTCGGCTTGCTGGTAGATCTGGACCTTGACTTTATCGCCACCAGTGAACGCTTGTGGGGCACCCATGCCAGTGTGCCCGCACTGGCGATTACTGAAGTGGTGAGAGATACCACGCTTGGGACTATTCTGTTGGAACACAGTCACTGGGATGGCAAGGTGCTGCATATGCAAGCCATGCCAAGTCTGGAAGCTCAGGTATTCGGTGCCGACAATCTAAACGCTAACGGTCACGCTGAGCACTCCCATGAGTAGTGACAAACGCAGTGAATCGCGCAGTGAAACGCGTCGTGACATGAGCAAAGACAAGCACATCGAAACTGCTACAACAGTAGCTGACCAGCCCGATGCCGTGATCGGTAACCTGCCGCCCGATGATTCAATGGATCAGGCACGCCTGCTGTTTCGTTACCTGGGCGGTGAAGAGTGGCGCGAGTACCGGGCCATACTCTCTGTATTCGCAGACACCTTTTTTACCGAGTTTTCCCCCGATGATGTGATTGCCGCGCTGCGGGACATGCAGTTTACTATCGATGAATCGGTAGTGCCGGATCGGCTGGCGAGTTTGCGCGGCTGGGGCAATCTTTCTGTATCCACGTCGGTGGGTAACCCGTCGAGTCTCGATGACTACTACAAACGCCGGCATCGTTACCTGATTACTCGCGCCGGTCAGGAAGTATATGATCGCGTCGAGGGCATTCTTCACCGCGTCGATGAAGTCAGCGATTTACAGGCAGGTCGTTTGCGCGATATTCACCGCGCACTTAATAGACTACTGCAACTGTGCGAGCAGGGTGTGCAACGCCAGCAACGGGAAACAGTTGCCGATGCCGTGCGTGCCGTGTTTGATCCGCACCAGTCATTCAGCACAGAAATCACCCAGTTCTTTGCATCGATCAATCAGTGGCAAAGCCGCTATGATCTGGAAGACCACGAGATCACTTTTTTTGCCGAGGTCCTGGTGAGCTATGTCTCAGAGCAACTGGTCGAAATCGAACGCATGGCCCGCCCGGTGGCCACTACCCTGCAGCAGCTGACACCGCATCTCGATGCCATAGTCAAGAGAGCACAGGGCGGGCTGGCCGCTCGCGTCGACGATGCCGGTCTGGCAGATACCGTATCGGTGCAAAGTATTGCCGGCACCCGAATGCGCGACTGGGATCATCTGATGAAATGGTTCGGTGCTGCAGGTGACGGTAAGTCGAGGCTGGACGACCTCACCCGCCAGGCCATCGCTGCAGTGCGCACACTCACCAGCAACCTCACCAGGCTTTCCCGTGTCGGTGCCGGGGTGGCTTCAAGACGTCGTGATCTGCTTAAGCTCGCAAAGTTAATCGATGCCGCCGACAACAATGACGACGCACAACAGTTGATGGCAGCAGCGCTGGGCCTGTACCCGTCACGACATCTCAGTATGCTGTCAGAAGATGCAGAAGATCCGGTCGCCACTTCAACACCGTGGCAGGATGCACCACGTGCGTTGATACCGATAAGTCTGCGAGAGCGCGGAGAACGACAGCAACGCGGTACCGCCTCGAAGGTGCGCAACCGCGAGGCAGAACGTGAAGCGCTTCGTCAGCGGCGTGTGGCTGAACGCGAAGCCGAAACACGCACAGCAAAGGAACTACTCGACGTGTGTGAAAACAATGGCCGGTTGAGCAACATCGACGTCAGCGCACACGCTCTGCGGCGGTTGCGACAACTGTTATCAGCGGCCAGCGCCAGACGAGAACACGGCACTGCAGAGCGACAGGCACAGGATCGCGAACTGCACTGCAAAGTAAAACGGGTACAGGGGGAAACCGTATTCATCCACTGCCCCGAAGGCACGCTAACGCTGCAAGATGCTGAGGTGTATTTGCATCCGGTAGAAACAAGCGGATTGCCGCACTAACCATGGTAGAAGCAAACCGCGAAACGCTCCATCAGGCAGCACGGCATCTGTTACAGCATCCATTAACCTGCGCCGAAACGCACGAAGAGATGTTCGCCACCATCAGGCGCCACGAGCAACAGCTGGACCGCTGGTTTACACAACGCCTTGGCTATCGGTTGCAGGTGAACAGCACCACTGCCCGTCTGTTTAAAAATACCGTGGTACCACATCGCCCAGTCCTCACTGCACCGGTAGGCAGTAAGCGCCCAATGTCGCAGCGGGAATGCATGTTACTAACCCTGACACTGGCGGCACTGGCGGCCGGCCCTCGTATCATCAGTCTGCGCGATCTTGTTAATGATATGCGTAGCCAGGCCACGGCAGCCGAAATCACCCTCACCCACGAACCAATCGAACGTCGTGCCCTGGTGGTTGCCCTTAAATGGATGATCAAACACGGGTTGTTAAAAGAACTGCACGACAGCGTAGAGCACTACGAACACGACGACAGTGCCGATGCCATACTGGAGATAGACTTCGACCGTATAAGCATATTGCCACTACCCGCACTGGGCCGCGCCACCACCGCAACCGAACTGATGAACAGAGACGACCGACGCGCCAACGAAAGGCAATGGATGCGTGCCTGGCTGGTAGAAAACCCGGTGCTGTATAAAAGCGATATCACAGACCGCGAGTGGAGTGAGATCAGACGCCGCATTGGCGAGGAAATCACCATGCTCGATGAGATGTTCGGACTGCAACTGGAAGTGCGAGCCGAGGGACTGGCTGCCATCGATCCGCGCGGCAGGCTATCGGATAAACCGTTTCCGGCCACCGGCACCACGGGTCATGCGGCTTTATTGTTTATCGAGTCGCTATTGCAATTGCCCGGCTATAAGTGTGATCAACACATGGCGACAGACTTGTTAGACCGGCTAGGTAAGAAGTACAGCAAGCATTGGTCAAAGGTAATGTTGGAGAATCCCACTGCATTACTGGCAGAAGTTAAAGCACTGCTTATTGATGTAAGGCTAATCGAAGAAGACGGTGACTATTTAAAGTTATTGCCGGCCGCCTTTCGTTATCAGGTGACTGAAGCAGATAACTCCGCTGTTAACTTGCATCACATTGATGAGACAACAGAGCCACTCCCGGAACCGACACAGGACTCCCTGTGGTAGATCAGCCGAGTTCATTGCATGATCCGGCGTTGCGTCCCCTGTGGCTAAAGATACGGGAACGGCTCGACAGGTTTGGCCGCGAGCGTCGCGGCAGACTCAAAGTACCAGCGCTCTCAGACAGCGCTATGCTGACGCTATTCTCGCTGCTTGATCAAAAACCAACATCAAGCATTCAACTTGAACAACTGGAGTCTGCTCTATGCAAACATGGCTTAGCGCAGAATTTACACGATGCGCTGACCTCGCTCGGTGCCGCAGAAGACAGCCTTGTTACCGATAAACGAAAGCAGTTACAGAGACGGCAGGATGCACAGTCGATTATTCAACAACACACAGCGCACTGGCAGGAAGACTGGCGTACAGAGTGGAACGACTGGCTGTTTCGATTTGGGCTGATGGCAAGCATCGATGCGACCGAGGCTGACAAGCTTGCCACAAACACACGTAAACTCCTTGATCATCTGAAGTTGCTAGAGTCCAGCCAACTGACCGCACGCAATGATATCGCAGCCAACCTGTTCGGATCGGCTCATGCACTGGACGATGGGACCTTACTGGAACGCGCTAGTCGCCGGGCACTCTGGTGTGAATTTGATAGTAAAGTCGATTACGCGGATGGCAGGCAGGTGTGGCACGAAGCCGGTATCACCACAGACAGCATATCCACCCCGGTACTGGTATGGCAATTGGCATTAAACCCTGAAACCGCACTGGGGAAATTATGCAGCAGCGCGAATGACGCGTGCATACCACTTCATCTGAGTCACTTTGCACTAAGCAGACACAAGATAGAATTCAATGCGCCGGAGAAACCCGTTTACGTCTTTGAGAACCCGAGACTACTCGAAGCGGCGGCTGAAAAGGCTTTACCACATACCGTGATCACCACCAACGGCAACCCAGCTTCATCAGTGATCACGCTAATAACCTCACTGATAAACCAGGGTGCAACCGTATTTTATCACGGCGACTTCGACGCCGCCGGCATCGCCATCTGCAGACGCATGGTAACCTTGGGTTGCACAGCATGGAAAATGCGAACAGAGGACTATTTGCAGGGGCTTAACAAAGCATCTGCCCGACAACTTGGTTTGCCGGAAGATGAAGGACAGTGCGGACCAACACCTTGGGATATTAACCTACAGCAGGCAATGCAGACTCATCGGCGTGTGGTGCACGAAGAGTTGATGCTGGAAGAATTGCTGGGGTGCCGTCATCACCGCACCCCATAATACGATACAACAGCTCGGTGACAGCTTCAAAACCACACGATAAGCTGCATCATCCGTCATGACTATATCGAATTTCACCCGGGAAGCCCACAGCGTCAGCAAGGAGAACGACACCACATTCCCAACTCCACATAGCAACCCCGATCAACCGCGCCAGAAATCCCGCACTACCTACTAATGGTACGATGGGAGTCTTCGAAAACGTGAGTTAGGCACGTTCCTCTGTCCTTTGGAAGTATTTTTGACGTAACGCATGCGGTATGGGTCAGTATGATTACAGTTACAAGAAAATTCGGCCTGCCCCCCAGGCACCCTTTTGGATGATCGTAGTGACTGGCTAAGTAGAAGACGACGCAATTGCAGGTATACAAGCAACGGTACAAATCCAGCCCGGGAAGCCCGCAGCGGCAAGGAGAACAAACGCCACATTCCCAACTCTGCAAAGAAATGCCGATCACCCGACCCAGAAACCCCACACTACCTACGAATAATGCCAAGGGTACGTTCGTAAAAATATTGATGTGAGAGGGCCATGATCATGACCCTC
>CAZOXM010000003.1:0-53729 GCA_964583825.1 uncultured Granulosicoccaceae bacterium
CCAAAGTAACTGCCGGTGCTGCCAATCAGGCTCCTGCTACTAAAAAGCACCTGCAGACTTCCAAAGTAACTGCCGGTGCTGCCAATCAGGCTCCTGCCACTAAAAAGCACCTTCAGACTTCCAAAGTAACTGCCGGTGCTGCCAATCAGGCTCCTGCTACTAAAAAGCACCTGCAAAAATAAAAATATCACAGCAATATTTTAGGGGAAGCGTATGTCTGATATCACATCCACAAAGGCTCTACCATCCGTTTTAAGTGACACCACAACGTCACCGGTAGCGAGTTTTTATCGGGCATATCCAGACGCATTACCACCTATGAGTGCCGATCGCTCTGCGCTCGGCACTCTTCCCACACAGGCGTATCAGTACTGCGAAGCGGCTACCACTGCAGCAGCGTTCGGTTGGTACGCATTTCCTGCGTCCAGTATTTGCCTGCAGTTTGATGGCGTTGACACCTACCTGGTACAGGACAACTGCATGGAAAAATTCTCGGTACTGCAATTACCGGAAATGGAGCACTGGTGGAACATTCACTGCCCATCCGAATTGATCGACATGGCTCCACCTTTTCTTACAAACCTAGGCATACCCGGTTATGTTCAAATCTGGTCAGGCTTATTGGTAGAGACAAAAAAAGACTGGAGTGTTCTCGTGCGGCCGATCGCCAACGCGCCACGATCAAACCAGTTCTTCTGCTTTGAAGGCATTGTGGAAACCGATCAGTATTCACCGGCACCACTTTTTATAAACCTGAAATTGCAGGCAACCAATACCAGAATAGAGTTCTCTGGCACCGACCCGTTATTTCAGGTTCAGCCAATACATAGAAACTGTTACAACAAAAAAACTTTAAACAACCCCCTAATTGCAGACACTGCTGATGGGCTGTCAGATTTGCAATGGCAACGCTACTCTAACACTGTCAGAAATATTGACCCCAGAGTTGATCAACACAAAACCGGCCAATACGCCACTGCATCCCGCAAGCGCGCAAAAAACACTGACCGCGCATAGGAGTCTGCGCGGCAGAACCTCCGCTACTGCGAGCGCACCGGATTGCGCCTGAATACGCCTTTATTTTCGTCGCGTATGAACAGCTATGCTTCTCAAATAAAAACCTATTCAGACACAACCGGACACGCTCTCGCTACGCGGACTTCTACCGCGCAGACTCCCAGGATATTGTTCAGCAGCTACTTACTGGGCACCCCGGCCTGTTCGAGACGTTTAGCGATCATCCTGCCACTGTGATACGCGGCGTTAGGCGAACGGGCCAGATAACTGCTTGTGGTAAATTGCGGATCGTTCTGTAATAACCGCTGAGCACTTCGCCTCGCTTCAGCTATTTTTCCAAGATCTACCTGAATAGCAACTAATGTACGTAAATTCGAGGTGTGTTCCGGGTTCAACTCATCTGCCCGGTTGGCATGCTTTTCAGCATTGTCAAAGTCATTAATAGAATAGTAGGCAGCCGCCGCACACGTGTGAAACATATTTATTTGCGGATCAAATGGCGACAGCTTCAGCGCCCTTTTGGCACATTCAACCGCTTTGGCACCCTCGCCCTTGTAGGACAGTACCGCCGCCTTATAAGTGCAAAGCAACGGATTGTTTGGATGATATTGTTGCGCGAAGTTATATATGCTCAGTCCCTTTTCAGGCTCACGATTAAACTGAGTCTCAACCAGACCACTGATAGTTAGCGCCAGCGGATGATAGGGATCTTCATCAAGTGCCCGATTTACAAAACGTACCGCCTGTTCCTTATTTCTCTCAACCGATTCATCCCAGCCACCACTTCGATTCAACCTGAGCACATGCCAGTGCGCCATCTGTGCATTGACTGTAGTATGTCTGGGATACAGTCCTAAAATGTGCTCAAAGTGCTCCTTTGCCTGATGGAAACGTCTCTCGGAAGTGCTGTGCATGTTGTGTACAGCTACAATCAGTTTGGTATGTAGCGCCAGCGATTCGAGCGGTTCGAACGACGCCCGCTTGATTTCATGAACAATGATCGAACGAAACGTTTGACCGATCAGTTCATCGACAATGTCGTCGCTCTCGCAAATCAAATCTTCCAGCAAACAACTCAGCTCATCAGCCCAGATCACCTCTCCGGTATTCGCATCTGCAAACTCAACCGAAAGAAAAAGCGTACCTTTTTTGCAGCGGTAACTGCCAGACATAACAAAGTGGCTGCCGAGCTGCTCTGAAATCGCCTTGAGAGTCCACTTCTCACACTTGAACTTGGCCGTACTCAACCTTGAGATAACATTAAACTGCGGTGACTGCGCCAGCGATGCGATGGTTCTGTCCGCAATCATGTCACCAACCACCGCCTCATTGGAATACGCCGGACCGATAAACCGAAAAGGGATAACTGCGATGGTCGGTATCGAGTTGTCCGCCGGGCTGTAACCTGGATGCCTTGGGTGTGGTAATGCAGTATCAGGCAGCGTATGCACCTGATAGGGGGGCGTATTCGATGGCGCTTCCCGAATCAGCAGATCAGCGCCCTTCCCTGCCGTTACTGCACGTTGGGCAAAAGTGGCCACGTAGTTTCCAGCGGGCACATCGATCCGAATGTCGTCCCCCAAACCGGCAGTATCATAATAGTTTTTCAGCGCCTTACGCGCATGCCTGGCGATATTTCTGACATAGGGATCGTTGGGGTCAAAACCCTCTCCCTTATCAAAGACTTCAACAGCGATGTTATAGGAGCGAATGGTATCGGCTCCTGCGAGCGTTTGAGAAACAACGTAGCTCAGGAATTTGCGAAGTCTTTTAGATTTTTTGAATTCTGTAGAGCACAAAAGCCGCTCCAGTTGAGCGCTGACTTTTTCACTCCAGTTACTAGTCTCTGGCAATTGGCTCTCCCACCCACACCTATTCCCACAGCATCCTTTACCTGTATTATCCAACGGCAAATCTTTGTTATCGCTGTCAGGAGGTCGCCTACAGCAATCAGAACGACCCTCGCCGGTGATCGAGACCCCCTCGCGCAAGCACGCTACCACAAATAAAACAGGTAACCGGGCACCAGCGCACGTTTTCGTGAGGGAGAATGGCACGCCCGGAAGGATTCGAACCTCCGACCACCTGGTTCGAAGCCAGGTACTCTATCCAGCTGAGCTACGGGCGCACTCTCGGGGACATTGTAGATTGTCTGGCAACAGATTTACAGACTTACCGACGTGGATCTGGCCGACATTAACGACTGGACACTCAGGCGCGCACCTGCTGACGCTGCGCACCCAGACCATCAATTTCCAGAGTGACAACGTCTCCCTCGCCGAGGTATTGCGGCGGCTTCATGCCCATGCCCACGCCCGGGGGCGTTCCTGTGGATATAACATCGCCGGCCTGCAAACTCATGAATTTGGAGACGTACGAGACGAGAAAAGGGACCTGATATACCATGGTTGCAGTGGAGCCGTTCTGCCGCACCTCACCGTTGACTTCCAGGTGCATACGTAAATCCTGCGGGTTTGGCACCTCATCGCGAGTGACCATCCACGGCCCCATTGGACCGAATGTATCGGCCGATTTCCCCTTTACCCATTGTCCGGACCGATGAATCTGAAAGTTGCGCTCCGACACATCATTGACGACGCAATATCCGGCAATGTAGTCGGTCGCCTCCGATTCTTCGATGTAGCTGCCGTCTCTGCCAATCACAATCGCCAGCTCCACTTCCCAATCCAGTGCCGTCGAATCCCGCGGAATCATGATGGAATCGTTCGGGCCGCAAATCGCCGACGTTGCCTTGAAAAAAATGACGGGCTCGGGTGGTACTTCGAGACCGGATTCCTCTGCATGATCGGAGTAATTGAGACCGATACAGATCATCTTGCCGACGCTCCCGACGCACGGTCCGATTCGCTCTCCGTCATCCAGTAGCGGCAAAGACGTCAGATCGAGCTTGCGCAGTCGATCGATCGTGTCATCACCCAGGGTGCGGCCATCAATATCTTCGATGTGATCAGACAGATCTCTGATCTTTCCCCCGGCATCGACTGCAGCCGGTTTTTCTGATCCGGCGACACCCACTCTCAGTAGCTTCATCAGTCCAGTTATCCTGTGTCCGTTAAGCCCGCTATTGTACGGATCTGATCAGGAGGTGCCAATGATCAGCGGCCATGCGACTACACCACGCCTCGTCACGGAAAGCAGTCCGGCCCCTGCATAAGTTCAAAGCGCCCAGCCACCATCAATAATGTGTGCCTGACCTGTGGTAAAGGCAGATTCATCACTTGCAAGATACAGCGCCAGACTGGCGATCTCCTGAGTCGACCCGAGGCGACCCATTGGCTGCCTGGCAACAAAGTCTTTCATCGCTGCTTCGTAGTCGCCGGTCGCACGCAGGCGATCGTGCAGTGATGGCGACTCAATCGTACCGGGACAAATAGCATTGCAGCGAATCCCGCGAGTGACGTAATCGGCCGCCACCGATTTGGTCAGCCCAAGTATTGCGGCCTTGGTGGTCGAGTAGGCGAACCGGTTCGGTACACCTTTCAGGCTCGAGGCGACTGACGACATATTGATTATTGATCCACCGCCATTCTCAAGCATTGAAGGCAGCGCGGCCCTGATAGTGAAGTACATTGATCGTACATTTAAGTCGAACGAGAAATTCCAGCCTTCTTCATCGCAGTCCAATATAGTCCCGTTAGCAACATAACCTGCACAATTAAAAAGCACATCAAGTGCGCCGACCCTGCCTATCAGACTGTCGACCGCGGCTTTATCGGTTACGTCCAGCAAGTCGGTCTCGATGCCCGGACTATTCAGCGTCGATAGTGTTTCCGCATTGATATCCGTCGCAACAACACTCGCACCGTGCGCAGCGAAACGCTCCGCAACTGTACGTCCGATACCCTGACCGGCGGCTGTAACCAGTATATTCTTGCCTTCAAGCTGATTCATGATAGTTCCCATTGTCTTTTGCAGAAAACACTTTCTACGTTCACTGTGCTAACTTCCCCGGTCACGTGTCGAGATTTACCGAATGCCCGCTTCTCAAAACGATCATACTAACAACACTCCCGTCTACGATTTTATCATTGTCGGCGCGGGTTCGGCAGGTTGTGTTCTGGCTAACAGACTCTCCGAAAACCCCGATAATCGCGTGTTGTTGCTGGAAGCCGGTCGCAAAGATACCAATCCGTGGCTGCATGTACCGGTCGGCTATTTCAAAACGATGCACAATCCGAAGTTCGACTGGTGCTACCTCACCGACAAAGACCCCGGCATTGGCAATCGTCAACTGCAGTGGCCGCGTGGAAAAGTGCTCGGCGGATCCAGTGCGATTAACGGGTTGTTATACGTCCGCGGTCAACGTGAAGATTACGATCGCTGGGCCGAGCTCGGCAATCGCGGCTGGGACTATGAGAGTGTGCTGCCCTACTTTAAGAAATCGGAAGATCAGTCACGCGGTGCCAATCACTACCACGGCACAGGCGGTCCGCTGAAAGTGTCGGACTTGCGTCTGCGACGACCCATCGCAGATCACTTCATTGCAGGCGCTTCAGAATGTCAGATTCCACTTAACGATGACTACAACGGCGAAACCCAGGAAGGTATCGGTTACTTTCAGCAGACCGCAAGTAAAGGCTTCAGATACAGCACCGCAACAGCTTTTTTAAAACCCGCAAAACGGCGCAAAAATCTTACCGTGATCACCAACGCGCACACCTCACGCGTTGTGTTCGATGGCAAGAAGGCGGCAGGAGTTGAATACTTCAAGCAGGGAAAAAGCCACACCGTAAACGCGCGATGTGAAGTGATCCTGTCTGCCGGAGCGATCGGTTCACCTCAAATTTTGCAATGCTCCGGTGTCGGTGACGGCAACCACCTGCAATCACTCGGAATTCCGGTTATTTTGCAGCAACCTGCCGTCGGCAGGAACCTGCAGGATCATCTGCAGATACGCGCCGTTTATAAAACCCATGAGCAGACCCTGAATGATGAACTCAACAGCTGGTGGAAGCGGATCAGGGTCGGCCTGCAATATGCCGCCTTTCGCACCGGTCCACTCACACTCGCAGCCAGCCAGGTGACGATATTCACCCGCTCCTCGCCGGAGGTTTCCAGACCGGACATTCAGTTTCACATGCAGCCGCTCAGTGCAGATAAGCCAGGTGAGGGCGTGCACGATTTTTCGGCCTTCACTGCATCCGTCTGTCAGTTGAGACCGGAA
The DNA here is from genome assembly GCA_964583825.1 of uncultured Granulosicoccaceae bacterium. Lineage (GTDB taxonomy): Bacteria > Pseudomonadota > Gammaproteobacteria > Granulosicoccales > Granulosicoccaceae. Next base: position 6,203 of record CAZOXM010000003.1, read on the forward strand.
AGCCGCGGCGAAATTAAAATTGTCACCCCTGATGCAAGTGAATACCCTTCGATTAAACCAAACTATCTCTCGACCGAACTGGATCTGCGAACTGCTGTAAACGGTTTAAAGGTAGCGCGTAAAATCGTCGCTGCTCCATCTCTCGCACCACATATTATCGAAGAATACGTTCCCGGTTATCAGTACGACACCGACGAGCAGCTTGCCGACGCTGTGAGGAACTACAGTCAGACTATTTACCATCCTGCCGGCACCTGCAAAATGGGCAATGATGAGACAGCGGTAGTCGATGATCAGCTCAGAGTCCGTGGCCTCGACAACCTGCGTGTAGTCGATGCCTCGATCATGCCGGAAATTGTATCCGGTAATACTAATGCCCCAACCATCATGATCGCCGAAAAAGCAGCGGACATGATAAAAGCGGCAGCGAGATAAGACGTGGCGAACTCCGCGACGGTTGAACTGATCGACACCGTCAAGGGCAACACCCGCTACATGAAGTCCTGCGTCGGTCTGTCTGAATCTCGACCAACCAGGACACAATCATAGTTTTCCACTTCCCCTGATTGTCGCAGCAGTTCAAACATTAGCACGGTGTTCGACGAGGTAATGTTGCTGATCAGGATCGGCTCAATAAAAGGCGATGCAACGTTCAGCGACTGACTGTCCAGCGCCCGGTTCCAGAAAACTTCTCTGAAACGTGTGGACAGCGCCTGCCCGTTACGATCGAAATATAGTTGATCTTCGGTGGTGAAACCCTCCGCGACCACCGAGCAGTACCATTGCCTGTCAGCTTCAGTAAAGAATTGCTCGGCAAAGTCCGGCGGCGGCAGCGGACAGCTGCCGGCATCATCGAGTATCTGAGTCACATCCCCGGCCACAGCGCTTTCGTCCTCAGCATGACAACCACCGACGACTGACAACGCAAGGCCAAGGCTGAACACAGTTGTAATTTTTTTCATTGATCAACATCACCCGATGTGCCTCAGGTAAGCGTAGCTCAACGCTGCCAACTTGCGCGGTGCCGTGCGATAATATGAGGCAATTACTCGAGCGGGTACAGACAATGGTCACTGCATTTATTCTTCTTCGTGCAAAGCGGGGCAGCGTTAAGACACTGGCCGAGAGCCTCGCGTCGCGCTCGGGCATTGCCGAGGTATATTCGGTGAGTGGCAATTTCGACCTCGTCGCCATCGCGCGCGTCGCAGACAATGACGCACTGGCTGATCTGGTAACCGGCGACCTGGCCGCCATTGAAGAAATCACCCACAGCGAAACGATGCTCGCATTCCGCGCATTCTCACGGCATGACCTGCAATCGATGTTCTCTATCGGACACAATTGATCAGACCGCAATCTGACTCCGACCCTGCAGTATCAGAGGCAATGGCACCGCACGCGCGATACTGGATATCAAATTAACAACCGGAGACGATCAACCGATTGCTCCGGCGAGCCTGGGCGAATTCCCCGTTGATTGACTGAAATGGCTTTGCCAGGCGAGGTCCTGCAACAGGGAATCGTCCAGTAACGCGGACCCAGTAACGCGGAACACAACGCATAAACTACAATCAATAGTCAGGGGTGAACCAGTACACGCACCGCTGCCGTAGATTGCACAACGAGCGGCACAGTCATAATTTGTGCACATTGCTGGTATTCAATTACTTTAAGCTTATCGCACCGGCTCTCGTTAATGTCGCCGGAGCAAAGGGCATTCGCAGAGAAATTCATGAGACTGCTAGTCAAAGTGTTGCTGCCAGTTGCAGTGCTGGTCGGCTGTGTTGCCGCCGCTGTGGCCGTGATGAACAATCGTCCGGAGCCACAGACGCGGCCGCAGTTCAGATCGACCACCAGCGTCGAAGCAACCCGCTTAAAGCGATCATCTTTTCCGGTTTCCCTGCGGACACAAGGCACCGTCACCGCGGCCCGTGAGGGCTCCCTGGTACCGCAGGTAGCGGGGGCAATTACCAGCGTCTCGCCAAACTTTGTGGTCGGCGGAGAATTCAGCGCCGGGGAGGTCTTACTCGAGATAGATCCACGTGACTTTCAGATCGCAGTCACCCTCGCAGAAGCGACGTTTGCTCAATCGAAAGCTGCACTGGCTGAAGAACAGGCGCGCGCTGATCAGGCAGCTGCAGACTGGAAAAGACTGGGTCGCACCGGCAAACCCTCCGATCTGACGCTGCGCAGACCTCAGCTTGCGGCAGCCCGCGCTTCGCTGGAAGCGGCCAGAGCTCAGGTACAGCGCGCGCGCCTCGACCTCGATCGAACCCGGATTACGGCCAGTTACGACGGACGCATCCGCGCCAAACATGTGGATTTAGGTCAATACGTTAACCGGGGCACTGCGCTGGCGGAGGTTTACGCGACAGATAAAATGGAAATCCGCCTGCCGCTCACCAGCGGGCAACTCGGTTTTGTGGATTTCGACAAGGCCCCCACTGAGGTCACGCTGAAGGCCAGTGCCGGCAGCGAACTACACCAGTGGGACGCCACCATAGAGCGAACCGAAGGGGCAGTAGACGCGAGCAGCCGGCAGCTCTTCGCCATTGCAGAGGTCGACAACCCCTATCCGGTCACTGCAGGTCGGGAGCCGCTGCTGATCGGCCAGTTTGTGCAGGCAGAAGTCGCCGGTAAAACGCTCGAAAACGTGTTCGTCATTCCGCGATCCGCGCTGCGTGAGGATCGCGAAGTGTTAATCGTTGATCAACTCAATACGTTGCAAACCAGAGAAGTCAGCATTGTGTGGAAAGATGCTGAAGTAGCGGTGATCGACAAGGGCCTCGAGGAAGGCGAAGTAATCAGCCTGACCGCGCTGGGTTCAGTGACCAATGGCACCCGGGTACGTGCCACCATCGATGGCGAAGCACCTGGCACGGAAGGCTCTGCCAATCAGAATCGAGGGGGTGGCAATGGTGTGCGCACCGGAGATTTTCAGGCACGGCTGGAGAAACTGCGCCAGCGTATTGAGGCCGGAGAACAGTTGCCGCCACCCGTGGTCGACCGTTTCCGCAAGCGGCTGGAGGCAGGCGAGCCGGTGCCACCATGGATGCGTAAATATCTGGCCGGTTTGGCACAATAGTTTGAACATCCTGGTAGCAAGGAGCGTTAGATGCACAGCATGATTGCCTGGTTTACCCGCAACGGCGTCGCTGCCAACCTGCTGATGGTGTCGATCGTGGTTTGGGGCCTGTATGCGCTGACAAACCGTATTCCACTGGAAGTGTTTCCATCGTTCGAACTGGACGTTGTCAATGTTCGTGTACCGTTTCGGGGTGCAACACCCAGCGAAGTGGAAGAGACTGTCACCATCAAGGTCGAAGAGGCGATACAGGATGTGGAAGGCATCAAGTCACTCACCTCGACCTCAGCCGAGGGCCTGAGTACGGTCAGGGCAGACATCAAAACCACGGCCGATATCGATCAGATGCTCGACGACATAAAACAGCGTGTCGACCAGATAAACACTTTTCCTGCAGACGCCGATGCACCGGTCACTTACATACCGGAACGCCAGCGCGAAGTGATCAGCGTCATCATCGCCGGTGAACTATCGGAAAAGGAACTGCGCCAGCTCGGCAGTCGAGTTAGAAACGAAATTGAAGCACTGCCCAACGTATCCCAGGTCGCGCTGTCCGGTGTCAGAGATTTCGAACTGGCGATAGAGATCAGCGAACAAACACTGCGCCAGTACAACCTCACATTCGCACAAATTGCATCGGCGGTACGCGATACATCGCTGAATCTGTCTGCGGGCGCGATCAGGACCGCAGGCGGGGAAGTGCTGATTCGAGCCGATGGGCAGGGAGAGAACGCTACCGATTTCTCCAATATAGTAATCATTAAGAATCGCGACGGCAGTCGAATAACACTGGCAGACCTCGCCACCGTAAAGGATGGTTTCGAAGACAGTGGACTCTCACAACAATTTAACAGCCGCAACAGCATAGAAATTGATGTCTTCCGCTCGGGGAATCAAAGCGCAATTACCGTTGCACGAGAGGTAAAAACCTATCTCGCCGAAAACGTTTATTCGATGCCCGACAACGTCACACTCGGCTATTGGCGCGATCGCTCTCGCATCGTTGAAGCCCGTCTCGCCACATTGAATAAAAGTGCACTGCAGGGCGGGTTACTGGTGATTATCCTACTCGCACTTTTTCTTCGTGCCTCAGTCGCATTCTGGGTATTTATCGGTGTACCTGTCGCCTTCATGGGTGGCCTGGCTCTGATGCCGGAAATCGGTGTGACGATCAACTTGATCAGCCTGTTCGCCTTTATCCTGGTACTCGGGATTGTGGTTGACGACGCGATCGTGACCGGTGAAAACATCTATACGCACCTGCGTCGCAATCCCAATTCCACCGAAGCTGCTATTCACGGAACCCAGGAGGTGGCGATCCCGGTCACTTTCGGTGTACTGACTACCATCGCGGCCTTTATTCCGCTACTGATGATCGAAGGGGCACGCGGTAAAATATTCGCGCAAATACCCCTGATCGTTATACCGGTACTCCTGTTTTCACTGGTGGAAACCAAACTGGTCCTGCCGGCACATCTGAAACATCTGAATTTCCACAGTGGAAAAAAACCAAACGCACTGGCGCGCATGCAGCACCGCATAGCCGATGGTCTCGAGTGGCTGATTCAGCACTGGTATCAGCCGGCACTGGCTGCCTGTATGCGACAACGCTATCTGACACTCTCCGCGTTCATCGGTACGGCGATCATTGTGTTCAGCCTGGTCAGTGCCGGCCACGTGCGCTTTGTTTTCTTCCCGAGAATTCAAAGCGAGATCGCCAACGCTTCACTCACCATGCCGGTAGGAACACCTTTCGACATCACCCGTCAGCATATCGACCGAATAAACGATGCGGCGGTTGCATTGCAGCAGAAGTATCTGGATGCAGAAACCGGCGTCAGCGTTATTGAAAACATCATGTCTACTGCCGGCGCCCGCGGCAGTACCAGTGGTCAGTCACACATTGGCCGCGTCATGTTTGAAATCACACCGCCTGAAGAAAGAAGTTCGAACGTTACCAGCAGACAGCTCGTCGGTGAATGGCGCCGGATGATCGGCGATATACCCGGAGCAAAGGAAATCAGTTACCGGGCCGAGATCGGTCGCGGAGGTTCACCGATCAATGTGCAGCTGTCCGGACAGAACTTCGACTCGCTGCGCCGTGCGGCGACCTCGATAAAGGATACTCTGGCAACCTACCCGGGCATCGAAGACATCACCGATAGCTTCGAGGGTGGAAAGCAGGAAATCAAGCTGGATATCCTGCCGCAGGCACAGGCCCTTGGACTGACACTGTCGGACCTCGCCGAACAGGTGCGCCAGGCCTTTTTCGGATTTGAAATACAGACGCTTCAACGCAACCGCGATGACGTGCGTGTTGTCGTGCGACTGCCGGAAGATGAACGACGTACGCTCGACAGCCTGCAGTCAATGCGTATTCAGACACCCGACGGCACCAGCGTACCTTTCTCCGAGGTCGCATCGGCCACCATGGGTCGCGGCTTTGCAACCATCAAACGGGTAGACAGAAAACGCACGATTAATATTGAGGCAGACGCTGACAAACAGAACACTGATATCGAAGGTATAAAAAGGCAACTTAGATCGCAGTTACCCGAGCTGCTCGAGGCGTATCCGGACATCAGCTACACACTCGAAGGTGAAGCCCGAGAACAACGCGATTCTTTTGGCAGCCTCGGCACCGGCTTAAAGTTCGTGCTGGCAGTCATATTCGCACTACTGGCCATTCCACTGCGCTCTTATTTCCAGCCAATCCTAATTATGCTGGTTATTCCGTTTGGCATGGTCGGCGCAATCCTCGGCCATGTCATCATGGGTATGAACCTGAGCATTATGAGTTACATGGGTATGCTGGCACTCACCGGCGTGGTTATTAACGACAGCCTGGTGCTGGTCGACTACGTCAATAAGCGAAGAGCGGACGGCCGCTCGCTATTCGAAGCGGTAAAAATTTCAGGCGTTGCACGCTTCAGAGCAATTCTGCTGACCTCGCTGACCACCTTTTTCGGCCTGATGCCGTTGATTTTTGAAAAAAGCACGCAGGCTCAGTTTCTGATACCGATGGCGGTATCGCTCGGCTTTGGCATTTTGTTCTGTACCGTGGTTACGCTGATTCTGATTCCGGTGAATTATCTGGTCTTCGAGGACATCAAACAGCTTGGCACACGAGCGGTATCCTGGTTCACCAGCAAACCGACGACACTGAAAGGCGGTAAGGATTCAACTGCACACTGATTTCGTACCCGGCGGAGTCCTCGGCGCGGTAAAGTCCTATGACCTATATGCCTGCGTTTTTCCGCCTTGCACTGACGACTGTAGCTGTGAAAAGTTAGTCACCTTATTTACCAGGCGGCCCACTAGGCGAGAAAACGCTCCACCAGCGCCGGTACTACCTCCGACGCGAGACCATGATACGTCTCGTCGAAACCGCCCGGTGTATTGGATGCTTCCAGATTGAGCTCGATGGTGGTCGCACCAACACTGGATGCCAGTTGTGCGAATCCAGCCGCCGGATACACATTACCGGAGGTGCCGATGGATATGAAATACCTGCACGCACTGATCGCCGCAGCAATCGCCTCCATCGCAAACGGTACCTCACCAAACCAGACTATATGAGGTCGCAGGCTACCGACTGACGTGCAGCGTACACAGCAATCAGCGGTGCTGAGCTGATCGGCACAGATTGAGATATCGTCACAGACAACGCAACGACTCTTATTCAATTCACCATGCATGTGAATCAATGATCGGGTGCCTGCACGCTCATGCAGGTCGTCTATATTCTGTGTCACCACCAGCACCGTACCGTCATATTCACTTTCGAATCTGGCAAGTGCTTTATGCGCCGCGTTCACCTGCACTTCTGCAGAGCGTAACTGCTGTCGGCGAGCGTTGTAGAAACGATGCACCACCGCCGGATTTTCAGCGAAAGCCTGCGGTGTGGCTACAGCTTCGATGCGATGGTTTTCCCACAGCCCGTCGCTGTCCCTGAATGTACGGATGCCCGACTCGGCAGAAATACCGGCGCCGGTCAGTACAACAACGGAGTCCACAGGAGCGGGTTAGTAACTCAGCGCACCGGGCAGGCTTTGCGCCACCTGACGCCAGAGATGATCAAGGGTGACATTGCGTCCGGGGGCCTCGGGATGATCGAGGTCTCCACCGTGGCGAATGCGATTCGAAACACCGTTTGCAAGCGCCGCCAACAAAGAGTTACCCACATAGCGGCGCCCTTCTGTTTCAGTGGCGAGCATCGTGTTCTGATCGTCGGAGCTATACGTCTGATCCTGGATTTTGCTTTGTGCACGCAGGTCGTACACTTGAACACGAACGGCGTTCAGCCGCACGGTGTGCAACCGGATGTCCTCGTAGTCTTCGAGGTCATAGTTAGCAGGCCCGGACTTCGCCTTAACCTCCGCCTGCAGCTCAACCACCTGATCAATCGGAGAAATAGTCACAAGCATGAGGTAGCGCCGCCGGAGCTGTGCATTGTGAAACTGGCTCATGGCCCGTCTGCTCAGGTCGCCCTCCAGGCGATAGCTGTTAATCAGGTCGGACATCGGCTTTCCCACTCTGGCGGAGACGTATTCATAGGAATCGAGTTTTCCGGACAGCGAAGGATTGACGTCAAGAATGGCCGACGCGAGTTTGTCGGCGTAGCGGCGGCGTTCGTGCTCTTTCAGCGCGCCGCTGCTGCCACTGTTGACTACAAACCCAACGGCCAGACCGTCCCGCACGACAGCCGAGGATGGCAGGGAGTCTGGGTTTTTTGCACAGCCGACAAGGCTGCCAAGGCCGATCAGCGCGATCGACAATGCAGCTGTTCTAATAACGAGCATGATGATTCTTTTTTGATACAGACTGCAGAAGATAGTCGATTTGCTCGACTAAAACCATCAAACCCCTACGGATTCTGCGCCGTGCAGCCGATGAGGCCGGCCGCTCTGGTCGCAAAAGCGTTTATCAGAGCGTGTCGTGCTTTAGAAAAGCATAAGCCGGGCAGATTCCGAAATAGACGGTGGCCAGAATAATCAGACCCAGCAGCAGCCAGAGCTTGGAGCCGAATATACCGACCAGCAGCAGCGCCCCGCCCGCACCAAGCCGGATGTTTTTATCGGTAGAACCGATATTCTTGACCATCTCCGGCAACTTTTTCCCGCCGGATTCTACTCGTTTTACGTTTGATGAATCTTCCATTGTCATGCCTTTATTAAGTGACCGGACGCCGGGATCTCCCCAGCCAATTTGCTATTTTATCTTGGAAATACTGCCAGCCGGTAACATTTGACGATTATTTTAAGTTTTTTACCCTGAGGTGCTGCCCGGCTGCAACGAAAAAACCTTTTGGTGCACTCACTGCCGACGTCGCGCGGCGATCCGCATGCGAAGCGCATTGAGTTTGATAAATCCTTCGGCATCACTCTGATGGTACGCACCGCCATCGTCTTCAAAGGTGGCAACCTTTTCGTCAAAAAGCGAATCGTCACTTTCCCGACCGGTCACACTGATGCCCCCTTTGTACAGCTTCAGTCGCACCCGGCCATTGACGAATTGCTGCGAATGATCGATGGCCGCCTGCAACATCTTCCGCTCAGGGCTCCACCAGTAACCGTTGTAGATAATGCTGGCATAGCGCGGCATTAGCTCGTCTTTCAGATGAGCCACCTCCCGATCCAGCGTAATAGACTCCATAGCACGCCGTGCTTTGAGCATAATGGTGCCACCCGGGGTTTCGTAACAGCCGCGGGATTTCATACCGACATACCGATTTTCAACAATATCGTCTCGACCAACAGCGTTCTCACCGCCAATCCGGTTGAGTTCGGTCAGCACCTCGGCGGGAGACATCAGCTTGTCATCAATCGCAACAATGTCGCCGGCCCGAAAAGTCAGCGTCAGTTCGCGCGGCCGGTCAGGCGCCTGCTCCGGAGCAACCGTCCAGCGCCACATGTCAGGCTCGGCCTCCACCCAGGGATCTTCCAGCTGATCGCCTTCATAGGAGATGTGCAACAGATTGGCATCCATCGAGTAAGGCGATTTGCCCTCGCGTTTCCCCTCGATGGGTATTTGTCGCTCGGCCGCGTAGGCCAACAGTTTCTCTCGGGAATTCAGATCCCATTCACGCCACGGCGCGATGACTTTGACATCTGGTGCCAGCGCGTAGGCACCGAGTTCGAAACGCACCTGATCGTTGCCCTTACCGGTCGCACCGTGGGAAATCGCATCGGCGCCCGTTTCCGCGGCGATCTCTACCAGTCGCTTCGCGATCAGCGGTCGGGCAATCGAGGTGCCGAGCAGATATTCGCCTTCGTAAATTGTATTGCAGCGCATCATCGGGTAGACGAAATCGCGCACAAACTCCTCGCGCAGATCTTCGATGTAAATCTCCGACACTCCGAGCATACCCGCCTTTTCACGGGCCGGCTCGACCTCTTCGCCCTGCCCCAGGTCTGCAGTGAAAGTAACGACCTGACAGTCGTATTCATCCTGCAGCCAGCGCAGGATCACCGAGGTATCCAGGCCACCGGAATAGGCGAGCACCACCTTGTTTACCGAGCTCATTTTGCGTGATTATCCATTCGGGGAAAGTACAGACGACGCCGGGAGATACCCGCATCGGAATGCAGATGATCGGAATTCTCTGATTTTACACTGGCACAGGACCAATGGGACAGTTTTAGACGGCAGGATTTTTATAAATAAAATTAATATTGATTATATTCAATATTTAACAAGACATAGCATATACTTCAAAATTGTATTCTTTTTTGAACCCTGACCGATAACTCAATCAGACACATGCCATGTCGGCACTCCCCGTGTCGAGCAATGAGAGCGGAAATCTCTAAATGACGAACAAAAAGATCACCCTCACCGATGCTGATGGAAATTCGAGTGAATTTGATGTTCTGGAAGGCACGCACGGACCGGGCTGCATAGCGATTTCCGATCTGTACAAGAAAACCGGTCACTTTACGTACGACCCCGGCTACGGTGCCACCGGCAGTTGCAAAAGCGGAATCAGCTTTATCAACGGTGAAGAAGGCATCCTGCTGCATCGAGGCTATCCGATTGAGCAACTAGCAGAAAACAGCTCCTATCTTGAGGTCTGTTATCTGTTGCTCAACGGGGAACTGCCGTCGACATCCGAATTTGATACTTTCACGAATACGATCAAAACCCACACGATGGTGCATGAGAATATTCGCGACTTCATCAATGGCTTCCGTTACGACGCCCACCCGATGGCGATGCTCGTCGGAACCGTCGGCGCACTTTCGTCGTTTTATCACGACTCAATCGATATCAACAATCCGGAACACCGCATCATCTCGGCCCACCGCCTGATCGCCAAGCTGCCAACGATTGCCTCGTACTGCTACAAGCACCATCACGGCCAGCCGTTCATGTATCCGGACAATCGCGTCGGCTACGTCGAGAACTTTATGCAGATGATGTTTGCCGTTCCGGCGCAGCAATATGAGCACAATCCGATTGCAGCGAAAGCCCTCGAAGTGATGATGATTCTGCATGCAGATCACGAGCAGAACGCCAGTACCTCTACGGTTCGACTCGCGGGCAGCTCCGGTGCAAACCCGTTTGCCTCGGTAGCGGCAGGCATCGCAAGTCTGTGGGGTCCCGCCCACGGTGGTGCGAACGAAGCAGTCATCGAGATGCTTGAGGCAATTTATCACTCGGGCGAAACCATCGAAACGACGATTGCCAGGGCCAAAGACAAGGACGATCCATTCAGGTTGATGGGTTTCGGTCACCGGGTCTACAAGAACTTCGATCCGCGCGCAAAAATTATTGCCGGCCTGTGTCACGAGCTACTGGAGGATCTCGGGGGCGATCAGCCCATGTTCAACCTCGCACTTGAGCTGGAGCGGGCAACCCTGGAAGATGACTACTTCCGTGAGCGACGGCTGTACCCCAATGTGGACTTTTACTCAGGCATTATCATGCGAGCGCTGAATATCCCGATGAATATGTTCACCGTTTTGTTTGCCATGGCTCGTACGGTGGGCTGGATTTCGCACTGGCTCGAAATGCACAGTGATCCGGAGTTCAGAATTGGCCGTCCGCGACAAATTTACACAGGCCACGCGAAACGAGACTACCCGTCCTGATCGGGAAGTCTTTCCGAAAGGTACCGAAAGCCAGACCCCAACGGGTCTGGCTTTTTTTTGTCACACCCATTGCCGGAGAGGTCTTGAGCACGCGCACAATCACATGACATTTTACAAAATTGTTCTAAGCTCAAGAGAGTCGCCCTGAAGGCGATATGCCAACTACAATCACAAAAAACGGCATTCCGGAGCTGATCATCGGCGTCATGTTACTCATGCTCAAACACACGCAAAGGGCGATCATACCGCTCCTGATGCTGCTTGCGCTGGCGCCAACCAAATCGGCCACCGCGCAGATCTTTGATCAATTCAGCCTGGTGGGCGACCACAGCGGTATTCGTACCGGGTTTGTCACTTCGATAAGCTTTGATGCACAGCAGCGAAAGGCATCGATACAGTTTCTGAATGTCGCTGGTGGCAGTGAAGAATTTACTGCACAGCTCACCGAGTCGACCAGCATTCAGTCCTCGATACCGGTTTTTTTGCCGTCGGTCGACTTTCTGCAACCACCCCCTGCTTCACTGGATTTATCCGGGGTCGAATTTCTCCAGGGCGCGCTGTCGGCGTCCGAAGGCAGCGTAGTACCCACACACTGGTTCCGACTAACCTATTTCGATGACCAATGGAGCGGCGCGTTCAGGGTTGACCAGCGCATCTACTCCATCGACAGACAAAGCACAGACTCGACCGTCACGGTCCGTCCTGTACGCGATGGCCTCAACCGTCGGCCTGATTCACGCATCAGAGTCAGTGCGGTTATTGATGAAAACTACATTCAGACTGACAGCTTGAGCAATGCAGCCGCGGCGGGTAATCAGGGACATCTGTCCGCCATTGAGTCCATTCATATTCTGGACGGCCTGCTGACAGATGGCCTCGGCATTACCGCCTGGTTAGAGCAGGTTATCTATCAGCCTGCGACGATACTCCCGGCTACCACCGCAGCCAGTGCGCTGCTCGCCGGGGCCGAGACGTGGAACGATACCAATGCCGATGTTTTCGGCCTGGACGATAATCTCGCGGTTTTCTTCTTTCGCGGGGGAATGCCGCCCTATGGCGTCGGTGAGCCTGCGCTGCAGGCGTACACCAATGATCACATCGCTATCATTGGCAGCACACCCGATTATCAATTCGCCACGGCTCATGCGATGGGTGGCATGCTGGGGCTCCCGTATGAGAACAACACACTGCAGCAGTGGCACTTAAACAGCCGCACGGCACTGCCAGATGTGTTCTGGAGCGATTCACACAGACAACACCTTTCCGCCAACCCCTTGCCTGCATCACTGACGCAATCCATCAGCTATGATGCACCGGAAATAGCTGACCAACCCTCAGAGCAGACCGCTGTTGCAATCGATGAAGCGCTGCTTATTGCCGAACAACCGGAGTCCGGTGGATTGATCAGCAACGATGCACCGGACAGCACACCATCAGACTTCACCGCCAATGAAGGTGCCGGCGCGCTGGTGCCGTTCGCCCTGTTATTGCTGCTGGCGGGACAGAGAGTGACAAGGCGCAATGCACACAATCGGTAATGAACTGCTGAGCGTTGCGATCAGCCCGTATGGCGCTGAGCTGCAGTCGATCAGGGCGACAGCAACTGACACCGAGTTTCTTTGGCAGGGGAATCCCGACATCTGGTCCGGCCGGGCCCCGATCCTGTTTCCGATTGTTGGTGCACTGAAAGACGGCCAATACGAGTTTGAAAGGCAGCTTTATAAGCTGCCGCGGCACGGCCTGGCCCGCATATCCGAATTCACCCTCACCGATGCCGCCAATGATTCTGCCCGTTTCCAACTAACCGATAGCGGCACAACGCGACAGGTTTTTCCGTGGCGCTTTGTTCTTGAAATAGGCTACACCCTTACGCAGAACCGCCTGAATATCGAATATCGGGTGGAGAATCCCAATAATGAGACGCTACGCTTTACGATCGGCTCGCACCCGGCTTTCCAGCTGCCCGGGGCCGTGGAAAATTATCATATCAGATTCTCTCATCCGGAGGCTCTACAGCGCTTTGCACTGACCGAAGACGGTTTGCTCGAAGCCACCGGCACACCGTACCCGATCGACAATCAATCCATCGTACTGACCGGATCGCTGTTTGATGATGATGCACTGGTGTTCAGGGATATTCGGTCTACGACGTTGACCCTGTGCGATGATTCGAAGGAGTTAATCAGCGTTCACACCGGTGGTGCACCGCACCTGGGTTTATGGTCCAGGCCTGCCGCACCTTTTGTCTGTATCGAACCGTGGTTCGGGTACAGCGACCAAACCGATGCCAGCGGAAACTGGCTGCACAAACCCGCCCTGTTGAGCGTGCCACCCGGTGACGCTTTTGTGCATCAGTGGGCGATACAAGTCGGGTCAGTTGGCCGGTGAGGAGATATTGATAGTGAGCGGCACTTCCTCGCCGGAGCCTGCGCTTTCACCGCCACCGGAAGACGCGCTGAGCAGCACACCAACAGCAAGTGCCCCCATCAGCACATAGAGCAGGCGCGATGACGATGAGTCATTGCCCGCTTCGGCGTTGGTGCTGGATGTGATCACCGGCGCGGCGGGTCTGGGCACATCGAGATTGCGCACCAGCGGGAAAAACGGAAAGCCCTTCAACACCCGGTTGCCACCGGTATCAGCGGCTTCAATGTAGTATTCGATACTCGACTGCGCGAGCTCGGTGGGGACTGTGACGACAAAACGCGTCTCCCCCTGCCGTTCCATGGTCACTTTGACGTAGTCCCGACTCGCGTTCGGCCGGTGGTACAGATCGACGTATTCAATGCCTTTGTCGTCTATGACCAGTGCAGAGAAAGTCTGCATTTCACCGGCGACGCCGACTTCCAGCGCTTCATGATCTATAACCGGTGGATCGATATCGATGTCCACTTCCGCGAAGCGCGACTGTGCCATCACAGTCTGCTGCAGCAATAGCAGACAGGTGCAACACCAGACGACAATTCGTTTGAAGGATACCGACATCACTTGGCAACTGGACACGAGCTTTTCGTCATGACGTTATCACACTCCTGCGGTGACATCAACTATCCACTTCAGGCTAACAGGGTGTTGAAAAACGTGATGAGCGACGGTCTGAGTAGGCAAATTCTCCCGAAAAAGCGCATTTTATGGGTTATAAATGAGCATTTTGAGGGGGAATTTAACGCCCTCAGACCTAGTGTAGTGTGACATACAAACGCTACCAATGAGTCAAACAATCAAACTGACCGGGAATATAGAGAAACCAGAGTGTAGAATTCAATGTATCGCATTGAATTTATTGCGATCTTCAGTTCGATTGCTTGCCCCTACAGGAGTTTGTCATTTGGCCCGCAACTGCGTTGTAGCTCTTGACAAGGGAACAACCATTCACTGCAAGCTACGCCTTGTTGCGAACCAAATGACAAACTCTCATTCGCAGCGTTTGCAGGTCACACTACACTAGCGCAATAGTTTTTCAACCTCCTGCTAAGTCACTGACAGGGGCGAGCGTAGGGGGCTACCAACGGATAGGAGACCAGGTATAACGCTGTCGCTCTATAGTGAGATCCGAATCGCGGTATGACGCGGAAGGATAAACCACATCGCCATTTGGCAGCGCCATTTTCTCAATCCGCAGTGTTGCAGAGACCCGCTTGGGATCGAGTTTCGGCTCGACATCCATTATTTTTACGGTGATTTGCCTGTAGCGCTTAAAGAGCGTTCTAAAGAGGTTTAAACGCGGAGAATCCGCGCCCACCAACTCTTCTATCGCCACCAGGTTTTTCAGTTCAACCGCACGCCTGAGCGCGTTGAACTGACCACGTGCATAGCTCACTTCGTAATTCGAAAGCGGCGTCTGCAGAAATGCCTCAGCGGCTTCAAGGCGCGCCTCAAGCTCGGTAAATTCCGCATCTGTAATCTGCATCGCACTGGCACTGTCGAACCACTTTCGGGCCATCTCAATGTTGTCATTCTGCAGGGCCCAACGCGCACTGTTGAGATACTGGCGGTAATCCGATCGACGTTGTTTCTGTCGTTCATAGGCATCTGCAAGACGCTGCTCCTTCACAAGGCGCTGCTGCTCCTGCTGCAACTGCCGGGCTTTGAGCACCTTTTGCTCCTCCGCTCTTTTGTCCAGTGCTGCGCGAGCACGCTGTTCCAGCACCGCAACCTCATCATCAGACGTTCCACCTCGCGTCAGCGCTGCCAGCGTTAACAAGGCATCCTGATACTGCCCGTCCTCAATCGCGGATTCCGCCCTGACAATCTGCTGGCGTCGGTTCGCCTGCAACCTTATTTCGTCCACTGCGACACGCAGTGCGGCAACGCGATCCGGCCGCGCTGATGCATACGCAATGATCAGCGACCCGGCAGATGCAAATTCCTGCGCTTCGGCCAGCGCCAGCACCGATGCCTCTGCACGTGCATCAATCGCCTCGATCTGCGCCTGCGCATCCGGATTTTGCGAGTCGAGATCCAGCACCTGCAGGTAGAGCGGCCGCGATTGCATCAGGTACCCGTCACCTGCGAATACTTCGTCCGCTTCGCTTAACAGATTTTGTATCTGTCGTTGCTGCGCATTGGCGTTGTACAGCATCCAGCCGCCGGCGCTCAGTAGCGAAATCAACGCCGCGACACTGAGCCCGCGACGAATGAAAACACCCTTGCGGGGCGGATTGGGTGTCTCCACCGACTTGGGCAGTCGCCTCGCCGAATGCACTCTGACAGGCGGCGCCTGGTTAACCGGCCCGGTGTGTTCAATTGCCTGACGCCACTGTGCCAGAGTCTGCGGACGATCGGCGATCTTGAACTGCAGCGCCCAGTCGATCGCCTCGAGAAAGGGTTCCGAATACCTGCCATGCCCTACCTCGGTTGCCGGTACCAGTGGATCCGGTGATTTTTTTACAAACGACGCGAGACGACTGACGGCGCTCACCGGTGTCTGGCCGCTGATTGCATAGTAAACCGTCGCTGCAAGCGAGTAGATATCCGTCCATGGCCCCAGTTCCATCCCCGCACCCTCCTGATATTGCTCAAGCGGTGTGAAACCGGCAGAAACAAAGGAAGTCGGGGGCGCAGCATTGTCGCGATTAACGACCCTGCTTGCGCCAAAGTCCAGCAGTACCGGGCTGCCATCGTGACGAATTATAATGTTGACAGGTTTAATGTCGCGATGAATAAACCCGTGCTGGTGAACCTGCTCAAGCCCGTCGATTATGTTCAGCAGCAGGCTTTTAAGGGTAGACTCGTCCGCACCACCAGCGCGGCTGACAGCCTCCTTGAAGCGCTCTCCTTCTTCGTATTCCATTACCAGGTAGGCCGTATTGTTGGCCTCGAACACAGCCATCACCCGCACAATGTTCTTGTGCCTGAATTTCACCAGCGTCCGGGCTTCCGACAAAAAACGCGCAAGCCCCTCGCGAAACTGTGTTTCAGCAGCGGCTGAAGATGGCACCAGAGACTTGTCACTACGGCGCTCAACAAACGTGGTCGGCAGATACTCCTTGATGGCGACACGGTGCTCGAGATTGTTGTCGGTTGCCAGGTAAGTAATACCAAACCCACCCCGACCGAGTACCTCCTCGACGCGGTACCACTGAATAGTCTGCCCTTCCGAGAGTGCTTGTGACGAGCTTGCTTCAGTCATTTAGGCAGGTTTTAACACGAGTTTGAAACAGGGCAAAATGGATTCATAGTCAGAGTAACCACCTTGGAACAATTCCAACCCGCAATCGTTGTCCGGCCGGCTGCCTGCCTGAATGGTGCCGGCGCCAGTTGCCACGCCATATTCCGGCTGATACACGGGCGCTGCAGCGAGTTCTAACCCTTTACAATCAGTGCTGCTGTAAATATCTGCAAACAAGATCCGCAGGCTACCTGTTGGAAACAGTCAGAGCTATCAAGAAACGCTACAATCTATGAGTTGCGGTGTCGAGCCGCCTACGCAGGCCTTATTCACTATCGCTCAACCTGATGGTGGATTTTAACTTTTTGGCGAGGGACCAATGGAATTATTCACGCTGGACAATTTGATCACACTGCTGCTGTTAACGATGCTTCAGGCGGTGCTTGGCTTTGACAATTTATTGTACATTTCGCTGGAGTCCAAGCGCGCTCCCTCCCACTTGCAGGCCAAAGTTCGGAAATGGGGTATCGGCATCGCTATTGTACTCAGAATCGTATTGCTGTTTCTGCTTACCAGCCTAATCAGTGTGTTCAAAGAACCGGTTTTCGGTCTGAACCTGCCCGGAACACTGGAGTTCAACTTTAACGTGCATGCCATTATCGTTCTACTGGGCGGCATCTTTATTATATACACAGCCACCAAGGAAATTCTCCACATGATGGCGATTGAAGAACTCGGCCATGGGGATAAGCGTCAGCGCTCCGCCATGACAGTCGTGATCTGGATCGTGCTGATGAACCTGGTTTTTTCCTTTGATTCAATTCTCAGCGCAATCGCACTGACGGATGTGTTTGCCATTATGGCATGTGCCATCGTTATCAGCGGCGCTCTGATGATCTGGCTGGCAGATCACGTGTCAGAATTTCTGCAGAAAAATCGTATGTATGAAGTGCTCGGGCTTTTTATTCTTTTTGTCGTCGGCATCATGCTGATCTCGGAAGGCGGTCATCTCGCCCACATGAAAATACTGGGCACCGAGGTAACGCCGATGACCAAGGCAACATTCTACTTCGTGATCGTCGTGCTGGCCTGCTCTGATGTCGTTCAGAGCCGTTATCAGCGCAAGCTGTTGCGCCAGAAGCAAGCACTGCTCAAAGACGCGCAGGCATAGTTTTTTCCACGATGGCGTGGCGCTGCAGCCACGCCATCTTTACCAAACGTGTCTCTCCTGCCTGAAGCGACACGTGCGCTGCACACCCACTGAACTCACCGCGCAGGCAGCGGATCGCCCCCGATGACAAAACCCTACAGCCTCGCCGGCACGGTAGCATTTTCCCTGTTGATGACCTTTTCCTCCGGGCTCGGACAAACGTTTTTCATTTCACTGTTTAATGAGGAGCTTCGAACCGCTTTTGCACTCAGCCACGGCCAGATTGGCAGCCTGTATTTCATCGGAACGCTGAGTAGCGCCCTGATGATTATCTGGGCAGGTAAACTGCTCGATATTGTCGATATCAGGCTATACACCCTGGCAGTTTGCATCGGGCTCGCCACCGCCTGTTTTGCGATGTCACGAGCCAGCGGAACTATTTCACTGATCGTGGCTTTTTTTCTTTTACGGCTCTTCGGACAGGGATTGTCCGGACATACCGGCATCACGACGGCATCGAGATCACCGCAGCAGTACAGAGGCAGAGTCATCAGCTTGTCCGGCCTCGGGTTTTCGCTGTCGGAAATGATCTTGCCGATTGCCACTGTGTGGTTGCTTTCCATCTGGCACTGGAGAGATATTTGGAGTTTATACGCTGCCATTGAACTGGTGGCGGTCGTGTTGCTCAGTCAGTTTCTGCTCGCAAGGTTCCATATTTCGCGGCGCGGCAGTATTGAATCGGCGGTGCACGCAGACGATGATAGCTGGCAACGCCGTGACGTCACTCGCGACCTCAGATTCTGGCTGATTGCACCGGCCATCTTTGCACCATCAATTGTTTCGACCGGCCTTTTTTTCCACCAGCAAAGTTTGTCACAGTCCAAGGGCTTTTCTATTACGGTCTGGGCTTCTGCTATTGCCGCCTACTCCATCGCTGCGGTATCGACATCCCTGCTGACCGGTCTGGCGGTGGACCGCTGGTCAGGGGCGACCGTGGTGCGGGGGCTGTTACTGCCATTTATCTGTGCACTGCTATTCGCGGCAACCGTGCAAAGCAGCTGGCTGCCATTCATCTATTACGCTCTGATGGGAATGACTGTCGGCATTGCAACACCAGCGGTCAATGCGCTTTGGGTAGAGCTATACGGCTCGACACACATCGCCGCCATCAGATCTCTGGCGCACGCACTAATGGTATTCGGCTCTGCGCTGGGGCCGGTGATGTTTGGTATGCTGCTCGACAACGGTTTCAGCTGGAATTTCATTCTTACAAGCAGCGCTTGCTGGATGATTGCCGCCTCCCTGCTGCTCTGCCTGACACCATTAACACGAACTGCACGACAGTCCACTAGCCCGAGTTAGCGAGCTCAAGTTCGATCCCCGCATGCAGAATCTGAAGTATCTCAAGCGGGTATTCGTCCTCGAACTGCTTCTGCAATAATCGCAAACTGCCACCGCCTTCCTCGTCGTGATCGAGCAGTTCCGCTTCGATCATTTCCCGCTCATGCTCGGTCAGACGTACTTCCACCAGATCAATTGCTGCTTCAATCGACAAGGCTCCTTCTCTGACGAGGTCTACCAGGGCAGCAATACAAACTGATCGTGTTACTTCCAGTTCAGTACACAGCCCGTTGAGATCATATTTATGCTGACTCAACAATTGGCGCAAACGTGATTGATCAACTGTTTTTGATGTGGCAGTTTCGGTCGATTGACCGGTTAACACATCAAGAAAAATCTTCCCGTACTTTTCGAGTTTAGTAGCCCCCACTCCCGACACCGCCGCCATCGCTTTCATGGACGTTGGACGTTTTTCCATCATTTCCATGAGCGTCGCATCGTGAAAAATCACGTAGGCAGGCACGCTTTGCTCACTGGCTATTTGCCTGCGTGCTTCCCGCAGACGGTCCCAAAGTGCTTCGTCAGCTACTGACACGCCCGGAGATACGGCCCGTGTTTTGCGTCGTTTCGGCGGCGTTTTTTCGACCCTGAAGTAAACCCGCTCATCGCCCTTGAGCACCGGTCGCGCCGCTTCGGTCAGTCGGAGTCCACCTTTGCTGTCCAGATCGGTGGTCACGAAAGACCGGGCTATCATCTGCCTGAACACACTGCGCCAGGTATCGACATCGCAATCGCCGCCGATGCCGAATACGGACAGTTGGTCGTGGCCAAATTTTTTAATGCGCTGATCATCCTTTCCAACAAGCACTTCTATTACATAATTGGTCCCGAAACGCTGCCCCGTGCGATACACCGCGGACAGCGCTTTGCGAGTGACCTCAGTCGCATCCCAGGTCTCGGGCGGTGACTCGCAGTTGTCACAGTTACCGCAACTACCTTCCAGTTTTTCACCGAAGTAACCCAGTAGAATTCTGCGGCGGCATTCGGTGGACTCACAAAGACCGGACATAGCGGTGAGCTTATGTCGTTCCAGCCGAACCACATCAGCTGCTGCCTCAGACTGGTTTAGCCATTGCTGGAACAGAATGCTGTCCTGCAGGCCGTAGACCATCCAGGCGGTTGATGCCAAGCCATCGCGCCCGGCACGGCCGGTCTCCTGGTAGTAGGACTCGATACTGCGCGGCATATCCAGATGCGCCACATAGCGTACATCCGGCTTGTCGATACCCATACCGAAAGCCACCGTTGCAACAACAATGACATTTTCCTCTCGGATAAAACGGTTCATATTATGCCGCCGCTCTTCGGACGACATACCGGCATGATAAGCGAGCGCATTCAGATCCTGAGCCCGAAGATAGTCAGCAATTTGCTCTGTCTTCTTTCTCGACTGACAGTAAACAATACCCGCTGCCTGCGGATATTCGTTATGAATGAACTGCAGCAACTGACGACGTGGATTGTCTTTCAGTTCGATGCGGTACTGTATGTTGGGTCGATCAAAGCTGCTGATAAAAACTTCTGCATTCGACAGACGAAGATGACGACGGATGTCTGCGCGCGTATTTTCATCAGCAGTTGCCGTGAGCGCTATCCGCGGTATAGTCGGGAACTGGTCAATCAGTGCTGACAGCGCTGTGTACTCGGGTCGGAAATCGTGACCCCATTGCGAAACACAGTGCGCCTCATCAATCGCCAGCAGGGAGATCTGCATCCGGGAGAGCAGGTCCAGCCCGCTTTCGGACAGTAGTCGTTCGGGTGCGAGATACAACAGATCGAGTTCCCCGTCTACGGCAGCACGTTGCACCGCCTCCTGTTCGCTTGCAGATAACGTGGAGTTGAGAAAGGCGGCCCGGATACCATTCTGAGTGAGCTGTTGAACCTGATCCTGCATCAGCGCGATCAGTGGCGAGACCACCAGTGCACAGCCTTCGCGGACCAGCGCAGGTATCTGATAACACAGACTTTTGCCCCCGCCGGTCGGCATCAGCACCAACGCATTACTGCCATTGACCAGGTGCAGCACAATATCCAGCTGCTGCCCCCTGAACTGCTCGTAACCAAAGTGACTGCGTAAACACTCGGTAACGTTTTTTACTTCAATTTTAGACTGCTGGTTTCTCAAGTTAGCCGGCGCTCCACCGATAACGGGCCATCGTTACAGCGCCATTGTAGCGGTCCTGACCGACAGCTTCACAACTTTCGCGCAGTAGTGGAACACAACTCAAAGGCCCGATAAATGAGAGTTTTGTCGCACCTGCAGAGCGTCACCGCATCTCTGGCTGCCGCGCTGATCGTCGGCGCATGCAGCGGTGAAGACACCCGCTTTTCCGCACCCGGCATCGATACCGGCAGCGCCAGCACCGGCTATACCGACACGCAGAACATACCCGCACTGGGTGCGGCGCTGGCGGGACCGCTCGATGACGATTTCGAGGCTGTGCGTTTCCTCCACCGGGCATCCTTTGGCCCGACAAACGACAGCATCGACGCGCTGCGCCGGGACGGCATATCCACCTACATTGAACAACAAATGCAAATGGCACCAACCTTCCTGTTGCCGCTTACGCGCGCGCGCAGCGAACCAAGGTGGCTGGAACATATAAACAGTTGGTTTAAAAACAGCGTCAATGCACCGGATCAACTCCGGCAACGGGTCGCATTTGCACTGTCACAATTTTTTGTTGTCTCAGGTGAAGGAGAACTTGGGCAACACCCTGCTGCACTGGCAAATTACTACGACCTTTTAATCGCCGGAAGCTTCGGTAATTTCCGCGACCTGCTCGAACAAATCACCCTGAGCCCGGTGATGGGCAACTACCTGAGTATGAAGGGCAATCAGAAATCAAACCCCGAAGCCAATATACGCCCCGATGAAAATTATGCCAGAGAACTGCTGCAGCTTTTTTCTATTGGACTGGTGAAGCTAAACCTAAACGGCACCGAGATTGTCGACGAAAACGAAATACCCGTGCCCACATACGATCAGGAGATCGTCGAGAACTTCGCCCGTGTGTTCACCGGCTGGCACTTTAAGAATGTGGATAACTGGGACTATCCGTCAGTGGAAGACTGGTTCAGCCCGATGGAGCCCTATGAACACAAGCATGACACGGGTGAGAAGACTTTGCTTAACGGCATGGTTCTGCCGGCGGGTCAAACTGCCCGGCAGGATCTCGATGCCGCACTGGACAATATTGTTAACCACCCGAATGTCGGACCATTTGTCAGTAAACATCTCATTCGACAGCTGGTTACCAGCAACCCGTCACCCGCCTATGTCGAGCGTGTCGCCACCGTATTCAATCGCGACAGCAACGGCCAGCGAGGCAATCTGGCAGCGGTAGTCGCCACCCTGTTGCTGGACGAAGAAGCCGTTCATGGATACGACAACAATCCCACGCACTTCGGCAAGTTGCGCGAGCCTCTGGTGCGCCTGGTATCACTGTGGCGCGGTTTCGACGGCAACCCCGATCATCCGCAGTTTGACTACGCATGGATAAACAATCGGCTGGCACAGGCGCCGTTGCAATCACCCTCGGTATTTAACTTTTTCTCACCGGACTACAGTCAGCCCGGCATGCTGCGCGATCAGGGACTGGTGTCACCCGAATTCCAGATTCACAACGAAAGCTCCATGGTGTCCATTACCAGCACGTTGCTGGCGCACTCGATCTGGCGCAACAATGTATCCGATGCCGACCCGTCAATGGCACCGGTCGATATTTCACCGCTGATGAAAATGGATGGTGATCCGGCAGCACAGTTTGACTATCTAAGTCGCCTGACACTGAGCAAACCACTGAGCGCGGGCCTGCGCAGGCAGGCGCTGTATCTGCTCGATCAACGCAAAAACGCAAACGCACAGATTCGCGCCGAGGAATTGTTGTTTCTCTTTTTGAGCTCACCGGAAGCAGCAGTCCAGAGATAACCACTATGAACAATGACAACCGTCGTAAATTTCTGAAGCTGGGCTGCCGAACCATTCTGGGTGCGGGGCTGCTGGCGAGCAACGCGTCGAGACTGGCCAACGCGCAGACCGGTGACCACTACCGTGCGCTGGTTTGCATTAACCTCAATGGCGGTAACGACGGTTTTAACATGCTCGCACCCGCAACCGGTGCGGCCTATCGGGAATACAAAGCAGGTCGGGGTCATCTGGCGATAGGTGAGGCCGATCTGATGCGGCTTGCGCCGACTACTGCCAATACCACTCCCGTTGGTCTTAACCCGCACATGGCTGAGTTGATCCCTCTTTTTGAACGCGGGCAACTCGCATTTCAGGCCAATATAGGCACACTGGTGGAACCCGCCACTCCGGACGATGTGCGCAACGAAAGCGTTCGTCTGCCCGAACAACTGTTCTCACACCACGATCAGGCGCGCCAGTGGCAAAAGCTGGATCACCACCACCACTGGAACAGTGGCTGGGGCGCGCGAGCCGCCGATATCTTCGCAGCACAACAGCCACACCCGAATCTCGCTGCGGTGAGTCTGGTAGGCAGCAATGAATGGCAGGCTGGTGGTGAACAGGCCGCATTCACGATCAGCAGTGAAGGGGTTTCGTCTTACGCGGGTATGGAGGATATGTCCGAGGACAGCTGGCAGCTGCCCAGAAGACAGGCATTTATCGAGTTGCTGCATCACGAGTACAGCAATGTGTTCGAGCGCTCGTACGCTGAGTTGCAATCACGAGCGCTGGTATTATCAACCAATGTCGGGGCTGCACTTGATCGCTTCGGCGAATTACAGACACCGGTACCGCAAGACAATCGTCTCGCTGAACAACTTGCGATGGTGGCAAAGCTTATAGCCATCAAAGACGAGTTCAGAATGAACCGACAGTTGTTCTACGTTGATCTGCACGGCTTTGACACACACGACGATCAGTTAAAGGTACAGCCTTATTTATATCAGCAAATTGCCGAGGCACTGGCGTTCTTTCACCGGGCACTTGGCGAGCTAAACCAACTCGACAACGTCACCAGTTTTACCACCTCCGATTTTGGCCGCACCGTATCAGGTAATGGTGACGGTACCGATCACGGCTGGGGCAATCATCATATTGTGATGGGTGGCGCAGTCCACGGAGCGGATGTATACGGTACGATGCCGCGCCTGACGGTTAATGGTTTGGAAGATTATCGAAACGGCAGGATCGTCCCGACCACCTCTGTCAGCCAGTATGCAGCAACGCATCTGCGCTGGCTCGGACTTGGTGAAAGCGATATTGATCAGCTGCTGCCATCACTGAAAAACTTCACAGCACGCGATCTGGGCTATTACGGCTGACAAACTGCGCACAACCGTATCAGCCATCTTCACTCTGCTGCATATCCCACAACCTGCGATACAGGCCATCGCGACGCAGTAGTTCACTGTGAGTACCGGTCTCGGTGATAACACCGTCATCAAGAACGACAATCCGGTCTGCATCAACGATGGTGGATAAGCGGTGGGCAATGACCAGCGTTGTGGCATTTTTTGACGCAGCATTCAGCGCTTTTAATATGTTCTGCTCCGAACGACTGTCGAGACTTGAAGTCGCTTCATCGAAAACAATAATCCTCGGCGCTTTGAGGATGACTCTGGCTATGGCAAGGCGCTGCTTTTCGCCACCGGACAGCTTGAGTCCGCGCTCGCCTACCACGGTATCAAGTCCATCCGGCAACCGCCCAAGCAAGCCCGTTAAATCCGCACTGTTGGCCGCTGCCAGTATTTCATCGTCGTTGGCCTGTGGATTTGCATAGCCGATGTTATAACGGATTGTGTTGTTAAACAGAACGGTATCCTGGGGTACTATCCCGATAACTTTGCGCAGGCTTGCCTGTGTGCATTGCACCAGTGACTGATTATCAATCCTGATTTCGCCACCCGTTACCTCGTAAAAGCGAAACAACAATCGCACAAGAGTCGATTTGCCCGACCCGGAAGGTCCGACTACGGCGACCTTTTCTCCCGGTTCAAGTTTAAAACTGATTGCGCGCAGAATAGGGCGATCTTCGTTGTAATGAAAGCTCACATCGTCAAACGAAATCGCACCCTGGGAGACGCTCAGGTCTGCAGCATCGGGCCGATCATTTATTTCGGGCTCGCGTTCCAGCAGCTTAATCACCAGATCCATATCTGCCAGGGAGTACTGCAGCGATCGATAAACCGAGCCAAGGATGCTCAGCGGTATAAACAACTGCAGCATCATTGCGTTAATCAGGACTAGATCGCCAATGGTGATTTCACCGGCGGCAACATCCGCGGCGGCAATAATCATGATAATCGTCACGCCGATCGTCACGATGGCACCCTGCCCGAAATTCAGTGCTGAAAGGCTGATCTGGGTTTTCTGACCGGCCGCACCCCACAACGTGAGTTGTTCGTTGTAGTTCTCAACCTCAAGCGCTTCATTGTTAAAGTACTTGACGGTCTCGTAGTTCAGCAGACTATCTACAGCACGACCGTTCGCAGCGCTGTCGTGCTTGTTCATTTCATGCCGAAAACCCATTCGCCATTGACTCATCAACAGAGTAAACCCGACATAGCAAAGCACCGTTGCCATGATCACCACCATTAGTATTGAGTCGTAGCGATACAGCAGGATGCCACCGACCAGCAGGAATTCAGCAATCGTCGGCAGTATGCTGAATACCACCAGGTTTAAAACAGAGGCCAGACTGCGCGTCCCACGCTCGAGGTCTCTTGATATGCCACCCGTGTTTCTCTCCAGATGAAACCTCAGCGACAGCTTGTGAAGGTGCGTGAGTACATCGACTGCCATCTGATGCATGGCGCTGTAGCGCACTCTGGAAAAGAGGATATCGCGCAACTCGCTAAACAGACCACTGGCCAGGCGGAGCGCACCGTAGCCAATCAGCAGTGCCAGCGGAATAGACAAAGCGAGGTTGGCAGCGAGCTGCCCATCACTCTGCTGATCGAGGGAG
Source organism: uncultured Granulosicoccaceae bacterium (assembly GCA_964583825.1). Classification (GTDB taxonomy): domain Bacteria; phylum Pseudomonadota; class Gammaproteobacteria; order Granulosicoccales; family Granulosicoccaceae. Next base: position 32,478 of record CAZOXM010000003.1, read on the forward strand.
TCGATAATCTCCTTCAATACAAGCGGTGTACAAACCGTCGCGAACTTGCCCAGCAGCAGACAAGCCAGCGCCACTGAAACACGCTTGCTGTAACGCCAGACATAGGGAGAGAGTTTGGTCAGATTCGCAAAATCATTGCGATCCTGATGCGGCAGTTCGTCACCACGGGAGTAACTACGCACGGTGGATAGATATAGAGTTAAGCGGTTTGATAAGAGACGTACCTGACTACGGCTGGCAAGTGCACCGGATTTCAGTAACTATAGCAGGCACACAACTATAAATACGATATCAGCTTATGGCAGAGATCAGCTTCTACTCAAAAGATGAAAGCGCCATTGAGGTTTTACACTTACTGCAGCGCAAACTCCCGCAACATCAAATTATGGGGTGGCCCGTACCCGAAAAGTCCGTCGCCAGTCTGAGCTATGCGATTTGCTGGCATCCGCCGGATGATTTTTTCCGCAATAACTGCGAATTAAAAGCCATTTTCTCACTGGCGGCCGGAGTGGATCACCTGCTGCAACACCCGGGACTGCCAGAGTCAGTGCCGATCGTGCGACTGACCGACGCCGGCATGGGCGACAAGATTGCCGAGTACGTGCACTACGGCGTGCTGAGAGCACACCGTCAATTTGACATCTACCGAACCCAGCAGCGCGACGCCTGCTGGCAACCTCAGCCAGACCGCCATGCCTCGGACTACAAAGTCGGAGTACTGGGCTGTGGCGTAATCGGTCAGACGGTGGCAAAACGGTTGCATCTGGCCGGCTATCAAGTCAGTGCTTTTAAGCGAAATCCAATGACACACGATTTACCTTTTCCGGTCATGTGGGGTGAACCCCGCGACTTTCTACGTCAGCTCGATGTCCTTGTCGCGGTGTTGCCGCTGACCACCGAGACCACCGGCATCATCGATTCGGAATTTCTGGCACAGCTGCCTGCAGGGGCGCACTTTATTAACGTGGGCAGAGGCGATCACGTGGTCGAGGACGATCTGTTGCGGGCGCTCGACAGCGGGCAGTTATCCTCCGCGCTGCTGGATGTTTGCGTCGATGAACCACTGCCCGAAAGCCACCCATTCTGGCGCCACAAAAAGGTGGTCATCACACCACACGTGGCGGGCCCGACGCAGGTCGATCAGTCTGTCGGGCAAATTGTGGAATCGATCAAATGGCTCGAAGCGGGGGGCCTGATCGGCGACCTTGATGGTCTGGTAGACAAAAGCAGCGGCTATTAAAAAAAACGACGCCGAAGCGCCGTTTTTTACCACTGTAACAAGCCTGACGATTTAGTAGCGATCGTCTCGATAATCGCGGTATTCACCACGATAATCGTCGCGATACTCACCACGGTCGCGATACTCACCACGGTCGCGATATTCACCACGATCGCGATACTCTTGCTCGCGGACTTCTACGCGCTCGCGAGCAGCCGGCTCTGCCGGTGCAGCACCAGAGACAATCAAGCGGTAGATAATGGCACCGAGCACCGCACCGACGATAGGTGCAATCCAGAATACCGGAAGCTGAGTCACCAGCCAGTCGTCACCACCACCGAAGAAGCGTGAGACCAGCGCCGGACCAGTACTACGTGCCGGATTGACAGAAGTATTGGAGACTGGAATGGAGATCAGGTGGATCAGTGTCAGACCCAGACCAATGGCGATCGGTGCAAAGCCCGCTGGTGCACGCTCGTCAGTCGCACCCATGATGATGATAAGGAAGAAAGCAGTCATGATCACTTCCATCACAATCACCGCTTCCATGCTGAACTTACCTGGTGAATTTTCACCGTAGCCGTTGGATGCGAGTGTTTTTACGGCCTCACTGGCAATGCCGTCCATGAACCAGAACAGGACAAAAGCGGCTGCGATGGCACCCAGCACCTGAAATACAATGTACGGTATCAGGTGACCGAAACCAAACCGTCCACCGACCCAGAGACCGATTGATACGGCAGGATTGAAGTGGCCGCCGGAGACGTGACCAACCGCATATGCCATGGTCATTACCGTCAGACCAAACGCGAATGAAACGCCGACAAGGCCAATATTGATCCCTATATCGTTCATAAAGGTGGCAGCAAACACCGCGCTACCACAGCCCCCTAGCACAAGCCAGAAGGTGCCGAAAAACTCGGCAAGATATTTATTGTGAAAATGCATCAGAATTTCCTTTGTTAATTGAGTGAAGCTATGTAGTTATTATTTTATTCACGAATTTACCGGAGGAGCACTGACCGCTCCTACACCAGGGGATAGGCGCCGGCAACTCCTGTTCTTCTCGCAGCTGCATAATAGCCAGCGAAAAACCAAACTCCAATACGGTTCCGTAAACCTTTGTAAATGTAACGCCGGGATTCGGTCGGTATCACCGTACCATTACGTGCAAAAACGCATTCTGACAGAGAAAGGCGATTATTAGGTAATATTCTGGAGCGGGCGGCACAATTGTCAATTTTCGCAACTGATCATTTCGGACGCATTGGTTATACTCGCCCGAATTCAGGCTCACTGGAGCCAGACAGACTGCAGCCAGTACTGTGAGTCGTTGGAGACCGTTTTGTCCAGATTACAGATTTATCAGTCGCTTTGGGCGATGGACCCGGGCCGGGGCAGTCACCCCGCCGTGACCCACGAGCAGGCCTTTGAGCTGGTGCGCGATGCAGGTTACGACGGCATCGCCATCAACCTGGGTGCCGCCGATACCGAGACCGCCTACAAGACCCTGCCCTTTTTCAAACAGTTTGAACTTGGCTGTGTCATAAACGCATTCCCGGCCAGTATGGAGGATATGCTCCCGGTACTGGAGATGGCGCGGGAATTCAACGCAGTGGCGGTCAACGTGATCGCGCAGGTTATCCCCAGTAGTGTCGATGAAGCCTCACTGATGGTACAGGACTGGATCGAGGAGGCGGAAAAGGAAGAGGTAATTATTGAGTTTGAAACCCACCGAAATTCCGTCACGAACGATTTGAACTACACCATTCAACTGCTTGATGCGGTACCCGACATGCGCCTCGCGGTTGACCTCTCTCACTACGTGGTGGATCGCGAGTTCTCACTGCCGATGGGCACAGAAGAGGCACAGATGGTCGACACCGTGCTGCGCAGGGCCGACGCTTTTCAGGGACGGGTCGCCTCTGCACAGCAAATCCAGTTGCAACTTGAATTTCCACAGCATCAGCGCTGGGTGGTTCAGTTCCTGGACTGGTGGGAAGCCGGTTTCAGACACTGGCGCCGTCGATCATCCGAAACCGACACACTCATTTTTCAGACCGAACTGGCACCACCGGAATACGCCATGACCGATGCTCAGGGCATGGAAATGTCAAATCGCTGGGAAGAATCTCTGATCATGAAGGGCTGGGTCGAGGAAATCTGGGCCAGACTGGTCAAGGAGGAAGCGGAACAGGCTGTACAACGACGGGAAACGGCAGTCGAATCTGCCACCTGAGCAGGCACTGCCTCGGTGCCGGTGAGTCGGGAAGAATTCAACGGTCCACACATCGAGGACAGGCTCTCGGTGCTGTACCGGGATCAGCATCTGATCGCAGTCGCCAAACCCGCCGGCCTGCTGGTGCACCGTTCGAGGATCGACTACCACGAGCAGCAAAACCTGGTAGAGGCACTCAGCCGTCAGACCGGACGGCGAATTTATCCGGCGCACCGGCTCGACAAACCCACCTCTGGAGTTCTGGTGGCGGCACTTGATGAAGCGAGCGCCCGACAACTCGGTAAGCAATTTGAAAACCGCCAGGTCTTGAAAACCTACCTGGCGGTGGTTCGCGGTTACACACGATTAGTCGGTTTTATTGATCACCCCGTTGGTGACAAAGACAGACCGGCACAGGAAAAACGCGCTGCGACTACCCTCTACCGAACCCTGTCCAGTATTGAACTGCCCTATCGCGCAGATCGCTATCCCGCATCGCGTTACAGCCTGATTGAGGTGCGACCACAGTCCGGCAGGCGCCATCAGATCAGGCAACATCTAAAACACATCAACCACCCGATTATCGGTGACACCAGTTACGGTAAAACCAGCCACAACCGTCTCTTTGCAAATCTGTTTGAATGTCGCCGTCTGTTACTGCATGCCGCGTCAATCACCCTGACGCACCCGGTCACAGACCGGATGCTCACCATAAATTGCGACCTCAGCGAATTGCCCGGTCAGGACAGCTTTCCGCGTGTACTGAAAGACACGCGATGGCGACCTGTGCCAGTCGCAGGCGGCCGGAACACAGCGCGCATCTAGCGCGATCGTCTGCGCAATCCGAACGCCGAAGCTGCAAGCAGCAGCAACAGTGCCGGATCAAAGCGGGTACCACCGCCAGACAACACACAACCGCCATCAAGACCGGTTCGAACAATCGTACTCAGCTGGGTTTCCACCACCTCATCCGCGTCGATGTAGGCCGGTATCCCATCGCCATCTGTGTCTACCACCCCTTCCACAGCGTCCGGACTGCCATCGCCGTCGCTGTCCAGGTCGAGGTAATCGGCAATACCATCACCGTCGGTATCTATTTGTCCTTCGACCTCATCACTGATGCCGTCGTCATCGCTGTCAAGATCGAGAAAGTTCGGTACCAGATCTTCATCATTGTCGGCATTGGTTTCCACACTGTCCGGGATACCGTCTCCGTCACTATCGTTATCCTGCGAGTTTGGCAGCCCGTCGCCGTCCGGATCAGCATCGCCCTCCAACACATCGGCAATGCCATCGCTGTCTGCATCTTCATCCACCGGTAACGTCGTGGTCGGATCAACAAAGTTGGGCAAAGAATCTCCGTCGGTATCCGCATCACCTTCTATTTCGTCTGCAATGCCATCACCGTCGCTGTCGAGATCGAGGCGATTGGGCGTGCTGTCACCATCAGCGTCACCGTTGCCTTCAACCACATCAAGCAAGGTGTCATTGTCATCGTCAGGGTCGGTGTAATCGGGTATGCCATCGCCATCGAAGTCCCTGAAACTCGAGCCATCAAGTGGATCAGTTCTTTGTGCGACTTCAACATCGTCCGGCACACCGTCGAGATCCGTATCGGCGCCGTTAGCGGTTGCAGTGACCGTACTGTCCTGAAAAGAAGCCACACCATCACCATCGGGATCGAACAACAGCTCTACGCGATTGTCCTCATCACCAGTCATCGGGTTGTAGTCATCATCATCAAGATAGGCAGGTACGCCATCACAATCTCTGTCGAAATACGGATACACGCCATCTTCACTCAAGTCGCCGACGCCGTCGTTGTCGGAATCACCATCGTAGATATCCGGTGTACCGTCGTTATCTGTATCGAGAAATGATGAAGCCGAGGACTCGTCAGTACCTTCTGATATTTCAATACTGTCAGGCACCGTATCACCATCGGAATCCACCTCGTGATTGTGCACAGAATCCTGAAACGCCGCAGTGCCGTTATTGTCCGGATCAAACGTCACTTCGACTTTACCGTCGTCGTTCACAATGGCCGGGTCGGAATCGTCATCATCCAGATAGACCGGCGTACCATCGCCATCAGTATCGAGGTAGGGATTGCCACCGTACTCCAGATAATCGGGTACGGCGTCTCCGTCCGAGTCCAGGTCGACGTAGTCGGGAATACCGTCACCGTCACTGTCGAGAAAATTGGCCGGATTGTCCGGGTCAGTGCCTTCCGCTATCTCAAACTCATCCGGCACGCCGTCACCGTCTTTATCGGTCATCGCGTACGCGGGGGATACCGCGAGCAAACACACCAGCGGACCGATCAACGCATAATTCCTGCGTTGTTGTATCGCACGCTTTAACTCAGCATCGAGAAGCTTTCTATTGAATCTCATGATCTAACCTTGTCAATAATAAAAGTGCCCAATCGCTTTCTCCAGAGAGCGCAATGTGCAATTACCAAAAGAACAAACAACAACGGATCAAACAGGCGATGTTCATTTATGGCGTACCCGGACTGCAACACGCAACCACTTCCAAGCACACCGGTACCGGTTGTTAGCCCTGCGCCGGCGGTTGGCTGAAACGAATAAACCTGCGCCAGTAACTCCAGCTGTGGCGGCAACACCACCGAGTCAGCCAGGCCGTTTCCATCTGCATCATCGTCAAACGGATCGAGCACACCGTCATCATCACGATCAGCACCCCGACCAAAATCTGCATCAAAGCGATCATCAATGCCGTCATCGTCGACGTCCGCACCGCCGGTCAGGGCGACATCCAGACTATCGATGATGGCATTGCTGTTTTCATCGGAGAGACTGTCGTGCCTGCCATCGAAATCAGTATCCTGACCGCCAAGTTCGACAATGTCCCGCCGCCCGTCACCATCGCTGTCCAGATCGATGAAGTTACCGATTCCGTCGCGGTCCAGATCCACGGCCGCCTGCTGCTGGTCCAGCGCATCGTGCAGCCCGTTCAGATCGAGATCGACGAAGTTATCGACAACCGCATCCGCGTTTTCATCTGACAGCTGTTGTTCGGTAATGTCGGTAATGCCGTCATGGTCTGAATCGAGATCAATGTAGTTTGCCAGCCCGTCAGAATCCGTATCGAACGCGTCGAATAATTCAAGATTCGGCGGCCGCGTCATTTCCACACGATCGGTAATACCGTCGTTGTCGCTATCGACATCGCGGAAGTCTTCGCGACTGTCGCCATCGGAATCTATGGGTGCGGCAACTATTCCACTGTCGATTGCTGACTCCAGTGTATCCGCTATGCCGTTTACACCAACGACAGGCGATATCACGATCTGTCTACCACTCACTTCTGTACTGTCGTCGATACCGTCATTGTCGCTATCCGTGTCTATATAATCGCGTAAGCCATCCGCATCGGAATCGATCATTCCCTCAACAAGATCCGTGATACCGTCATTGTCACTGTCGAGATCGAGATAATCCGAGACGGTATCACCATCGGTATCAACAGTTCCTTCGATATCATCGGCAATGCCGTCGTTATCGCTGTCACTGGTGAACACCACCTGCACGGTGAAAGGCAGCTCGGCACGGTTACCTGCCGCATCAACCGCAGCGGCTATCAGCTGGTTGGCACCGGTTGTGAGCTGCTTTTTAACACCACAGGACCAACTTCCCTGGTCAGTCGGCGCGGCACAAAGCGCCTCACCCAGTTCTGTCTGAACCGTCACCAGGCCAGTATCTGTATTGTCCGTGGTGCCGGAGATGATCGGGGCCGCATCAGAAGCCGGTGCTATTTCATCGACTGCTATCGCGGGTGCCTGCAGATCAATGGTTAGCTCATCTGTCGTCACATCCACGGCGGCATTGCCGGCAATGTCCGTCACCGTTACAGTGACATCATAGATCCCGTGCACCAGGGCGTCGCCGGCAGGTAAATCGAGCTGCCATCGACCATTTGCGAGCACACTAAGTGCAGCATCGGCGCTGACGTACGTCTGCTCATTCAGGGTAACTGCCAAAACATAATCAGCGTCAGCGGGTAATTCCCCGCCGAGAATCGGTACGGCGGAAGCACTGATTTGCGGTGTCACCGTCGGCGGCAGTGGAGCCACTGTATCTACCAGCACAGAATCACTGCCACTGTCAGAGCGGTTGCCCGCCTCGTCAACGATCGATGCAACAACAGATAACGTCTCACCTTCTGACGCTACCGGTACCGTAAAGTCGACCATCCCGTCCGCGATGCTGAGCGGGGTGAGCACCAGCGACAAATTGCCGCTACCGTGGTCTAGATACACCGTGTCACTGACGGACACGTCGGCGGGCAGCGTGACACGAACGGTCAGCCTTTCCGCATGCTCTGACGCTGACAGAAAACCGCTGTCATCCTGATCGGCGAGAATACTGATCGAGGGCTTCGCAACGGCAGTAAGATCGGTGCGTATATCCATCGCCGTCTCTGAAAGCAGTTCATCGCTGCTGTTGCGAAGAGTCGCCGCAAAGGACAATACTTCTCCGTCCACCGGTGGATTGAACGCGAACGGCACACGCTGTTCTATCAGGTGGTTTGCATCAACCGTTGAGGTTCGTGTGGTTGCACCACCGACCACAACGACCTCGTCACCAGCGACAACACGGTCGTCGAGCATGACACTTACATCAATTTGTCCCTGCAATTCCGCCCGGTTGATAACACCGTCGCCGTTGATATCCTCATCAATGCGAAGTGTGATGGTGCCATCTGCTGACGCAGCGGCAAACAGGCTGCACCCCAATAACAACAGCGTGACATTTCGCAATGCAAATGAAAGTGCATTCGGAAATGACAGCGCACCTGATCGCGCTTCAGAAAAGTACATGTTGAGTACTCTGTTCATGTCGTGCTTTTGCAGCTGCAATAACTGCAGCTTTCGTGATTGGGCGCGAAGACAAACCTTCGCGCTGTTGACCGAATAGCTCTGCATAACTGCACAGAACCTGTGCCGACCCGGAGCGGACGCTACGCGCTTACTGTATTGTGCGGAACTCGACACGACGGTTAATCAGGCGTCCCTCTGCACTGGTGTTATCGGCGATCGGTCTGCTTTCACCGTAGGCTCGCGCCTGCAGTCGATCGATCGAGATACCCTGGGCGATCAGGTAGCGAACTACAGATAGCGCACGCCGTCTTGAGAGTTCCAGATTATCAGTCTCGTCGCCCTGGTTATCCGTATGCGCCTGTACCGACAGTGTAATATCCGGGAATTCCTGCAGGGTCAGCACGACCTCATCAAGCGTGGCTCTGGCAACAGCAGTCAGTGTGTCTGAACCGGTCAGAAAATTTACCCCTTCGACAACACCGTTAAACATCTCACAGCCTTCGGAGTTGACCGGTGTGCCGGCTGCTGTGTCAGGACACAGATCGGTATCATTGGCGACACCATCCTGATCACTGTCACCCGCGGCAGGCTCGACCACTTCCGGCAATTCCGGGAGCTCGGGAATCACCTCCGGTGTCGGGGGCGGCGGCGGAGGTAAGATCGGCTTGGGTGCAGGCAGGACAGGCAGTTCAGGCTCATTGCTGACACCGCCAATCTGCGCTTCATCCACACCGCCAAAGCGGTATAAAACAGATGCACCGGTATACTCTGCGTCCGTGTCGAACTTTATGTGCTCAAGCCTTGCGGCGAGCCCATTTCTGAACCCGTATTCCATACCGAGTCCAACCAGGACCTGAATATCATTTTCCCGGCTGTAACTGACGTTGCCTGATGTTTCGTTTTCCATCTGGCCAGCGCCGAGTCTTCCATAGAACGAAAAGCCGGATCGCAGATCGAGGCCGTTATAGTCGAGAAAATCGTCATCGGCATAATCGTTCCACAGATAGTACAGACCGCTCAGTGAAATCTCTGAGTACTCAATACCGACCACCTCCAGCGTTTCCTCGTTCTGCAACGATGCCGTACCGAGGTCGGCGAACTGGAGTTCTAATGTCAGTCGGCGGCTGAAATCCCAGCCCAGAAAAGCTTTTCCGCCTTTGTCTGTACTATCTGCCGGCACAAATAAAGTGCCGGTAGTATCCGGTTCAAGCCTCGCATTGCCGCCGCCAAGCCCCAAATAAAATCGTTTCGGGAAACTGCCATCCAACTCACCGCTTGACTGAGCATAAAGCTGGCTGCTGCCGATGCCCGCTACGATTGTCGAAATCGCCAACGCCGGCGCCAGTGAATAAATTTTCATGAGTTCAATACGTCCAGACTAGTTTTTCTTATAAGTTTTTTAGTAGAGATGCTTATTTTTGTAAGTCGCCTGCCGTGCGGGCTAGCCGTTTCATGCTGGTTTTTCACACCGCTACTCAGAGAGTATAGTCGGGTGTCAGAAAACTGCTATCCGATAATTAATCGTTATCAATGACGTAGACTGAAGTCCGAAAATCGAGGCAGGCAGTCCCTGTTACTTTTTCTGTGAGTAACTCATGCAGGTAAACAACTGGCTGGAGACAGCCAAAAGACTGGCAAACGCGAACACCGCCTTTGTACTCGCCACAATCTGGCGCAAATCAGGTTACAGCCCGGATGCCGTCGGTGCCCGGTTGATCGTGTCTGCTGAATCAATCCACGGTGAGTTGAACTCGGACAACAGGCACCGAAAGATCGTGCAACACGCCAAACAACTGCTGCAGACCGCGCGCGGCGGAACGATAGAGCGATATCCGCTTGGGCGTATCCTCGGCTCAGAAAACGGTACCTACGACGTGGTATTCGCTCTGGTCGCACCGGGCGATGACGCAGCGTGGCTGGTGGAAGCCTGCCGGCTGCAGAGGCAGGGTTCAAGATTCGTTTTGGCTCAGCACCTGGATACCCGCAATAAAAAGCAACCTTCCAGCACTTTTAGCCTGTACGGCAAGGCCCATCAGCCCGCAGACCCAACAGGTGAAATGGCAATACAGATGCTCATGCACCAAGAGCCTGCACAGGCAACCGAACTCCTTGAGGAAGACACCACACAAACATTGATACAGGTAATCGGCGAACCGGTCACTGCAGTGGCGGTACTCGGCGACAGCCGGGTAGCCGATTGCCTGGTGCAGCAGCTTCTATTGTTACCGTTGTCGGTTTACTGGCTCGCCCCGGAATTCACGTACCTGCGGCAGGAGGGACTGATCAAAAATACACTGCAGGCATCGACACTGAACGAACTGCCAGGGTACGCGCGCCTGGTTATTGCCACAGGCAACCATGAAAACGATTTACTCTATTGCGAGCTGGCGCTGCAATCAGCGCATTTCCCCTATGTTGGCTGCATTGGCAGCGCAAAAAAGGCTGCCATCATCAAAACCAGGCTCGCACAAAGCGGCGTCCCGCAACACCGCGTGGATCAACTGAAGGTGCCTGTCGGCTTACCTTCCATCAAAGGCAAACAGGCGGAAATTGTGGCTGCGAGTATTGTGGCCCAGTTACTCGCTTTCAAGGACAGCGGGCCAGAGTAAGCTGACAGCATACTCGCGATGAATTCATAACAGCTAATTCCCACGATTATCAAAATAGTTCAGTGCGAGTGCAGCACCGTTCAAAGAAAAGATCAGACTGATATTGTCCTGCAATGTACTGTTCCAGTTCATCTCGACAGTACCGCCGCTTTTCATCCGGTTGATCAGATCCAGGGCCGGATCACCCTGCACCAAAGTATGCGGGCGGTCCAGAAGTAACTGTTGCGAAGGCACGGGCACGGTAGTCGCCGCAGCACCGTTGATAGACAGTTGAATCGCACCGGCCACTGTGTGACTGCTGGTTGTTGCCATTAATCGCACGCGCCAGTTCAGGTCGGTCGAACGATCGATCAGCAATCGCCAGTCACCCTCCGTCGACAACGAATGTTGCACCTGTGCCTGACAAACCTGCGGCGCATCGGCGGCACAAACCGAGGTCCAGTCACCGAAATAACCATACATGAACCCGGCTGCGCCGTAGCTGTCGATGGTCGCCTCGGCAGCGGCGGCGGGAGTGTTATCTGTTGAATCGACCGCGTTAGCGTCGCTGCCTGATGCATCAGGCTCTGCCTCACCCTGCTCTCCTGACACGGTTTCTGTCGCTGGGGCTGCGGGGGCATTCGTACAGTCGCTGTCCAGTACAGGCCTTAACAGATTCAGGTGATTGACCTGCATCACAGGGTCGGCGGCGTCCGGCAATACCAGCCGGCCTCTCAGCTCGACATATACCAGTTCGAGCACCTCACTGGTGACTTCTGTGTACCGATCCCTGATTTGTTCACGCTGCTCGTCACTTGCCTCGATGGTCCAGTCCTGCCTGAGTTCACAGGACTGGAACAAACCGGCATCGTCCGTCATGAGGAGATAACCCCGATAGAATGTGCCGCGCTGGCGACGCGCCTGTCGCTCGATGTAGAGTTGCTGCAGCAAGGCAGTCCGGTCCCGATTCATCGATATGCGGCAGGCCTGCGCTGCAGGGACCGCAGAGACATCGTCCAGTTCTTTCGCACCGAACTCACAGAGCTGATCGCGATACTCGCGATACTGAGTGGCCATCGCGTGTAATTGATCGAGTTCCGGCACCCCTGAGTCACCGGTTGAGGGAGCCGCCGCGGCGGCAGATTCCTCAGCCAACGCGAGCCAATCTGTTTCGATGCCGGACATGGTCAGCTCTGACTCCCGCTCGATGACCGCCAGGCACTCATCGAAGCCGGCCTGATCAAACGATAAAGTACGGCATTGTGTCATCACCTCGCGAGCCTCGGAGGTGACGGCTACAGCCCGGTCACTGTACAGCGCAGCTGAGGTGGAAGCAGCCCAGATGGCCAGTATGGCTGTGCCTGATCTCTTCATCGAGTCAAAAGACTGACATAGTGACCCGGAAAATACTTTCATTTCGGTCAGGATAGCGCAACAGCACATTTGATAGTCTCATGGAGGTTTGTCCGGGTTCTACTACACTTAAACAATACAAGAAGAATTTGTCCGGATACAGTTATCGCTGCCAGTGACCCACGCTGGCTGTGTCGAAACCGCTGCGACGCCCGGCTGGCAACCAAGAATAAGAATAAAAGAGACACGTGATGCAATCTAACCGAACCACACCATCGCGAGTGGCGGGCACCGGCAGTGCACTGATGCTGTTGCTACTTGGCTTTCTGCTGGCAGCCGCCGCCGTTTACCTGTGCTTTTCCATTCTGCGTCCGCAGATCGAGTCCGATTTGAATGCACGCGTGTCTGAAGCGCTGCAGGATATCGGTCTTGACGAGGAAAACTACAAGGTGGCAGGCCAGGATGTCATGCTCGCCGGTGTCGTCGACTCAGAGACGACACGACAGAAGGCGGAAATCCGCGCAGCCAGCGTCTACGGTATCGCACGAGTCTACAACAATCTGCGGCTGCCGACGGAAGGAGCAGCGCAATCCGACGAAGCTCCATCGATCACCACCGGCCTGAACGAATCAGATGCGACCGACAACAGCGCATTAACCACCGGTCAGCCGGCTGTGCCGGAAGAAACCACTGCGCCATCTGACGTCGACAACCCGGGCGCACCGATCGCACCGGAAAATGAGCTGGTGCTCGATGAAACACTGTCCCCGTCCACGCTCGACATCACCGTTCAGAACGGACAGATCATCGTCCAGGGAATCGTGCCGGACGAACGGTCAATCGAACGCATTATCGCAGCTGTTTCCGGAAAATTCGGCTCGACGAATGTGGAGGACGATATGTCTACCTATGTCGGCTCGGCCCGGCCTCGGTGGCTGGAAGGCACCATTGAATTCATCGATCAGATCGAGGACGTTGAAAACCCCTTCATCAAGATCACTCATTCAGGTGCAAGCGTTGGCGGCACCGTGTCCTCGCTGGAAACCGGTGAGCGCAAGGCTTCACTGGCAACTCGGTTACTGGGCAGTTATCTCGATGTCGAAACCGATTTTACTGTCGCCGCAGCTGCCGCCCCCCCTGCAGCAGATGAGCCCGTCAGACCAGCGTCCACCCGCCCGGCAGAGTTAACCATCAGCCACCAGGGCGGGTCACGAGTGATATCAGGTATTGTCGGTTCAAATCGCGAGGCGGAGGCGATCCGGGCTGGTGCCGGCAACCTCTTTAATAGTGAATTTGAAGATCGATTGCTGGTTGACGACGACGTCGCTGAAGCACCGTGGATCGCCGAAGCTATCGCCATTGCTAATAACACCCGAAACGTCGAGGACTTTTCACTCAGCATCGACAATGATCAGCTTCAGCTTAGCGGTAATGTTACAGATAGAATTTCCGGCAGATCACTGGCCAGTGCTGCCGCAGACATCGCGGGCGATAAGCTCAGCGTGGTGAATAATTTCACCCCCACCATCAGCGGCCCGATCACACTGAGCGGTGAAGAACTGTTAGCCGACGAGTTGCAACGTGAACTCAATTCGCTGGATACAGCGGCCATCGTTTTCAAATCAGGCAGCACCGAACTGACTGCCGACGCAAAGCTGGTACTCAATGACGTCGCCGACGTCATCATGACTTACAGGGATCTGGTGGTGGAAATTGCCGGCCATACGGATAGCTCGGGAGATTCTTTGACCAACCTTGAGCTGAGCAGAAAACGTGCAATTGCAGTGCAGGAATATCTGGTCGATCGACAAGTGCCGCAAGCGCGACTACAGCCGATTGGCTACGGTGAAACGAATCCGATTGCGGACAACCTGACGCCGCAGGGTCAGGCAGCAAACAGAAGAATAGAATTCAAACTTTAGTTGGAGCCCACTCAAATGTCCTCTTTATCATCAATGAGCCCCTCTTTGATGTATCTTGTAACGAAGATGCTGATTAGTTTAGTGCTCGCGGGACTAGCAGGCCTGCTCATAGGCTGGGCGCTGGGGAAAATTGGCAATCAGCGACGCACCCATCGTATCGAAGATGAATGGCGCAACACGCTGGCGGATTCCGAAGAAGATCATGCCAGAGTGGTGAGCCGTTTCAAGAAGTCGAATCAGGCACTGGACGATGAAAACAATAACCTGCGTACCAAGATTGCCGCACTTAACTCCAAGATCGATACGAATCGCGAGGAAGTGGAGCGCGCGCGCCTGCAGCAGCAGCAACTCAACTCCAGAGTCGAGTCCGGTCAGTCAGAAATTGATAGCATCACTCAACGACTGAATGAAGAGCGTGCTAAAAACCACAAGCTGCAAAACCTGACCAAAGCGCTGAAGTCTTCTTCTGATCAGAAAGACAGACTTAACCAGCAACTGAACCAGGAACTTGATGGCTCACGCCAGCAGCTGCAAAACCTGCAGGCGGTTGAAAATGATGACAGCTACATTGCACTGCAACGCGAGGTCGCCGAATTGCGCGCAGTCAATAAAGAAAACGCGGACTTGCGTGAGCGGGTTGCCACAGAAAGTCGCGAGCGCGAAGACGCCGTTTCCGAGGTATACCGGCTGAAACAGGATAACGAAGTGCTCGAGAAAGAGCGCGAAGACTTTCGCCGCTGGTCACTTAAGCTCGAGCAGGAACAGGCAGGGTTTGACGAGCGAGTGCAAGGTGCCGTGAGCGAGGCGCTGCGCAATGATGGCGTGCAGGCGACAGATCTTGAACTGGAGGTAGCCCGATTGCGACCGATGGTCAGCTCACTCAACAGTGAGATTGAACAATTGCAGCAGAAAAACCAACAGCTGCAGGCAGCACAACATCAGGGTGCATCGACGAATCACAACGCCACCTCTTCAGGCTTGCGAGAATTGCAGACTGCATTTGATCAGATCAGTTTCGAGCGCGACCAGCTCCGTACCAGGCTCGCTGATCAGGAACGTCAAACGGCCTCGCTCAGTGCCAGAGCTTCTACCGGCGCAAACCAGGGTGAGGTGGACGATCTGCGTAAGCAAGTGGCACAACTTTCTGCAGAAAAGGGATTGATGGCCGCCACGATCGATGAATTAAAGCAGGGCGGCCGATAAGGCCGGTTGGGAATTGCACATCCCGACAAACGTTCTTCACACCGGCGCATAAGCGCCGGTGATGTTTTTTAAGTACTTCGTAGACTCAACCAGCACTTTCCTGCGCAACCAAACGATTGAGCACATCAATCAGGTTGGGGTAGGAACCAGCCACTGATCCGCTGGTTTTATACTTGCCGTTTATCACCACGGTGGGCACGGCCGATATGCCGACTTCTCTGGCCTTTTGCAAAGACTGTCTGATCTTTGCGTCCACTGCAAAAGATTTCATTGTCTTCTCAAATTTTTCACCGTCAATACCAAGTGACTCTGCAAGCTTCGCTATGTCTTTCGGCTTGCGCATAGATTTCTTGTCGCGATGAATGGCGTTGAACATGGGCTCGTGAAATTTATCGAGCACACCGAGCACTTCTGCCGCGTAAAACGCCTGGGAATGGACCTTCCATGCGGGATTTAGCGGAGCAGCCACACTTTTGAATTCAACATTATCAGGTTTGGTCTCGAGCCAGGTCTTGATATGTGGCTCAAACTGGAAACAATGCGGACACCCGTACCAGAAGAATTCCAGCACTTCGACCTTGTCAGGATTCTCGGTACGCACCGGATTGGGCAGATTCTCATAACCCTGCTGCGCCTGTGCCAACGGAACTGCCGTAAAGGCAAACACGAAAGCCAGCGACAACGCTGACAGAAACTGGCGGATCGCAGTGGCTGGTTTGTTCATCATCATCTTTCCAATGTTGCGCGCTTGTTGGAGTCGGTGCTTATTAGTGTTTCCCACCTGCCCTGAACAGGCACTTACTGAGAAATACCGGATTAATTAATAGAGACCCTGAATATAATTCGCGAGCGCTGCAATTTCCTCATCTGAGAGGCGCCCAGCGACAGACCGCATCATGCCGTTCACGTCGTTGGCTCGTTCACCGGACCGGAAATGCTTTAGCGTCGCTGCCGTATATTCAGCGTGTTGACCCGCCAAGGCAGGAAATTTCGCTGCGTCGTTGCCACCACCATCAGGACCGTGACAGCTGGCACAGGACGGCACGCCAATCGAGCTGATGCCACCGCGATAGATGTCTCTGCCGAGCTGCAGATTTTCAGGGGACGATACGCCCTGCGCAGGGGTTTGCTCCGCGTAATATGCAGCGAGGTTTTCCATTGCCGTCTGATCCAGGTTGGCGACCATACCCGCCATAATGGCGTTATTGCGAGCCCCTGACTTGAATTCCATTAATTGCTTAAGCAAATACGGCGCACCCTGCCCGGCCAGATTCGGATTAGCTGGAATGGCAGATATGCCAACGACACCGTGACAGCCGGCACAGATCGCAGACGCAGCCTTGCCTGCTGCGGCATCTCCGCTGGCGATCGTTGGTTTTATGTCCGCGGGTATTGCGGCCTTGGCACCGGTCTCGGCTGCCAGTCCTGTTTTGACGTAACATAGCGTCGCCAGAACGGCGCCGGCAGATACATAGAACAATGATTTACGCATCATCACACCTGAGATTATCCTTAAGGAGAACCGCTTCGGACATACCAAAGCGTCGGGGGGTAAAACCTTCGGATTGTATCAAAGTCTTCCAAGATTGTTCGAGCCAATCATCTGTCACCGGCGGACACGGAGCCAGGCAATGATCAATCCGGTCTATTTCAATACCACTTTTACGAAAAGTGCCCGCACACTCGATCAGCTGCCACAGGACAGCCATGCCGAAGTTGCATTTGCCGGTCGGTCCAACTCCGGCAAATCCAGTGCCATCAACGTCATCACGCGCAATCGCAAGCTTGCCAGAACCAGTAAGACGCCAGGGCGCACTCAACTGATTAACCACTTCGAAGTCACCCCCGGCCAATATCTGGTCGATCTGCCGGGCTACGGTTATGCGAAAGTCTCAAAATCACAGCTGGCGCATTGGCGCACCACGCTCGGCGGCTATCTGCTGAGTCGCGAACCGCTACGGTGTCTGATCATCGTGATGGACATCCGCCATCCGCTTTCAGATCACGACTGGCGCCTGATCGACTGGGCGATGCAGGCGCAAATTGATCTGCACTGTCTGCTCACAAAAAGCGACAAACTCAGCCGGGGTGCCGCACGAAACACGTTGCTCAATACCAGCGCCAGGCTGGAGCAGGACGGCATTGAATGCACCCTGCAAATCTTTTCAGCTCTGAAAAAAACCGGCGTTGAGGACGCGCACGAGTTGCTCGACCACCATCTTGCTACCGGCGGCAACAGGCAGTCATAGTATTCGGTGCTAACAATCTGCAGGCGTCATTGCACAATACCAGATCCGAACCCCGCAGGCCGACCGACTCAGGATGCCGGCGGCAGTAACAGATATCGAAACACCCGATAGACGATGTACAGGAATACCAGCGGAAACAGGATCGTTTGCAACAAAAACACGACGATCAGATTCACCGCATGTTCACTGACATCTTCGGCTGACGCACGATAGTCCTGCAACATCCCTTCAAAGTCGAATTTACTGGTCATCGACTGATAAAAATTTCGTGCTCTTTGTCGAAGAGACTCCGGGGCTTCCTGCACTTCGGATTGCCGCGCACTGATTTCCCGAATCCTTTCACTCGCCGCCTCCAGCTGCTGCGACGACGCTTCGAACTGCGGCTGCAGAAACTGCCGGTAAACCCAGTCATTCGCAATGGCACCGAGTGGCACTAAAAAGCGCACCAGCAGCATTACCAATAGTAATCGACTGGCAAACCTGGCCAGTGATGATGCCGCTCCCGACTGCATTCGCGTCAGCAGCCAGAACAGGGCGGCCCCGGCGAGCATAAAACTGACACCAATCCAGCTGCTCACGTCCAGCAGGATTTTCTGTATCCCCAGCGAACTCGTCGCCACCAGCATTACCCAGGAAAACCTTTCGACCAGATCGTTGATCGGATCGAGTATTTCCCCCGGTGAAAAGTTCACCCCGACGCCGGCCGGCTGCACCGCAAACTCGGTACCCTGAGCCACGGAGATGACCCCGTTCAGCGTTCGGGCGATACCGAAGCCGATCAGTGCGCGCGTCAGGGCACTGTCAATTTGAGATTCGCTGGATGTATCAATGGGTTTCAGAAAAGCCGCTGCCAGCATCAGCGCAAGCAAGGCTCCCATGGACGAGAATTTAAACCACTTTGTCTGGTACCACCGCAGCGATGGTTTTATCTGCTCACGTGCGGGCGGCGCAGGGGCACGATGCTCCTTGCGCTCTTTCACGCGCTGCCGTATCGAGCTTTCCTGCCGGGCCTGTTCAACAGCCGCCCGCGGTTGATCCCGGAAGCGTTCGGAGGCCCGGTCAATCGCTCTGCCCGCACGACCTTCGCGGTAACCACCCGCGCTGTAACCGTCCTGGTCATAGGCTCTGGCGGCCTCTCTGCCGCTGGCGTTTCCGGCTTTGATCACACGCGAGCGCGGTGCCGGTGACTGCGATGCCACATCGCTGTACTGATTTTTCATAAGTACCCTTGCCAGTGCGAGTGCACATAGCGCTGTCTCTTACGGATTGCCCGCGCAATTCAATATTTCAGGCAACTACCTGAGCGGGCCGATGCCCACCGCCTGATAAAGCTGCGCCAAAAACGCCGAACTCTGCTCGCGGGCTCTCTCTGCCCCTTGCGCCAGCACAGCGCTGATCGCATCCGGTTCAGCCATCAATTCCTCATAGCGCAGCCGCGGCTCACTGAGCAGAGAGTTTAGATGCTCAAACAGGGTTTGTTTCATTTCCCCCCAACTGATGCCATCGGCGTAGCGTTGACGAATCTCTGCAGTCTGCGCTGGCGTTGCAAATGCCTGATAGATCTCAAACAGGGTGTTACCTTCGGGGTCCTTTGGCTCGCCAGGTTCCTGCGAGTTGGTTTTAATCCGCATAATCGATTTGCGGAACTTTTTTTCCGGCAGAAACAATGGAATGGTGTTGTTGTAGCTCTTGCTCATCTTGCGCCCGTCAAGTCCGGACAAAACAGCGGTAGAGTCGTCGACTTCCGCTTCAGGCAGTACAAAGTGCTCGCCGTAGTGGTGATTGAAACGCTGTGCAATGTCGCGCGCCATCTCAATGTGCTGAACCTGATCTTTCCCGACCGGCACGCGATTGGCCTTGAACATCAGAATGTCTGCGGCCATCAACACGGGATAGCTGTAAAGACCCATGGTGATGCCACGGTCCGGATCCGGTGACCCTGCGGTTTCATTTTCCTGCACCACCGCTTTGTAAGCGTGGGCACGGTTCATCAGCCCTTTCGCAGTTTGGCAGGTCAGCAGCCAGGTCAGTGCCGGAATTTCGGGAATATCCGACTGGCAGTAGAACACCGCTTTGTCAGTATCCAGCCCCAGGGCAATCCAGCTCGCAGCAATTTCAAGGCGGGATCGCTGCACCGCTTCAGGATCTGTGCTTTTTATGAGCGCATGCAAATCCGCAAGAAAGTAGAAGTTTTCAGTGTCAGAACGTTGGCTGGCATCGATCGCCGGTTTGATCGCGCCCACGTAGTTGCCGAGATGGGGAGTACCGGTGGTTGTGATACCGGTTAAATAAACCTGTTTCATCCAGGCGCTTTTCTCTTTTGACTGTGGCGGTATTACGGAGATTACATATTACCGGAAGTACATAGAAAAATTGTTTCCAAACAACCGGCTACGACGATTTTTTATTACGAATTCTACACAACTGGGGATTTTTCGAAGAAATTGCCAAGAACTTCACGCTTGCGGATGTTGATTCGGTAATTCGGTAAAAATCCGGTATCGGTTCTGGCAAATAACTCTGAGATGCCGCTATATATATGGTTAGTGTCAGTTTTCTGAAGCGTAAATTATTTGTTACATTGAACGCACACAGTGCGTTCCCGTGTTCTGTACACGCCACGTGTGTGCAAAGGCCGGAACCTCGACAGGTGAAAAACCCAATGGACAATCGCAGACCTAAAACCAGTCGCTCGGAAAAAGCGATGAAGGTCGCCATTGTGCACGATTGGCTGCCTGTGGTCGGTGGTGCAGAAAAAGTGCTAGAACAACTGATGGTGCTCTACCCCGAGGCGGATCTTTACACGCTTTTCGATTTCCTGACCCGTGATCAGGCGCCTTTTCTGGCCGAACGCAACGTCACCCACAGCCGACTGCAAAAGATACCTTTTTCAAAGAAGTTGTATCGACATATGCTGCCACTGCTGCCGATGGCGATAGAACAGTTCGACCTGAGCGACTACGATCTGGTGATTTCATCAAGCTCGGCCGTGGCCAAGGGTGTCATTACCTCACCTGATCAGCTGCATGTGTGCTATTGCCACTCACCGATGCGTTACGCGTGGGATCTACAGGCTCAGTATCTGAACCAGACCGGCCTGACCCACGGTTTTAAGTCTGCACTGATTCGCTATGTACTCTACCGGCTGCGCATGTGGGATGTAATATCGAGCCACCGCGTGGACTCATACATTGCAAACTCCGGCTACATCCGCAATCGAATACACAAAACCTATCGCAGAGACGCAAAGGTTATTCACCCACCGGTCGACATCAGTCGGTTTGCGTTACGCAGGGAAAAAGAAGATTTCTACCTCGCGGCTTCACGGCAGGTTCCGTATAAACGAATCGATTTGATTGTCCGGGCGTTTCAGTCCATGCCGGATAAAAAACTGGTGGTACTTGGCGACGGGCCGGAGCACAAAAAAATAAAGGCGCTCGCCGGACCCAACGTGGAAATTCTCGGCTACCAGCCGGACCCCGTGCTGCTGGACTATATCGGGCGTGCGAAAGCCTTTATATTTGCAGCCCAGGAAGATTTTGGCATACTGCCGGTGGAAGCACAGGCCTGTGGTACACCAGTAATTGCTTTCGGTCGCGGTGGCGCCAGAGAAACTGTACTGGACAAAATCACTGGCTTGCATTTTGAAGAACA
>CAZOXM010000003.1:53829-78486 GCA_964583825.1 uncultured Granulosicoccaceae bacterium
ACCATTACCGTCAGTCATGTAATTACAACCACAAACACTAGGAACAGAGCGATTTTTAAGGCACTCGGCGCAACCTTTAGTGGTGCACTAATCACCCTGGTGTGCCATTTTTTCACCCTGATGTTTCTTGCCAGAATTCTGGAACAGGAAACCATGGGCCTCTACTTTATCGCCGTCATGGTCACTTTTCTTTTGAAACTGCTGAGTGACCTCGGTGTGGATCTGGCATTTGTAAAAAAGTTTCCTGAAGAAACCGAACAGGGACGCAACAGTCTCCTGCGCAGTGCGATCGGCATACGATTGCTGTCGTGCACAGTCGTGTCACTGTTATATTGTGTTGTTGAAAAATCCGGTGCGGTTTCTTTCATTAATCTCATCGCACCATTCACGGCCCTGACCCTGGCGCTGTACTGGATGCACAGCTTCCGTGAATTGATATTGCGATTGCTGCAGGCCGAACAAAAATTCGGTTTTTACGCAGGCACTCAGGTGCTAGCGGCGCTGCTCAAAGCTGCACTGGTGATAACGCTGCTTACTTTTAAAGAAGTCACTGTCGCGCATGTCCTCGCTATTGAAATTATCGCTTTTCTCGCATCTATTCTCTACGCAGCATTTCGTGTTCGAGACCGTCTTGCCAGAGCGATCCACAGTAAATTCAAAGGCGGCCGAGAAATCCTGAAATTCGGGTATCCGCTTTATTTGAACGCACTTCTAAACCTCGGCAACGAGCGTGTATCACAGTACATCGTGGCAGGACTCGGCGGCCCACTGGTAATGGCCTATTTCGGCGTTGCAGAACGACTGGCAGATGCTGGCACCCGATTGTTCGAGTCTTTTGTCAATGTGTACTACCCCGCCCAGACTGAGCATTTTGCCGCAAACAGAAACGACGATGCGACAGATTTTGCAAATCGCTCGCTGCTGTGGATTGGTTTTATAATCGGTAGTGGGATCGTCGCCTTCGCAACCATACGCGAGCCGGTAATAACCCTGTTCTTTTCATCAAAATATGCGACCGTCGCCAATGCAGCCACTCTGTTTTTTGCCGTGCTGCTGCTTCGTTCACTCCAAACCATAATGGGTTACTTTGGTGTCGCTGCCGGCCAAAAATTTCTGCCGGTGAAAGTCAGCCTGGTATCCAGCGTTTTTAATATTATTCTGTGTTATTTGCTGTTTATTCGATTTGGTTATGAAGGTGCGATCGCTGCACTGGTCTTAACCCAGCTACTGATGAATTGTCTCTATTTTTACTGGCTGCAACGTGCAGGCTACGAGCTGAGTATCACACCTATTGTGTTGTTACTACTGTTGACCCTTGGGGCCACCGCGGCAGTCTTCTCACTGGCCGACCATTTATGGTGGTCACTGGCAGTCTTCCCGTTGTTTGTTTTCTCCTGCTTTGTCGCCTTACCTGCGCTGCGCACAGACAGCACGCTGGGTTGGCAGAAACTCTTGGACTTTATAAATAAGCGCTCCCGTATGAAAGCGGACAAGGCGCTCTAGTGAACGGTGTGACCAAAAACACCAGCACCACACTGAAGAAAAGCCGCGCTGGCCACACCGCCCAAAACCCCACTCAGATCAGTCGAATGGCAAGCTCTGTTTTCGTTCGATTCGCCTGATCGCTATTTCCGTCTGAAGATATGAATATACTTTTTCTTACACCTTACCTTCCCTATCCGCTGAACAACGGCGGGTTAATACGGGTTTACCATCTGCTGACAAACATTGCCACACGGCATCAGGTGACCTTGTTATGCATGGAACCAGACAATGAAAAGCAGCGTGAAGGCATTGCATTAATCAAGGCTAAGGGTATACAGGTGCTATTGATACCGGTCGCGGCAAGCCAGAAAAAGGAAAACAAGCGACTCTATCAACTACTTTCCCTCTTTTCGAATAAGACATACCAGTACCACCAGTACTACTCCCCTGAAATGCAGCAGGCAATCACGGAGCAGCTGGATTCCAAAAAATACGATTTACTGATGGTAGAGTTTTCCCAAATGGGATACTACGACATTACCACCGACATCCCCCGCTACGTCGACCAACACAATGTTGAGTACGAGATTATGCAGCGGACTTACGAAACTGAAAAAAGTCCGCTCAGGAAACTGCTAGCCCGCTCGGAGTGGAAAAAATATCGTCATCACGAAATAGAAAATTGTGAAAAGTTCACCGCTTGCCTCACTACTTCAAAACGCGATGCAGAAATATTGAAAGAGCGTTCCGCAAGACTGGAGTGCCATGTCATACCCAATGGAGTGGACAGCGATTTTTTCAGCCCGGCAGAGGATGAAATCGATCCGAACATGATTCTCTTTACCGGCACCATCAGCTACTACCCAAATACCGAAGGCATACTGTGGTTCCACCAAAACATCTGGCCAAAGGTAAAGGAACTGAAACCCGATGCAACTTTCTGTATCGCTGGAAAAGCGCCACCAGCAGAAGTACAGCATCTGGCAAAGGCTGACAAACAAATTGTCGTCACGGGTGCAGTAGACGACATGAGAGACTATTACGCCAAAGCCGCAGTTGTCGTTGTGCCACTCAGAGTGGGCGGTGGAACCCGGCTTAAGATCCTCGAAGGTATGGCGATGGGCAAAGCGATCATTTCAACCACGGTGGGTGCAGAGGGCATTGATCACACGGAAGGCAAAAACATTCTGTTGCGTGACGAACCGGATGATTTTGCCAGTGCGATTGCCGGTGTAATGGATGATTTCGCGCTCCGCACATCCCTGGGACGAGAAGGTCGTGTGCTGGTTGAACAAAAGTACGACTGGCAGGCAGTCGGCAATACCTTGTGTAACGTGTTTGAATCTAATGCGGGGGCTGCCTGAGGCACGTCCAGCCACTGAGGCTTTTTTACGGTCGCTTACGATTTTCAGGTGTTGCCGTAAAGCTCAACGGTATCGCCTCGATGAAACGCCATTTTGACTTTAACCAGATTTCGCACCAGCAGCAGATACCATTTGGCGTATCTTTTTTTGCCGAAAGGCAGATTAATCAGTGTCAGTCCGGCAGCACCAATTACCTGAGCCAAAACGAACAAACCGGTTTTCATAAAAGCGAAGCCGAATTGCTGTGACCATAAATAATTCCAGTGCGTCTGTCCGATCCTGATATTCAGTCGTTTCAGGTAATCCATATTTAGGCGATGCGGTTCTACAGTCTCCGAGACAACCGCATTGTTATCGAATACGAGTTTTCCGCCTGCCTTATATATTCTATGGAAGAAATCAGTGTCTTCGCCACCACTCTTGCCATAGACAGGATCGAATTGAAACTGTTTCTCACGCACCCATACCGCCTTCAGCAGTGCGTTAGAGGTTGCCCCCTTTTTCAACAACGCCCCGGTTACATGTTTATCTTTACCGAACATGTCTCCGTCTTTGATCCAGTCAGGTGTCTCTTCCGGGTAATACACTGTCACGCAACCAAAAACCGCATCTGCCTGGTGGGTTTTCATCGCGCTAAGCAGAGCCGCAATCCAGTTTGGATCCGCCCATTCATCATCGTCAATGAAGGCGAGTAAGTCTCCATTGGCATGTTGCATTGTCGAGTTCCGTACGGACGCAAGATTCCGCTCGGCATTAACAAAGTATCGGACATTTAGGTCACTACCGGCAAAGGCATCGCAGGCAGCCCTGCCGGACTGTTCCGCATCGTTATCAACAACAACCACTTCAAGTGTACAGTCAGCAGGGAGACTCTGCGCTCGCAGACTCTCCAGTGTCCTGGAAAGCGTGTCTCTTTTATACGTACAAAGACAAACAGAAACAAACATATTCTCAACCGGTCAACTTATATTCAACAATGCGCGCAAGATCATAATTAGTGATATCAACCGGGGTCGACGATTCAGTTTCTGCGCACAAACTCTGGTAATCCAATGGCGGGAAAGGATCTTCCGGATATACCAGGTTTATTCTCGGGTTGTTTATCTCACGCGCTATCTGAAGCTGATGATCATCCGAAAATTCACCATGCTCACTCACACGCGGGACAAAGATCGTCCGCTTACGGTACTTGAGCATCAAATTGAGGCTACCAATCCCGCAATGGCTAATGACCAATGCACTTTGGCGTACCAGCGCCTCCATCTTGTCTCGCGGCACCAGCGCAGCCACCTCGCCACATGCCGGAGGAGTGGTGATTTCGACAACGCCACTCTGAACAAACCACTCACAGCGTTTATCGCGATAAAGCGGTTCTTCGGAAATGTAACGATACAGCCGGTCAAACGGGTAGTCATTGGTGCCCATTGTCACCAAGATCAAAGGCCTGGCCATGATATTCCACCCCGTTATGTTGATCAGCGACTGGCTGCCACTGGCAGAGAAATGAATCGTAGAGTTTGAATTTTTGAATAAGCTTGCCAGAGTTGGATAACTCAGTGACCCTGGACATCGTATCCAGGAAAACAAATTTCGTACGAGTGAGTTTTGCCAGCAATGCGAATGGCAGGCAGATCGGTCCGCCGGTACTGAAGATCGCCATCGGTTTTTCGCGCCGCAGTATTCGCACGGCGGCGAACAGATTGATCAGATGTATCAACGGATTGTGCTGTGTGTCGCGAATGGTGTGGACGCGCACAAAGTGTTCTCCATCGAGCATATTCTTGTTGCAGACAAGCACGAGGTCCTGAGCAACCGTACTCGTCGCACACATCGCCTGAGTCAGGTGTCCACCGGAGGATGCAACGACCAGCACCGTCGAAGAACGCTTCACTATTTTTTCCTCCTGCTCAGTAGTCAGGGACCGGACCCGGCCGGTTGTTCTGCCCTGCCAGCACGAATAGAGCGAAAGGCGGCATCGAGATTTGGCTTGCGGGACTGTGTGTAGAGAATATTCATCATCGCCATGACCATGATCACCCAGACAAAATGAATACCGTGGACAAAAGAGGTTTCAAGGCAATTGTGCAGCAGTGCATAGGCAATAATCACCGACGATAAGGGATCCGACGCGTTGCGAGTAACGATGATGAATACTATCAGCATCAGCAACCAGAACACCGTTGGTATAACGCCCAGTTCCATACACAAGTCAACAAAGCCACTGTGCGCCGTATGCAGCAACTGAAAGTAGCTGTATTTTATATCCAGCGCTTCCGGCACATCCCCAACGCCCCAGTACGCTCCGTACGCGGTGCCAAACATCCAGTTTCTTTCCAGATCACCCAGCAGTAGATACCAGATATCGGTTCTGCCGGTGAGCGCCTCTTCCGGCAGGATACTCCGATAGTATTCAAACGGTGACTGACCAAGGCCAACCAGAGCCATTGGAATAAAGACAATAATCATCAGCCACAAACCGATTACGCCAAGCGATACGTGGCGCAACAGATGCTGAGAGACGAGCATCAGCGGACCGAGCAGCAAGACAAATCCTATCGGCGTTTTAGAGCCACTCAGTATCAACAGTATCGACCAGCCGATCACACAGAAAAGCGCGACTCTTCTTTCTTTTAACGTCTCGGCATAAAAGCGCCAGGTCGCCAGTGAAATCAGCAGAAACGCACCGGCAACACCGCCGAATTCATTCTTTGCCGGGTGCAGACCGGTAAATTTCCCGTAGACGTCAAAAGAGATCCAGGGCACCAAAAGGAACAACGCTTCGTAAACCAGTAACACCACGGAAAAGGACAACAAATAATTCACGAATCGATTTTGCGAACGTGCGATAACAACAGCACCTGCTACAGAGGTAAACAACAACACCTGCCGCAGCGCGCGTCGCAGCGTGTCGGACGGATGGTCCGACCAGAAATAGGACGCGACCAGAAAGGCCGCAAAGATGCCCAGGGGAATCAGTACATTAATGTAGGCGCGCAACAGATGGCGCGAACGAATGATGTACATCAGACAGGCAGCGGTGAATACGGGCAGCAACAATTGCTTCCAGAGCGCCGCACCCGAGCTGACGATCTCGAGTCTCATCTCAAGATCACGCGCCATCAGGCTTGATTTGGGATTAAAATCCGGCGTCAGTGCTTTGGTGGTCCAGCCAAGCAATAAAAATAGCGGCAGGCCCAGCATGACCCGGTACAGGCTATCCCGCGAGAACCTCAACGGCCCTCTGCGGGAAGCAGGGAATGTTCGACCAGCCTGCACTTGGGTGTACCCGCGTCTCAGGTGTTGCCGTAACTGTAGTACGAGTAGTAAGTCGCACCCATTTCCAGCTGATTGAGTACCACACCGACCACCGGTGCCTCCACCCGCTGCAGGGATTGCAGGCAGCGACTGATATGCTGGTAGGGTGTGGAGCGAGCTCTGATGGCGTATACGACTGCATCAGCATAACCGGACAACACCAGAGGATCACTGACAGGCAGCACTGGCGGTGCATCGAGAATGACGTGACTATACTTTTTAGCCGCCTCTTTGATATGCGACTGAAACCGCGGTGAGCTGATTAACTTGAGCGGATTCAATGGTGTGAAGTTCGCACAGAGCAGATCCAGGTTGTTGTCGATACCGATCACACACTGTTCCAGCATCGCCTCGGCGGATAGCACTTCACGCAGGCCCATATCAGTTTTGTTTACACCGAACATTGTGCTGACGCCACGGGTGCGCAGATCACAGTCGATCAACAAGGTACGTCCAACGTTAGCGTAGCTGTACGCAAGGTGACCGGCGATGGTTGATTTCCCCTCACCCGCAATGGTCGATGTCACCATGATTATTTTGTGCGGCTTATCGACGCGATCGAGCATCAATCCGGTGCGTACTGTGTTGACGGCTTCCTTGAAGATCGCCCCTTCTTTCGATCGGTCATTGTCTTCCTGCGAGTTCAAAACCACAGGTCGGACAAATCCCTTGCGAATACTTGGCAGCGATCCCAGCAGCGGAAGTCCGATTCTCTGATCGACATCGTCACCATCGCGAATACCGGTGTTAAACAACTCCCGCATGATGTAGTAGAACATCGATAACAACAGGCTGCCCAGACCGGCCAGCAAAAACAACACAGCTTTCCTGGGCTTGGACGGTTCCAGTGGATCTTCCGCGGGAGTCAGGATACGCGCGTGTGCGCTTTGCAGATCCACAGTTTCAGTGGTCTCTTTCGCACGCTCATAGAACAAGTCCAGCAACCGCTTGTTGGCATCAACAGAGCGTTGCAGCTCTAGGTATTTGCCGCCTTTTCGGTTCGTTTTGAAAAACTCCTGTTCCGCACCCGCGATTCGGCGTTTGATTTCACTTTCTTCGGCAAGTGCTGCGTTGTATTCAAATTCAATGGTTTCAACAATTCGATTCACCTGCGATCGCAACCCCGAACGGGCTGTGTTGAGATCAGATGTGGCGGCCAGCATGTTCGGGTGCTGCGGTCCGTATCGCTTGGCGGCCTCGGCTCGCTTTTGTTGAGCCAGCACCACATCGAGCTTCAGCTTTTGCGCCACGCTGTCCGACTGTACCGCCGGCAGCGATTCGAGACTGCCGTCCTGTCGGGCATTTTGCACCTGGTCACGTCGGATTGATGCCTCTGCCAGCTTGGCGCTCGCCTGCACCAGCGCGGTTTTCAGATCCTTGAGTTCCTGGGCATTCAGATCCTGAATATTTTCAAGATCAATCACGCCTTCCTGTTCGATGTAATCTGCCAGTTCCTGCTCCGCGCTGGTCAGGTCGCTGCGCAGCACTTCCACCTGCCCTGCAAGCCAGGACGCTGCTGTCTTGGTTCGTTCCAGACGCGCTTCCAGATCCGCCTCGATATACACAGCAGCATGTTCGTTCGCTACATCCCGGGCAAGTGCCGGAGAAGGCGCTTCAAAGCTAATGTCCACCAGTTGTGTGTTTCGCATCGGAGTGACCATCAGCCTTCGGCTGTAGTCTTTTATCAACTCGCGGCGTGTAAGTTCGGATTCGACTTCAGCATCTACGCTCTCGTCTTCCCCCATACCCAGCAAGCCGAACACACTATCGCGAATAGAACTGATACCGGGCACGCGATCCAGCATGCCTTCCTTTTCCTGGAAAGCTTCATGACTGGCCAGATCGAGTCTGCCAACCACTTTTTCAGCAAGCGGCCGCGATTTCAGCACCTCGAACTCCGTCGAGAGGTACTCTTCACTCTGTGTGTCCAGGCCGTACAGCGACTGGACGTCGATCACCTGACTTTCTTTCTGTTCTATCTGTACGGTTGCCGTCGCAGTATACTGTGGTGTCAGACTGTTAACGATCAGGTAGGTTGCTATCAGCACCGTCAACACAAACAGCGCAATGCGCCACTTATTGTCGAACACAGTCTGAACATAACGTTCAAGATTGAAGTTGACTTCTTCTTTCTTGAGTTCGGTCAGGGTACTGTCTAACGGATGGAGTGATTTCATAAAAACTGATCGCCCTAGAAAAAGCCTTCCGGCACGGAGATGATGTCGCCGGGATACACCGGATCACCCATTCTGATTCGTCCCTGCTGCTGCTGGCCATCGATATCTCGAGATACTCTTACACGCTTCTTGGAAGCGCGCCCGGTAAACCCACCAGCCAGCGCTATTGTCTTTTCAAGTGTCAGACCGGACTGGTAGGGGTAGTTTCCAGGACGTTGCACTTCGCCATTGACAAAGATCTGCAGATATTCGGCTATAGAGATGATATCGCCCGGTAGTACGGCATCGGTCGGTCGCATACTGAATTGCTGCGCCACTCCGTTAATTTCCCGTGTCAGGGTTACCCGCTCTTTAGACGCCTTTTCAGTGAAGCCTCCTGCAAGCGCTACCGCCTTGTCGAGTGTCAGGCCGGGTTTGTAATCGTATCCGCCAGGCGTGTTGACTTCACCGTTGATGAATACCTGGCGGTATTCCGCCACGGACACCCGCACATCAGGATTGACAAGATAAGCGCCACTGAGTTCTCTGGTAATTGTCTCTTCAAGCTCCGCGACCGACATACCGCCGGCGTTGATCGAGCCGAGCAATGGAAAGTTGATTTGTCCGTTTTCGTTGAGTTTGATGTCCATGGTGAGGTCGTCTTCACCAAACACGACAATAGCCACTTCATCGCCTGCACTCAGGGTATAGGCATCCTGAGCCACCGCGCCAAACGCCCAGAGACACCAAATCAGTCCGGTAGCTTTGTATATCAAAGATTTCATCAATTTACCCACGCAGTAATAAATTTACCGCAGTCTATTCACAGCTCTCTGACTGTCGCCTGAAATCCAAACGGGATCGCAGCCGGCGATTGCCAAGCACCGCATTCCTGTTGTAGTTGTCGTATTCCAGGCAAAAACGATTCGCGGTGGTTGATCCGCGTGCCTGGGGAATCGGTGACTCTTCACACTCCACTGTTTCGGCCGCAGACCGGACTTGTGTAATTTAAATGTCTGCAAACCGACCGCGCTCCCAACCGAGCAGGGTGGTCGCACAATTCCATCGGAGACAGGAGCAAATCCATCGTCGCCGCTGCAAAACTGTGACCATTTTCACGATCATAACCGGATTCTGCCGTCAGGCGACTTACCCATCGTTAAGAAAGGATAATTGTCGCGATCGCTGACCTTTGAGATATCCGTCTGGCCTGCTGATTCAGGCGCAATCCGGTGCGCTCGCAGTAGCGGAGGTTCTGCCGCGCAGGCTCCTAGCCTGCATTATTCATGAGGATTCGTCGTCCAGAGGAAATCTCGCTAAACAGGTCAGTCGATCGTCCGAGATGCGTGGCCCGCCACGCTTCGAGGGGGATCGGCTGAGATGTGACGCGAGATTTTCTTCTGGTGGCGAATAGACCTCGCGCTAATTTGGCAGACACGCTTAAAAGCGGGTTTGAGTCTATACACCTGCGCTTTCGCTTATTTCCGATCGTCGCCTTGTGGATAATGCAGGCTAGTGCCCGTTGTGAATTGGAGCCATGGCTTTGTTGATTTCAGCAAGGTAGGCGAATAGCGCGGCGTGCGCGGCGGCATCCGCGGCCTTCAAATCATCACAGCACGCCTTGAAAGTCCGAACTTCTTCATCGTGATCACGCAACAACGCCTGCAGCATTTGCGTCTGCGCGGGCGTGGCATCCAGATTGAATTTCTTTTTCCGCGTTTCGATCAGTGTCAGATAATCAAAATGTCGACGCTTGGTGGTTTCCATCGCATTGTAGCTGCGCATGGCCAATTGATACGCGGAGCGGTGTTGGTCAGTCATCAGCCACCAATATGTGACATTTCCACTTTCGGTAACAACACGGATTCTACGGTGCGAATTTCGGAATAGCGATCGCGCCTGCGATTCCAGATCGTTCTCAGTTTTTGCTCAATTTCCTCGTTGTCAGAGCCACCGCGCACCAGCGACATTAGGTCCACACCGTTTGCAGCAAAAAGGCAGGTGTAGAGCTTTCCGACGGCAGACAACCTGGCGCGACTACAATCACCGCAAAACGGTTTGGACACCGAGGATATCACCCCAATCTCACCGCCACCGTCCACATACTTCCATCGCTCCGCGACTTCGCCGTGGTAATTTGCCTGCAAAGGCTCGATGGGGAGGCCTGCATGGATTAGATCAACAATTTCTTTCGCAGTCATCACTGCACCATCGTGCCACGCATTGGTGTTGCCGACATCCATGAATTCAATAAACCGCAGAATACATCCGCTGCCATGAAAGTGCCGGGCCATCGGTACGATGCTGCTCTCGTTCATGCCGCGTTTGACGACCATGTTGACTTTAACCGATTCAAATCCGGCACTCAGTGCCGCATCGATGCCGTCCAACACTTTTTTAACCGGCACACCGACATCATTGATCGCCTTGAAGGTTTCATCATCCAGCGCATCCAGGCTAATGTTTACCCGCTTCAATCCCGCACTGCGCAGCCGCCGCGCCCGATCTGCAGTCAGCAGCACAGCATTGGTCGTCAAACTGATATCTGAAATAAGATCGACAGCATCGATGCGCTCGATAAGATTTTCCAGCTCGCTGCGCACCAGCGGCTCGCCTCCGGTGAGTCGGATTTTGCGCACACCAAGGCCGGCAAAAATCTGTACCAGCCGTTCAATTTCCTCGAACGTCAGCAGCTCTTTCTTTGCCAGAAACTGGTAGCCACGTCCGAATACTTCCTTGGGCATACAATAGACGCAGCGGAAGTTGCAGCGATCAGTCACCGACACCCGCAGGTCGTGGAGTCGTCTACCGAGCGAATCGGTAATCGCAGGTTCATTCACTGGAATTTACCCTCAGTCTCGAGGCTGTATTGTGCCACCAATGACGGCCGGAATCTGCGGCATAGTGCGATGCAATGGCCCCGATATCCGCTGCGGAACCGCATCATTAGCCACCGCCTCGTTGAAATCTCAGATCAAAATAGCGCATGACTTCCTGCACCTGTGTGTCGGACAGGCCGTCAAAGGTAAAGTCAATCGATAAGTAGGGCAATGAAATAGAGGCGATTTTGCGATACTTCTGCTCGCTGACGGCGAGTTCCATGGTGCCCGCATCGATCGCAACCCGGTAGCCCGTTGGCGTTTTATCGCAGGGCCTGTGGTTTAGCGCCGCCGGCAGTGTGCGCTCGAACTCATTTGCAGTGAAGCCCATTTCGCGACTGAAAACAATGCGTTCCAAGTTCAGCCACCAGCCACCGGTGGCCATACGGCAACCACATCACCCTCTGATAAAAGGCCTTGCTCAGACCTTTCGTCCTCGCTGAAATAAGCACCATTCACCAGCACCAGATGAGCACTCTCACGCGGCACGCCGAATTGATCAATCAATTCAAACAGAGATATCGATTTGTCGACATCCACCTCAACCGCGTTATTTACCGCATGCGCGGGTAACTTGTGCTGAAGAGTCGCGTAAAGCTTGAAGGTAACTTTCATTAAACGGGGTCTGCTTGTGCCTGTGCACAGGAGAGATAGGCTTCCATAACGCGCATCGGATCTTTGAGCAAACGATCCTTCCATTGGCCCAGGCGGGTTTGTGACTGAATCAATCCGCGCAACACACCAACGTGCTGCGTCAGTCCCAGACTACTTGCACCGACCAGTACATCGTCCTTGAATTGCAGGTTCAGGTATTTGAATTCCTTTTCGTTCAAAAGTTCAGCAGATTCGCCACCGGGCACGCCCATCCAGGAACCGAAGGACGCCGACACCAGTCCGATCGTATCAAGCACGTTCATATTCACGTTACCGGCGTGCCGCGAGCGATGTCCGCGTACCATATTGCCCGCCGCCACCTTGGCATGTTCAACTGCCGTTGGCTGAATGGCCTGCACTGTGTATTCTCCGGTAGAGAAATCCTTACCCTGACAGACGTCACCGGCGGCATAAATGTCTTCATTACTGGTTTGCAGATACTCATTGACCATGACACCCTGATCAGTGTGCAGCCCGCTATCCACGGCAAACTGCATATTCGACCTGACACCGGTGGCCGTGATCACGAGATCGGCTTCCACTGACTGCCCGCCACTCAGGTTGACCTTCAGCCCACCGCCACTCGTTTGTTCAACAGATTCCGCTTTGGTGGAGGTATGCACTGTCACCCCTTTTTCTTCACACCAACGCTTGATGAGGCCGCCGGACACATCATTCATCATTCGCGGCACCATGCGGTTTTCCATTTCCACTACCGTAAGTTTTACATCGCGCAATGCCAGCGCTTCGAGCACGATGCAACCGATGAACCCGGCACCGAGCAACACAACGCTGGCACCCGGTTTCGCCAAACTGACAATCGACCGTGCATCATCGAGCGTCCAGCAGTTGTGAACACCAGGGGAATCGATACCGGAAATCGGCGGAACGGTAGGACTGGCGCCCGTTGCAAGCAGTAATTTGTCGTAGCGGTAGCTGTCGCCATCGTCGGTTATCACCCGGTTCATATCCGTGTCGATAGACTGGACACGGCTATTCACCACGTCGATATTTCGCGCCTGGTAGTGCTGATCAGCTTTGCGCAGATACGTCCCCGTCTCATCAATCTTGTCAGTCAGATAATACGGAATAGCCATCCGCGAATAGGGTGGCTCCGGCTCGGCACCGATGATTGTGACTCGAGACAGCGGGTCAAGCTTACGCAGCGTTTCAGCCGCAACGACTCCGGCAGGGCCGGCACCGACGACGACGTAGATCATTTCATTCTCCCCAATACACTTACAGCTATTTGGTTGTAGTCTTCATATTCACAATGGCGCTGAGGCCGCAGTGTCAGGCGCTACCCGCGGCAGTGTTGCCACACTGGATCGACGCTTACCGAACCAAAAGCGGCGACCGAAGTCGCCGCGATTGGATTTTACAGCCGTGTTCGCTGAAAGCTGGCCGGCAGTTCGGCAGATACTCAGCGGCTACCCAGCGTGCTCAGGCTGGCAGCCCGAACTTACTGCGCGTCTCGGAGGTAAGCTCACCGTTGGTAGTCCAGCCGCGCAGCTGGTAATACTCAGGCAGCATATCACCAAGCTCACAGACTTTGCCCTTCGCAGGGCCGGACTTCGCCGCATCCTTGAGCAGGCGGTCCGGAAGCGTATCGTCCGCACCGCTGATGCCAGCCTTCATATTAAAGTCTCGCTCCAGCTGCCAGATGCGTTCACCAACTTCGACCAGTCGTTCCGGAGACCAGTCACCGTCACAGGCGGCATCGATCTGAGGTGAGATGTCATCGAGCGTCCATGCAAACGTGGTAAACACACACAGTCCGGAAGAATCCACCGCGGCAGTCGCATCCTGAAAGGCCTTGACCAGTCCGGCTTTGCCTTCCGTGTGTAACGGATCAGTCTTTTCCGGTACACCCAGAATTTCGGATGATACGGTGTAACTTCGCAGGTGACAGGCACCGCGATTCGACGTGGCATAAGTCAGCCCCATGCCCTGTATGCCACGCGGGTCGTAGGCTGGAAACTCCTGCCCTTTGACCGTCATGGAAAACTCCGGTCGGCCATACTTTTCGCACAATCGGCGACTGCCGAGATTCAGGTCTGCGCCAAACCCCTCACCAGTGGCAGATTTTTCCACCGCCCAGCAAAGCGCCTGCGCGTTGCCAAACTTCAGTTCCACGCCATCGGTGTGCTGAGTCGTAATTGCACCTTCCTCGAACAGTTCCATTGCTGCGGCAACCGTTGCGCCGAAAGAAATGGGATCCATGCCGTCTTCATTGCAAATGAAGTTCACGTAGGTCAGTGCATCGAGATCGTCAATACCGGTATCAGAACCGAGCGCCCAGGCCGCCTCGTATTCAAGCCCACCTGAATTACCCCAGTATTGCGGCTTGTCCTTGACGGAAAAGTGTTCACGGTCGATGGTAGAAATCCGACCGCAGGCGATGGTGCAGGCAAAACAGCCACCATTGCGGGTAAGATTGGGCTTGCCATCGCTCTCGCGCGGCTCAAGCATTGCCTCCCCGGAAATTTTTGATGCCCCTTCAAACTGCACTTCCTGCATATTGCGCGTGGGCATTGCACCGACTTCATTAATCACGTTCATCAGTACCTGGGTACCGAGTGCCGGCAATCCTTCACCCGTGACCGGGTTTTCCGCGAGCACTTTTTTCCCCGCGTTGACAGCCGACATGAAACGCGCCGGGTCTTTGATGTTACCAACACCGAGCGACCCGCGGACGGCGACCGCTTTGAGGTTCTTCGAGGCCATCACGGTGCCGACACCGGAGCGGCCGGCAGCACGATGGAGATCGTTAATTACGGAGGAATAAAGACACCCCTGTTCCGCTGAACGACCAACCACGGCAATTCGCATTTGCGGATCCTGGTGCTTGGCATGGAGCATTTCATCTGTCTCCCAGCACGACTTGCCCCACAGATCCGCAGCCGACACCAGTTCAGCTTTATTGTTTTCGATATGCAGGTAAACGGGTGCAGATGCTTTACCCTCAAAAATAATCATGTCCCAGCCCGCATTTTTCAGCTCTGCGCCGAAAAAGCCGCCGGAATTTGAGCAGGCAACCGCGCCGGTTAACGGACTTTTGGTGATGACGGAATAACGGCCGCCGGTCGATGCCATGGTTCCGGTGAGCGGGCCTGTCGCCATAATCAGTTTGTTGTCTGCGCTCAGCGCATCGCACTGCGGGTTGATCTCTTCAGCCAGATACCGGGTGGCTAGACCGCGCTGCCCGAGGTACTGATTTGCCCACTCCATGTTGAGCGGCTCGGGGATGCAGGTGCCTTCGGTCAGGTTTACTCGTAAAAGTTGTCTGGTCCACGCCATGGTTATGCTCCCGTGCTCGCTGCATTGTCAGTTTTACCGGCCCATTGGCGCATCTTATCGAGGCCGGTGGCATTCGCATCCACGTAGGTGATCGCATCGGTGGGGCAGGCACTGGCGCATTGCGGGTCACCGCCACAGAGATCGCATTTGACGACTTTGCCGGAATCAGCGTTGTAATTGACCGTGCCGAACGGACAGGCAATGGTGCACACCTTACAGCCGACGCAAAGGTCATTTTTAACATCTTTGGAGCCGGTAGCGGGGTTCAGTACAATCGCGTCCACCGGGCAGGCATGCATACACCAGGCCTCATCGCACTGGGTGCAGGTATAGGGCACAAATCTGCCTTCTTCGTGAAACGTAAAGACCTTGATCCTCGACTTCGCGGTGTTGAATACGCCTTCGTTCTCCAGCGAGCAGGCCATTTCGCACTGCAGACAACCGGTGCACTTGCCGGGATCGATGTTCAGCGATTTGAGCATGCGGGCTCCTCCGATATTTTGTGATTTTTTTGCGGACTGGTGCATCCGCACGTCCACTACATATTAGATACCACAATCAAACGGGAGTCCAGCCATGCATCATATGGTGACCACTGGGGTATGGCTGTACCGAACCATTGCGCCAGCGTGTCTAACGTCGCATGCATCTGGTTGAGCCTGCGGAGGCCGGCCGAAACTGTTTTTGCAGATGTTATCGGTGCCAACGATTCAAAGCACGTCAGCGCAAAAGCCATCAGGTGTGACGGGTCAGGTACCGAAACCTTTTAAGTCACTCTGATCGGACGCACCACCTGACGTCTGTCGTCCCTGCAGTCTCGACCAGCGGTCATTGCGTGAAAAACTGACTTTTTTACCAAACTGGCGGACGTAGTCTTCCTGCTCTGTCGTCTGAATTGCTCTCGGACGCTGCCGTCGTACTTCAACAATAGCCTGTTCGGGTGTCATGCCCATATCTACCAGTAGACGCGCCGCTATCATGCCGGTGCGGCCCAGGCCCGCCAGACAATGCAGAATCACGCGCTCGCCGGCGGCAATTGAGGCAGCAATCTGCTGCCCTTCGACGCGCCAGTTATCTTCGAACGGAGGGACCGGTACGTTCATGTCAACAATCGGCAGGTGTCGCCACCAGAAGCCCGCTTCGAGCAGAAGCACCCCGAGCTCACCAAGCCCCAGGCTCTCAAGTTCATCTGCCTCATTGAGTGTGACCACACCGGTGGCACCCCACTCCTGCATGGCCGCGAGGTCGCGCTTGAGATTGCGTTGCAGATTACCGCGTCTGGGCGATTCGAGCCGGATCCCCGGGCAGGGTGCCATGCCGATCACACCGGTGCGACCTGGCGCTTCCAGGGTGAAGATTGGATTCGCGTTCTGGCCGGATAGTCCGAACATTCTCTACCTACTCCATAAGGGGCGATGCAGCTGCGCGGATCACCGCGTTGTTCTTATAATTTTCACCAGCGAGCGAGACCTGCAGCACACTGCAAAATCGAGCCTGTCGCCGGCCGCCTGCTGTATCGACCAGCAGGTACTTTAGTTGAGTGCCGCACCGCGAGTTGCGGTCCAAATCATGGACATTGCCACAACTTCAGCGATTCAGGGCACCCCGCTTAACAATGTTGCGTAAACGCGGCGCAATAACAAGGGTTCTTTATCGAAAGATTACAATTTTTACACATACACAGTATTTTGCGCCCGGTTTCTCCAACCGCACTGCACACCTTCAGCCTGCCAGACTCCCGCCGATTTCGAGTTAATAAGCAGATCCGGAGCACCGGACGAACACGCAACAGGGGCGGACCACCATGCTTTCCGGATATCAGCGGCACCACGCGGGCGACCAGATCCCCGAGGTCATCGCCACACTCGAGCACCTGATCGTCGGCAAAAGCGACCAGATACGCCTGTCGCTAGCCACTCTGCTCGCCGGCGGTCACCTGTTGCTCGAGGATATGCCCGGCGTGGGCAAGACGACACTGGCGCGAGCACTGGCCGCTACCATCGGCTTTTCCTGGAACCGCGTACAGTTCACCAGCGACCTGCTGCCTGCGGACATCACCGGTATTTCAATATTCGACGTCGCTACGCAGGAATTTCGATTCCACCGCGGCCCGGTATTCACCGCCCTTCTCCTGGCAGATGAGATCAATCGTGCGCCGCCCAAAACACAGAGCGCGTTGCTGGAGGCAATGGAAGAATCACAGGTCACCATCGATGGGCAGCGCCATGCGCTGGAACCACCTTTTTTTGTGGTCGCGACTCAGAATCCGACCGAGCAACTGGGCGTCTACCGCTTGCCGGAGTCACAGCTCGATCGGTTTTTGTGCTGCATTGAACTGGGCTATCCGACAGCAGAAGCGGAGCGGGTGCTGCTTACCGGTGGCGACCGACGCGATCTGGTTGAAAAAACCTCTGCTGTGGTCGGCGTTGAGGCAGTGATTCACTGGCAACACCAGGCTCGCCACATCCAGGTGGCAGCACCGGTCCTCGACTACGTG
Organism: uncultured Granulosicoccaceae bacterium; assembly: GCA_964583825.1. Classification (GTDB taxonomy): domain Bacteria; phylum Pseudomonadota; class Gammaproteobacteria; order Granulosicoccales; family Granulosicoccaceae. Next base: position 71,480 of record CAZOXM010000003.1, read on the forward strand.
CAGGCTTTGCTCGGTTGCTCACGTCAGCTGGCTCAGGAAGGTGTGTGCAGCAGTGGCCTCAGCCCACGTGCGGGTTTGAGTCTGCTGGCCATGGGCCGGGCGTGGGCGTTGATCCATGGCAGAGACATGACCCTGCCCGAAGATATACAGGCCGTTTTCTCAAGCGTTGCGGCCCATCGACTGACCGGATCGCTGAAACAGGGGGCACCGATTACCCGTGAGATTCTGGCCAGCGTGGATATTCCTTAGGTTCAACACGCTCCTCACTCACTTCACCATGGCCAATTCATCTGCAACCAGCGCAGCGAGCCCGGTGCTCAGAAACCGCGCCGGACGCCACTTCAGACAACGACTGCTGCGCGTCGATGCACGTGATGCACTGCCATTGCGTCTCAAACACGAGCGTATCTATATACTGCCGACACCTCGCGGGCTGGCCTTCGTCGCGGTCGCGCTGGTGATGATTCTGGCATCGATGAATTACGGATTGAATCTCGGCTACGCGCTGAGTTTTATTCTGGTTGGATTGTTCGCCGCCTGCCTGCTGTCCACGTATTTAAACCTGTCCAACCTGACGCTTCAGTCTATCACCAGCGAGGATACTTTCGCCGGAACTCCGCTCGCCTACGAACTGATGTTTCAGGAGTCGACCGGACGCAACAGGTATTCTATCGCCGTCGCCAGTACCTGTGACAAAGCAATTATCGATGTCGGCGCCAACAAGCAATCATCTGCCATGCTGTTAACAAGAGTTACACACCGCGGTGAGTATCAGCTCGGCAGAGTCACGATCTCTAGTGATTTCCCGCTCGGTTTGTGGCGTGGCTGGGGCTATGTGCACGCACCGACTTGTACTTATGTCTACCCGAAACCGGAATTGCCACCACCCGCTTTTCCACTGTCGCCCCTAAAAGAGCAAGGCAGCAAAACCCCAACACCGCATGAACGCGAGTTCGATCAGTTAAAACGGTACCAGACCACTGACTCACCCGCCTCCGTCGCATGGAAAACGGTTGCCAGTGGCCGCGGGTGGTTCAGCAAGGAATTCACCACCACCGAATCCGGCGATGACCTGCAGTTCGCCTGGTCGGACACCGACGAATTACCGGAGATCGAACAGAGACTCTCGCGCCTTTGTGCATGGATAATCAGAGCGGACGCGACCGCCACTCCGTACGCATATACAGGTCGACACGACACTGCAAAAGTGGCGCTGGGCCCGGAACACCGGCGCAGGTGTCTGCGCCAGCTCGCGACTTTCAGCTCCCCGCCCCAATGAGTCAAACCGACCAACAACGCAAACCGCTCGCAGACAGCACGATTCGCCTGCTGGGTGTCACCGTCCTGCTGACTCAGTTACCACTGCTGCTCCATTTACCTCTGTGGATCTGCCTGCCCGGTGCGCTGTTGGTGTTCGTACGCGTGGTGCCTTCGCTACACCGTCGCCTGCAACTACCTGCCATCATGATGACGCCACTGGTGCTTATCGGTGCGGTGGCCATCGCCGCGCACTACGGTCAGATTTTCAATCGAGACCCCTGCGTTGCATTTTTGTTTTTACTGGTCGGATTCAAATACCTCGAAAGTAAATCCACCCACGATGCAAGCCTGCTGGTAGTGCTGAGCGCATTTTTACTGATGACGCAATTTTTCTACTGGCAAAGTATCGCAGCGGCGATGTTCGCAATACCTGCTCTGTTCTTCATCGGTCTGTCCCTGTTTACTTTGCAGCGCGGCGACCTCGCCAGTAACCCGCGGCTCATGGTGCATCTGACTGCAAAACTGATGTTACAGGCTATCCCCGTTGCAGCCCTGTTGTTTGTCGCCGTACCCAGAGTCTCCTCACCGGGGTTTGGCGATGGCAGTGGCAGCGCCTCTACCGGACTCTCCTCACGCATGTCACCCGGCAGCATTTCATCGCTGTCTCTATCTAATGAGGTGGCGTTTCGCGTGGAGTTCGATGAGTTTGCACCGGATACACACGATCTTTACTGGCGCGGACCTGTGCTCAGCGGATTCAATGGCAGGGAATGGTTCATTCTGCCGCGCGCAACGCATCCCACCTTCGCAAACACCACTATTGCGGCGGATACAGCAGCACCAACGATCAACTACACCGTGACCATGGAACCGACTCCTAATCCGTGGCTGCTCGCGCTGGATGTGCCTTCCGTATTGCCGGGCAGAACAAAACACAATGCAAAGAATGAGATCATTGCCAGGATCACTGAGGAAAAACAACTCGACAGCCTGATCCGCCTTAACAAGGTGATACGCTATCACACCGGTTCCGTGCTTACCGATAGATTCCGCAGCACGACAAGACCCGGCGCTGAATATCTACTGACGACAGAACACAATCCACGCGCGCAACAATTCGCCAAACGTCTGCGCATAGAACATAAAAGCGATCGGGATGTGGCCAATGCAATTCTGCGCTGGTTTAGCCGTGAAAAATTTCAATACACTTTATCACCACCCAAACTGGGCGAACACGCGATCGATGATTTTCTTTTTGAGTCTCGACAGGGTTTCTGTGAACACTACTCCGGCAGCTTTGTACTAATGCTTCGAGCCGCCGGCATTCCAGCTCGTGTTGTCACCGGATATCAGGGAGGAGAACTCAATGGCGACTATATGATCATCAGACAGTCCGATGCACACGCATGGACCGAAGCCTATATTGATGGTCACTGGCAACGATTTGATCCGACCGGAGCAGTCGCCCCGCAGCGCGTGGAACGCGGCATCGGTGAAGCACTCAGAGGTGAACGCACTAATAGCTACCAACAGTGGCCATGGGTTCGCTCGATTAATCTGCAGTGGGACAAGTTAAACTATCAGTGGCAAAGTATCGTCGTTGGCTTTGATGCCGGTTTGCAGAACAGGCTCTGGCAAAAACTCGGTCTGCAGCAACCGGGTGCACTTGGCCTGATATTGATGATCTTCGCAGTCGTGGCCGTCTGGATCGTGTTGATACTCGCACCATGGCGTGCCCTGTTTAACCGCAACCGGCGCGATCGGTGTCAGCAACAATGGCAACGTCTGTGCGAGGGATTCGAACGCCGGGGTATGGGCCGAACAACCGGTGAAACTGCCGATGCCTACATCAGCCGTCTGTCTCGTCATCTGCCACAACAGGTAAATCATCTGGCGGCGTTGCGCGATGCCTACTACACCGGACGCTACGGCGCAGGATCACAGGATCCCGCGGTACAAAAAGCCAGTGCAGCTAAAATGCGAGCAGCCAGGCGCGCACTGGGACAACGATGGTAACTACATGCATCAGGCAGGCAGTTCCACCAGTGACTCTGCATGCAATTTATCACCAACTTCGATCAGATTATCCAGCTGTCCACCACTGTGACGCAGGTAGTCCCGGCAGCGCTGCATGGCAATTTTGCGCCATTTGCGCGCCTCTCGCATCTCCGGAAAGCTAACACCCGCACTGACCAGCCCACTGCTCAGCAATACATCATTCTGTTCTGTCGTTTGCTTCAGGAACCTGGCCTGATCGAATATTGACCTCAGCATCTCAAGCTTGCGAGTCGTATTGAAGTAAGGCGAGTGGTAGAACATACCGAAAGCGGGTATCCAGCTCACCCGCAACCGCAGCGCCACCTGTTCGGTCGCCCACAGATGTGGATCAGCCTGTGTGGTGTCGAGCGGAAAGTTATTGTTTATCCAGGCTGACAACTGCTGGGCAAAAGCTTTGGCAAATCGCTCGTCACCGGTGCGCTGGTAAGCGTGTCCGAGCAACGGCCACCAGCCGTGTCGGTTAATCCGACATAACCATTCACTGTTTTGCAATATGTTTCTTTGCCAGTCTATTTCACCGACATGGTTGATTTCCGGAGGCACGCCGCTCCACTCAAGATCATAGTCGAGCACAAGTTCTGCACGGGCCACCACGTCTTCGTCGCTGGCCTCACTCACGTCAAACGCCATATCGATTAACTGTGATGGAGGATTGAGCCAACCGTCCTGTACGCGATCTCTAAAGTGATTCAGCAGCGCTGCCGTAGCCTTGATGTTAAATCCATAACCGATGCTCTGATTAACTTCGGGAATATCAAACAGAGATAAAAACTCCTCATCATTAAGATCTCTGGCACTGCGATATTTCTTTCTTAGGAAGCTACCGGCACTTCCGAGCAACGCGCCCAAATTACGATGATGAGCATAGATCGCTCTAAACTCTCCACCGCCGCCATTATTTATTGTCATTTTTTATCCGAAGTTAGAAAAGTGCTGCGTACTTTCTTCGCAAATATTTGTTCTAAGATCACAACTGCACGGCATAAAGAATAACCGCAAGGCGCTTTCGTTAAGTGGAAATAGCCACGCTTTTCCGACATTGACTTAATCGAAATTCGGAATTGTGATAGACCACAAGGACAAGGTTTTATCTGTAACAAACGTGTTAGTTTAAATTTCAAAATTGCGCCAAAACCACAGCCAAAAGCTAACCTTTCTCACGGCTCTGTTAATTGGTGCGACCTAAATTGAGGCACCCCTCAACCCCGCCGATGTTTTACTTCAAGATGCTTCCGCTGCCTAGTCAAAAAACGAGCTTGTAATCCAAAACCATCAATTCCCGGCCCCCGCGCGATTACGGTGGCGCAAAACTTGCGGTCAGTCACAATTCAACGTCACCGGGGTTCGTCAAAGCTACCGTCATCATTGCGACGACGGCAGCATGAAACACCAGTATGTCAAGCAATCAGAAGTTTATTGTCGGTGCGCAGGAATGGTGCAGCTTACCGAAGCTGGACGTTGCTGCGGTCAAAGTGCGCGTCGATTCCGGCGCGAAGACATCCAGTATCCACGCATTTAATATCGAGACCTTCACTCGTGCCAATCAGCAGTGGGTGCGGTTTGATCTGCATCCCCTGCAAAAAAGCCGGCGCACGGTTATCCGCTGCGAATCCCCGGTGGTGGATCGACGTCAGATCAGAAGTTCAAACGGCAGCAGTGAAAATCGATTTGTCATTCGCACACCGATCACCCTTAATGCGCAGACCTGGGATATCGAGCTTACACTGACCAATCGCGATGCCATGGGATTCAGAATGTTGCTCGGCCGCGAAGCGATGAGCGGCAGGATACTGGTGGACAGCGAAGAACAATTCGTGCTCGGAGACGTGGCCGACGAGCAACTGGAGCTACTCTACGGAACCACATCAAGATCAACATCAAGCGGACTTAAAATAGGTTTGCTCGCGAGCGACCCGTCCCTGTACAGCAACCGTCGCTTGCTCGAAGCCGGCGAGATGCTGGGACATGAGATGGTCTTTCTAAACCTGCGCCAGTGCTACATGAAACTCGATGCAGACTATCCTGCAGTGCACTACCGGGATGGTCGAATCCTGAATGATCTGGACGCAATTATTCCTCGAATCAGACCTTCAATGACCTTCTACGGTTGCGCCATTACGCGCCACTTTGAAAGCCTGGGCATCTTCTCACTGAACCGTGCCGAGGCCATTTCCCAGTCACGGGACAAGCTGTATTCACTGCAGTTGCTGCAAAAGAGCGGACTGGACATTCCGATTACCGGCTATGCGAATTCTCCAAACGACACCTCAAAACTGATCGAGATGGTCGGCGGCGCACCGGTGATTGTAAAACTACTGGAGGGAACTCAGGGTCGCGGGGTGGTACTCGCCGAAACCACCAAGGCGGCCGAGAGCGTTATCAATGCGATGAAATCGCTGCGCGCCAACCTACTGGTACAGGAATTCATCGAAGAATCCGCGGGCAAGGATCTGCGTTGCTTCATTATCGATGGCAAAGTGGCCGCCGCCATCGAGCGCGAAGCGGCCGCGGGTGAATTCCGCGCCAATCTACACCGGGGTGGTCGCGCAAAGCTGGTGGATTTAACCGCCGAGGAAGAGGCACTGGCAGTCGCCGCGGCGCGCACCATGCACCTGGATGTAGCGGGAGTGGATATCATTCGCAGTGAACGCGGACCACTGTTGCTTGAAGTAAACTCGTCACCCGGGCTCGAAGGTATTGAAAGTGCCACCGGACTCGATATTGCCAGCATGATGATTCGCTCTGTCGAAAGTCAGATCGAAAACGCCGCCCGCGTTCTCGTAGCGGCTACCAGCTAACGAACCGGATTATCCGATCGCCACTTAACGCAGCGCCTGTTCCAGATCGGCCTTCAGATCAGCCACATCCTCGATACCGACAGACAGACGCAACAGATTTTCAGGTATGCCGTTTTCCGCAGGCTCGATGCTGTGCCGGTGCTCAATCAGTGACTCGGTGCCGCCGAGCGATGTTGCGCTGGTAATTACCTGAAGCCTGCCGGCGACGTTCAGCGCGGTACGACGATCACCCTTCACGGTAAAGGACAACAGCGAACCAAACCCGCCCTGCATCTGCGCCTTTGCCAGTTCGTGCCCGGGATGACCCGGCAGTCCGGGGTAGGCAACATGCTCAACCGCCGCGTGTTGATTCAGAAATTCAGCGACCACAGCCGCGTTGCGACTCGACTGCAACACCCTGACGTACAGCGTACGCATACCACGCAGCAGCAACCACGCATCAAAACTGCCGGGTTGTGCACCTGCCTGACCGCGCTCTTTTTTAACCGCCTCCCATAAAGCGTGCTCATCCCTGGTGACGATGGCTCCGCAAAGCACATCACTGTGCCCGTTCAGATACTTGGTCGCTGAGTGAACAACCAGATCAGCACCATGATCAAGCGGCCTCGTGAATACAGGTGTCGCGGCGGTGCTGTCCACACACAACATCGCGCCGTGATCATGCGCAAGATCCGCGGCTGCTGCTATGTCGGTAATGTGTAAAAACGGGTTGGAAGGCGTTTCTACCCACACAATACTGGTGTGATTCTGTGACTCAAGTGCCGGTGCGATACTCTCGACACTCCCGGCTTCATACGTCGAAAGTACGATATCCGCGCGTTCACAATGGTCTTTTAAAAAGCTGCTCACACCCCAGTACATGGAATCCGGCACCACCACGTGGCTACCCGA
>CAZOXM010000003.1:78586-113708 GCA_964583825.1 uncultured Granulosicoccaceae bacterium
GCTTTTGCAGCGATAGTCGGCCCGGCAGGGTCATCGTTCATTTACGCTCTCCACAGGTAGATTTCGATCATCGAATTCAGACACCCTAATGAGCCTGCTGCCAGTTTTCACCGACACCCACCTCGACCTCCAGCGGCACCCTGAGCTCGACTGCCTGCATCATAATGTCAGTGATTTTGTTCGATACCTGTTTAATCGCGGAGTCGGCCACTTCCAGCACCAGCTCATCGTGCACCTGCATGATCATACGCGCATCAATCTGCTCCTCACGCAGCCATTGGTCCACGTTGATCATTGCGATTTTAATGATATCTGCTGCAGTCCCCTGCATCGGTGCATTAATCGCAGTACGCTCGGCATACTGGCGCATCTGATAACGGCTCGAGTTAATATCGGGCAGGTACAGTCTGCGACCAAGCACCGTCTCAACATATCCCTCGTGCTTGGCATTCACCCGCGTGGAATTCATGTAGTTTTTTACCCCGGGATAGCGCTCGAAATACAGATCGATATACTGCTGTGCATCCCCTCTCGGTATATCGAGCTGTTTTGCCAGACCGAAGGCCGACATGCCGTATATCAGACCGAAGTTGATCGCCTTCGCAGCGCGCCGGTCATCGGCATCAACTTCACCTGGGTGCTTGCCGAACACTTCCGCCGCAGTTGCACTGTGGATATCCGCCCCCACCGAAAATGCTTTCAACAAACTGTCATCACCCGACAGATGCGCCATGATTCTCAGTTCGATTTGCGAGTAGTCTGCAGCCAGCAATTTGTATCCGTCAGGCGCGACAAACGCCTCTCGGATACGCCTGCCCTCATGTGTACGGACCGGAATGTTCTGCAGATTCGGATCAGTAGATGACAACCGGCCGGTCGACGCCACTGCCTGATGATACGAGGTGTGAACCCTGCCGGTGTCGGCGTTGATTTGTTTCGGCAGTTTATCCGTATAAGTGGATTTGAGTTTACTCAAACTTCGATACTCGAGGATCAGCCGCGGCAACGGATAATCCATGGCCAGTTGCTCCAGCACGTCTTCCGCGGTCGACGGTTGTCCCTTGGGTGTCTTGCGCACGACAGGTATCTGCTTTACCTCGTACAGAATCTCTCCAATCTGTTTGGACGACCCCAGGTTAAACGGCTGCCCAGCGTCTTCATGCGCCCGTTCCTCGATGGCCGCAATACTCTTAGCCAGTTCTTCGCTCTGCAGCGCCAGCATCGCGGCATCAATCTCCACACCGTTGCGCTCGACCCGCTGTAATACATCCAGCAGTGGCATCTCTATTTCGCGGTAGATCCTGTCTAACGACGGCTCGGCCTGCAACGTCTGCGACAACACATCATGTAATTGCAGCGTTATATCTGCGTCTTCGGCCGCATACTCCGCCGCAGTGTCGATTTCTATCTGATTGAAGGTAAGCTGCTTCTTGCCCTTACCGGCAATATCTTCAAAATGAATCGTGGTCTTGTCGAGATACTTTTTGGCCAGTGCATCCATATCGTGCCGGTTAGCCGCCGCATCGCACACATATGACTGCAGCATCGTATCGTGTTCAATACCGCGCAGCGCAATGCCGTGATTGTGCAGTACATGACTGTCGTACTTGAGATTCTGACCGATTTTCTTTATCGCAGGATCTTCCAGCAGCGGCTTGAACAATGCCAGTGCTTTATCCCGGTCGAGTTGCGATGGTGCGCCTTCATAGTCGTGCTGCAACGGAAGATAAGCAGCCTCCCCCATACTGACTGCAAACGACAGCCCGACAATTCTGGCATCCATGTAGTCGATACTGGTTGTCTCCGTATCAAAGGCCAGTACGCCCGCCTCTTTTATTTTAGCCAGCCAGCCGTCGAGTTGTTTTGCATCGGTAATGGTTTCATAGTCGCGCTTGTCAACAGTCGGTGCTTTCGCCACTGCTGGAGAGGTGCCGAGCGGGGTGGGTTTCCCACCGTCGAGATCTTTCAACCACGCCTTGAACTCATAGCGTTCGAGTAACTTGCGCAGTTCTGTTTTATCGGCTTCGGCAATCGTCAGGTCATTGATGTCCTGCTCGAGTTCGACGTCGAGCTTGATTGTCGCAAGCTCATAAGACAACGGCAGATGGGGAATTGCCGCTCTGAGATTCTCACCGATCTTACCCTTAACCTCATCGGCGCGCGCCAGCACCTCATCAAAGCTTCCGAACTGATCAATCCACTTAACTGCCGTTTTAGGTCCGCACTTGACCACTCCGGGTATGTTGTCGGAGGAGTCCCCCATCAGCGCCAGGTAGTCAACGATACGGTTTGGCGGGACGCCGAATTTTTCTACCACGCCGGCCACATCCAGCGTCGTCCGGCTCATTGTGTTAATCAGGGTGACATTGTCGTTGACCAGCTGCGCCAGATCTTTATCACTCGTTGAAATCACTACACTGATATCGCGCTTTGTTGCAGTGTCGGAAAGTGTGCCGATGACATCGTCAGCCTCAACCCCGGGAATGCTCAGCAACGGCAGCCCCATGACCCGGATAATCTTGTGCAATGGCTCAATCTGTGCTCGCAGATCGTCCGGCATAGGCGGGCGGGTCGCCTTGTATTCCTGATACAGATCATTGCGAAAGGTCTTGCCTTTGGCATCGAACACCACCGCCATATGGGTCGGCGAATAGGTCTGGATCAGGTTGCGCAACATGTTGATGACCCCCAGCATCGCACCGGTGGGTTCACCACGGGAGTTGGTCAGCGGTGGCAGCGCATGAAATGCCCGAAACAAATAAGACGATCCATCAACCAGGATCAGCGGGGGCGAGTCGGACATGGACTTTATCCTGAATGGTTAACGTGTAGTGAACGTGGGCGCACGGGATATCAGTTACAATTGCGCCCGCGGGCATTGTACCCTCTGCCCGCTTTGTTCATGAAGACCACGGGCGGCAGTACCTGCGGGCTGTTGCAGATTCCAGGCGCGACGCAACGTTCAGCAGATCGAAACCTCAACCAGCAAAAATCCCTGATCGCGAAGGCATGACCTTCTCTAAAAGCAGACTTCAATACAATGGACAGACCTCATATTAAAAGAAAGCCGCAACTTCAGCACTCAGCCGACGTGGACCACGCGCTCAGCCGGGAGTCGTGGAAGATCTTCCAGATCATGGCAGAGTTTGTCGAGGGATTTCAGAAACTCGCCGCCATCAGCCCCTCGGTCAGTGTGTTCGGCTCTGCCCGATTCGCTCCGGACCACAAATACTGCGTGCTGATTGAAGAGATCTCGCGAAAACTCTCCGATGCGGGGTTTGCGGTGGTGAGCGGCGGCGGACCGGGCATTATGGAAGCGTCCAACCGGGGTGCTTTCGCTGGAAAGTCCGCCAGTGTCGGGCTCAATATCCAGCTACCATTCGAACAATCCGGCAACCCGTTTCAGGATATCGGTATTACCTTTAAATATTTCTTTGCCCGCAAAGTCATGTTTGTAAAGTATGCCTCTGCCTATGTTGTCATGCCCGGTGGCTTCGGAACGCTGGATGAAATGGCTGAGATTCTCACCCTGATTCAAACCGGTAAGTCCCGAAAAATTCCGGTGGTGCTGGTGGGCCATGAATTCTGGGACGGCTTTGTCGACTGGCTGCGCGAGTCAATGCTGGCCATGGGCACCATCAGCGACACCGACCTCGAGCTTTTCACCATAGAGGACGATCCGGACAAGGTGATCGAAAAAATATTCGATTTCTACGAGGGTGTCGACATGGACACAGTGTTCGCCAACGACGATATATCCATGGACATCTGATCGGCCGGAGCACGTAATTTTACTATGTCCGTCTACACGTCGATCAGTCGGGAAGAACTGGTGTCCTTTCTGACGCAATACCCTGCGGGAGAGTTAATTTCCTTTACCGGCATTCAGGCAGGTATCACCAACACCAACTATTTTGTCGACACCAGCGACAATCGATATGTACTGACCATCGTGGAACATGAATCCGCCGAAGACGTCGAATGGTTCATGTACCTGCTGGACTTCCTTTGCCGTGCAAATATTCCCTGCGCCGAACCGCTGATGTCGACGTCGGGGTGTTACACCTCTACCCTGTGCGGCAAGCCGGCCACGCTGGTGAAGCGCCTCTCCGGGTCGGACAAGGGCGAGGTCGGTGCCAGTGACTGCTATCTCATTGGTGAAACCCTGGCGCGTATGCATCTTGCCTGTCGCGACTACCAGCCGCTGCGCAAGGATTCCCGCGGCCGCGACTGGCGTGAGCAAACCGCACGGCAGGTCAGTCCCGGGCTATCGTCCCAACAGCAGCAGTTACTGCAGGGGGCAATGTCCAGTGATCACCTCGACGAACTGCCACGCAGTATCATCCATGCCGATCTGTTTCGCGATAACGTGCTCTTCGAGCAGGATCACATCGGTGGCATCATTGATTTCTACTACGCGTGCGATGGCTGCATGCTCTATGACCTGGCCATTGTCTACAATGACTGGTGCCGCGACGATGCCATGGCAATCATTAATTCCAACGCCAGTGCGCTGCTCGACGGCTACCAGTCGCAAAGGCCATTTGAATCCATTGAGCAACAGGCCTGGCCCGATGCAATCCGCACCGCAGCACTGCGATTCTGGCTGTCACGCCTGCAGGACAAACTCTTTCCCATGGAAGGGTCACTTACCTTCATAAAAGACCCCATGCCCTTTCAGCGTCTGCTCGAGCAAGCCAGCGTCACCCGCTAACGTCCATTATGACACTGAGCGACACCCCCGCATCAGGTCAAACCGACGGTAGCAATCCCTGCGCGAGTGAGAAAAACACAATCGCGAAAGGGGACTAACAGCATCAGGCTGTCGCTAACCTTAACGATTTGAAGCGAACCGGACGCCACACCGAACCGGCAGATGGAAATGGCGACCCCGCGAGCGATATTTCCGCCATACCGCCCGGACACCAACGCGAGGCCAAAAGATGTTAATCTCGCCCTGAAGTTTGTCATTCGGTGTCACCCGGACGCTACCGTGCGTTACACCGTGCACCGCCAAACCACACCTCAGGTGGATAACCTCTAGTTGGAGATCAGCTAACAATGAAAAGACGCGATTTTATCAAATCCGGTGCCGTTGCCGGCGCAGCGACCGCTGGCGCGTTCACCGCCGCCCCCGCGATCGCACAATCAAAAACCGAACTGACGATCGTCTCTACCTGGCCGCGTGACTTTCCCGGTCTCGGTTTGAGCGCGCAGCGTCTCGCCGCCCGCATAACAGAACTGTCCGAAGGCAAAATCGAGACGCAATATTTTGCCGCCGGCGAACGTGTCGGCGCCTTCGACTCCTTCGATGAAGTGGCCTCCGGTAATGCACAGGCATACATCGCCGCGGACTACTACTGGAAGGGTAAGCACCCCGCGTGGGCTTACTTCACCGCTGTACCAATGGGACTGACCACCACAGAGTGGACTGCATGGATAAACTTCATGGACGGACAGACGCTGTGGGACGAAGTCGCCGACGGCTTTGGACTCAAGTGTCTGCCCTGTGGCTCTACCGGCTGCCAGATGGGTGGATGGTTCAACAAGGAAATCGAGACTGCAGATGACTTAAAAGGCCTGAAGATGCGTATTCCGGGTCTTGGCGGCGACGTCATGGCAAAGCTGGGTGCATCACCAGTATCGCTGCCCGGTGGCCAAATCTATGAAAACCTGGTCTCCGGTTCAATTGATGCGACAGAGTGGGTTGGCCCGTACAACGATTACTTCATGAAATTCTACGAAGCGGCCAAGTACTACTACTACCCGGGCATGCATGAAGCCGGCTCAAGTCTGTCTTTCGGCATGAACAAAGAGTGGTGGAGTGGTCTGACAAAGCAGGAACAACAGATCATCACCGCAGCGTGTCAGGAAGAGCACTCGCACCAGTACCACGAAACAGTCGCCAACAATGGTGAGTTCCTCGCCAAAATGGTTAACGAAAACGGCGTCGAGCTGCGTGAATTCAGCGAAGAAATTTACGACAGCTTCGGTGAGGCTGCCGACGAAGTTTTCGAGGAAACCAGAGACCACAGTGCGCTGGCAGCGAAAGTCCACGACAGTTTCGTCGCTGCACGCTCAGAACTGGGTGGCTGGATGAAGCTCGCAGCCGTTGGCTACAGCCTGCAGCGCAACCGGGTACTCGACATCTAGCAAAACGGTTAGCACTGTTCAGCGGAATTACTCCGCGTGACGTAATACCGCACGGCGTCCCCCGTGCGGTATTTTTCATTTAATCTCTCAACAGAGTTCACTGCGATGGATGCTGCCAACCCTGCCGTCGCCACCAAAGCAGATTTTCTCAGCCGTCTGTTCAGCTGGGGGATGCTGGCATTTTTACTGGCCTACCTTATCAGTAACACCCTGGTGCATGGGGCTGCCTGGCCCGGTGTTGCCAAAGCGTTTTCAGCCGATGGCGGATGGCGTTCCTGGGCCCAGATTCTCATCTACGGTGCTGCGCTGGCGCTGGCCTGGGTTTATGTTAACAACAGACCCCACTCCATGCGTGCCGATGCCGCATCGATCACCGCGATAAACACCTACCTGATCCGATCATTGTTCTGGGCGGTTCTATTTATCGGTCTGGCGGACATGGCTATTTCATTCCTGCGCGTTGAAGGCCTGTTGCCACAGGTTGCCGGTGAGCAGCTGGCCAAAGACCTGGGCCGACCCCTGTATCGCGGCCCCTATGTACACGTACCACTATTGTGTCTGGGCTTTGTATTCGGCGCATTCACCAAAACGCTCGGCTTTCACTGGCTTGCAGTGCTCATCGTGATCGCGGAACTTGCGATTGTTATTACACGTTTTATTTTCAGCTATGAACAGGCCTTCATGGGTGATCTGGTTCGCTTCTGGTATGCGGCATTATTCCTTTTTGCCAGTGCCTACACACTGCTGCAGGAAGGCCATGTCAGAGTCGATGTTTTTTACTCTAACATGAAGGAACGCAGCAAAGGTTTCGTCAATGCTTTTGGGGCCATCGCCTTCGGTATTACCTTGTGCTGGACAATTCTTGTCATCGGTTTAAGCGGAAAGTCGTCGATTATCTATGGCCCACTGACCAGCTTCGAAGTGTCGCAGTCAGGGTTCGGCATGTATACCAAATACCTGATGGCAGGCTTTCTTGGAGTCTTTGCGATCACCATGCTGTTGCAGTTCATCGCACAGTTTCTTGAGTCCTGCGCGGACTACCGTCGACTACCGGGTGCGCGGAAAATCGCCACCGAAATAGCGCACTAGTCCGGAGAAACTGACTGTGGAACTGATCTTTCTTGCACTGCTACTGATCCTGCTGGCACTGGCACTCGGATCGGGTTATCCCGTTGCGTTCGCACTGCCCGGTGCCGCCATCCTCACTATCGCGATCGCCGCCGCCTGCGGTTTTATATTTGCCGGCGGCAATGTCGATGCCTACTTCGCCCAGGGAGGACCGAGCCAGTGGCTCTCTGCCGGGGTCACTAACCTGCGCGGTATTTACTGGGAGGTGGAGCGCGACACACTTATCGCCATTCCGCTGTTCATCTTTATGGGGATCATGCTGCAGCGCTCCAAAATAGCCGAAGATCTGCTGCTGACCATGGCGCAGCTGTTCGGGCCGGTGCCCGGCGGCCTCGGTATCTCAGTGGTGTTTGTCGGCGCACTGCTGGCCGCCACCACCGGTATTGTCGGTGCAACCGTGGTCGCGATGGGTCTGATTTCTCTGCCAGTGATGCTGCGCAACAACTACTCACCATCACTGGCGACCGGCACTATTGCCGCGTCCGGCACGCTCGGGCAAATCATACCGCCTTCCATCGTGTTAATTATTCTGGCGGATCAGCTCGCCAGTGCCACCGATCAGGCCAGCACCGCGCGCAAGGCCATGTTCAAGGATTCCACCGGCGAACTGACCATGCCGTCCGAATTCGATGTCGGTTCAACCAGTGCGGGTGAAATGTTCCTCGGCGCATTTGTACCGGGCCTGGTGCTGGTCGCGCTGTACATGCTGTACATACTGTTTTTCGCAATCCTGCGCCCCAAAAGCGCACCGGCAGTCCGCAAGGAGGGCGGCTACGATCGCGCTTTCCTCGGCCAGGTGCTCGCGACCCTGGTGCCGCCATTGACGCTGATCTTTCTGGTGCTCGGTTCCATCATCAGCGGCATTGCCACAGTCAACCAGGCCGGTGCCATCGGTGCTGCCGGCGCACTGCTGATGGCGGGCTACCGCCTCAAACAGGGCAGCCGGGGCCAGTACCTGCCGGCCATACTCGGTGCGTTGTCGCTTATCGCCATCGCCGTCATCCTGATGATGTTCGACAACAATGTGAAAGATATCAAGACAGACCACGACCGCCTCGGTATTACTCTGTCCATTATTGCTGTGGCCGGATTACTGATCTCGCTGCTGTGGAGCGGAATTCGCGTGATGCGGATCGACAATACCCTCTATGAAGTGATGATCGAAACCGCCAAAACCACTTCACTGGTATTCATCATTCTGCTCGGTGCCGCCATCCTGACAGCGGCATTTCGCGCCTTTGGCGGAGAGGAACTGGTACGCGACTATCTCAACGCCCTGCCCGGCGGGTTCTGGACGAAATTCATCATCGTCATGGCGGTAATTTTCGTGCTCGGCTTTTTCCTCGACTTCATCGAAATCGCCGTGGTGGTGGTGCCCATTGTCGCCCCGATCCTGCTGGCCGACCCGTCCGCCAATATCACCGCCGTATGGCTCGGCGTGATGATCGGCCTCAATATACAAACGTCGTTTTTAACGCCGCCTTTCGGATTCGCCCTGTTTTACATGCGCGGTGTCGCACCGGCCGCGGTGAAAACGATCCAGATGTACAAGGGCGTGATCGCGTTTATTATTCTGCAGCTCATCGCGCTTGGCATCGTCGGTTACTATCCGCAACTGGTGAACTACCTGCCCAAAAGACTGCAACTTACTGCTGAAACCGCACCACCGCCACGCAACCCCAAGTTACAACACTGCGTCGAACAATTTATCACTGAAGAATTTGCTAACAACGGCGGCGACATCCGCAGTGCCATTGACCGTGCCCGGTCACTGAATTTTGACATACTGCCGGACAAACTCGCCAAATCCGTCAAAGCCAGTTTCGACGAGGCAGAGAAAACATTCGGCTTACTTGAGCAATCCAATCAGGCCGCTGACACCATCGACCAGGCCAGTGGTGACTTCAGACCAATTCACCGGCAGGTTCGCGATATTCGCACCGCCGCCGCACAGTACGACCGCGAAGTGACGGAGCTTGAAACCGAGTTGCGTCGACTCCCCGACAACGCGAGCGATGAGACCCGGTCTGCCATTCAGGCACACATCGACGAACTGATTCAGGCAAAAGCTGATATCGAAGCGACCACACCCGATAACTGGGAAGAGGTGCGTGCCGGATTCACTGAACTGCAAAGCAACGAACGCAAGCTGCGACGCGAGTATCGTCAGGCCGCCGACAAAGGTTATTCAGCGATTGCCGAACTGCAGGAAACACTGGCGGGGACCGAGGCTTTACAGGCACTCGACAGCGAAATTGCAAAACTTGTCGATCATGTCGAAAGCAATCCGCCAGAGGCCTCCATCGACCTGCTGGCTGACGCCAGCAAACTATTCGGTGATGTCCGCGGCGCCTCGAAAATAAAAAGCGAAATCTCCAGGGCGCGCAAAGCACTAAGATCAAAAAAACCCAGTGTTGAAAAGGCGCTCACGGCGCTCGCTAAAGCCCAGAATGAGTACGACGAGCAGATGGTATGGCGCGCACAGGCCGCTGCAGAGCTGGCACAGCCGGTCGCTGAATACGAGTCGGCGATCAGGTCGACGATCGGCGTCAGACAGCAATCAAAGCTGACCCGGGACCAGGCCCTTTATGTTGCCTCTTGTGATGCCGGTCATCGGGACATATCACTTAATTTCTAGTGATTGCACTTTTCAAGCAGCACTAACCGGCAGCCCCGGTGTCGAATGTAATGCGCGGCAGTTTTCCGTCGCGCAGCAATAGAAGCCGACCCGGTTATCACCGATCAGTCGCTTAAGGCACGGGCGATGCAGGGTAACGAAGTTGGGCAACACCCGCCGCAAAAATATTTTGCGGCGGTACGCTCCGGGTATGCAACCGGCAACACTTACGACGGTCTGAACAGTCATCAACTCCCCCACTTTGCAATGAAAATCAAACTCCTCTCTGCACTGGCAGCCACGCTAGTCAGCTTTTTGCCTCACAGCGGAGCAGTCGCGCAGCAGGGTATCTGTGTCGCACCGCAACGACCGGTGTGTCCATTGGTTGTCTCGGCCGTTCCGCAATACGAATTCACCTTTTCAAGACTGATTTTCGCCGACAACCCGATTGCGGTGCACGAGCTGGGTGATTATGTCGGGTTCCCGCACTGGCAGGCTGACTGCTCGGATTCGGATCCGCACTTCATTTCTGCGCTCAAACGCATGACCCGAATCCAGACCAACGATACCTCACAGAGTATCTCCTTGCTCGACAGTGCACTTTACGACTACCCAGCGCTATACATGGTGGAGGCAGGCTTTGCATCGTTTACAGAATTCGAAGCCATTCGATTGCGTGAATATCTGCTGCGTGGCGGATTTTTATTAGTCGACGATTTCCACGGCAGTTATCAGTGGGACAAATTTCTGGAATGGATGGGACAGATTTTTCCGGATCGCGACATTGTCGACCTGCCAAAGGAACACGAGGTCTTTCACGTACACTTCGATATTGAGAACTTTGTACAGATACCCGGCTTGAGAGCCCTCTGCCTGAACAATGGAGCCACCTGGGAGCGTCCGATGACAAAATCCGGCGGCGTTGTTGAAAGCAACCTGTCGCGTCAGGAACCTGCCTGGCGGGCGATCCTCGACGACGATGACCGTGTGATGGTAATGATCAACTGGAACGTTGACCTGGGCGATGCCTGGGAACATGCGGACATGGAGGAGTATGCCTCTGAATACACGTCCACCGCCTATCGGCTGGGTGTGAATTATATGATCTACAGCATGACGCACTAGCAGAAATCCCTCCGGTGGCCGGAGGGGTTTCTGCTAGGCATCGCGGTTCTGCCCACTGCCTCCGGGTACTTCATTTTTTTCCGATCGTTTTTCCAGCAGACGCACTCGCGCCTCTTCTCCCATATGCACCTCACCGCGCTCGCGTGCCAGCTGCATTTGTTTTTCCCGCATCAGAAAACGCTGCCGCTGTTCATCACTGACCTTGTCATGGCAGCGCGGGCAACTGGCACCGGCGATGTAGTGCTCGCTTTGCTTATCCGCTTGCGTGATCGGATAGCGACAGGCATGGCACTGGTCATAGGTACCTTTCTCCAGTGCATGGTTCACGGTGACGCGCTCATCGAACACAAAACACTCGCCCTGCCACAATGAATGCTCTGCCGGCACCTCCTCAAGATACTTTAGAATACCCCCTTTCAGGTGATATACCTCTTCATAGCCTTGCGCCCGCAGGTAGGCGGTCGACTTCTCGCAGCGGATACCGCCGGTGCAGAACATCGCTACTTTTTTTTTCTTATTCTCAGCATTCGCCGACAATGTTGACTGCACATAGGCGGGGAACTCTCGAAAGCTCTCCGTCTGCGGGTTGATTGCGCCCTTAAAACTTCCCACCTCCACTTCGTAGTCATTGCGGGTGTCGACTACGATCACGTCGGGATCACTGATTAAACGATTCCAGTCCTGCGGTTCCACATAAGTGCCGGCAGACAACCTGGGGTCAATCCCTGCCACCCCCATGGTGACAATTTCTTTTTTCAGTTTCACACGGGAACGTTTAAACGGCGACTCATCTGTAACCGATTCCTTGCATACCAGATCATGAAACTCCGGCTGGCTGCGCAACCAACGCAATACAACGTCTAACGATGCGCGCTGACCCGCAATGGTGCCGTTGATACCTTCGTCAGCCAGTAACAACGTGCCTCGCACCCGCTGTTCAAGCATCAGGTCAAGCAGTGGTTCACGCAGTCGCTGAAAATTTTCCACGCGCACAAATTTATACAGTGCGCAAACAATGACAGATTGCATCTGTAACTCCCACTGGCCGGAGCGTAAATCCGGTGCGTTTCGTTAACAATGCTTCATTGTATTACATACACCGGTTGACGACGATCAAAACCATCGCGCAGGAACCGGCACTATCATTATTTGGGTCGCAACTCATCGAAGTTGATCATGACATGCTGCTGATAATTCGGCATCCCGGTCAGTGCATCATAGTAGCGCCGAACATTGGGCAGTGAGCGACGCTCTATTTCCAGTTCAAAATAGCGGTACAGAATATGACCGAACTGAATATCGGCAGGGGTTAAATGTTCACCGGCGAGATACGTCTGCCGACTCAGGCGGTCGTCCGCTATTTCGAGTTTGCGCTCAAACTGTTGTATCGCGCCGGTCACCTGCTGCTCATTGCGCTCTGATGCCGGCAGGCGAATCACAGGCCAGAAAATCGAGCTGTTAAACGGCATTTGCACAGACACCTTGCCCCACTCCGCCCACCGATCCACTTCGGTTCGCGCCGCAAAATCTTCAGGCCAGAAGGGATGTTTGCCATAGGCATTCACCAGATAGCGCACCACGGCACCCGATTCCCACAACGGGGGTCCATTGCCGTCGATCAGCGTGGGCACCGTACCGTTCGGGTTCATGCGCAAATATTCTTCTGAATTGTTGACCCCATACATCAACCCGGCATCCACTCGTTCTACCGGTAAATTAAGCTCGGCAATACACCACATCACGCACTGCACATTGGCAGAACTTGCTCTGCCCCATACCTTCAGCATTTTTTCGACCTGTACAACACCTGGGAGTGAGCGCCAGCCAAATTTAAACCGGTGCGGTTATGTGCCAACATTTGCCGCGTGGCGATGATTGGCAAAAAAAACGCCCGGACTTATCAGCCCCGGGCGTCTTTGACTACCTCAACTGCAGCAGGTTCTACTTCGAAGCAAGCTGCTCCGGAATCTTGAAGGTCCACACTGAACCACCTTGGTTCAGATAGCTGACCACCTTGGCGACCTCACCACCCCACAGAGGTACCGCACCACCCCAGCCAGTGACGATAGTAATGTACTGCTCACCATCCTGTTCCCAGGTAATGGGTGAAGACACAATGCCGGTACCGGTCTGGAACTTCCAAAGTTCTTCACCAGTCTCTTCATCAAACGCTTTCAGGAAGCCTTCAGGCGTACCAGTGAATACAAGGCCACCAGCAGTGGTCAGTACACCGCCCCAGAGAGGCGCTTTGTTCTTGTATTCCCACTTGATTTCCCCGGAGACCGGATCAACCGCTTTCAGTGAACCGATGTAGTCATCAAAAATCGGCTTGATGGTAAAGCCTGCACCAAGATAGGCAGCGCCCTTCTTATAGGTGACCGGCTCATTCCACAGATCCATGCCCCACTCATTGGACGGAATGTAGAACCATTTAGTGTCCTGAGAGTAAGCCATAGGCATCCAGTTCTTGCCGCCTAGGAAGCTGGGTACGGCAAAGATAGACTTACCCTTCTTACCATCGGCAGATTCAGCCGGGTTGCCCGGTCGATTTTCAGGATCCCAGATAGGGCGGCCGTTTTCATCGATACCTTTTGCCCAGGTGATGTTCTTGACGAATGGCGTCGCCGAGATGAAGTCACCGTTGGTGCGATCAAGTACGTAGAAAAAACCGTTTCTGTCTGCGGTGGCACCAGCCTGAACCATCTGGCCGTCTTTTTCCATATCGAAAGGAATAAATTCGTTTACCCCGTCATAGTCCCAGCCATCATGAGGCGTGGTTTGAAAGCCCCAGACAATTTCTCCGTTTTCCGGATCAATCGCTATGCGAGCAGATGTCCACTTGTTATCGCCTGGTCGCAGATACGAATTCCAAGGAGCCGGATTACCCACACCAAAGTACGCGAGTTTGGTTGCGGGGTCGTATGTACCGCCCAGCCAGGTTGCACCGCCACCGTTTTTCCACATATCCCCCGGCCACGTGGCGTTGGCCTCACCGGTCATCGTGGACTCTTCACCGTTCAAAGTGCCCATATGTCCCTCAATTGAGGGGCGAGACCAAACGAGTTCGCCAGTATCCGGGTTGCGCGCCTGGACTTCACCAACAATACCGAATTCGCCGCCTGAGTTGCCGGTGAGCACCAGTGGCCCATGCGCTTCAGTCGGTACAATCAGGGGTGCTGCAGTGTACGAGTAACCGGCTTCGAAATCGCCGATTTTCTTGCGCCAGATAACTTTCCCTGTCTTCGCGTCGAGCGCGACTATTTTCGCATCAAGCGTACCGAAGAATACTTTGTCGCCCAGGATTGCAGCACCGCGGTTGACAACATCACAACACGGCAGGATACCTTCAGGTAACCGCGCATCGTATTGCCAGAGCTCCTCACCGGTCGCAATGTCGATCGCCCACATTCGGCTGTAAGAGCCGGTCACATACATAACCCCGTCTTTGATCAGCGGCTGAGATTCCTGACCCCGCTGCTTCTCTCCACCAAAGGAAAATGACCACAATGGAAACAAATTCTTGATGTTGTCTTTGTTAATTTTATCCAGAGGACTGTAGCGCTGTCCTCGCGGACCCAGTCCGTAAGATACGATGTCACCGGTGGTTGACTGATCAGCAACGATATCGTCAATGCCGACATCGGCACGGGCCTGGCCCGATAATCCGGTTGCGAAAGCAATTGCGCTCGCCACTGCGAGTAATTTATAGTTTTTCACCACGATAGTCCTCCCATTGGAAATTTTACCTCTGATCTGGCGCGCCCCCAATGCTAGCGCATTCTCATTCATTGTTGGAGCTTTTCTGAACGAAGATTAAGGAAGAACAGAAGAATAGTGGCAATTCGCAACGAAGCTACTTCATCTCGATCAACGGCATCAGCTCATCTTCCAGAGCCAGGTACATGTGTACGACAGATCGCTGATATTCAGCCTCCACTACATCAATGGAGCGAAAACGATCGGGAATAGGCAGGCTCATCGCCTCATTCATAGTGAGCCCCGATCCGGCAGCTTCCGTCAGTGACCGTTGCAACCAGTCGAGATAGTCGCCGGTCTGCTCAAGTGATGCTCCGGTACTGTCCACCATTCCGTGACCGGGCAGAATCAACTGTCTGTCCATCGCGGCAATGGTACGCAGGGAATCCTGCCAGACGTTGAGATCTGCATGCGGCGTGGTCGGGGCACGGTTGTAAAAGGCAAGGTCGCCGCTGAACACAATGCCCGTCTCGTCGTCGCGAACGACCAGATCAGCACTGGTATGCCCACTCAGGTAAAAAAGCGAAAATTGTCGACCGCCAATTTCCTCGGTACTGTTATCAAGTGCAACGCCGGGGGCGGTTGATGCGGTACCCCGCATCCAATCCCCGACGAGTCTGTACATGTTGTCCGTGAATCCTTCTCCCTCGGCTGCGATGTTATCAATCACCTGCTGAGGCGCTGCGATAATATTCGCATCGAATACCTGATTGCCCAGAAAATGATCAGGGTGGTGATGTGTGTTGTACACCCTGAGCACCGGCTTACCGGGAATAGTTTTTTCAATAAGCTGCAGCAATGCCTCGCCGTAGCGTCTCGATGGCCCGGTATCAACAACCACGACACCGCCAGGCACTTCGATAAAGGCAATGTTGACAATATTGCCACCATTCTCCAGCGTGAAGTAATCGTTACTGCCGTGAACTGCCCAGGTACCCTCGGCAATTTCTGTCGCGGCAAGATTGTAGGCCAGCTTGTTCGCATGTACAGAACCACAACAGGCACAGACAGACGCGCCGGCAAACAACCGCAGTACCTGCCGGCGTGAAAAACCGTCGGAACGAAATCTGGATGAGGGCGACATCAATTATCTACGGTCGCCGGTACAGGCAACGAAAATCGAAATTCATTAGCTTCCGTGTCGCGGGCATAAACCAGCAGCTCGTCGATATTATCCTGCACCAGTGGCTTTAAGGTGAGCGTCGGGTTTTCGCTCACCGGTTCGAATAACTCCAGGTGCGCGAGGGCCTCGCCCTGTGGAGAGGTGACCTCAACCTGACTCATGTAAAACACCGGAATGCCGGACGCAAGACCGGTGTCCATCGGGTGGCGCATTCGCAGCGAGAGCCGGGCTGAGTTGTCGCTCTCCCTGCGCGTAATCGCCCTTGTCTGGCCGAGGGTTTGATACCAGTTGTTCATTCCATGCGCCAGCGCGGGTGCGGTACATCCCCCGCCGGCAGCGTTTACGATAACGCCGTTCACGTGCCACACACCATCGGTCGTCTTAACACCGATGCGGATTGGTGAGGCCTGCTCCAGCTTGACTCGAAACCCGATAAATGGCTGCGCTCTGGTGGGATGAAACGTCAGTATGTGCGGGATGGGGTTCAAGTCAGCCAGTGCGACGATCTGCTCGACGTTGTCTATTTGCGTCGCATCGACTGTAATCGGCACCTGCATCTGATCTTCCGCATCGTAGGGTGCACTGACGATCACGCGCTGATCAAAAATTATTTCACCGGGGAAAAAACGTTCGGCAAGGCTTTTCCACATCACCGAGTTCAGTGGATCCTTCGGCAATGCACTGTCCGCAGAAACGCCGCCAGTCATCATCAGTGCGGTACTGATGACAATACATCTAACCAGACTTCTGCAGAACATGTTTTTCTCCGTATATACAAGTCAACGCGCAACTTGCAGTCTTGATTGCCCGGCCAATCAGTACTTTGGTGCTGTAAAAGTGACCCCGTATCTAGCGGAAATCGCTTGCAACTCACCGGACTGAATGAGCCCAAAGGCAACATCTGTCAGCGCATACCCGAGGTCGCGGCTGTCATGTTTTATCGCAATACCGACAGGCCAGCTTCTACGCACGATGCCGGGCATCGGTGGTTGAAATATCTCAGAATCCACATCGGGAGACTGATGCGCAATCCACTCTGCCTGTGCCAGTGATCCCATCGCCGCCGGCACCGCTTTGTCTTTGTACAGACTGACCACATCGTCAAAGGTTCGTCCGCGCTGAATTGACTGGTGCAGTTTGCCGCCGAATGCATTCGACAGGAAGAAATCCCCCGCCGTATCCAACTCAACCGCAATGGGTTTATTCAAAAATCGAGCAAATGTCTCTACCTGCGGCAGTATATCCGTATTGGCCACAACGGCCATCTCCTCCAGAAAGTATGGCGACATCAAAACCGCAAGTTCGTTTCTGGCATCAACCTCTTTATCAAAGGGTGCATGCATCATGACGTCTGCTACCTTCCGATGAATCAGATCTCCCTTCCAGATATTGATCCGGAGATCATCATCTATGTTTTCATCTGCACCACGAACGAGCAGTCGCAACTCCACCCCGAGGTCTTCGGCAAACTTCTCGGCAATTTCCACATCGATACCACGCATGTTGCCATTTTCATCTTCGAACGAATAAGGCGCGTAGTCTTCATAGACAAATATGGTGATGTAGCCGCTGTCGATAACTTCATCGATCGGCCGCGCGTGTAACGAAGAGGCGACGATTGCCGCCGCTGCCATCGCAAGTGCGGTGAATTTCCTCAGCATTATTTGGGTCTGGTTTCAACGTAAGAGCGAATAGCCCATATAGCCTCCTGGCTGAGTAATGATTCAAACGGCGGCATCTTGTAGGCACCGTTCTGGCTGTAGCCCTTTCGCACACGCTCTAGCCACCACTCATCGCCAAACATACCGTCTTCAAGCATGCGAAGATCCGGGGCAATGCCGCCTGAAATCGCCTCCAGTCCGTGACACCGCGCACAATTTTGGTTGTAGCCGGAGGCACCGATTTTTATCGCCAGTTCATATTGCTCACCACCGGCCAGGCGGTAGGGATTCTCTTCAGCATACTCTTCGCCGAGCGGCTCCAGACCCTCGACGTCCACCGCCTGAGGCTGCACATCACCGTGACCGTAAACGACGCCAATCGCGGCGGCCACAGAAAACGAGGCGATCGCGACAATGGCTCTGCCGCCGCCAGCCAGGGTTGTGGTTCTTTTCATTTTAGTTTCTCTCCCGGAATTCTGTAGAAGGTAATCTATCAGTTGAATTCTTTCCAGTGTCTGTCCGTCAACCTGCCACCGACGAATCAGTTTTTCCAAGAATGTCTTTGAGTTCGCTGCGAATAGACAAAACCGTCTGTTCATCGCGCTCTGCGCGCGGCACCGCAATTTTATAGTCATTGACGATTCCGGCCGGCGCGCCGCCGAAAAAAAGTATTCTGTCAGCGATTTCAATCGCTTCATTAATGTTGTGTGTCACCATTAGTGCAGTACAGGACCTTTCCGACCACACCTTGAGCAACAGCGACCTCAGCCTGGTTGCGGTGTCTTCATCCAGCGACACAAAGGGTTCATCGAGTATCAGAACCGACGGCTGAACCGCAAAGGCACGCGCCAGACTGGCCCGCCTGGCCAGCCCAAGTGAGAGTTCGGTCGGGTAGAAGTCACGATGTGCGGACAGGCCGAGTTCCTCAAACAAAGCGCCCAGGAATTCATCATCTATTTGTTTGAGCGCCAGTTTCACATTCTGATCGACCGTGCGCCACGGCAGTAACCTGGGTTCTTGAAAAACTGCGGACACTTTTTGGTTGCCGGTGTTGTCCACCACGTCAATGGCGCCTTCGAACTCCTGATCCAAACCCAGAATGCAGCGAAGCGTCGTCGTCTTGCCACATCCCGATGGCCCGACAACACAGGTGAAAGACCGGCTCTCACAGCGAAATTCCACGTCTTTTAATACATCGATACGCTGCCCTTCGCTTGAGACAAACCCCTTGGACTGAATACGCACATCAAGCACGGCTAACCCGCCAGCGTCTGGAATAATTCTCCATGGGTTGCAGGAGCAGGTACTCAACCGCCAGCATCACCGTGACAAAAACCAGGGTATACGCCAGTATGGTCGCAACATCGAACAACTGAAAATGTAAATGAATCTGAAAACCGACCCCGTTGGACCGGCCGAGGAGTTCCACCACCAGCACAATTTTCCAGATCAATGCGATGCCCGAGCGCGTGGCCGCAGCTAGATAGGGTTGCAGCTGTGGGATAATGACGTGCCGCATCATCTGCCAGCGGGAAAAGCGAAACACTTTCGCCATTTCACTGAATTGAGGTTCCAGTGATTTGGCGCCCTCTCGCACAGTGACGACCACGTTCGGTATTTTATTCAGCGCAACAGCGCCAATGGCAGCGGCTTCATTCAGACCGAACCAGATGTAACTTAAAACAATGATAACCAGCGCGGGAATATTTAAAAAAAGGATTACCCACGGATCAAATACCCGGTTAAGCCAATCGTTGCGCCCAAGCGCTATGCCGATGGCACTGCCGACGGCCATGGCGACAATAAAAGCCGCCGCAACGCGGGCAAGCGTTGCCGAGGTATGAAAAAACAGATCGCCGGAACGCAGTTCAACCCCCATGGCACTCAACACCGCCAGCGGGGAAGGCAGCGAGCGACTCTGTGCCACCCACGCGCTGACAGTCCATACAACGATCAACGCCAGCACCGACAACAGCCACACAGGCAACCGAGCGTTATTTGCCATAACGCTCGGCGTCACAAGTCGATCGCGACTGCGGTCTGGCGGCTATTGCATTCCCTGCAATGCAGGCCAGTAAGTACCGTCCACCATGACCGGAGATTTTCCAATCAGCTTCGGGCCACCAAGTTTACCCAGCACCTTATACAACTTGCCTGCATCGGCTATTTCATCGACCACTGCACGACGAGGAATACCTTCGCGGAACCGATTCCTCAGGGTGGTAAGGGCCGCGCCTTTGTCTTTAATTGCCCCACTGCTGCCAAGCCGTGCCCATTCTTCATCGGACTCTTTCAGCAGCACTTTGGTGGCTCTCGATGCCTTCACGAAGCCCATCGCCGCGTCCGGATTTTCCGCAGCCCAGGTATCTGAAAACACATAGCCGATGGCCGATACCGGACCACTCGCACCGAGTACCGCTGCAGCATCTTCAGCACTGACCAGCCTTTTGAACCCATCGGCTTCGAGCCGCGCACAGTAGTGCCAGAAGTTGAGCATGGCATCCAGTTCCCCCTGGCGGGTTTTTTCCGCCAGCAGTGGTGGCGCACCGAACGCGATTTCATTGTCGCCACTCAGATCCATGTCGTGTTCCTGCCTCGCCATACCCTGAAGTAACAACCAGCTCTTATCGAGCGGACCGCCTGCCACACCGATCTTTTTTCCTTTGAGGTCGGCCAGGGACTCAATACCACTGTCCGCTGCGACCATGACCGCACCCACGGAGGAAGAGTAAGGCACGAAGGTCAGATTCTGGCCGCTCGCACGTTGCCTGGACACCCACAACCAATCCGCCACGATCACATCGACCTCGCCGCCCTGCAGCGCAATTCGCGTCGCGTCACCGCTGGCGTAAGGCACAATTTCCACATCAACACCATTGGTTTTGTCGAAAGCGCCATGCTTCATTGAATTCAGTTCCCAGTTGACGGTACCGAATTTCAGCACACCGACTTTTACCGGTGTTTCAGCCGCAGTAACCCATTGAAAGGGAATTAGCGCTACAATCGCAATCAGAACGGCTGCAAGCGTTTTCATTAAGTGTTTAGTTTGCTCGATCATCGGGTTTCGCTGCTTTTTGCCTGATATTTCGTTTATCCTATCCTGTTAGAGCTTCAAGCGTAAAGACCATTTACCTGCCGAATGAAGAAACTGCATAGTGTGCGGAACGGCGCTGTTATCGCGCTGATCCTGCTGCCGGTAATCACAGGCATGGCGGCAGATAAACCAGCGACCGCCGAACCAATACAGATACAACCCTCCGCTGTAGACCTGCCACTGCCCAGCGGAGTGGACCAGACTACCGGGTACCGCATGAACCGCTACCGCGGGCCCGTTCCCGACACCAACCCAGGTACCGAGGTGGTCGACACCCCCCGCGCATACGAGCTTTACGCCAGTAGCGCGGTAAAATTCATTGATGTCTATCCGCCCAAAGGGCTCGGAGCAAACCCGATGGACGGCACCTGGATGACCAACGAAATACATCAGTCGGTTGAAGGGGCAATATGGCTGCCGGAGGTCGGGCGCGGACATCTCGAGCCGGAACACATAGAGTACTTCAAGCGAAACCTTGTTAAAGTCACAGACAACAACAAGGAAACCCCTCTTATTTTTTTTTGCACAGCTGACTGCTGGCAGAGCTGGAACGCCGCTCGCCGTGCTTTGTTATGGGGTTATCAAAATATATTCTGGTACCCGGCAGGAACCGACGGGTGGGTGGAACACAACTACCCGCTGGTACCGGTTGAGCCGGTGAATTTCCTCGGCGATTAACTGTCCGAACCCATTGTCAGAGAGGATTCGTGTGTTGAACACCACAGGGCAGCAGCCGCCACCCTTGCCCGCCGCAGGTCACAATCCGCAGGTACGCGATCTGTTTGCCCGCGCGCGCGATGAATTAAGAACGCATCTGGTTGGCCATCACCGGTTAATAGAAAGACTGCTGGTCGCGGCAATCACAGGCGGACACGTATTGATTGAAGGGTCTCCCGGTCTCGCCAAAACCAGAACCGTGAATACCTTTGCTTCCATACTGAATGCAGACTTCGTGCGTATCCAGTCAACACCCGATCTGCTGCCGGCCGACCTCACCGGCACCAATGTCTATAACCAGCACAATGGCTCTTTCTCATTCATTTCAGGCCCGCTGTTTAACAACATCGTTCTGGTCGATGAGATAAATCGTGCACCGCCCAAGGTTCAAAGTGCGCTGCTCGAAGCAATGGGAGAACAACAAATCACTGCCAGCGGTAAGACCTACCGGTTACAAGACCCGTTTATCGTTGTCGCCACGCAAAACCCGATTGAACACGAAGGGACATACCCGCTGCCCGAAGCGCAGCTGGATCGCTTTATGTTCTATGTTGAGGTCGCCATGCCGGACCCGACACTCGAGCAACGCATACTGAGCCTGGTGTTAAATGAAAAGAATAATCAACAGGCACCACCAGCCGTTTCGCCAATAAACACGGACGAACTGCAACAGGCACGCAATGCAGTACAGGAAATTTTCATCAGCGATGCGGTCAGAGACTACATTGTCAGACTGGTGACTGCGACCAGAGGTTATGGCAGCGCGGGGGCTGAAGCCAAAGCCATTGAACACGCAGCGAGCCCGCGCGGATCTATATTTCTTGCCCGTGCCGCACAGGCACGAGCCTGGCTTAACGAACGCGATCACACCACACCTGAAGACATCTCGGTACTGGCGCCGGACGTACTGAGCGGTCGCATCGTGCTGAATTACCATGCTCAGGCCAATGGTATCACCGCGCGGGAACTGATTCATCGCATTGTCGACAGTACCCCGGTCGTCTAGCCTGCATTATTCATGATGATTCGACATTCAGCGGAAATAGGGCAAAACAGGTCGCTTGATCGAGCGAGAAGCGTGGCCCGCCACGCGCCGAGCTTGATCAGGCGAGATGTGAAGCCATATTTTCGACTGATGGTGAATAGACACACTGCGAAAGATAGAATGGTTCCAAAAGGCGTTGTAGACCTATGGAAATATACATTTGCTTAAACATTCTCCGTCGCATTGTGAATAATGCGGGCTAGCAATATGTCAACTGCGTTGGCCGATCATTCCCCCGTCGATCTCACACTGCAATCACTGCTCGACACACGCTTCGAAGTACACCGTCTGCGAACTTCAACGCTTTCTGCGGGTCGGGATTTTCCCGGCCAAAGGCTGGCCGCAAAACGCGGTCAGGGCATCGAGTTTCTCGATCTTCGCCCATATACCGCAGGCGACGACGTCAGACATATCGACTGGAATGTCACCGCTCGCAGCAACGAACCCTACACGCGGCTCTACCAACAGGAAAAAGAACTAAATACCACCGTTATCGTTGATCTGCGCCCCGTTATGTTTAACGGGAGCACCTGTTTGCGCTCTGTATCCTCGAGTCTGTATGCCGCGGCCACACTCTGGCTGGCACACAGTGTCGGTGACCGCTGTGCCGCCATCGTGATTGATGGAAACGGTGCTACCGCCACGCGACCACTGCCCGGTCACAAAGGCGTGCTGCAGGCACTTGAGTTAATCGCAAACAGATTTCAGTTAACAGCAAAGTCCATACAAGCAAATGAACACCGTGCTCAGCCTTCACTTTCCGAAGCGATTGATCTTGTCGTCAATCGAAAACGCGGCAGCAGCAGATATTTTTTGTTCTCAGGATTCGATACTGACGATGATAGTTTTACCAGGCAACTGCCGGTGATCGGAGCACTTGGAAACCTTAGCGCAATAGTACTGATCGACAAAATGGAACAGCAGGCATTACCTGCTGGCAGCTACCGATTTCGTTACCGGGGAAAAAATCACCACATACGCATAGACAACGCGACCGGCAAGGCGGTTTCAGATGATCTTCGACAACAGCTAACCGACAGACTCACTGAATTACAGCACAACGGTATAAGCAGTGTCGCACTACAGACCGACGCTTCCATCGGTCAATACCTGTCGTTGCTGCAGCAGCGAAACCGGATATAGACGTTGAGTACGCAGAACACTGCAGACCTGCTGTCGCAGCTTAAAGGCATTCATCTGCCGGCAGCGCCGGTCGCACCTGACCTGACGCCAATGGCGCTGGCGATTTTGATTTGTACACTGACCGCACTGATCTTCCTGTTCAGATACTACCAAAAGAAAGCAACCTGGCATTCTCAGGCAATAAGTGAATTAAGACATCTGCAAAGTCACTCACCTCCCGATGCGGCGTTGCAAACGGCTACGCTGCTCAGAAGAATCGCCCTGACAGATGACCGCTACCCTGTTATCCGACACCTGCACGGCGAACGCTGGCTGCAGTATCTCGACGGTTTTTTTAAAACAGACTTTTTCACTCGCGGCAACGGCCGGATGTTCGGCGAGGCGCTGTATCAGAAGTCCCCGTCAGTGACAGCATCCCCATCAGTGACAGCGTCGATGTATCGCGACCTGATAAAATTGATCCGGCGTAAAAAGTGGCAGGGTCAATGAACTTTCACTGGCCGTGGATATTTATACTGGCACCGCTACCCCTTGTTGTGTTGTGGTTGAAGCAACGATCGATGGCTGTTGAATCAATCGCCATACCACCGTCACTGGCAGCAGCGCTCCATCAACACCAGAGCAACCGCAGAGCAAGCATCTCGATCTGGCGATGGATCCTGCTTACCGTTGCGTGGTTCACCCTGCTATTTGCTATATCTCAACCTTATCGTAACACCGCAGATACTGCGCAGCCGTCCAGTGGTCGAGCCATGTCCGTGTTGATAGATCTTTCCACCAGTATGGAAAGGCGGGACTTTACCCTGGCCGGCGAACCGGTGGACCGACTGACTGTGGTAAAGCATATCGCCGGTCAGTTCATTGAAGCCCGCGAAGGTGACCGCATCGGTCTAATTCTGTTCGGCAGTGAGGCATTCATTGCATCACCACTGAGCTTTGATTTGAACGCAGTCAATTCGACGCTGCAGAGCAGCGGCATCGGCATGGCCGGTCGCACCACGGCGATCGGCGATGCACTGGGACTTGCCATAAAAAGCCTCCGTGATGACCCGGCACCGGACAAAGCTATTGTGTTGCTGTCGGACGGCACCAACAACTCTGGTAGCGCGGAACCTGAAGATGCCGCCCGTATTGCAGCCACACTCGGCATCGTAGTGCATACCATCGGACTCGGCAGTGACGCATCAGTCAATGCCTCACAGCAGTTTCAGTCCGCTGCCGCCGACCTTGATGAAGCGACACTGAAAGCAATTGCTGAAACGTCCGGTGGCAGGTTCTTCCGTGCACAGACCACAGCAGAACTCGAAAACATCTATCGTGAAATCGATACACTGCAAAGTGCCGAGGTGCAGGCACCTGCACTGATCGTGCGACAGGACTTTCGCAACCTGTTTATCCTTGTTTTTCTGTGTAGTCTGCTGTTATTGACAGTACATAGCCGACCATGGATGCGCGCAGAATGACACTCATGCACCCCTGGTGGCTGATTGCAGCACTGATGTTCTTTATTGCGTACTTTGCGTTGCGCGCAATGCACAGCGATGACTGGCGCAGAATAATTTCAGCGCCCGTCTTTGAATTTCTTAGCACAGGTCGCGATAACGCTGCAGCTAAACCGCTTGCACTGCTGATCGCTGCTATCGCCTGCGTTGCACTCAGCAGCCCTGCCATCGAAAGCAGCGATGACAACACTTATCGACACTCACAGGGGTGGATCATCATTGCCGACGTATCTCGATCCATGACACTCAACGATATCTCACCGTCGCGACTGGCCGCGATGCGAAACACCGCACTGGAACTGGCGGATAACGCACTGGCCAACTCAACCACACTCATTGTCTACGCCGGTGATGCGTTTCTGGTGACCCCACCCTCTTTTGACCAGCAGAATTTTAAAAACAGCGTTGCCTTGTTGAACCACGGTATTGTACCGGTCGAGGGCTCTAATCTGACACGCGCCTTGTCACTGGCCTGGTCGGTAATCGACGGCAGCGGCCTGGTTAATACACGACTGTTTCTACTGTCAGACACCGGAGGTTTCAATAACCGCTCGGACGCCGCCATTGCGCGTCTGTCAGATCTCGGTCACCGAACCGATATCATTCTCTTCGGCAGTGACGCCACGAGTAACGACACGCCGTTTGATTTGCAAAGCGCAAAAGCAATGGCAAAAAGTGGCCGCGGAAAGTTGCTTATTGCCGACGGACTCGGCCGCATCGATGTCAATAAACTGGACCCAGAAGCGGATTTATCGGATCAGTACTTTCTGACACAGGCAGGCTTAAGCAGTATTCGCTGGCGCAATCAGTCTCACTGGTTGCTGTTGCTGGCACTGCCGCTGGTGCTGTGGCTGTTTTACCGGGAACAACCCTGATGCGATCAGGTCTGCTCAGCGCAATGTTACTTACCATGGTGACCACCATTCAGGCCGACGACAACCTGATCGCACAACGGTTGTTCGACAAGGGACGCTTTGCAGAGGCGGCTGAAATTTATACCGACCCGGCATGGAAAGGCATAGCACTGTACAACTCGAGCCAGTGGTGGCGTGCTGCAGAAGCATTCATCCGCGCGGATGATCACCAATCCATGCACAACCTCGGTAACACCTACGTAAAGATGGGGTATTACGCGCTGGCACTGGAAGCCTATCAAATGGCACTGGCGCGACAGCCAGAATTTACCGATGCACAATTCAATGCCGATTTAATGCGTCAGTTGCTGGCCGAAGAGCAGGATCAAAAGGGGGAGTCTGCCCTGCAGCGACGCGGTGAAGAAATTGATCGGGTAGAAAGTGAGGGCGATGAACAACCCGGTGGCAGTTCAGATGAAGGGGACGACCCGCCGGATAAAGAAAATGACAGTGGCGAAGATCGTGAAGGGGATACTGACGATCGCGGTCCGACGCCACAAGCCAGTGCCGCTGGCGACAGCGGTGAAGCAGGCAGTGAGAAGACGCTGGAAGATGATGGCAAACCCGAAGGCGGAAGTACCCAGGGCACCGAGTCAGAATCAAACAGCGAGCGCAACCCTTCAACCGGTGCTGAGGGTAGAGAGTCGGTCAGCGATGCTCAGGCAGCCAGCATGCGCGCGGCACTGGAAACGACACAGGCCAATGAGCAGTGGCTCAACCAGATCAATCACGATGCAGAGAAATTTCTGCGCCGGAAAATTGAACTGGAACTGGCACGCCGCAAAGCCGCCGGTGAGAGTGCGCCGGAAGGAGGCAACCTGTGGTAAGAACAAGCGGTTACCTTGTCCTTTTGTGGCTGACCTTACTGTCTTTGCAGGTGAACGCGAACTCAGACGCCTACATCACATTGCAAATAGACAGCAGTGAGGTTTTCAATGGCGACACCGTTGTACTTGATGTCGAATCCACCGGTCTGCTGGACCCGATCGACTTAAGTGTGATTGAACAAAGCGCGGACATCATTCGGGAAACCACCGGTACGCGAATCGCGGTCATCGGCGGCAAGGTGCAGGAAATTGCCATAAGACGAATGGACCTGTTACCGAAGCGCACCGGGGTGGTGGTAATCGGGCCATTAATCGCCGGAGATATAATTTCAAACTCGGTTTATCTCAACGTGCTGGATGCCACCAGACCCGATTGGACACCGCTCGCGGATGACGCACAGATAAAAGTCTCACTTACCCCGGATACGGTTTATGTCAACCAGAAAGTGCTATTCAAGCTCGAGCTGTTGCACCGGTATCCGATCAACAGTGAATCAGTCGAACTGCCTTCATTCGATGGTTTTGCAAAACGCCCACTGGTTGAAAGCCGCCGCACTTTTGCAGGTTCAGACAACGAATGGTTTCGCACCGAATGGCAAATACTGCTTTTTCCACAACACTCCGGCGAGCTGCCGATAAAAGCCGTTGAGTGGTCCGGTACACTGGCGAAGTCCAACATCGAACGCGCGGCTTTTAGTCGCTCGAACTCGCCGCTCACGATTAATGTCGAAGGTGCACCGGGTGACTCAGGTGACTGGTGGCTGCCCGCAAAGTCAGTCAGGCTGTCGGAGTCGTGGTCGTCCCCTCCGACCGAGTTAAGCGCCGGGGATGAACTGGAACGCACCGTCACCTTAACCGCTATGGATGTGACTGCAGGCCAGCTGCCGTCCCCGCAAGTACCGGAGAGCCGGGCACTGAAGCAACAGTTACTCAACACCAATCGAAAAGAAACGCTAACCACAAACGGCATCACCTCTACCGCTTCATTTACCTATCGGGTTACCGCCCAAAGCCCGATCCCGGTGTTTCTGGATACCGTGCGGGTAAAGTGGTGGAACACAGACGAAAATACACCGCGCGAAGCTATCATTCCCGCGCGCAGGATCAACGTCGGACTTCCTGATCGGGCTGATGTGTTAAGTCGTCTTGCGCTGGAAGAAAGCCGCGTCAGCCAGCTTAAGCACCGCTTGCAGTCGCTGGGTTTGATCCGCCTGATGAGTTACGTTGCAGGATCTATGGCCATGCTTTGCCTGTTGTGGTGGTATCTGCCGTCGCTGTGGCGCGCGATTCACCAACGCCTGATTTTACGCAATCACCTCAGGCTGTTAAAACAACTCGCTCGACGCGGTGATGCCGTCAACCTGTACCAAACACTGCAAACCGCTCAGTCAATCAAGTTGCTGGATGGCAGCGCAACCGGGTTGATTGTGCAGCTGGAAGATTCACTGTTTCGTGCAGACAGCAAAGCTCGTCAAGCCCATTCCCCTATGCTTCCTTTGAACGACTGGCTCGCGCCGGTGCTTAAAGAGGCTAGAGGGATCAATAGCAAAGTGAAGAAATTTCAGCAACCTCAACTGGCTGAGCTCTAGCACTGAATTCCCCACCGTAGAAAACCAAAATACAGTGCCAAACTTCCGGAGCCCGGACCCGTTCCTACGGGATGATAAATACCGCAAATACTGTTATCTTTTTCCGTCCCATGATTCACTACCATTCCAACCGAGAGGAAAAAAATTGAAAAAGCTGTTTGCCGCCCTGCTGGTAACCGCACTGCCATTTACCGCCATGGCCGACGATGATGATGACAATGAATTCGGCGCCGCAGGCATTCTGTCGAACAAAAACTCCGAAGACCTCCCGGAAGCCACTTTGTCTGCGGGCATGCCGCTGCTGGAAGAAAAGACGCTGACACTTAAGTCCGGCACCTACTACGAATGGGAAATTACCGCAGACGGCAGTCAGGAACTCGCGTTGGCCGGTGCCGGTTTCCTGCGCGCGATCTGGATTGACGAAATCGTGATCGAAGGCATCGAAATACGCCCGCTCGGCGTCGACAGCCTGGAATTCGATGAAGCCGGCACAGTTGAAATCAGCTTTCTGGCCATCAAGCCCGGCACTTACAAATTCGGTGTGCCCGGCAGAGAATCGCAAACGCTGGAAATCACCATAAAGTAACTACTTATGAAAACGGTGATCAAAATATCGCCTGCGTTACTCAGCCTGATGTTCGGTGCCTGTGCGTTATGCACAGGCACCGTTGCTTACGCAGATGCCATTGAAATTAATATCGTCTACCTTGAGCAGCAGCGCGAAAGACCGCCGGTATTGTCCAACCTGGTTGCCGATCCGGAAGACGAGGGAGAACAGGGTGCCCTGTTGGGCATTGCCGATAACAACACCACCGGTAAGTTCCTGAAACAGAACTACAGCCTGGAACAGATTATTGTTCCACCGGAAGAAGATGTAGTTGCCGCGGCCCGGGCAGCGCTGGATGGTCAGACACTGGTAGTGACCAATGTGCCTGCAGAAAGTCTGCTTGCAATTGCCGACCTGCCCGAGGCAAGCGATGATCTGATCTTCAACGCCGGCAGTGCCTCAATCGACTTACGATCAGGAAGTTGCCGGCCTAATGTGCTCCATACCCTGCCGTCGCGTGCAATGCTCACAGACGCGCTGATGCAGTTCTTTAACAAGCGCAAATGGGACTCGCTTTATTTGCTGGAGGGCAATCGAGAGGTCGATAAGCTGTACGCCGATTCAATCAGAAAGTCTGCCGAAAAATTTCGACTGTCTATCGATCATGAAAAGCAGTGGATCGACGATGCAGACATGCGCCGCAACGCCGCACAGGAAATTCCGCTTTTCACCCAGGCCAGAAAATACGATGCCGTTGTTGTCGCTGATGAAGATGACGACTTCGGTCAATATGTGCTGTTCAACACGTGGTTGCCAAGACCGATCGCCGGCACCGCGGGGCTTGAGCCCGTCGCGTGGGACCGCGTCGTCGAGCAATGGGGGGCGGCACAGTTACAGTCTCGCTTTCAGGAGCAGGCAGAAAGATCTATGACCAGCATCGACTATGCAGCCTGGGCCGCGGTTCGCAGTATCGGTGAGGCAGTTACACGAACCCAAAGTGCCGACGCCGCCACGATCCGCGAATATTTGTTCTCGGACAAATTCGCACTGGCCGGCTTTAAGGGGGCAAAACTCACTTTCCGCTCGTGGAACGGACAATTGCGTCAGCCGATTCCACTGGTGCATCCACAGGCGGTGGTAGCACTCGCACCAATCGAAGGATTTCTACACCATACAACCGAACTGGACACGCTGGGCCTGGATAAGCCGGAGTCCGCCTGCGAGGACATGAACTGATGATGAAGACAACAACACTTTGCACACTGACAGCGGGACTACTGCTGGGCGCTCAATCAGCCAGCGCACACTGGGTGTACGTGTCCAATGAAAAGGACGATACGGTTTCCGTTATCGATACCGAAACCAATGAAGTGATTAAAACCATTGAAGTCGGTGAACGGCCGCGCGGTATCACCTTATCCAAAGACTTTAAATACCTGTTTATCTGTGCGTCAGATGACGATACCGTGCAGATTCTGGATGTAGCAACAGATGAAATACTCTTTGAATTGCCCTCGGGCGAAGACCCGGAGCAGTTTGCACTGCACCCGGATAACCGACACCTATACATCGCCAATGAAGACGACGCCATTGCCACCGTGGTAGATATCGAAACGCGTACCGTCGTAGCACAGGTTGATGTCGGCGTAGAGCCAGAGGGCATGGCCGTCAGCTACAACGGCAAGTGGGCCATAGTGACGTCTGAAACCACTAACATGGCGCACTGGATCGATACCGAGACTCACGAGCTGGTAGAAAACACCCTGGTCGATCAGCGCCCGCGTGATGCGGAATTCACCCGCGACGACGGGGAATTGTGGGTATCATCTGAAATCGGCGGTACAGTGTCTGTGATTGATACCGAGTCCAAACAGATAAAACACGTTATTAACTTTGAAATTAAGGGTATGTCACCGGACAGAATTCAGCCGGTTGGCATGGAACTGACGGCCGACGGCAAATATGCTTTCATCGCACTTGGCCCGGCCAACCATGTGGCGGTTGTCGATCGTGAAACGTACGAGCCGATCGAATACATACTTGTGGGAAGACGTGTCTGGCATACCGCATTAACGCCGGAACAGGATAAGCTCTACACCACCAATGGTGTGTCCGGTGATGTATCTGTCGTTGATGTTGCCACCATGAAAGCGGAAAAGTCAGTCAAAGTAGGCCGCTTTCCATGGGGTGCCGCCATACTGCCCAAAGAACATATACCCAGATAACGCATTTAATGCAATTAATAAAGCGAGCGTAGATTGATACTGCTTTATTCACTGGTGGATGCCCATGTCGGCACTTAAGGTCGACCGGATACAGTACAGCTATAAGCAGGTAGACGCACTTAGCGACGTTTCACTCACGGTATCACCCGGCAGCTTTGTCGCATTGCTCGGCGCTAACGGTGCCGGTAAGACCACACTCTTCTCCATCATCTCAGGCCTCTACCGTGCCCACGGCGGCAGCGTGACCATTACCGGCCACTCACTGGAATCAGAAACGCTAAAAGCACTGGCGGCGATCGGTGTTGTGTTCCAGAAGAGTACGCTGGATATGGATCTTACCGTGTCTCAGAATCTGCGCTATGCAGCGGACCTGCAAGGCTTATCCCGCAGCCAAAGCAGGCAGCGTATCGATGAGTGTATCGAACTACACAGCATGGAAGAGTATTACACTCGCAAAGTCAGCGCCCTGAGTGGTGGACAACGACGCAGAGTCGAGCTCGCCCGCGCGCTACTCCACCAGCCATCACTGCTGCTGCTCGATGAACCCACCGTGGGACTGGATTTACAAAGTCGCGAAGAGTTTGTAAAGCATGTGAAGTCCCTGTGTCAGTCTCAAAAGACCGGGGTGTTGTGGGCGACACAT
The DNA here is from genome assembly GCA_964583825.1 of uncultured Granulosicoccaceae bacterium. Classification (GTDB taxonomy): domain Bacteria; phylum Pseudomonadota; class Gammaproteobacteria; order Granulosicoccales; family Granulosicoccaceae. The sequence continues at coordinate 110,396 of CAZOXM010000003.1, forward strand.
CTGATGGATGAAGTTGCAGACAATGACGATATTTACCTGCTGAACAAAGGGCATATTGTCGCAGAAGGTAAAACTTCGGATCTGTTAGAACACTATAAGCAGACCGATGTCGCGGCACTCTTTAACGAAGTAAACCGTGTTGTTAACGAAGGGCGACAAGCGTCGGGGGATTCCGCTTGACTCTGTTACATGCACTGCGCTGCCTTCGTGGTGTCACCACACGCGAAGCACTTCGTTTTGTCGGTCAGAGGGGTCGGTTCTTTTCGGCACTGGTCAGACCGCTGGTATGGCTGTTTATTTTCGCTGCGGGTTTTCGTTCGGTACTCGGAGTATCGATCATTCCGCCGTATGAAACCTACATTGTTTACGAGGAATATATTACCCCCGGGCTGCTCGGCATGATTATGCTGTTTAATGGCATGCAAAGCTCTCTGTCGATGGTGTACGACCGCGAGATGGGCAGCATGAGTGTGCTGCTGACCACACCACTGCCAAGATGGTACTTATTGCTGTGTAAACTGCTTGCCGGTGTCCTGGTGGCCGTGCTGCAGTCATACGTTTTTCTGGCTATCGCCTGGTTCTGGGATATTCGCCCACCGGTGCTCGGGTATTTAACCGTGTTACCGGCGTTGGTGTGTACCGGCCTTATGCTGGGTGCACTCGGCTTGCTGTTGTCCTCACTGATCCGGCAACTGGAGAACTTTGCCGGCGTTATGAATTTTGTCATCTTCCCGATGTTTTTCGCCTCTTCAGCACTTTACCCGTTATGGAAAATGCAGGAGTCCAGCGTGTTGTTGTACTGGATATGCACGCTCAACCCGTTTACCCATGGCGTTGAACTGATCCGTTTCGCACTCTATGGAAAATTCAGTGCAGTCTCGTTGCTTGTCGTCTGCCTTTGCACATTGATTTTTCTGATCGCCGCCGTCATCGGCTACGACCCGTCGCGTGGCTTACTCCCGAAAAAAATGGCAGGTGCTAAAGCATGAGAATCACACTCACAGCCTTGTGTCCCCTCTCATTGATCCAACGCATGATGGAGTATTTTTCAGGAAATACACATGCGTCAGGCACGTCACGAGCGGGACCAGGCGCGAGTTTCCGTGCCAGGAAGATCAGACCGACTCAGAGAACAGCTCCGCCACTGTTTTCATCGGCATATATAGTCGTTTTCGCCCGTTCACTTCACACAGTTCCTCAAAACCATATTTGAGATAGAACTGTTCTGCCTGAACATTCAGACAGTCGACTACCACTGCATTAGCTGGCATTTCTTTGCTGACCTCATAGAGATATTGAAGCGAGCAGATCAGTGTTATTTTCCCAAGCCCACTTCCACGGCATCTGGCATCGACTGCCAATTGGGCCAATAAAAATACTGGAATAGGATAGTGCGGAAGTTTTTTCGCACTAGAGGCTGGCAGAGTATCTCGTTCAATCGTGGTGGCTGATACAGTGTAGAATGCTTTTATTGTGCATTTGCCAGTGTCGTTGTTATCGACAGCCAACACCATTGTACGGCTGATATTTGCAGACTGGTGGGCAACGGCCTTTGTCTTCAGGAAAGCATTCAGCTCTTCTTCGCCACAATCAAATGCAGTGCGATCATGAAGCGATTTGTCGAGCTGTACGAAACCAGGCATCAGATTCGGCCCTCTGACGGAGAGACAGAGAATTCAAAGCCTTCGGCTGCAGCCAGACGCTGCAAAGCTTCTAATTCTGTTTGAGTCAGAGCGATGTTCACTGCGTTACTCGATGATCGGGTTGCTGAAAATGGCATTAGCTCTGTACAAAACGGCACACTACTGGCCAGTGTATACACCTGCCCGGCCTTACCCATACCAGCCATCGATTCAAGGGCAAACTGTATGGCATAAGGGCAGGCGCCCTCAGTGGTCATGTAGCGCTTCAGCGTCGCCAGCGAGATGCCGAGGTTAGCAGCAACTTCGGCTTGTTTATTGGTTCGCCAAACCCCTCCCACACGTTGCCAGACAGCCCTGATGTACCACGTATTAGGGCTCCATTCGCTCACATTAGGTACCCGCATGGGCTTGCCTTCCCAGGCTAATATCGCTCGAATTTTATCGTACATAAGCTTATGATAGCTTATTTTGAGCTAATGTAAGCTATAATATTCGCTATTTTAAGGGAAAAACTCATAATGTACGGAATTTTTCCGTACATATCTCTAATATCACTGTTGACATCGGTGTACCGATGTATAGAAAGTTAGAGATTAGAGAAAAAGATGGCGAGCGCGAATAACCGAATCGATCTGCGGGTCGATGCCAAACAAAAAGATACGCTGAAGAAAGCGGCAGCACTCAGCGGCACCACCCTGACCCAGTACGTGGTCAGTACTGCCGTGGACAGTGCCGAGAAGGTGATTGAAGCGCACAGCGGCATGAAGCTGCAGGATGATATCTTCGACCGTTTTGCTGCAGCCTGTGAAAATGCCAACCCACCTAACCAGGCGTTGAAGGATGCGCTCGTGTTTACGAAGGAGAGCGGGTATTAGAGTGAGGGAATGCTTGGTTTGCCGCAACCCCTGGCCACTTCACGCTAAGCCCGGAGCAACGACATTTCAAGCTGCTGCTGGACGGCTTTCCATCTCTGACGCCATTCTGGAACTTCGACACCCGCGACTGCGACCTGCAGACACTCGAAAGAGCGTTGCCGGCCATGTCGCACGGTGAGCAGATCATGGCAAGGTTCTTTGTCGCGGTGTGGCTCGGTGAAAACCGGTTCGATTTGGATCTGGTCGACGCGGCGGCAACGCTCGATGATACGCATCGCCAGCTGATCGTCGACTGGCTGGCCAAACCGGTATTTCCCTGATGGCCGCCTCTACACACACAGAACTCGATTTACTGGTCGACTTTATAGACTTTGATGACGATGACACCGACACCAGCGTGTCATTCGCTATTTTTGAGGACGAGGACTACACCGAAAGCCTGATGCTGGCGCGGTCAACGTTTGACCGGTTGCTGAGCGATGAGGAACAGTGAACACGCATCAACTACGGTGACGTTCTGGATGACTCTTTTAGCCCTGTTATGCTTGAGGAAGCCAGCCTTACGGATCACCTGCTGGAACTCACGAGTGAGTCTCACCACTTTACGCTGGACCTGTCGAAGCTTGAGACAGACGATATCGGAATCATCGAAAAGCAGCTGAAAAAGCTCAACTTTGACAACCGATTCATACTCCGTATCAACGGCGAAAAGCAGCAATCCAATACCACAAACGATATGGTGGTCGCTTTCTGCTGGTACCAGCCGGAAGAATGGGAAAAGCTCAAACAAAGTGC
>CAZOXM010000004.1:0-104091 GCA_964583825.1 uncultured Granulosicoccaceae bacterium
GATATATGAAGCACTTTAGTCAGTCGACTCATGTGACTACACTGTTTGTTCCAGTACACTAGTTCAACTTGCGGTGTGACGCCGAATCGGGTTACTGAGTAGCACTGACAGATGCTGCACTGCTCCACTCCCCGTAATACAGGGAACCGTTGTGTATGACGTATAAACCGCCATCCGCACCAATCACAGCCCGATCATTGTAAAGACTGACGGGCGAATAGCTGTGTCCATCAGCGCGGCTTTCAAACACCCAGTCCGGCAAGTCGACAAACGAAGTACCTGCAGCATCCACTTCAATTTTCAACATGTTGTTTGACGTCCAGTTTGCCCACTCCCAGGGTTCAGCCTCACGCTGCCCGTCGCCCAGTGGTTCATCGTGCAGGCTCAGCGGAATCGCCATGCGCGCATTTCTGCCAGCACCAGCCGGTAGCCAGGCAAAAGAATGGTGTTGGTACAACGCGGGGGAGTCCGTACCGCGTTTGCCGAAGATCCGGTTGTCCGCCACGATCGGATTCGCGGGATCGGACACATCGAACAGCACCAGCTTCACACCCTGATAAAACGCACCGCGACCGTCTCCCCAGCCACTGCCTTCGGCAGAAACCGCATCTTTACCCACGCCCACCAGCAGGTTGTCATTCACCGGGTGCAGATATTCCGAGTAACCCGGGAGCTTCAGCTCGCCCGCAATACGTGGATCGTAAGGGTCAGATAAATCCAGCACGTACAGCGGATCAGTGATTCGAAAGGTCACCAGATAGGCTCGATCATCGATAAACCGACTTGCATAGAGATTTTCGTTGGGCTCGCCGATGGGCGCCGGCCGACTTTCATTCGGCAGTGTCGATAGTGTTGTAAGTCTGCCACCGCTTCCTTCGGCCAGAATGTTCAATGTCACGGGTGAACCGGAACGGTTCTGATCAAAGGTAACAATCCGCAGATTGCCATGCTTTTCACTCATTCGAAACGGCTTGCGGTCTTCATACCATCCGAGGTGGCCACTCACTGCAGCAGAACCACGAAACTCCGGCGCACCATTGTCTGTAAATCTGAACTTGTGAACCTCCGTGGTAATTTCCGGTGGATAGTAATCTACCAGGGGGCGCTGCAAACTGTCTGTGCTTACCTGATACCGATACCGGGTAGTCGCCAGATACAGTGCATTCAGGGACACATAGACAGTTTCAGACTGCCCGATAAAACAGGTATTTTCTATCGCGGCAGACTGATCGTTCAGATCGATTGTGATGATCGAAATAACGCTGGGTGACTCGTAGTACGGGAACAGAGCGTCACCCGACTCATCAGATCCATCGGCACTGTCGGCATGCTGATAGCACTGATTGTTACTGATAACACTGCCATTGGTAGTGGCATTTCCGTCTGTCAGTGTATAGCGCGGAACAAGCTTGTCTTGCGCGGTGGTTTCGATAATTCGACGATTATCTTCCACGGTGGCGTTGTCATATGGCAGTACGATACCTTCAATGGATGGGTGATACCGAGTCACCAGAATCAACTGGTTGTCGATCTTTCGACTGGATATCATCTGGCCGTCAATTGTGAGGGTTCTGCCGACACTCAGGTTGCCCGCATCACTGGCATCAACCCAGCTGACCTTGGTTTGTCCGTTCATAAAGTAGTGCGGCGAACTCCAGTAGGCCCAGTCAAACGAGCCACTGGACAACAACACAAGGTCCCTGCTGTCACCATTTTTATGCAAATACATACCACTCGCGTATTCATTTAGCACCAACCGGGAAAGCTGAGCAGAGTTTTCTTTGTCCAGTCGGTAGGCACTCAGCACATTTTGCGCTGTGCGGAATTCAAAAGCGGCGTCGGCTATTTCGCCTTCAAAGGGCACAGGCACAATGCCAACGGACTGCGTATCGAGTTCCTCGAGTGCAAACATAATATTGCCATCGCGCTTGACCCGGTCCGATTCATCGACCCCGGATTCCTGCACATTGGTGTCACTGAATCTTGAGCCGATGGCACCATCTGCATTGGAATCGGTGGCCGTATCAGCTGTGGATTCGAGCGCAACCGGCAGCATATCGATAGCTACCCCGCCGCCGGAACCATCCTGCACATTGGTGTAATAGTCGAGCATCGCGCTGCGAATGACCGAATCGGCAGCAACCGTCTCAAGCGCAGGATCAGACGATACCGATGGCTGACCGCCGGGGTCTTGCCCGTTGTCGGGTTGCCCGTTGTCGGGATCAGGCGCCTGCGAGGAGATACTGGATCCGCCGTTGCAGCCTGACAGGGTTGCAGCGCACAGAAAAATGCCAGCGAGTGTGAGGGGGAGTCGGCGGCTCCGATTGAAATGGTTCAATTGCTTATCCTCTGGTCTGTGAACGATAAACTGCCCGACGTACAGGCAAAAATTGTACTCTCGATATTATATTTGGGATATTATTCCCATATACAATCACTAAATTATCGTTTGGTCAAGTCGATTCTTGAATTATGGGAGGTTTTTCCCATCAAAGCAGATCTAATCATTTAAACTGATGCCTATGGCCACGAATTCCACCAATGCGCTTACTTCAGCTGTCAGAAGATTGCTCCGCCCTCTGGTTCGGCTGCTGCTGCGCAACGGTATGGCCTATGCCGACTTCATCGCCCTTGTGCGGCGGGAATTTGTCGAAGCGGCGGCGCAGGACTTTTCCCTGCCGGGCCGGAAACAATCCGTTTCGCGGGTGTCGGTCATCACTGGTATCAATCGCAAAGAGGTAAAGCGGATACTGGACGACCCGGAGGAAATCTCACCACCGGAGAACAATCGAGCCGCGCGCGTGATCAGCGGCTGGATGCGGGATGACGAATTCTGTGACAAACAGGGAAACCCGCAGCCACTCAGCTGGGGCCTGCACGACTCCACACCAAGCTTCGAGTCGCTGGTAAAAAAACACAGCGGTGATATGCCGGCGCGCTCGGTGCTCGATGAACTAGTCAGAGTCGGTGCAGTTACGCTTGAGAGTCACCAGGTAACGCTTACTGCAACCGGCTACATCCCTGCCGCCAGCAATGAAGAATTGCTGCGCTTATCGGGTGTCGGCATTGCGGATCTTGTTGCAACAATCGACTACAACCTCAACCCCGATAGCGAGCAGACCAGGCTGCAACTGAGCGTAGCCTATGATGATGTGCCAGCTCAGGGCGTCGAACTTTTCCGAAATCTCAGCAAGGAAAAATCCATTGAGCTGCTCAACTACCTCGATGGTTTTCTGGCAACTCAGGACCGGTCAGTCAACCCCGCCGTTGAAGGCGATGGCCGCTACCGTACCGGCCTCGGTCTCTACTACTTTGAAGAACCGATCAACGATTCGACAACAAAAACTTCGGGTGACGACTAATGCAAGCCCCCGCAAATCGATCACTGTGCAATATCGGCCTGTGCAGTATTTTACTGGCCCTTGTAATCGGCGGTTGTTCCGGTGGCATTTCCGGTACCGGCGACGGCCCGATCATTATCGATCCGGATGCCGATGTCAGTACTGACGGTAACGGAGTAACCGAAAGCACCGCAGACAGTGTGGCCACACAGCAGTACTTTCCGGTTTTGCTGCTGAACGGACCGTCATCCTCCCTGACAGCTACCATGCGACGGTTGAGCTCGCAGTCCCGCTCTACTATCACAGCGACTCTCGATGCGCGCATACAGTCGTATGCGGATACCGCTTCACAGATCGCACTGGAGTTGTCCGGAATTGAATCAGCACTGGTAGCTGAACTGGACTTGTGCACTGGCAGTGGTGTGTGCAGCGCTATTCCCGCCTCAGTCAGCGTTCAATCGGATCCCGGTGGCGGAGACCGCACATTCAATGCCGTACAATACAGTCAGGGACTATCTGGCTACTTCGACAATCACCTGGTTTATACTCGCGAAAACGGTGATCAGGTCGAGCTGCGCTGGACTAACAACAACGACTACCTTTCTCTTTTTACCGACACCACGACACATACAAGTTATGCATTGATTGAAAATCAACGACCGGCCATCACCTTCCGGCAACTGAGTAAGTTTGAAAATGCACTCACCCAGGTGACGCTTGCTTCAACCGCCGATAACACCACCCTCATTGAGGCGGATCTGTCCGACTGGCATGTAAAAACCCGAACCGACAGTGACGGCGGCAGAATTCTCTATGCCATCGACGCTACCGACACTACTGTCCGCAGAGAGGCGCTGCTGCCGAGCAGCGATATTGTACTGACTGAAACATGTGAACTGCCCAACTGTGAGTGGCAGCCACAACACAGTGACACCTCGGAGGTATTCGCCGACAGTGAGTCAGACGTTGGTGACTTTTCCGCGTCCTACATCAATTCACCCCCGGGCATCGATTTGGCGCAACCCGCAGACAGATTTGTGATAGCGACTGCTGCCAACGGAGCATCCCCGTTACTGCAATCAATTGTGTGTGGCGCTACCACCGTGCTGAATTTTCAACGGATATTTTGTTTCACACCCACACCGCTTGAAACAATTGATAACTTTATTTACCAAGAGGTTATTACCGATGGCGAAATTATCTATCGCCAGGTGCAGACGCAGTAGCGAGTGTCGGTGATTTGACCAGGCCGAACTGGTACTCGCCGCACATACCGACAGCAAGGGACCGGTCGACTTCAATCGGCAATTATCGGAGCGACGGACACAGGCGGTTAAACAGTATCTGATTGCCGGCGGCATAAACGCCACAGCAATCCGCACGAAGGCCGTCGGTGAGACCAGACCTGCTCAGACAAACAATACAAGCGAAGGACGCTTTACCAACCGTAGAGTAGAACTGACGGCAGGTAATCTGTTCCGAAAATCTGAACGCTGACGCGGCTCAGGGCATGGCGTGTCGGCCGGGCAATAATATTGCCGACAGCACACCATGCGATCGGCGCTTTTGTTGCAAGATTCCCCGCTCCCGTTTTTCTATTTGAATCTCATGTCGATTGAACAAATCATCGTCATCGCTCTTATCCAGGGCCTGACAGAATTTTTACCCGTGTCTTCCTCCGGACACCTGGCGCTGGTTCCGGTACTCACAGACTGGGAAGATCAAGGCGTGATTACCGATGTGATGGTCCACGTGGGATCACTGTTTGCCGTGATCGTCTACTTCTGGCGGGACGTGCTTAACCTGTTATCAGGCACCTGGGACCTGGTCCGTTTTAGAAACACCCCGCACGCCCGTATGGCCGGTTACATTGCGCTGGCGACTATCCCGGCCCTGGCGTTCGGCGCCCTGCTCAAGCTCACCGGGACACTCGATGCGATTCGTGCCGACACGGTTCGAGTGGCAAAGATAATTGCCTGGACGGCGGTGATCTACGGCATTCTGCTGTGGGTGGCAGACGTCGTCGGTCGCAGGGTTAAGCGCATGGAAGATATGACGCTGGCACCTGCCATCACTATCGGCATCTGTCAGGCATTGGCACTGATCCCCGGCACCAGCCGCTCCGGAGCGACCATGACTGCTGCTCGATTTCTCGGATTCGAACGGGCGGAAGCTGCCCGTTTTTCATTTTTACTCGGCATCCCGGCAATCGCTGCAGCGGGCAGTTTCACCGCGATAGAAGCGGTGCAACTCGGTGGCGGCATACCCACACATGCGATCTGGGCAGCGTTTCTGACCTTTTTTGCGGCCATCGCTGCGATCAGCCTGCTCATGGCACTGGTCAAGCGCATGGGGTTTTGGATTTTTATGGTCTACCGACTGGCTCTGGCGGCCGTATTATTTGCATTAATATACGAATGGGTTCCGGGTTTTTCTCTCGCCTAGGTGCTATATCTAGCGGTACTAAGAACACAAACGGAGCGGGATTGGAACCGACGGGAAAATCGTCGATGTCGTCGCGCTAACTGGCCTGGAGAAATGGATGTCTGCCCGCAGCATTGCGGGTGTACATGACTAAGGAACTCATTCCCGAACTATGACCTTTACTGAAAGAAGAAAAAATAAAAGGGTGGCGGATGCACTGGCACTGAGCATCCAGCCGGAGGCGGCGATGGGGCCGGATCACTGCTCGACGACGACCTATGTGGTGAGACTCAGCACCAATGGCATGCGACTGTGCTGCGATACCAGGCTGCCGACGGATACACCCGTTCGGGTAGCGTTGCATCTTCAGTCGCAAGAAGTCCCCGTCAGTGTGCGGGCGCAGGTCGTCCATTGCGCTGAACGCCGGACTGCAACCTGCAGCAGCCAGTACGACACCCGGTTGATTTTCACAGAAATGGACAGCACCACCCGAACACTGCTTGAAACTCACATCGACCAGGTGATTCGACAAACGCAGGTAATCAAAGAGCTACCGTACCGGCAGATTGCATAACGACAACCAGCCCGTCATTGATTTCATCACCGGCAGAAATCCAGCGGCGTTTCAACCGGGCACCAGTGGTTTACTCAATCACCACGGCTGCTGTCGTATGCTCAATTCTGCCGACGATAGCGGCATCGCCGCCGAGCGCTTCAACAAAGCGCAGTGCCTCCTCCGGTGCAATCGCAATCAATAAACCACCACTGGTCTGAGGATCGATTAACAAGTCCACACAACGCTGCGACAGGCTGTCTGCCATTGAACAACGCAGCAACAGCGGTTGTAACTGCGGGTACAGCGTCGATCTGACGCCCTGCTCCGCCAGTGTCAGCGCACCCGGTAATAACGGTATTTTACCCAGCTCCAACACGGCACCGATACCATTGTCGTGATCGCCGATCATCTCCAGCAAATGACCTAACACACCAAAGCCGGTGATATCAGTCACAGCAGAGGGCCGGTGTTTGACAAGCTGCGCGGCGGCCTCGCGGTTTGACTGCATCATCGAATCAAACGCGGCATCGACCGCGATCGATGAGGCTGTCGCCTGCATGTCTGCCGCCAGAATTACACCGGTGCCTATCGGCTTGGTCAGTACCAGCACATCACCGACACGAAGCGTGTTTTTTCTCCACAGTGCCGATTCGTACGCCTCGCCATTGGCGACAATGGCGATATGGTCCTCCATGCCTTCCGTGCTGTGCCCCCCGGCAAGCACCACCTGTTGCTCCTGCAGGGCATCTGCGATCCCGGTCATTAACAGGCGATGGTCGCGCTGCTGCAGCCTCGGGTGTGCAAAAGCGATATTGATCCACACCTGCGCAGTTACTGGTGTCGCTCCCATCGCGTAGAGATCACTCAGAGCATGGTTTACGCAGATTTTCCCGAATCGCCAGTGATCGGCGGTAAAGCTGCGAAACCCATCAATACTTTGAACAGCAGCCATGCCATCGGACACCCGCCACAAGCTTGCATCCTCCGCATTGTTCAGCGCAGGAGTGACAGAATCCATTGTATGCAGCGACAGTCCCTTTAAATTCGACTGCAACAGCGCCGGGCCCAGCTTGCTGCCACAGCCGGCACAATGCATGGGCATTTCACTGTCTGAGTCCATTGATAACTTTGCACCCGGCTCGTTTAATCGGCGCATAAATTTTTTATCAATATGGTCTTTAAGTTTCCAGACCCATGCACCAGCTGCGACAAAACCGTTGCGACAGCCCACCGCCGACTTGTTGCCAAGCGATAACAACGACAGGAAGTCGGACTGCAGTCGCACTGCTTTGCCACGGCCCTGCCTGAACGCGGCGCGCAAATTTTCAACCAGAAAAGGTGCCTGTCTGACCGCGTAGACACCTGCCTTCGGGCGAGGGTCGTGCAGCATGTCGGCGCAATCCCCAACCGCAAACACCTCCGGGTGGCTGTGGCTGCGAAGAAACTCATCCACTGCAACAAAGCCTCGCTCGCTGGTTTGCAGGTCGGACTGCCTGAGCCATTCAGCCGCACTGGCACCGGTGCACCAGATACTCTGATCGAGCGCCAGCGTTTTATTATCATCACTGCGCAATCCCGAAGCGTTCACTTCGGCAACCCTGAACGACGGATGCAGCGAGACTCCGGCCCGCTTTAGTCGATCCTCCACAACACGAACAACCTTATCCGGGTAACCGGGTAACACATGAGCGTGAGGGTAAATAAGGTGATACTGCAGCTGACTGACCCGATGCGCCATGGCAAGTACTAACTCAACACCGCCCGCACCGGCACCAATGACTCCCCAGTCAGTACCGCTCTGCTCCTGTGATTTTTCCAGCAACCCGTGCCACGTCGCCGCGAACTGACTGACCGGCTTCACACCGACCGCATAGGTATCTGCTCCGGCAACGCGCTTATCAGGAGTCGATCCGACGTCAAGGCTCAGCGTGTCATAGGCGATATCGAACTGCCCGAATCCTTCAACCGACTCGACGTGCACCACCTTGTTCTGCACATCCAGTCCGTACACTCTTCCCCTGATGTAGCGGATGTTGGCCCACTGGCACAGACGGTTAAGATCGATGTGGGCTTCTTCATAGCTGTAGTGACCGGCTACAAAGCCCGGTAACATGCCCGAATAGGGTGTCAGGGTTTGCTCGGACACCAGCGTAATACGAACGTCCCTGATCGGCCGCATTGCAAGTGTTCGTATGGCCAGCGCGTGCGTGTGACCACCGCCTACAAACAATAAGTCTCTTTCACGCATTTTCTCAATAACTTGTGTGGATCGTCCGAGTTGGACAAATACCATTGCCGATCATTCGCATTGACTGAATTTTTTTGCAATCAACAGAGATCACACAGACTGACGGCACACAGGCGATCAAGCGGCTGCACAAAGCAAGTCCGAAGAGACTTCAATCGTTAACGCAGTAAATGTCAGCATCGCGCCATAGCGACTTGTGGCGCAGACAGTCCATGATGACCAATACACGCCAACAGAATGCCATTCTAATCGGACATTCGCCAAATCAATTCAAAGTATCAGTGACGGTGCAAATTGCAACCGGCGCCTGTAAGCGGATGCTGCGACTGTTCTGCGTTCGCTATCAGGCGAGCCGTTCGTTTACCACCACTTTTTCAGCAGTGGCATGCCTGGCGGATTGCTGTCGAATTCTTTTCTGTTCGTACCAGGTAAGGAATAGTCCGATACAAAAGGCGACGCCTAAACCAATGAATACAACGGGCCTGGGTAATTGCATTGTTTTCTCCTGCCTCCGGCGGCTGACTCCACTGCGGTGTGAAATCAAGGAGGCTGTGCAGGTAGTGACTGGTAACTCCCTGCGGGCAGTTTAAATCCCAAATCTGTTCACAGTTAGTTACACAGCGTCAATCATGTATATCACTTTCCTTTAGTTGATAAGTCTTGCTTTCGTTAATGCCAATAACGTCGACCACATTTTTCTCAACAAGATAGTCGAGCGTCGCCAGCAAACTCTGTTCTGCTGCCGGATACATGGACGGGTCGAGCTGCCGATAGATGATTGGTATCATTTCAGCGACGTTGATCGTGCCCTTCTCAAGACACTGAACTACCTGCCGCTCACGCTGTTGTCGATGGCGATAGAGCGCTCGTACATAATCCTGCGGCTGATCGAGCGGTGCCCCATGGGTCGGGTAGTAAACCTTGTCGTCGCGCTGCATCAGTCTGTCAAGTGATGCCATGTACGCTTTCATATTGCCGTCCGGTGGCACCACAATCGTGCTGGACCAACCCATCACCACATCACCGCAAAACAGCGCCTGTTCCTGCGCCATGTAAAAGCTAAGGTGATTCGACGCATGTCCCGGGGTGTACACAGACTCGAGTGTCAGGTCACCGACCTGCAACACGGTGTTATGAGCCAGCAGCACATCGGGCTCAAACTCAGTATCAGCACCGAAACCACCGTCACCGTGAGGACCGTACCCGTAAGTGGGTGCATCGCAGTATTTTTTCAGTAATCCACAACCCGGTGAATGATCGAGATGGGTATGGGTAACCAGAATGTGGGTAATGATTTCACCTGCGGTCGCTCGCACGATGGCGTCGATATGCGATTGATCTGACGGCCCCGGATCTATCACTGCGACCTCGCCCGTTCCAACGATATAAGTGCCGGTACCGGTGAAGGTGAACGGACCCGGATTATTACAAATTACCCGTCGTACGTTCGCCGACAGACTATCGACAATACCGTACTCAAATTCCGGTTTTTCATTGTGAGGAATCGAAGCCATGTCGCTGACCATTAGTTGTTGATCCGGGGTATCATACGCGAGTCTGTCGGGCCACCCGACAGACTCGCAAACAAGACCAACCGCAGGCACGATGCATGTCGGGCCAGCAAACGTGACCATATCAAACTCACGTTTAGCAACCAGAGCTTTTCGCAAGCGCGGCAGGCATTGATATCACTGATCATTGGAGTCACCGTGAAAGTTCTTATTGTTGGAGGTGGCGGTCGAGAGCATGCCCTCGCGTGGAAAGTAAGCACTTGTGCAGGTGTTACCCGGGTCTATGCAGCGCCCGGCAATGCAGGCACGGCCGTCAGCCAGTCAATTGAAAACGTCGATATCAGCGCATCCGATCTTGACGGCTTGCTCGCGTTTGCCCGCGCCAATGAAATATCACTCACCATCGTCGGTCCCGAGCAACCACTGGTAGCGGGTATTGTCGATCAGTTTCAGGCTGCCGGCCTAAGCATTTTCGGACCAACTGCCGCGGCAGCCAGGCTTGAGGGAAGCAAGGCATACTGCAAACACTTCCTCAAAAGGCATCGGATACCAACGGCGGCCTATGAGGTTTTTACCGACCTCGGCGCCGCGCGTGATCATATCAACTCGCGCCCCACACCTATGGTTGTCAAGGCGGATGGACTGGCAGCAGGCAAAGGCGTCATTATCGCCCAGACCCGGGAGGAAGCGATTCAGGCGGCGGAAGATATGCTGCAACAGGAGCGTTTCGGCAGCGCCGGGGCTACCGTGGTCATCGAGGATTTCCTGGTCGGTGAAGAACTCAGTTATATCTGCATGGTCGACGGAAAAAACATCCTGCCACTGGCCACCTCACAGGATCACAAAGCGCGGGATGAAGGTGATACCGGTCCGAACACCGGGGGCATGGGTGCCTATTCACCGGCAAACGGCGACACACCGGCGCTGCAGGCACAGGTTATTGAACAGGTTATCCAGCCAACGGTGGATGGCATGATCGCCGACGGCAATCCGTTTACCGGTTTCTTATACGCCGGATTAATGGTCGCCCCTGATGGCAGCGCACGGGTACTTGAGTTTAATGTCCGTTGTGGTGATCCTGAAACTCAACCGCTGCTGCTGCGCCTCGATTCTGATCTGGTGCAGCTTTGCTGTGCGGCTGTAGATGGCAGGCTTGCGGATTTTTCAGCGCAGTGGTCGGAACAGACGTCCATCGGTGTTGTGATGGCGGCGGGTGGGTATCCGGCCGCCTACCGCAGTGGCGATGTGATTAACGGTCTGGATGATCTGCCCGATGACGTACAGGTTTTTCACGCAGGGACAAAAACTGACAATGGCGCTACAGTGACCAGTGGCGGGCGAGTACTTTGCGTTACCGCGCTCGGCAGTTCGGTGGCCGATGCTCGTCAGCGTGTCTATGCTGCTGTCGAACGTATTCAGTGGGAAGATGCCTACTACCGCAGGGATATTGGACACCGAGCCCTGTAGGTGCAAAAGCCAGTGACCAGTCGCCGTGTTTAGCGTTTCATCGCATCAAAGAATTCGTTATTGGTCTTGGTCTGCTGCAATCGGCCGATCAAAAACTCCATTGCCTCGATCTCGTCCATCGGGTGCAGGAACTTTCGCAATATCCAGATCTTCTGCAGTTCTTCAGGATCAATCATCAGTTCCTCACGACGAGTACCGGAACGATTGACACTGATGGCAGGGAACGTTCTCTTCTCGGCAATACGGCGGTCGAGATGCAATTCCATATTACCCGTTCCTTTGAACTCTTCGTAAATCACCTCGTCCATCTTGGAGCCGGTGTCGATCAGCGTGGTTGCAACAATCGTCAGGCTGCCACCTTCTTCGATGTTTCGCGCCGCACCAAAGAAACGTTTGGGACGATGCAGCGCATGCGCATCAACACCACCGGTGAGTACCTTGCCCGATGAGGGAATCACTGTGTTGTAGGCACGCGCCAGTCGCGTAATTGAATCGAGCAGAATCACTACATCTTTCTTGTGTTCGACAAGGCGTTTGGCTTTTTCAATCACCATCTCTGCCACCTGCACATGCCGACTGGCAGGCTCGTCAAACGTACTCGAAACCACTTCGCCCTGAACCATCCGTTCCATTTCGGTGACTTCTTCCGGACGTTCGTCGATCAAGAGCACAATGAGCACACACTCGGGATCATTGTGCGCAATACTCTGGGCAATATTCTGCAGAATCATGGTTTTGCCCGCCTTCGGTGGCGAGACAATCAGGGCGCGCTGGCCCTTGCCGATCGGCGCGACGAAATCAATGGTTCTGGCGGTGATATCTTCGGTACTGCCATTGCCGAGTTCGAGCGTTAATCGCTCGGTCGCATGCAGCGGTGTCAGGTTCTCGAACAGTACCTTGTTGCGCGCTTCTTCGGGCGCACCGAAATTAATCTCGTCAACTTTTAACAGTGCAAAGTATCTTTCCCCGTCCTTGGGTGGTCTGATTTTGCCGGAGATAGAATCTCCGGTGCGCAGACTGAATCTTCTGATCTGACTGGGTGACACGTAGATATCATCCGGGCCCGCCAGGTAGGAGCTGTCCGCGGATCTCAGGAACCCGAACCCGTCCTGTAAAATTTCCAGTACGCCGCCACCAAAAATATCTTCGCCTTTGCGGGAATGCGCCTTGAGCAGGGAAAAGATGATGTCCTGCTTGCGCGAGCGGGCGACATTGTCGAGACCTTCCGATTGAGCCAACTCAACCAGTTCGGTCGCTGATTTCTTTTTAAGATCGGTAAGATTCATGTGCGAAACATGCTTTTTGGGGTTGAATAGCGTCTAGCTGTGGCACCGTTTCAAGGAGACGGCGGGATCGTATAGAAGGGTAGAATTTGACCTGGTGATAAAGCCGAGCGAATACATCTTTCCCCGGTCGATAACCGGAGTGACTCGCGTGTTGTCACGGGTACTGACGCAGCCCGAATAACCAGTGCTATTGAAGGAATGCGAGCAACATAGCACGCGTAACACGGCACGTCTAGCAAGGTGTTGAAAAACGTTATGAGCGACTGTCTAAGTAGGCTAATTCTCCCGAAAAAACGCAGATTATGGATGATCAATGAGTATTTTGAGAGGGATTTAGCGCCCTAAGACCTGGCGCAATGGTTTTTCAACACCCTCCTGCCAGCAGCCGGTTTCCAATCCATGCGCGGGTGCTTCGTCCGGATGCTTCCCGGTCGAGTCACCTGCGCAGTGGTGCACCTGCACAACCACTGCTGCCTGCAAAGTTGACCGGCAGCAGCGATGTATAGCCACCAGCGCTTGCAATAAGCTGAGTGTAGTAGATAAGAAGCAAATGTGTGGCGCTGCACTGCAACGCCACAGGGGCGGGAGCTTTCTGCGCGCCTGTCAGGCAGCGCTGTCGATGAACGCGGATAGCTGGGATTTCGAGAGTGCGCCTACCTTGGTGCCCTCCACGGAGCCGTTTTTGAACAGCATAAGCGTCGGTATACCGCGGATGCCGTATTTCGGGGGCGTGCTCTGATTGTCGTCGATATTCAACTTGGCAATCTTTACTTTTTCGCCGTACTCCTCTGCTATTTCATCGAGGATCGGAGCAATCATCTTGCAGGGCCCGCACCACTCTGCCCAGTAATCCACCAGCACCGGCACCTCTGACTGCAGCACCTCGGAATCGAAGTTGTCGTCGGTGACCTCAACAATATTTTTATGCACTGTTTTTCTCCTGATCGATTAAACGGGCAGTAGTGAAATGAGCGCCCGCGGGCTGGTTTGCCGTACTCACCAAACTGGGTGTCATCCAGGGAATTTCAACGCTAAATTCAACGCAGGACCGCAGATGTCGCTAGTTTCGTCGCCGCCATGCAGAAGTCTACCGCACCGGAAGCGGGTAAATACGCTATTCTCCGCGTATGAAATCCGATTATCTGACCGACGTCAGTTTCCAGTCACTCGATCTCGACCACAGCCTCGGCTCCGCACTCGATGCGGCGGGGTTCTCCCACTGCACCGAAATCCAGCAATTGTCGCTGCCTCTGATGCTGCAGGGCAAGGATATCGCCGCGCAGTCACAGACCGGCACCGGTAAGACGGCTGCTTTCCTGCTGGGGATGTTTCAGTACCTGATGAATCATCCACAGACAGATCCAGGCGCAGGCAGTGTGCGTGCACTGATTTTAGCGCCGACCCGCGAACTCGCGATCCAGATCCACAAAGATGCGCTGGAGATCGGTGCGAATACCGATTTCCGCATAGCGCTCGCCTACGGTGGCACCGACTACGAAAAGCAGCGTCGCACCCTCGAGCAGGGCACTGACATCCTGATTGGTACACCCGGCCGTATCATTGACTATTTCAAACAGCGTGTGTTTTCGCTGAAACAGGCGCAGGTCGTTGTGCTCGACGAAGCCGACCGAATGTTCGACCTGGGCTTCATTAGCGACATCCGCTATCTGCTGCGGCGTATGCCAAAACCGGAACAACGCCTCAGCCTGCTGTTCTCGGCCACCCTGTCACATCGGGTCATGGAACTCGCCTACGAGCACATGAACAACCCGGTCGATCTGAAGACCAACTCCGACACGATCGCCGCCGACAAAGTCGAGCAACACATGTATCACCCTGCATCCAACGAAAAAATACCGTTGCTGATCGGACTGATGCGAAAAATACAACCGGTGCGCAGCATTGTGTTCGTCAACACCAAACGCGCCGCGGAAAAGGTTCACGGAAGCCTGCTGGGCAACGACATCAATGCCGATGTACTGTCCGGTGATGTGAGGCAAAAAAAGCGTCAGCGACTGATCAATGAGCTCGCCGATGGCTCCCTCAATACGCTCATCGCGACCGATGTAGCTGCGCGCGGGCTGCATATCGAAGGTATCACCCACGTGTTTAACTACGACCTGCCCCAAAATGCCGAAGACTACGTGCATCGAATCGGGCGCACAGCGAGGGCCGGCGCCGACGGTCAGGCAATCTCGTTTGCGTGCGAGGAATATGTCTTCTCGCTGCCTGAAATCGAGAGTTTGCTGGGTCATGAAATCCAGGCTGAGCCGATCACCGATGACATCATTGCCGACCCGGCGCCACCAAAGAAACTGCGCAGAGACAAGCCACCGCAGAACAAAAACGGGCGTCGCAGGCGTCCGAGACCCCCACGAAAAAGCAAAACCACGCCGCAAACGGCAGGATAGTCACTCGCTGCCTGCAGCCGACTGCAAATTAAAGATTCAACCGAAAAACTACGCTATAACAGACAGCTCCGGTATACTCCGCTGCCTGTTTTTTGCATCCGCTTTTTGTTGTAAACAATCAATTTTCGTGTTCCCGCGACCCGGAGCAAGCAATGAATTTCGAACAAGCCAGAATCAATATGATCGAGCAGCAGGTTCGGCCGTGGGACGTGCTGGATCAGCGGGTACTCAATGCCCTGGCAGACGTACCGCGCGAGGCATTCCTGCCCGAGGCTTTCGACGGGCTGGCTTATTCAGATACGCGAATCCCGCTCGACAATGACCGCATATCACTGAATCCCAACATTGAGGCCCGACTGCTGCAGGCTGCCGTTCTGGAACCTGACGATCGCGCCCTGATTATCGGCAGCGGCAGTGGCTACATCGCTGCCTGTGCTGCAAAAATGTGCAAGCATGTCGAGTCAATTGACACATCCGAACAGGCCAATGCACAGGCACAGGAAAGTGCGGCGACCTGCGGCATCGACAACATCCGCTTCATCACCGGCGACCCATTGCAGGATCTGCCAGACAAAACCACTTACGATGCGATTATCGTCAACGGATCGCTGGAGCACGTGCCCGAGCGCCTGAAAACCAGGCTCAGCACAATGGGACGCCTGATTGTGACGGTCGGACGCGAGGAAGACCCGATTATGGAAGCCTGCGTCATCCGCCGCATTGGAGAATCGGACTGGCTGGAACAGAGTATTTTTGACACCCATATCCCCGCTTTGATTCGCAAATCCGAGCAGCAACAGAAGGACAGCTTCGTTTTCTGATCACACCCCGTTGTGCGCGTGTCCGGCACGCCCGATCGCCCGGCATCGGCTGATTGGGGTCCGCGCAGTTTACATACACTGACAAATAGTCATCCCACAAACCTCAAATACGTTCTACATTCTTGTAACTGCCAAAAATAATCCGGAAGCTCATCTTTCCGGCACAAGAAAGTCAGTTGCCAAGAGAACCACAACGTATGAATTTACGCCACGCGTACCCCCTGCTGATTTCCCTCGCAGTCAGTCCATCCCTGTTTGCCGCGGACCTGATCGATATCTATCAGATAGCCCGCGACAATGACTCGGTCATCCAGGCGACTATCGCCCAGCACGATGCGGCTGTAGAAGCATTGCCGGTGGCGCGCTCGTCACTGCGCCCGAATATTGCCCTCGGCGCTGACAAGACCTGGAGCAATATTGCCGGAGACGATAGCGACGTACTGGAAAGTGACAGCCAGAGTGTATCTGTCTCACAGAATCTCTATGCTCCGGAGGCGTGGCACGCGGCGAAGAAAGCCGAACTGACGGTTCAGCAGGCCCAGCTGACACTGAAAGAAGCCGAGCAGAATCTCATGTTTCGCGTCGCACAGGCCTACTTCAACATTCTGACTGCCGAAGAAACCCTGCAGGCGGCATCATCATCGCGCGAGGCGATCTCCCGACAGACAGAGCAGGCAGAAAAGCGGTTTGAGGTCGGACTGAGCGCAATAACCGATGTAAAAGAAGCACAGGCACAACTGGACCTGGCGGTGGCAAGGGAAATTGTCGCTGAAAATCAGCTGGCTGTGGCTCGTGAAGCACTGCGAGTAATCATTAATCAGGACATCCCCACCCTCGATCCGCTGGGCAGCGAAGCGGCACTGACGAATCCCAGCCCGGCCTCGGTCAATGAGTGGATCGAGATGGCGGAGCAAAACAGTCCGCGACTGCAGATTGCCGACCTGGATCAGGCACTGGCGGCAAAGGATATCTCGATTGAACGTGCGGGACGAAAACCGACCCTGGCGCTGAACGGGGGCTACGGCAATTCAAACTCGGAAGTCAGGGAAAATCCGGGACGCGAAACAACACAGCTGACGCTGCAGTTGAACTACCCGCTATATACCGGCGGCCGCACCAGCGCGCTGATACGCCAGGCCAAAGCACGAGCGACACAGGCTCAGTTCAACCGGGAAACCGTGCGACGTGCGGTGGAACAGGAAACCCGCGACGCCTATCTCAGTGTCATCGCTGATGTCAGTCAGGCCAGCGCGCTGCAGCAGGCACTGGAGTCGACCGAAGTCGCCAGAGAGGCAACGCAGGCTGGCTATGATGCCGGCACCAGGACCGCAGTAGAATTGCTGGTATCACTGCGTGATACCTTCAGCGCGAGAGCCGAATATGCGGCGGCTCGCCACCAGTATGTGGTCAGGAGCCTGCAGTTGCGGCTCGCGACCGGCCTGCTGGCAGAGAAGCACCTGCAGGCAGTCAACCGGTCCCTGACCGAACGCTGAGGTGAGAACGGGAACTGCTCCCGCAAACAGGGCTTGCTACCCCGCATCAATCAGTTCGAAGCGGGTACCGCAATAAGGACAGCAGGCCACCGGCGTTTCTTCCAATGGTATGTACACACGGGGGTGTGAGTTCCACAACCCCATCGATTCAGTCGGACAATACGCTGGCAGATCCGCCCTGGTGAGCTTCACCACCTGCTCAGCACCGGACTGTGCTTTTTCTTGATTCATCGTTGGCTCCAAAACGCTACTCTCTACTTATACGTACGTTAGCCACGCATCGTATTTGTCAGTCTTACCCTGCACCGCGTCGAAAAACAGCGTTTGTATCTTTTCGGTCAGTGGGCCGCGTGACCCGGTACCGATGGTTCGGTTATCCACTTCCCTGATCGGTGTGATTTCAGCGGCGGTACCACTGAAAAACGCCTCATCGGAAATATAGACCTCGTCGCGGGTAATTCGCTTCTCAACAATCGAAATGCCAAGGTCGTCAGCCAGCGACATCACAGTCTGGCGGGTAATTCCGTCCAGTGCGGAGGTCAGGTCGGGCGTATAAATCGTACCGTCCCTGACAATGAAAAAGTTCTCACCGGAGCCTTCGGCCACATAGCCTTCGTTATCCAGCATCAGCGCTTCGTCATAGCCGTCCTGCAGGGCTTCCTGCAGTGCCAGCATCGAATTCATATACTGACCATTTGCCTTCGCCTTGCACATCGCAATATTGACGTGATGTCGCGTAAAAGACGAGGTCTTGATGCGGATACCGCGCTCCATGTTTTCCTTGCCGAGGTAAGCACCCCATTCCCAGGCAGCCACCATGCAGTGCACCGACAGATTATCAGCGCGCAGTCCCATGCCCTCACTTCCGTAAAAACACATCGGGCGCAAATAGGCTGAGTTCAGATTGTTGTCGCGAACGACAGTCTTTTGCACGTCGCAAAGCTCATCGTACGACCACGGGATTTCCATACGCAGGATTTTTGCCGAATTGAACAATCGACGGGTGTGCTCCGGCAGTTTGAATATTGCGGGACCGCGAGCAGTTTCATAAGCGCGCACACCTTCAAAAACGCCCATTCCATAATGCAGCGTATGTGTCAGCACATGCACTTTCGCCTCACGCCATGGCACGAACTCGCCGTCCAGCCATATAACACCATCCCGATCTGACATTGACATAGTTGATGTTCCGAATCTGTTCTCTGTAGCCTTACGCCATATATACGGTATCGGCGCTATCGTACGGCAGCGCGCCCTACCCGATTTTGTAGTGTAGTTGGTCGCCGCGGCAGAATCTCTGCACCGCCCCGGCAAATGACACGCACCCTGCGATGCGCTGAAACACAGTATTGAAACATAAACGGCAGAACCACGATACCTCAGGCGGCCTGCACCGCCAGATCTCCACCGGTCAGTTTTGATCCGCGCTGAGTGCTCGCTCAGCGCGACGCAGAAACACCTGCATTTCCTTGCCGGCCTGTTTATCTCCCTGAGCATTCGCGATTTCAATTCCGCGTGTGCACACCTCAACCGCCGTTTCATACTGCTTCAGTTCATAGTGACTTCGACCCAGCAATTTCCAGGCGGCGCTGTAAGTCTGCTCATGCGCGATCGCCTGCTGCAGGTGTGGTATCGCTTCGGCATACTTTTTTTCACCAACATAGGCATTGCCCACTGAATACCGCACCAGCGCATTGTCGTTACCCTGCTCCAGCATATTCAGGAAAGTTTCTATCACAATGACTCCATTTTCTGCGCGACCAGATACGATTCGTTAACTAACTCATCGCTGCCCCGATCCGCCAGATAGCCCGGATCGTAAAAAACGCGAACCCGCAGATCGCCACACAACTGCAGCAGTTCGTTCGGGTCCAGTAAGTAGTCGGGGTTTGCCGGCCCCACAGACGCCACCGCTTTCTCTTTCACAAACGTCTGCTGGTACATTAGACCAAGCGGTTTCAAGCGCTCAATTAATACAGGTATCAGGGAGCGCTCAAGAAAGTGTGATATGACGATCACATCAAAGCGTGCCGCACCATCCAGCGACTCAAGCCATTCGGCGATCGGTGCGGCCACTGCGGTAAGTGCCAGTTCGCGACCCTGCGCGAGCGCAGTTAACCTTTCAATCGCGACATCGGAAATATCTACGGCTGTCGTCGTGTATCCCCTGCCGGCAAGCCACAGCGCATTCCCGCCGCGTCCACAGGCAATGTCGAGTACAGAAGCTGCATCCGGCAGCAGATAATCGTAGCGCCGCAGTACCTCGCAGGGAGCGGGTAACGCTGTGTGATCGACCTCCTGTGCAGCGTAGATCCGGTTCCATTTCTCCCTCACATCACTCATTACTTGCGCCAGAAGCCCGGTGTCAGCAAAACCAGTAATGTGAATATTTCAAGTCGCCCGAGTAACATCGCCACACACAACAGGCTCAGTTGTATGCCGTCGAGAGAACTGTAATTTGCACCCACCTCACCGAGACCCGGACCCAGATTATTCAGGCAGGCGACGACAGCGGAAAAAGCTGTCTCCTGATTGAGACCCGTTGCCATCAGCACCAGCAACATCAACGTCAGCACCAATACGTAAGTGGCGAAAAAACCCCACACTGCATCAATGACTCTGGGCGGTATTGTTTTGCGGCCGACCTTCACCGGCAACATCGCATGCGGATGAACCATTCTGGATAACTCACGCAACCCCTGTTTTAACAGCAACAGTACGCGAATGACTTTCATACCGCCGCCGGTGGAGCCGGCGCAACCACCAACAAAGCTTGCAAACAACAATAACACTGGCAGAAAACCCGGCCAGTTGAAGTACTCGGCCGTGGTAAACCCCGTTGTTGTGGCAATGGAAACCACCTGAAAAATGCCGGTAAAAAACGACTGGCTGAAACCTGCGGTTTGCGTAGCGAACAGGTAGATGACGGTAATAATGCTTAGCAATATAAGCAGGGAAATATAAAAGCGAAACTCTGAGTCTTCCAGATAGGAAGTCAGGGATCTTGAGCGGAATGCAATGTAGTGCAACGCGAAATTGACCCCCGAAATCAGCATAAAGACCACGGCAATCATTTCGATTGCGCTGCTTTCGTAGTAACCGATACTCGCATCGTGCGTTGAAAACCCACCGATCGCTACCGTTGAAAAGCTATGGCCTATGGCATCGAATACCGGCATGCCTGCCAGCGCATAGGCAAACGCACAAGCGATGGTTAATCCGAGGTAGATATACCACAGTCGTTTGGCTGTATCTGCCACCCTCGGTGTCATTTTTTCCTTTTGCGGTCCGGGCGTTTCCGCGCGGAACAATTGCATACCGCCACCGATCCCAAGTAGTGGCAGTATGGCAACTGCCAGTACGATGATACCCATTCCACCAAGCCACTGCATAAACTGTCGGTACATCAAAATGCTCGGTGGCAGGGTATCAAGCCCGACGATTACCGTCGCACCGGTCGTGGTGAACCCGGACAGTGATTCAAAAATACTTTGTGCAACAGACAGGTTAAGCCTGGTGTCAATATAAAGCGGAATCGCGCCAAACAGCCCCAACACAGTCCAGAACAAAACCACAATCACAAAACCATCGCGCAGCTTCAGACTGCGATTGTAATTTCTAAGCGGAAACCAGGTAAAAAGCCCGATTACGAGCGTGACAAAAAAGCCGATGAAAAACGAGTTTGCAGATCCGTCGCTGTACAGCAGTGCGATCAGCCCGGGTATGAGCATCGTGACGCTGAAGATAGACAACAACAGCCCGAGTATGCGAAGTACGACCAGCGCCTGCATCAGTCTAGCCTGAACTATTCACAATGCGACTGAGAATGTTTAAGCAAATGTTTATTTCCATAGGTCTACAACGCCTTTTGAGGCCATTCTATCTTTCGCAGGTGCCACGGCGAAGAACACGGTTACCTTGTTTGTCAGGTTCACTAGTAGGTAACACCAACCTGGAACAGGTTTTCTACATCGTTGATACTTTTTTTATCGACCACAAGCACAATCACATGATCTTCTGCCTCTACCACCAGGTCATCCCTGGCAATCAGCACTTTATCATCGCGCACAATAGCGCCGATCACCGAGCCACTTGGGAGTTGCAGTTCAGCAATTGAACGACCGACCACCTCAGAGGTCGTGGAATCCCCGTGTGCAATTGCCTCCAGTGCTTCAGCAGAGCCGCGACGTAACGAGTGCACTGCCACTACATCCCCGCGTCGCACATGTCGCAGCAGCGCACCAATGGTTACGTTGTGGGGCGAAATTGCCACATCGATAAAGCCCTTTTCCACCAGCTCAACATAGGCCGGTCGATTGATCAGCGACATTACCTTGCGCGCACCCATTTTGCGCGCCACCATCGCTGAGAGAATATTCGCCTCGTCATCATTGGTCAGCGCACAGAATAAGCCCATCGAACTGATGTTCTCTTCGAGCAACAGTTCCTGATCAGCCACATCCCCGTTCAGTACCATCGCACCATCGAGGGTTTCGGCGAGGTATTGTGCCCGCTCCGGGTTCTTTTCTATCAGTTTGACGCTGTACCTTGTCTCCAGCCGTTGTGCCAGGGCCATACCGATATTTCCACCGCCGGCGATCATCACATGGCGGGACGGTTTATCTGGCCGGTGAAACTGTTCCATAATTACCACGGTGTTTTCGCGCGCCGCCATATAAAACACCAGATCGCCTTCTTTTATAGTCTGAATATCGTTTTGCACAATCGGCTTATCGTCGCGATACACAGAGACAACGCACGCCTCTATGTCCGGCAAAAGCGACCGCAGGTGTGACGGCGCCTGATTTGTCATTGGCGCGGTCTCCTCGGCAGTGACCCCGACCAGCCGCACGCGCCGGTCCGCAAAGTCCACCACCTGCAGTGCACCGGGATGTTCAATAATCCGTTCAATATGGTCGGTAACCAGTCGTTCGGGACTGATTAAAACATCGATTGGGATGTGCTTCTTTTTAAAAAGTGCATCTTTTTCGGTCAAATACTGCTGCGAACGAACACGCGCTATTCGACTGGTGGTCTGAAACAAGGTGTAGGCGATCTGACAGGCGATCATGTTGGTTTCATCGCTGTTGGTCGCAGCGATCAACATATCGGCGTCCTCAGCACCGGCCTGCCGCAGCACATTGGGATAGGCCGCATGACCATATACGGTATTCAGATCGATTCGGTTGTTGAGATCCTGAAGCGTCTCCAGATCCAGATCAACAACGGTTACCTCATTGTTTTCATCGGCCAGATTCTGCGCCACCGTAGAGCCGACCTGGCCTGCACCCAATACGATTATCTTCAACTATTTTCCCCGAGCCGAGGCCTGCAACAATCGTGTGGACTGTCAGTCAATTCAACCACGTTTTCGACCCGCCTGAATACCGACGCTTCTAAGCTTTCTGTAGAGGTGTGTACGTTCCATGCCAACTATTCGGGCGAGATCAACGATATTGCCATCAACGCTGTCGAGTTGCCGTTGCAGATACAGTCGTTCAAATTCCGCACGCGCTTCACGCAGCGGCAGATCGAGCGGTATTTGCATCGTATCCCCCGACGCACCCTGATCTCTGGCTTTATCCGCACCCAGTAGTGAGTCGACTTCATCCTGGTCAATCTCCACACCCTGCCCGACAATTAGCAGCCGTTGAACAAAATTAATCAGCTCAAGTATGTTTCCCCGCCATTCCAGGTTGCGCAGTCGGTTCTGCGCACCGACACTGAAGTGACGGTACGGCAGACCGTCCTGTTCCACCAGCCTGTCAACGTAGTAAGTGAGCAACAGCGGTACATCTTCCGGGTGCTCTCTCAACGGCCTGGTGTGGATGACAAACCCGGTGAGCTTGTGCATCAGGTCCTGACGGAAGTCACCCTGAGTGATTGTGCGCTGCAGTTGTTCGGAGGCACACGAGATAACCGCAGCCTTTAGCGCCACCGCCACGCCGTCCTCGCGTTTGGCAACACCTGTGTCCAGTGCCTCGAGCAACAGCTGCTGCGCCACCGGCGGCAGCTCCTCTACATCGACCAGGCAGAGTGTACCGGTCGAAGCCGACTCGAAGAATCCGGCACTGTTTTCATTGCCGAGTAACTCACGCATTGCATTTGCATCAGACAGACTGTCGCAACGCAAAACGACGAACGGCTGCGAGTTGCGCGAACCCTGCGTATGGATGTGTCTCGCGACCAGTTGTTTTCCGGTCGCGCGTTCCCCCTGAATCATCACCGAATCAAAGCTTTGTGATGCCGTCTTATCAATCTGTGCACGCAGTTCACGACAGTACTCACTGTTGCCAATG
Source organism: uncultured Granulosicoccaceae bacterium (assembly GCA_964583825.1). Taxonomy (GTDB): domain Bacteria; phylum Pseudomonadota; class Gammaproteobacteria; order Granulosicoccales; family Granulosicoccaceae. The sequence continues at coordinate 23,858 of CAZOXM010000004.1, forward strand.
ATCGGCGTCAGCGCCTTGCTCGTCGGCGCGACGTTCTGCAACTCGAAATTGCTCATCGCCTTTTCTACCGTGAGCAGCAGCCGTGCGAGTGACAAAGGTTTTTCAATAAAATCGACAGCGCCCAGGCGGGTCGCTTCGACGGCGGTCTCTACGGTCCCATGACCGGAAATCATCACCACCGGAAACTTGATCGCACCCGCATCATGCCACTCCTTGAGCAGACTGATTCCATCCTGATCCGGCATCCAGATATCCAGCAACACGAGATCGGGCACTTTTTCATCGATCACTTCGCGAGCGGTGGCTACATCCTCAGCAACGACCACCGCGTAGCCTTCATCTTCCAGAATCTCCCGAACCAGCTCCCGGATATCCGGCTCATCGTCTACCACTAACACCAGCGCCTGACTCATGCGGCATCTCCGTGTAGTTTGCTTTTTTCAATATCGATTTGCTTTGCTGCGTTGCCCGGTATCTTCACCTGCGTTTGTACCACCGGCAGCAACAGGGCCAGGCGACCACCACGTATCCCGTCACTGTTGGAAACATTTTCAGCCTGTACTGAACCGCCATGCTCTTCCACAATTTTTTTCACAATCGCCAACCCCAGTCCAGTGCCTTTTTTCTTGCTGGTTACATAAGGTTCAAACAGCCGGTCGAGCAGATCGGATGGAAATCCCGGACCATCATCTTCGAAAGTCATCTCTACAAACCGGTTGTCTTTCATTAGCTTGTCCCGGGTGCTAATGACCAGCCTGCCAACGTTGGCGCCTGCCGCCTCCTGCGAGTTTTTTATAATATTGTGCAGCACTTGTCGCAGGCGCGTCGGGTCACCGGTGATATCGGGTACTGAATCATCCAGCGACAGTGTTATGAAGTCGGTGTCACCATGGCGGTACAGCCAGCTTGTTTCGGTGACCAGATCGTTGAGGTTAATTGTCTGATAGTCCATCTCGGGCGTATTGGCATACTCGGCAAACGCTTTGACCATGCCTTTCATCGACTCCACCTGATGCACTATGGTGTTGGTGAGCTTTTTCAGTGTGAACGCATCATCGCCCTTGAGCTTCTGCGCATATTTATGCTGTAGCCGTTCCGCAGAAAGCTGTATTGGCGTAAGTGGATTCTTGATTTCATGCGCCAGTCGTCTGGCAACCTCACTCCATGCGGCGTTACGCTGCGCCTCGACTACATCAGAAATATCATCGAACACAATCACGTGGCCGGCGGAACTGTCGCTGCCGGTCTGCATTTCCGCACCACGACACAAAAGCAGCCTGCGACCAAGCTCATCAACCAGTTCAAATTCTTTGCTCCAGTCACCTTTGGCCCGACTCAGCAATGGTTTGACGGTATTAAAAAATTGTTGTACGTAAAGGCTGTGTGCACTCAGATTAGCACTGTCAACCTGCTGCAATTCTTCTGCGTCCACACGAAGAATCTTGGCGGCGCTCTCATTGCAGGTACGTACACGTCCGTTTTCATCGAGGGCGAGTACCCCGGTTGAAACGCGACTTAGCACCAGTTCAAGATACGCGCGTTGTGCTTCCACCTGTTGTCGACTGCTGGCCGCGCTGGCGCGTGCCGCTTCGATCTTGTCGGTCATATCATTAAAGGACTGCACCAGATACCCAAGTTCATCGCGTCCTGATGTCTCAAGTCGCGTGGAGTAGTCTCCCGCTGCCACCATGCGAGTACCGTCCACCAGTTCATGTACCGGCACCATCAGCCGTCTGGCCGCGTAGAACGCCACCCAGACGGCCATCATCAGACTGAGGAATACAGCCAGTGTCAGGGTGGCTATCGAACTTCTTTTCAATGGCGCCCTGAGATAGGCCAACTGGCGATAGTTGCGAAAGCTCTCCTGCACATTATCTGCGAGTTGAGTTGAACTGCGAGACACGGGATAAGTGGCATACAACACCGAGACGCCGCGACTTGGTTCGCTCGAATAAACCGGTACGACAGAACGCACCTGCAGGCCACCGTCGCTGGCCGGATCCAGACTGAGATAGTTATTACCGTTTCTGGCTCTGGTGACGATATCATCGGCCGGCCGCTCGGGCGCCACCGTGACCGTATCGAGGAACGCGGTCGTTGCAACGACACGGTTGTTTGAGCCGATCAGGGTCAGCTCTGATGCATCGCTGCTGCCACCGAGATCGTTTAACACCACCACCGCCATTCCCGGAGCGACGTCAGCCAGAGCCTGTGCAATTTCCACTGTGTTCTTCTGACGTGTCCGCATGTGTAATTCAAGTGAATCCCGACTGAGCGCCAGCGCATCATCGAGTGCGCGCTCAACTTCGACATCAAACCAGCTATCGATGTTTGAACCGAGAAACTTTACGGAAAAGGAGTAGACGAGCGTCATTGGCAGCAGCGCCATGATTACGAGCATGGTCACCAGCTTGAGACTCAGCCTGGAGCCGGACACGTTACTGCGGATATCCGCTATCAGCCGCCAGACACTGGCGACAATTAAAACGCCGATCAACACCAGTGCTACCGCGGTGCCAAACATCCACCATTGATAAGACTGTCCAAAACTATCGAGGTGTTCACCGGTGTTGGCGACGAAGTACAGCGTGGCAATCAGAAAAGCAAACAAAGCGGCCATCAGCCACAGACTGTTAGCCAGCCGTCTAATCAGTTCAGCAACCATGAAAACTCCTCGCTTTCAAGTTGCCAGTCCCGCGACACCAGTGCCTGTGCCTGCAGGGGACCGGGCAGACGCGTGTGATCGAGCGCAAGTCGGATACTCGCGGAGTATCGCCGACCGTTGCTCAGGCGGCTCTGTGGAATCAGCGCAAACTTGTCCAGCTTGCCAAGTTCGCGCAATGCCGCAGCGAGACTGCGAAAATTTGTGCTGTCACCGGTCTGCAGATCCTCGACTCGATAGTGCAGGGTCAGATCGTAGTAATAGAGTTTGTATCGCAACCTTCTTTCCAGCACCGGGGTGTCTATCCACCATCGGCGCTTGCGATGTACCGTGACTTCAACCAGAAAGTACAGATTGACACCGTTGGCGAGCGCGGCTTCGGCAGCATCGCCGAGCTCCAGTCGCGCAAACGAATCGAGATAGTAAGTGCCATCCTTAAGATAGGTGCCGGCACTTTCAAAGCGCGCGCTGGCCGCGTACACCGCACCAATACCAATGCACAACATCACGCCTGCCACCAATCCGCAGGTACGGATAGCAGCACGGTGTGTCGGCAAGCCAAACACAGCGGTTGCAGTTTGATTATGCGAATTGGCCATGAATCCGCGCGAGCTCGATATCAGCGTTTTGCAAGTATCGCATAGTAAAAACCGTCTGAGTCGTGCTGACCCGGTAATATCTGTCGCCCGTGTGAACAGGACAGCCCCCACGATACCTGCAGCGGCACTTCCACGGCGTCGGAGGTATCGCCGAGAAAAGTGGCAATGGTCTGTTCATTTTCGCTTTTCAGCACCGAACAGGTGGCATAAACCAGGCGCCCGCCCGGCAACAGTGTCTGCCAGAGTGCGCTCAACAGCTTCTGCTGCAATGCCGAAAGTGCCGCAATGTCCGAGGCCCGTCGCAGTCGCCGTATATCAGGATGTCGACGCAACACACCAAGCCCGGAACAGGGCGCGTCCAGCAACACCCGATCGAAGCCGCGCCCGTCCCACCACTGTGCTAGCTGCGTGGCATCGGCACAGCGCAACTCGGCACGCAGCTTGAGCCGTTGCAGATTATCACCGATTCGCTGCAGGCGTGTCTCATCGCTATCGAGCGCAAGTAATTCAAGACCGGGCGCCTGCTCCAGCAGGTGCGTGGTTTTACCCCCGGGTGCTGCGCACGCATCAAGTACTCTGCAGCCTGCCGGCGGCTGCAGCAGTTCGGCTGCCAGCTGTGCCGCACTGTCCTGCACACTGAAATGACCGGCATCATAACCGGGCAGTGTTTCCACCCTGACCCGATCATTCACCACCAGTGAATGCTGACCCAGTAGCGGGAGTGAGGTATCGATTCCGGCTGCGGTCAGCTGTTGTCGGTAATCGTCCCGCGTCAGCACTTGTTGATTCACCCGCAATACCAGCGGTGCTCTGAGATTGCCGGCAGTCAGTACCTGCGATGCCGCCTCACCCCAGTCATCAGTGATCCGGCGGTAGATCCAGTCGGGCAGCGAATACTGTGTTTGCGGTGTGGCATCCGCTTTTTGCAGCAGTTGATCTTTGTGTCGCTGAAACTCGCGCAGCATGCCGTTGACGAGACCCTTTGCCCACGCCTTGCGCAGTTTGCCGGTCAGTGTGGCATAGGAGCTCACCACGGCGTAATCCGGTGTTCGCATGTAAAGCATTTCGTAGAGTGCCTGCCACAACAACACTTTGACGTCTGTGTCTTTGTTGCGCAGCGGCTTGGTAAGCAGTTCCGATACGATCGCGTCGAGCCGGTACGACCAGCGGACAGTGCCGAAAGTCAGCTCCTGCAAACGGGCCGCGCCCCTGCTGTCGAGACCTTGTTGCCTCGCACGCAACTGCTCGCCGAGCGACTTGCCGTCTTTGATAACCGGCGTAAGCACTCTGATAGCATCGAGCCGGTCCTGAAGCGCGAGTTCAGCCAAGCTGATAACCCGCTTCTATCTGACGACTATTTAAATAATCGGCCGCCTTCATCGGTTTTTTGCCGGATGGCTGCAGCGCCAGCAGCCTGAGCACCCCTTCACCGGTTTGCACATCCAGCGCGCCGCGATTGCCAAGCACGGTGCCCGCCGGCGCTTCGTTACCGGTTTCGGCCAGTACCATTGACTCCCATACGCGCACAGTGTCTTCACCCACGCGGGTTTGCGCCACCGGCCACGGATTAAAGGCACAAACGCGGCGATGCAGTGTGACCGCGCTTTGCTGCCAGTCGATAGACGCTTCCTGCTTATCGAGCTTGCCGGCATAGGTCGCCATCGATTCATCCTGCGGTATCGGTTTAAGTGCACCATCAATCATCTGCGTCAGTGTTTTCATCAGCGCATCAGCACCGAGCACCGACAATGTCTCGTGCAACGCGGCCGCTGTAGTCGCAGGTTCGATATCGCACGCAACCGAGTGCAGCATGTCACCTGTGTCGAGCCCTTCATCCATTTGCATAATCGTCACACCGGACTGAGTATCACCCGCTTCTATGGCACGTTGAATCGGCGCTGCGCCGCGCCAGCGGGGCAGCAGTGATGCGTGAATGTTTAAACAGCCGAATGTCGGTGCATTCAACACTTCAGCCGGCAGTATGAGGCCGTAGGCTGCCACCACCATCACATCGGCCCGGTATGATCTGAGCACTTCCTGCGCCTGTGCGTCGCGCAGGCTGGCCGGTTGTTCAACCGCGATGTGCCGGGCAAGCGCTTCAGTCTTTACCGGACTGAACGCCACTCTGCGACCACGGCCGGCGCGTCGATCGGGTTGTGTGTAGACAGCGACCACCTCGTGCTCACTGTCGCCGAGTGAACGCAGGGCCGGCACCGCGAACTCGGGGGTTCCGGCATATATAACTCGCAATGATCTGGACACGGGCAGCTACTTTTCGTGCTTTTGCATCTTCTTTTTAATCCGCCGGCGCTTGAGCGCGGACAGATAGTCGACAAACATTTTGCCGTCGAGGTGATCGACCTCGTGCTGCACACACACGGCAAGCAGACCGTCCGCCTCCCGCTCGTAGGGCTGCCCGGTTCGATCGAGTGCGGTAAAGCGGATTTTTTCAGCCCTTGAAACGCTTTCGTAGATCCCGGGAATCGACAAACAGCCCTCCTCGCCCTGCGCCTCGCCATCCAGGCTTACGATTTCAGGGTTGATCAGGGTGAGCGGCTCGGACTTATCCTCACTGACATCAATCACCACCACGCGCTTGTGCACGTTCACCTGGGTGGCTGCGAGCCCGATGCCCGGCGCGTCGTACATGGTCTCGAACATGTTGTCGATCAGCGCGTTGATGTCGTCATCGACACTGGCCACGGGTTTGGCCACTTTTCGAAGTCGGTCATCGGGGTAAATCAGTATATCCAGAGTAGCCATCAGCGCTCTTGTTTGAACTCAGCCCGCCAAGTTTAAGCCCTGAACCAGAGATATCAACGCCTGTGCGTCATTCAGGCCGTAACTGCGAGCGGCGCACACCGATTTGGCACCCTTTTTGGTTCCCCCCCTGTGTTCGTCGCATCAACCGCGACATTTATTGTTAAGCCTCCGGGAAAACTATGACCATCCTAGCCCCGCTGAAAACGCTCCGCTGCCAGACCGCAGCAACACCGGCACCGTTGAAAGGGTTCGCCGCACTGATAGTCGCACTGGCGGTCAGTGGATGCGCGAGTACAGCTACCCCCCCTGTCGCCCAGGATATCAGCGCGAATGTCGCAGCACTTGGTGCAGAAGCCGCGGCGATTGCCGGGGACTCCGCCACCCCGAGCGTCAGAACGCTGGGCATGTCGGTAGATCGAAAACGCGCCCTGCGCCAACTGGCAGTGCGGTCAATCCGCTCTGACAATCCCGGCAGCTACACCGTCGTCAAGGGCGATACCCTGTGGGATATCTCCGAGCGATTCCTGAGCCGACCTTGGCTGTGGCCGGAAATCTGGCAGGTAAATCCGCAAATTGAAAATCCGCACCTGATCTACCCGGGAGATCGGGTCAGTCTGACTTATGTGGACGGTCAGCCAAAGCTCCAGCTGATTCGTGCGGCCAGTCGCAGCGGCACTCCCATCGATACCTACAAAGGACTGCGATCTTTCCTGGTTAAGCCGAAAATTGTCTCTTCATCGGCGCTCAAGCGCGCACCCTACGTGGTGGGCACCGAAGATGATCGACTGGTCGCCTCGGTCGGTAACCACATCTATGCACGGGGCGGCGATTTAACTGATTCGCGTTATAGCGTCTACCGGCCCGGCAAGGCCCTGGTGGATCCGGATACCAACAGCGTCATCGGCCATGAGGCGATCCTCGTATCGCAGGCCAGCGTCATCAAATCCGGAGATCCGGCAAAGCTCGTGATCACCAGCAACAAGCGCGAAACACTGGTCGGCGATCGCCTGATGGCATCTGAACCGGCGGTTGAAATGAACTTTCAGCCACGCACTGCTGATAGCGGCAAGCGCGGCAAGGTGATCTCACTGTTCGACGCACTGGCACGAGTGGGCCAGAATCAGGTAGTCGTCATTAACCTCGGCGCCGAAGACGGTGTACAGCCGGGCGATCTGCTCAGTGTGTATGGCAATGATCGCCGCATCAGTGATCCGTTCTCGGGCAGGAAAAACGATTCTGTCGTAATCGAGGGCGATAAATCGGGTGTGCTGATGGTGTTCCGGGCATTCGACAAAGCAAGTTACGCACTGGTCGTGCAATCCGAGACCACGATCAATATGCTCGATCGCGTCGGCGATATCTAACAGACTCTTAGTCACAGCCGGCGTCCATCTACTGACGCCGGTTGAGTTATTTTCAGCCTGTCGGGTACACTGTACGACCTGAAACGCTGTACTCCCCCATGTTGTTCAAATTCCATCCCACGTGGACAGCTTAGTCCCCTGGTTGCAGTTACTCCACGCGCGCGGGCTCGGGCCGGCTACCGTCCGACAACTGCTCTCCCATTTCCGCTCTGCCAGCGAAATCATTGACGCCGCTGACGCAAAGCTCGCGGCTGCGGGTCTGTCGCAGCAGTTGATCAACGCTTTGCGGGGTGCCGATCAGGGGCGCGTCGAAGCCGACCTCGAATGGCAGCGCAGCGGCTCCGACAGAGCCATCATTCCCCTTGACTCTGCCGCCTACCCGGCTTTGCTGAAGGAGATTGCCGACCCACCGATAGTATTGTTTGCCAGAGGTGACGCCGATGTGCTGCAAACTCCTCAGCTGGCCGTGGTTGGCAGTCGCAAACCGAGTATTGCAGCAGCCAGAATGACCGAGGCGCTGTGTTCAGAAATCGCCGGCTACGGCATCACTATCACCAGTGGCCTGGCACTGGGCATCGACGCGGCGGCACACCGTGGTGCGCTGGACGCCGGAGGCTACACAGTAGCGGTAACGGCGACCGGCCTTGATCGTGTGTATCCGGCACGTCACCAGTCACTGGCGCAGGAAATTATTAACAGCGGCGTGATCATCTCCGAGTTCCCGATTGGCACTGAACCCCTGCCGCGACACTTCCCGCGCCGCAATCGCATCATCAGCGGCCTCTGCTACGGCACCCTGGTAGCGGAAGCTACCCTGAAAAGCGGGACCCTGACCACCGCCGCCCACGCGACCGAGCAGTCCAGAGAACTGTTCGCTATACCAGGCGCGATCAACAACCCCAACGCAAAAGGATCAAATTCGCTGATTCGGGCCGGCGCCACGCTGGTCGAGGGTGCAGCGGACGTTTTGACGCAACTGGCCCCGCTGCTGCCCGAAGCCATCGAATTTCAACCTGACCGTTCCCCCCGGGCCGGCTATGACGATGACATTCCACTCGGTGACACCCCGCTTGCCCGCCTGTTGCGCGCCGTCAACCACCAGCCGCTGTCGCCGGATGAAATCGTCGAACAGACCGGCCTCGACATCATTAGCGTCACAAATTTGACACTTGATCTGGAGTTACAGGGCGTCATCGAGGCCGACGATGCCGGTCGCTTTGTGAAAGTTGCCCGATTGCCGTGAGCGCTGTTTTCAACTCACTTTCCAGCGAAATCAGACTGGTTTTTTTCCATAAAAAGCATAGGGTTAGGAAGCCTGAAACACACCGACACCGGCTCAATTTGCGACGACACTGAAAAGAAAAAGCAGGACCGTGCACTGGCGCGGGTGCGAAAAATGGTTTAAAAGCCCCACCTGTTACCTGTAAATGTGGCGGCCTGGAATTCGGATCGTGCTTCTTTTAATCCGGCAAAAGACAGTAACCGTGCTACTTATTATTAACGTTAACGACAACCACGTCCGCAAAAGACTTCCATGAGTAAAAACCTGATCATTGTCGAATCCCCCGCCAAGGGAAAGACCATCAAAAAATACCTTGGCAAGGATTACGAAGTGCTGGCGTCCTATGGCCACGTGCGTGATCTGGTGCCCAAAGAGGGCGCAGTCGACCCCGATTCAGACTTCGCCATGAAGTATCAGGTGATCGAGCGCAACGAAAAACACGTGACGGCAATTATCAAGGCGCTCAAAAAAGCTGACGCACTGCTGCTCGCCACTGACCCGGATCGCGAAGGCGAAGCCATTTCATGGCATCTGGTTGAACTGTTGCGCGAGCAGGGCCACTTGGAAGGTAAAGACGTCAAGCGGGTGGTATTTCACGAAATCACCAAATCGGCGGTTCGCGAAGCCGTTGCCAACCCCAGAGACCTTTCCTTTGATCTGGTGAACGCTCAGCAGGCCAGACGCGCCCTCGACTACCTCGTTGGATTCAACCTCTCACCGCTGCTGTGGAAGAAAATCAGCCGCGGCCTGTCGGCCGGGCGGGTGCAGAGCCCGGCGCTCAGACTGATCGTCGAACGCGAGGAAGAGATTGAACGGTTTATCCCCGAGGAGTACTGGACCTGTACGACGGATCTGGAAAAAGACAAGCAGGCATTCACTGCCAGATTGTTTAACCTCGAAGGCGAGAAGTTCAGGCAGTTCACTATCACCAATGGTGACCGCGCTGCAGAGGTAAAAAGTTTACTGATGAAAGCGTCGAGCGGCGTATTAACCGTCGACAACGTAGAGAAGAAACAACGAAAGCGCAATCCGGTTGCACCATTTACTACCTCAACGCTGCAACAGGAAGCAGTGCGTAAACTCGGCTTCTCGGCCCAGCGCACCATGCGCACGGCACAACAGCTTTATGAAGGCATTGATACCGGAGAAGGTGCGGCGGGTTTAATTACCTATATGCGTACCGACTCGGTGACGCTGTCTCAGGATGCAATCGCCGACATCCGTCAACACATCGATCAATCCTACGGCAAGGACTACCTGCCGGAGTCGCCACACTACTACAAGAACAAATCAAAGAACGCTCAGGAAGCACACGAATGTGTCCGCGTTACCGTGGCAGACAAGACGCCCGACAGTATCAAATCGTTTCTCAAGGACGATCAGTTCAAACTCTATTCTTTGATCTGGAAGCGCACCATTGCCTGCCAGATGATTCATGCCACCATGGATCAGGTGAGCGTCGACCTCGGCTGCGGTGAGGGCAACACATTCAGAGCCAGCGGTTCTACCGTTCGATTCCCGGGCTTTATGAAGGTGTACCAGGAAGACGTTGATGATAAAAAAACAACAGACGACAAAGACAAACGGCTGCCGGAACTAAACAAGGGCGACCGACTTAACGTTAAAGAATTCGATCTCGACCAGCACTTTACAGAACCACCACCCCGCTTTACTGAAGCCAGTCTGGTAAAAGCGCTTGAAGAATTCGGCATCGGTCGACCATCTACCTACGCCAGTATTATTTCTACACTGCAAAACCGCGAGTATGTAGAGATGGATGCGCGCCGCTTTACGCCGACCGATGTGGGCAGCGTTGTGAACGGATTCCTGTCAAAACACTTTACCAAGTACGTCGACTACGACTTTACAGCCAACCTCGAAGACGAGCTCGATGCCGTGTCCCGGGGTGAGAAGGAATGGGTCCCGGTGATCAGAGATTTCTGGACTCCGTTCGACGCACAGGTGCAGGACAAGGAAGAAAACGTCTCTATTGACGAAGCCAAACAGGCGCGTGAACTCGGCACTGATCCGGAATCAGGTAAACCGGTGTCTGTCCGTGTCGGGCGCTTTGGTGCATTTGTGCAGATCGGCACCAAGGAAGATGAAGACAAACCCAGGTTTGCCGGACTGCGCCCTGGTCAGAAGATGAATAAAATCACCTTCGAGGAGGCGATGGAACTATTTAAGTTGCCACGCAAACTTGGAGAAAATGCAGAGGGTGATCGAATCACCGTCGCCATTGGTCGTTTTGGCCCTTACGTCAAATACGATTTCTACGAAGAAGGCGCTACCAAGCTCACCACCAAATACGCTTCGATCAAGGAGGAAGATGGTGATGACCCCTATACCATCACCCTGGAGCGGGCGTGTGAAATTGTGGCTGCGAAAAAAGAAGCCGACCGCAACAAAATCATCAAGAAGTTCGATGAAGACCCGGAGATACAAATCCACAACGGACGCTGGGGTGCGTATCTGACAAACGGCAGCAAAAACGCCAAGCTTCCCAAGGAACTCAAAGAGAAGCCCCTTGAAATAGACTTTGCCACTGCAAAGAAACTAATAGACGAGGCACCGGAACGCAGAGGCAAAAAGAAAGCAGTTGCAAAAAAGAAAGCCACTGCCAAGAAAAAGACCACTGCCAAAAAGAAAACGTCAGCAAAAAAGAAAACCGCGAAAAAGAAAGCGACAGCCAAGAAGAAGGCAGCTGCTGACAGTGCAGCGGATGACAGCACGATAAAAGCAGAAACTAACTGAAGGCAGCAGCGTACAAATTACGGGTAACCCGCCGGTGGTTACCTCAACCGTCAATGCAAAATGACACAGCAACTTTGTTACCATGCGTTTTTTAACGTGACGGCAGGAGCCAACTGTGCGGTGCGGCAACAACCTGGAAGAAGCGGCGGCGGCTGTCGCCGACGGTGGCATTATCGCCTACCCCACTGAAGGTGTATTCGGCCTGGGATGCAACCCGACACTTGAACACGTGGTAGAACAGTTGCTTCAGCTTAAGGTCAGAGCGGCAGAGAAGGGATTAATTCTGCTTGCAGCCGATCGCCACCAGCTGGATCCCTACATCGACAACGTCGTACCATCCATCGAACGTAAACTCAGTGACAGCTGGCCGGGACCGGTCACCTGGATTCTGCCGGCGGCAACCGGCACATCGGATCTGCTGACCGGCGGGCGTTCAACTATCGCTGCGCGCGTGACCGCATTCAGCACTGCGGCGCGCCTTTGCAAGCTGTGCGGACACGCACTGATCTCTACCTCGGCAAATCGCAGTGGTCACAGCCCCTGCATCACGGCTCCCGAGGTTATGGCTGAATTTGAGGAACTCGACTACGTTGTCGACTACCCAGTGGGCTCGCTCCAGGGCCCCACGCCAATCTACGATGGCGCGACAGGAAAACAACTACGCTAATGACTGACTCAATTGATATCGCCGCTGTCTCGGCCTACCTCACTGGCCTGCAGGATCAAATCTCATCTGCGCTGCGCGAAGTGGATCCTGCCGCTGCGCTGACTGAGGACAGCTGGCAGCGTGATGCCGGTGGCGGCGGACGCAGTCGCGTGTTTGCCAATGGCTCAATTTTCGAACAGGCCGGGGTCAACTTCTCACATGTACACGGCGATGCCCTGCCGGCCTCGGCGAGTGCCGGACGCGAGGATATTGCCGGACGATCATTTCAGGCGATGGGGGTATCGCTGGTGTTTCATCCGCACAACCCGTATGTGCCGACCACGCATTGCAATGTGCGCTTTTTTGTCGCTGAAAAAGAAGGCTGTGATCCGGTCTGGTGGTTCGGCGGTGGCTTTGATCTGACACCGTACTATGGCAACGAAGAGGACTGTGTGCACTGGCATCAAACGGCAAAGGATGCCTGCGATCCGTTTGGCAGCGATCATTATCCACGGTTTAAAAAATGGTGTGATGACTACTTTTATCTGAAACACCGGCAGGAACCTCGTGGTATCGGTGGTATTTTCTTCGACGACTATAAAGACCAGAACTTTGAACAGAGTTTTTCGTTCATGCAGTCTGTCGGCGATGCATTTCTGCCAGCCTATCTGCCCATCGTCAGCCGACGCAAAGACACGCCATTTACCGCCGACGAGCGCGATTTTCAGCTGTATCGGCGGGGCCGCTACGTAGAGTTCAACCTTGTTTTTGACCGGGGCACGCTGTTCGGACTGCAATCCGGTGGGCGCACCGAATCAATCCTGATGTCACTGCCTCCGATGGTGCGCTGGCAATACAACTGGCAGCCCGTTCCGGGTACCGAAGAAGCCAGACTCTACGACTACTTTCTGCAGGGACGCGACTGGCTCGGATTAAACGCCGGCTAAAGCCCATCCACGCAACTATTACCGCATGGCAAACCTGGCATGCGTCGGAAAAAAATTGTGAATTGACACACATTTGGCCCGAGGGTGTGCGGGCAGACTGTGACCCCTTTCGAGTCCACAGGGTGAAATGCGTCTCATTTGGCGCTGCTCTGTGATGCATTTCTCAACCGGGTCACACACCACATGTATAAGTCGTCTTTATTATCCGCTGCTGCGTTGCTTGCGGCACTGTCGAACACCGCTGCCGCCCAGGACTACGTCGCCGTACAGATCGAAGCAGAAAACTACACACAAAAAAATACTCTCTGGCGGGTTTTCAGCAACCGCAACCAGCCTAACGTTAAACCGGACCCTGACGGGTCTCATCACAGCAGTGCCAGCGGGCAGTCATACCTTGAACTGCTGCCGGATACCCGCGTGACTCACGGTGATCAGCTGCGCTCCGGCAGCAACTTCTGGTCGAGCGGCGGTCAGGGACCGGCAATCAGCTACAGCGTTAACTTCCCCGAGGCCGGACGCTACATTGTCTGGGTAAAAGCCTACTCCACCGGCACGGAAGACAATGGTATCCACGTCGGCGTAAACGGACGCTACCCGGGTAGCGGAGAACGTATTCAATGGTGCAGTGGCAAAAACAAATGGACCTGGTCCAGTGCCCAGAGAGCCAGTAATAACCACTGTGGCAAACCCAGAACGATTTATCTCGATATACCGTTTGCAGGTGCCAATACCATTAACTTCTCAGCACGTGAGGATGGCTTTGAATTCGATCAGGCCATGTTTATCAAAGAAAAAACATCCGGCCTGACCTGCTCCCCGAACCGGGACGACAGCATCAGCTGTAACCGCAACGCTAACGGTTCTGTCAGCAAAGACAACAACAACAGCGCAACACCGGCAGAGAATTCCCCCACACCCACTGAAACACCCGCTGCTGAGACACCCACACCTGATAGCGGATCGGCAGAAGAAGAAACCGGGATGGAGGTCGAGACAGAAGAAACACAGCCCACAGCAGGCGTATCAGACGGATACCCGGCATGCACTTCCGACACCTCTGACCCGGATGGCGACGGCTATGGCTGGGAAAACGAACAAACCTGCATCACCACGCCAGCCACCGCCAGCGCTCAATCAGCGACCACCACTTCCGGTGTTCCGGTCTGCGCTTCCAGTGCCACCGACTCCGATAGTGACGGCTGGGGCTGGGAAAACAATCAATCCTGCCTGGTAAACGGTGCGGCCGTATCAAGTGGCAGCGAGCGACCCTTCTGTGCCTCTGCTGCCAGTGACAGCGATGGCGACGGATGGGGCTGGGAAAACAATCGATCATGTATTGTGCGTTAATCAGCATACTACGTTGTAATCGACTTGCCCGATGCTCTCTGTTGTGATGGATCATCAAAGCCGTTAACACACTTGACGGCGACGGGGCGCTGATCAGCGCCCCGCATCATTCGCACTGCCTGATGACAAACGGGGGCCCTCGTGTACCAAAAAATCATAACCATCCTATTCACTGCGCTGTTCGTTGCTGCCTGCGGCGGCGGAGGTGGCGGGTCAGGCACTGGCGGTGGTAACAATGGTGGCAATAACGGTGGTAACAATGGAGGCAATAACGGCGGCAATAACGGCGGTGGCCCGGTACTGACCGGCGAGGCGGGGGACTTCGGTGACTCGGCTGACGCCGCCAACAGCGTCAGAGGCACCTATACACTTTGCCCTGCCAATACACGCAGTTTCTCTATCTTTGCCGAAACCAGCAACGGCTGGTGTGTACCGGGCTGCCCGGCGTCAGGCGTTGAAAACGACGATGGCGATGAGTTCGGCAGCTTTGTGGCGGAAAACGGCGTCGACCGCTTTGCATGCCTCATCACCGCCAACTCACCCGGCTCTGATGTGCAGATATTCTTTAGCGCACCGATTGACGGTTGCCCGCCACCAGCCGGTTGTCCTGCGGGCACTTTTCCCCCAGTGTTTATTTCCGCCAGCGCCGGTGACGAGCTCGCGCGCACCTACCAGTGTGCCGATTGGCTATTCGATGTTGACAGTCAGGACTGGGATCAGCTTGCTTCCCCGGCACCCTTCAACCTGACCCTCAACCTTGATCGAAGTGCAGATCTCGATGGTTCTGTGGGAACCTGGAGTTTCGACAGTGGCACACTGAACATAGAAGGTGTTCGTGTGTTCAACAATGTTGCAGTCGGCGATGGCAGCTTTACCGCCTACCAGAGCAACATTGCAATTACTCGCTGCCGGTCCTGAAACACGTAGCAGCCTGACGTACCCGTGCGCGGAGCAGTCTCGCTCCGCGCACCCCCCGCCTGCCGTCACACAAACACATCGCTTAGAAAATTCGTCATGCTCCGCCAGGAGCGTTTATCCGCCTCTGCACTGTATACCGTGCCAAAATCCGGGTCGGCAGCTGCGGGATTCGTGAACGCGTGCAGTGTGGATCCATAGGCATGGATCTGCCAGTCGGCCTCTGCCTCAGTTAGCTCAGCCGCCAGTCCAACCATTGCATCCGGCGTGGCCATCGGATCGTCGTAGCCATGCAATACCAACACACTCGCCTTGATTTTCCGTCCAACCGTGTTTCCTGGTGCTGCAAACAATCCGTGGAAACTCACCACGCCGTTAACGTTAGCGCCGGACCTCGCGAGATCAAGAACACACAATCCGCCGAAACAATAACCGATGGCGGCAACTTTTGCGGCATCCGCCTCCGGTTGTCCGGCCGCTGTCTCTACCGCCGTTTGCATACGTGCCTGCAACAGCGTGCGATCCTCAAGCAGCGGCGACATCAACTCACGATTCTCTTCCTTACTGTTACCCAGTACGCCCTTGCCGTATAAATCAAGCGCAAAGCCGACATAGCCAAGTTTGGCGAGATCCCTGGCTTTTTGCACGGCAAACTCATCGCGCCCGCCCCAGGCATGCGCCACCAGTACCACAGGCCGTTGCGCCTCACTGGCGTTGTCAACTGCCACGACACCTTCGAACAGGGTATCGCGATGGGTGTACTCCACCTCGCGTGTGATCACTGCCATTATTGTGCTCTCCGTCTTGTTCAGTTGATGAGTCTAGTGGCCGCTTGATAAATAAGGTAACACGGATCGAAGCTACGGCCGCCACTGCTACGTTGAAAAAAATCGACGTATGACCTAAGTGCCTGCGTTTTTCCGCCTTGCACTGACGACTGTAGCTGTGAAAAGTTTGTCACCTTATTTACCAAGCGGCCCACTAGCCTGCTTTCTTCAAGAGGATCGCCTTTCAGCTGCAATAGGCCTCACGCGAACCCGAATCAGACAGGCCAAACGCGATTGTCGCGTCGGCTGATGTTACCTCTTTGGTGTTTGTTGCGACCTCATCCACAGGGCCGGCGACAGGTGTACCGCGATCGACAGGCACACTCCCGCAGGAATCAAACACCCGCCCCCCCCCCCCCCGCCCAGCGCCTGCAAAGTGAGAAACCGGTCACCACCGGGATAGTGGCGCCCCCGGCAGAACCGGGACACCACGACCCTGTTGCCATTGGTCACATTCTCGCTCATCAAGTGCGTGCTGAACCGGCCGATCCTTACTCTCTAGAGGCAGCAATACTATAAATCCCGCGCAGAGACGCAAGCCAAAGAGTCTATTCATGTCATCTGACGATATGAATTTCAACGATCCACCTGCCAGCAGGCATCGCGGTCCGCGGGATACCCTGCGATGGCGCATTCTGTCTATTGCAGTCGTGGGTACAGTCGGGTTTATGCTGTTTCTCGCCGTCATGCTCAGTGAATCAAAAGACAGCGCGGATCTGTTGCAGGAAATCAGGGACGTTCGCTACCCGGTGCAGGAAAACCTGGTTGCCGCACTCAATGAACTTGAGTCGATAGATAATAACCTCGACCACGCATTTATTACCTCCAACGCGGCGCTGCTCGATCATTCCATGCTACTGGCAGCCCAGTTTCGCGCCCACCTGCATCAGGCTATGGTGCTGGATCCCGATCAACGTCAAAAAGTGACGCAGATACTCGAGAGCTTTGATGACTACTTTCGCAACTCCCACGCACTGGTTCAGGGAATTATCACCAAGCAAATCAACTACTCTGAAACAACCGGCATAAAGCAACAAAACGCCTTCGCGTTTAACGCGCTTCTCGACGCACTCGGCGGTTTGCAATCACAGCAGACCAACGCGCTGGTAAATAGCGTCGATGCGGCAACCAAACGGGCAGCAGAGTCCTTGCGGGCGGGACTGGTGACAGGACTGGTGACAGCACTTTTATTGTTTTTAATCGCCTTCATCACTACCCGGTATATCCTGCAGAGGATAAACACGATGGTCACTTCGTTAAAACAGATTGCGGTCGGCTCTGATGACATGGCTGTACGCATGCCACTGACAGGCTCTGACGAAATGACAGAGCTTGCATACTGGTTTAACACCTTTCTGGAAAAGCTGCAGCGCCTGACTCGTGAATCCACAGCAGAAGTTAAACGGCTGGCATTTACCGATACCCTGACCAATCTGCCTAATCGACGTATGTTTCTTCATTGCCTTGGCATTGAGATAGAAAGATCAAAAAATCACGAAAGCGGCGGCCTGGCCGTGATGTTCATGGATCTGGATAATTTCAAGCCGGTCAATGATCAAATGGGACATGATGCGGGTGATGAGTTATTGCGTGCAGTGGCAGACCGACTCGTCAATACTGTGCGCACCACCGATACAATTTCTGCCGACAAAAGCAACGGCGAAGCACTTGGAGATTTGCACCAGCCCGATCCCGGACAGCCGGTGGTTGCCAGGCTTGCCGGTGATGAGTTCATGATGATACTCACCGATGTCGAGGATAAAGCACAGGCTGCTGTCATTGCAGAGCGCATTCGCGTTGCAGTCATGGAGCCCTACATGATCAGTGGGATGGAATGCTCAGTCGGTGTAAGCATCGGGATATGTTTATACCCACAACACTCCGGCAGGCTCGAAGATGACAAGGTAGAGGACCTGATCACCTGCGCAGACATGGCGATGTATGAAGCCAAAAATCACGGAAAAAATACCTATCGATTTTTCGATCCGGCACTGCGGGAAGCCACTGATTTAAAAATCAGACTCGACAATGCTATTCGAACAGCGATTCCAAACAACGAACTCCACCTTCTGTATCAGCCACAGTTCCGGCTCGCTGATCGCACCCCGGTCGGCGCCGAAGCACTGTTGCGCTGGACTCACCCGGAGCTGGGTACATTTACCCCCAATGAATTTATCCGCCGCGCCGAAAAAAGCGGTCAAATTTGCGAGCTTGACGACTGGGTACTAGAAACCGTGATCAACCAACTGCATGAGTGGGAAACCACGCAGATTCAACCGCTGACAATCGCGCTTAACTTTTCAGCAGCACAGGCCAGCAGGCCGAATCTCGCTTCGGTGGTAGAAAGAATTGCAGGGCACCATAAAAATCTGTTGCGCTACATCGAAATAGAAATCACCGAGACATCAGCCATTGACAACATTGCCGTGGTTGCATCGAACATCGCCGCGCTGAAAGAAATGGGAATCAAGATCGCAATGGACGACTTTGGCGCCGGTCACTCCTCGCTTACGCTGCTCACGCGCTGTCAGATAGACACACTTAAAATTGACAAAGCAGTCACTGGTGAAATCAAATCCGACACGAAGTTTCGCGATATTGTACAGGCGATTATCGATCTGGCAGCCAAGCTAAACGTAGGTACAGTCGCCGAGGGCATTGAGGATGAAATACAGTCGCAAACGTTACTGCAGCTCAATTGCGATGTCGGCCAGGGGTATCTGTTTTCGAATCCACTAACCGCTGATGAATTTACCGAATTCCTCAACGAACACGGATATCAAGACCGGGCGGCCTGAGCGCTGCACTATAAGTCACCTGACTTGCGCACACGGTGTCGGGGACACGTCGCACAACCACTGAAGCTAGGCAATAAGTCTGCGACTATGCGTAACCCCAATCGCACGGCTATACTGGATGCAACTCATCACCGTATATCCCTATGGCCAGACTACAATCGGTACTAGACCACGCTGACACCGCTCAGGATCAGGCGCTCGAACGACTGTTTCAGTTGCTGAAAATCCAAAGCATCTCAACTGATCCGGCCTACCAGGATCAGTGTCGCGACGCCGCAGACTGGCTGGTCAATGACCTTGCCGGCATCGGCATTGATGCCAGACGACACGACACCCCGGGGCATCCGATGGTCATGGGTGCAAGTAAACCGGTACCCGATAAGCCGACGCTGCTGTTCTACGGCCATTACGACGTACAACCGGTCGATCCGATTGCGCTGTGGCATCGCGACCCGTTTGACCCAATGCTGGATCAGGCAGGCGACAACACGGTGATCAGAGCGCGAGGCGCCGCCGACGACAAAGGTCAGTTAATGACATTCGTGGAGGCATGCAGAGCATGGGTCGCTGTGCATGGCGAGCTCCCCTGTCAGATCCGTTTTCTTTTTGAAGGCGAGGAAGAATCCGGATCTCCCTCTTTAATTCCTTTTCTGAAAGCCCATGCCGCTGACCTCACAGCCGACCTTGCGCTGGTTTGCGATACGGGTATGTGGGATGCAAACACGCCCGCCATCTGCACCATGCTGCGCGGTATGCTCGGCGAGGAAATAACCATTACCGGGCCGGATAAAGATCTGCACTCAGGCATGTACGGCGGGCCTGCCCGGAACCCTATTCGCGTGCTGGCCGATGTACTGGCCGGACTACACGACGAAAACGGCCGTGTCACCCTCGACGGGTTTTACGACGACGTACCGGAGCTGCCCGCACAGCTACAGGGACAATGGTCGCAGTTGAACTTCGACGAGACTGCGTTTCTCGGCGCAGTCGGCCTGGCGGAACCGGCCGGTGAAAAACAATACAGTGCGCTGGAACAAATCTGGAGCCGGCCCACCTGCGAGTTCAACGGCATCACGGGAGGCTACACCGGCGAGGGCTTCAAGACAGTACTGCCTTCAACGGCCAGTACAAAAATCAGCTTCCGCCTGACCGGCCAACAGGATCCGCACAAAATTCGTGAATCACTGCATCAATACATCGAATCGAAGTGTCCGCCGGACTGCACCGTCACCTATCAGCCACATGGCGCATCACCGGCTACCGTGATGTCTATTGACAATCCGGCATTCAAAAAGGCGCAGCAGGCGCTTAGTGAGGAATGGCAAAATGACGCCGTTTATGTCGGCAGTGGCGGCTCAATACCCGTCGTTGGTGACTTCCAGCAATACCTCGGTATGGAAAGCATGCTGGTCGGCTTCGGGCTCGACGACGATCAAATCCACTCGCCTAATGAGAAATACGATTTACGCAGTTTCCAAAAGGGGATTAACAGCTGGATCAGAATCCTCGATGCGTTAACCCACTCATGAGTCCCAACGCACCGTAGATTTACTGACCCTGTCGTCAATAGTCTGACGGATGCATACCTTTTGGATTGTGTTCAGCTTACTTATTGATAATTAACAGTGATACGGATGGGCTGTGCCGATAATAATGCTATACATTTGGAAGCGTGCACACACCCGAACGTTGTGCGCCTTGTGAATCACGGCTGGTCATGTGCCACCACCCCGGAGACAAAAAAATGAAAAGACTGACGCAAATTTCTCTGCCCGGATTCGGGCAACTGCCACTGGTGTGCATCCTCGCTGCCACGCTGACCGCCTGTGGTGGGGGAACAACCACCGGTGAAGCAGATGGTGAGAGCGGCGGCGGCGATTCGGACTCGCAGAGCCTGATCGGTGGGGAAAACGAAGAAATCGACACCGACAACGATGGATTATTCGATTTTGAAGAAGCACTGATCGGCACCGATCCACTGCTGCCGGATACCGATAACGACGGTGTCACCGACGATGCTGAAGACAGCGACAACGACGGTGTTGCCAACCTGACCGAAATTCTCGCCGGCACCGATCCGGCGGTTGCCGACAACCCGGATACAGACACGGGTGGCGAAGATACGCAAACCGCGGACCGCTGCGATGACTTCAACTCCGACACCCCGGAGTGGGCTGACAACTGCTGGCTGCATGAAGGAGGCACCTACGCGACCAGTTCATACACCAGAGGCGTGCAACGCATCCTGTGGTGCCAGGGCTTTGATAACGACCAGGATCTAAATACATTCGCAGACGGCATCTTCGGCTCCAACACCGATCAGGCAGTACGCGACTTCCAGGATGCTAACGACATACGCATTGACGGCGTCGTCGGCCCTCAGACATGGGGCAAATTGTTTGAAAAGCTAACACTCATCAGTAACGATGGCGCTTTTGACGTGCACACCATCGACGGCCCGAATTGTGACAGCAGCACCGCGCAGTTCTACCAGGAAGTGGAAGGCGGCATTGAACTGAAGGGCTGGAAAATGGCCGAGTTCCCGGGCAGCACCAACCTTATTGATTTCGGAGCAAACCCGTAAAGCACTTTGAATAAAGTTATTGCTGTGATCCTGCCGCCTGTCATCCTGACAGGCGGCTGGTTATACCTGACGATAAAAGATCCCGTCGCCGATAAAAACAATGAAATCACTGCATCAGTATCACCAGCGGCGACCGTAGAAAACACGGAACCGCGCCCAACATTTAGCTCCGACACAGTAACCATCGTCGAAGCACCGTTGGCACCCTCCACGCCACCGAACCCGACAACCGAAACCAGTCTGGCCACCACCGCCTCCAGCACGCTTACAGATGAAGCATCGACACTGGGTAGCAGTGCCCTCAGTGATGAAGCATTCAGAAGTGCAGCAGCACAATTACAGTCGGACCCTGCATTTCTAACAGCAACGCTCGCGCAGTTTCGACAGACGACTGACCCGACCCGTGCGAAGAGACTTGCCGCCCTGCTGGCTGACATTGATGATCCGAGAATTTTTGAAACAGCAGCCGAACTCGCCTACTCCGGTGATCCGCAGTCACAGCTGATCGGTCTCGATTTATTGAATCGCATTCAGACAAGCAGCAGTGATGCCCGGGATGTTGCTATTCAACTGCTCGGCACCGAAACAAACGAACAAGTGCTGGTTGCGGTCATGGACGTAATCGCCACACCCGCACGCAATGCCACAGACAGCCAGCGTCAGCTCATATCAGACAACTTGTTTCTGCTATCCACACATCCTGCACCCGCTGTCCGTGCGCATAGTTTGTCTGTGCTCAGTCAGTGGCGCAGGCAGAGCACCGAGGTGACCAGGGCGCTCTCCGATGCACTGCTTGACGCGGACCCGCACGTCAGGGCGAGTGCCACTTACGCACTCAATGGCAGAGCACCGCTTGAAGCACAGGATGTGGAACGATTACTCACCGTTATGGAAAATCAGAGCGAAGCCAGGACCACCCGGGAAGCCGCCATGCTGACGTTGCAAAATGAATCGTTGCCGGGGGCCGAACGACGCAGATTTGCCAATGCACAAAAAGCGTTGCGAACTCGCTCATCGAAGCCGTAATTCAACCGAGCTTAACAAGCCGCTTGCCGTCTCTAACGAATTTATAACGAGCTGAACTTTGATCCGACCAGCGGTCTATTAGGGTGAACCCACACTCAACGGTCAGGACATGAAAAAAACACTCGCCTTTATCTCTCTGCTACTTGCCCACTCTCTTGCACTCGCCGGCCCTCAATATGTCGACGAAACCGGCTTCGCCGCCAGTGGCTATGACGTAGTGGCATTCCGATCACTCGAACAATCAAGCGTCGGCACCGGCCAGCCGGAAGCGATACCCGGCAGCGCAGGTATCGTCGCCGAGTACAATGGCTCAAAGTGGGCTTTTGCGACCGAAGAAAATCGCGACACATTCCTTGCGGATCCTGCCAGATATGCACCGGTCTACGACGGCCATTGTGCCTTTGGTGTGGCTCAGGGCGGAAAGGTACCGGGCAATCCGAATCTGTGGAGAATTGTCGACGATAAACTCTACTTCAACATCAACCCGCAGGTAGTCGGTCTCTGGGAAGCTGACATACCCGGTCAAATCGTGTCAGCCGATTCCAACTGGATAAAAGCCGAAAGCAAGCGTGCGTCAAAAAAGAGCTGGAAAAAAATGAAAGCCAACAAAGGCACCTACAGCAAGGTAGCCCCGCTGTAACAAAGTTAGTTTACTTGTCTCCTCCCCCTGTTCTGGCCGACTATGTCGGCCAGTCTTTTTTCAAAGCCGCTAACAAGCAGGCAGCACGACCATTTTCTTACCTGACCCGTATCCTCGGATCCAGTGCATCACGTAACCCGTCTCCCATATAATTCACGCTGAGCACGGTCAGTGAAATGGCCAGACCCGGCCAGATCACCCTTGCCGGTGTAAGCTGCATAAAGTTGGCACCGTCGTACAGCAGCCGGCCCCAGGTTGGAAAGTCAGACGGAAATCCAAGCCCCAGAAAACTCAAGGCCGATTCGGTAATGATCGCGTTTGCAATACCGAGCGTGGCCGAAACCATAATCGGACTGAGCACGTTAGGCAGTATATGTCTTGAAATGATTCTCCTGGCCGGGGTACCGATACTGCGCGCAGCAACGACAAACTCCTGCTCCTTAATCGTCAGCACATCACCCCGCACAATGCGCGCGGTTTGCATCCAGCTGGTGATACCAATAACAAAAACAATCAGTATAAAAATACCGGTCTCGGGTCCGAACGCCGAGCGCAGCGAATCGCGAAACAACATAATGATCACCAGCAGCAGCGGCAACAACGGCAACGCAAGGAACAGATCCGTCAGACGCATCAGCGGGCCATCCAGCTTCTTAAAAAAACCGGCCAGCACGCCAACCACCGCACCGAGAAGCAACGCCAGCAACATAGCTACAACACCGACAAGCAGGGAAACACGTCCACCGGCCATGACCTGAGCCAGCGTGTCCCGACCCAGATTATCAGTACCCATCGGGTGCTCCCAGCTGGGTGACAGATTCTTGTTGCGAATATCCAGGTATTGCGGATCAATCGTATGTATGTAAGGTCCGAATACCACCATAAAAACAATAAACAGAAAAACAACAGCGCCGACCATCGCCCCTTTGTGGGTGCGAAACTGCAGCCAGACATCGCGCCACAGCGAGCGGTGCTCGGGCATCTCTTCTACCAGCGCTTCACTCATAGCGAATCCTCGGATCGAGGATGCCGTAAATCAGATCGGCAATCAGATTAAAAAGCACGATTAATACAGCAAATATAAAGGTGAGCGTCTGTACCAGCGGGATGTCAGCCCCCTGAATACCGATAATCAACAATTGCCCCAGCCCGTTCACTCTGAAAATCTGTTCAGTGATAATCGCGCCGGCAAAGATCTGCGGTATACCCAGTGCAATAACGGTAACCACCGGAATCAGGGAGTTTCTCAGTACATGTATTAATAGAACAGTGCGTTCTTTAAGGCCCTTGGCACGTGCCGTTCTCACATAGTCCTGCGACAGGTTATCCAGCATCGACGCGCGCATGAATCGCGACAACTGGGACGCGTTGAACAGGGCCAGCACCATCACCGGCATGATCATCTGCTTAATCTGAAACCAAAGGCTCGGCAGATCAGTCACCTTGTGAGTGGTATCGTAAATCGATGGCAACCAGCCGAGCGTTGAACTGAAAATAACGATCATCACCAGGCCGGTAAAAAAAGTCGGCACCGAAAAACCAACCATAGAGATAAAGGTACCGACCTGATCAAACACCGAATACTGCCGGTACGCTGAAACCACACCGATGGGTATGGCGATCAGTATGCCGACCACATAAGACATGCCCACCACCCACAGTGTCTGTGGCATACGCTCGACAATCAGGTCAACTACCGGGCTGCGGGTGGCCCACGATTGCACACGCAATCGATTCTCGCTGTCACCGATGGTGATGCCAAACCACTGTTCAATCATGTTCAGTGGTTCGTTGATAAAAAACTGTTGCAGCCACTTCAAATAGCGAACCGGGAACGGCTCACCCAGACCGAGCGAGAGGCGGATTTTTTCCCGAACCTCCGGCGGTATGGTTAGTGGCAGGTTACCCGTCGGATCATTGGGCGCCAGATCCAGAATGGCAAAGATTAAAAAACTAATCACCAACAGCGTGGGTATGGCAAAGAGCAGCCGGCGAATCGTGTAGTTAAACATGAGCAGCTGATAATCCGGGATTTTACTTCTATTGGTGCTGAATCACGCCGTGTTACGGATCAGCATTTATTGACTCACTGGTCACGGTTCACTGTCGGCCGGCCAATGCGACCGACAGTGACAGAAGCCCTGCTACTCGACGCGTTTCCAGTCAGCGGCATTCCAAAGCTCGGAATCCCACTCATTCATGCGAACACCATCAAGCGTCACTGCGTGCGCAGATACGCCGCCCCGATGAATCAGCGGGATGATGGCACCCTCCTGCATTAACATATCGTTCATTTGCCTGGCAATCTCGGCGCGCTCTTCGAGTTTTGCCGTCACTGCCATTTTTGCAACGAGTGCATCGTAGGCAGGGTTACAATAGCGCGGCATATTATCGCCGAGCCATTGATTTTCGGGGCTGGGAATTTCACTGCACGACCAATTAGCCATGTAGTTCTCGGGATCTGTGCCATCGAAATTATTGGTGTACATTTCAATGTCTGCATAGAATTTCTGAAAAGTATCAGGGCTTGACTGATCACCACCAAAAAATACGGATGCATCAATATTGCGCAGTTCGGTTTCAAAACCTATCTCAGTCCACCATTGTTTAACCAGCGCCTGAGTCGCCTGGCGCACAGAGTTGGTCGACGTCTGATACAGCACAGAGAGTCGCACGCCGTCCTTTTCACGAACGCCATCGCCGCCTTTTATCCAGCCGGCATCATCAAGCATGCTGTTGGCAGCTTCGATATCCTGTGCCAGGCAATCATCGTTGGCAGTGGAAGCGTAAATCGCCGGCGCCGGCAGCACGTTACAGGTGGGCTGGCCCGCTTCGCCATAGCCGACTTCCACCAGAATCTGCCGATCGATCGCTTTCGATAGGGCGGTTAACACTGCCGGATCGTTAAGAAATGGATGCGCTCCGCCCTCCACAGTAGAGCGTTTCTCTCCAAGTGCGGGGTCCGGGTTGGTCTTGTTTATCATCAGCCGCTCTACCGATGTACCGAAGGCAGACACCACTTTGCCCTTACCGGCAGAGGCCATTTTTGCCAGTATCTCCGGCTCCACCTGCAGGTTCCACGCATAGTCAAATTCCCCGGTTTCAAGCACAGACCGCGCGGCAGAGGCAGCGTCGCCACCCCCCTTGAAGACCACAGAGGAAAACGCGGGTTTCGATGCATCGCGATAATTCGGGTTGGCATCGTAAGTCACTACATCATTCGCTTTAAACTCGGTAACCACAAAAGGCCCGGTACCAATCGGTCCGAAGTTGGCATCAGTACACTCGGGTGCTTTTGCCCCCATACAATTCTCGAACTGAGTTTTTTGCAGTACCGGCACCTGAGAGCCGACAAACGGGCCGTACGGAAAGGGCTTTGCAACCGAGAAAGTTACCCTGACGGTAGAGTCATCGACTGCCTCGACACCTTCCACATCGGTAAAGTTCGAAGCCTGCTGGCAGCCACCTTCAGGGTGGAGGCAGTAAGCCGCGGTAAACGCAACATCGGCAGCGGTCAGCGCTGAGCCGTCAGACCATGTCACCCCTTCAGAGAGCGTCCAGGTGATGGTTTTCAGGTCTTCGCTGACACCGCCGTTTTCAACCGTTGGTATTTCATCGACCAGCACCGGCACCATCGTGCCGGTTTCATCGTAGCGCGCCAGCGGTTCGATCACGAGACTGGCTGCCTCTATATCTTTGGTTCCCCCGGACAAGTACGGGTTAAGTATGGAGGCAGCCTGCCAGTAAATAATGTTCAACTGCCCGTCGCTGCCACGTTCAGCATAAACGCTGCCACTGCAAAGGGCAGCCGCTGTCGCGACGCAGAGTAAATTTTTTTTCATGTCAATTAGCTCCTCCGGAACCTGATTAATAAACATTAATGACGAGTTACAGGGCATATCTGTTATCGCGAAATGCGGTCACAGCTTACTGCTCAATCACTGCAAGAGGCCTGGCTCACCTCAATTAACCGCAACTCGCAAGGCACGGATATCACTGCAGGAAGCGATGATCCATGTGCACACCCAACGATGGGACTCCCTCACCGACCCAGTCACTGTACCATATGGCACGCAACAAAACGTTCCCCCTCAAGACTTCGCCACTCGGGCGTTTCATGCCGACAGCGCTCTGTAGCAATTGGACAGCGGGTCGAAAAATTACATCCTGACGGCGGGTTCGCAGGGCTGGGTACTTCACCTTTAAGAATGATTCTCTCCCGCACTGCTTCACGCTCGGGATCCGGCTCCGGCACTGCAGACAAAAGCGCTTTGGTATAGGGGTGTTGTGGCGTTGCATAAAGCTTGCGTCGGGGCGCGAGTTCGACCAGCTTTCCCAGATACATTACCGCGACACGGTCGGCGATATGCTTCACCATGGAAAGATCATGACTAATAAACAGGTAAGTCAGATCGAGCTGCCGCTGCAGGTCTTCGAGTAAATTCACTACCTGCGCCTGGATCGACACATCCAGTGCTGCAATCGGCTCATCGCACACAATAAACCCGGGTTGCAGTGCCAGCGCTCGCGCTATACCGATGCGCTGGCGCTGACCACCTGAAAATTCGTGCGGGTAACGATTTTCAAAATCCGGGTTCATTCCAACCGCATCAAGTAACTCACGCACTCGTTCCCGTTTTTGCCGTCGCTTCAGCGCTGTGTGCTCATCAAGCGGCTCTGCGATGATCGACCCGACCGTCATTCGCGGGTTAAGACAGGCCTGCGGGTCCTGGAAAATCATCTGCATATGCGGACGCACCTGCCTCAATGCATCGCCGGAAAGGTCAGTGATGTCCTGTCCATCAAGCACAATGCGTCCTGCAGTGGGTTGATATAACTTGAGTATCGCACGGCCGGTCGTCGATTTGCCGCAACCGCTTTCACCAACCAGCCCCAGTGTCTCACCGCGATTGATATCGAAGGAAACCTTATCTACTGCCTTTATTTCACCGACTTGTTTACGAAGTATTCCCTGGTATACAGGGAAGTACATGGATAATCCTTGCACCTCAAGAATTTTTCCCGACCGCATTACCGCACCGGTCACTGGATAGACTCCTGTATTTTTAAGTCATCCGGCATCTGTGGGCTATGCGGATACTCAAGCCAGCAGGCCACCTGATGCGAACTGCTCACTTCAACCAATGGCGGGCATTCGACTCGACAGCGGTTAAACGCCCGCTCACACCGGGGGGCAAACGAACAACTGGTCGGTTTTTCTGTCAGGCCAGGTGGCTGACCACCGATGGTGTGCAAGCGACTGTCGGGCTCGGCTTCCACCCCGGGTATCGCAGCAAGTAATGCTCGCGTGTAGGGATGTCGCGGATGCCTGAACAGATCTTTCACCAGGGCATGTTCCACAATTTTACCGCCGTACATCACCATAACCCGATCGGCAATGCCCGCCACCACACCGAGATCGTGCGTAATCCAGATGATACCCATCCCCTGATCCCGCCTCAGGTCCTTTACCAGTTCGAGGATCTGCGCCTGAATGGTTACATCCAGTGCTGTCGTCGGCTCATCAGCGATGAGCACTCTGGGCTGGCATGCCAGCGCCATTGCTATCATCACCCGTTGTCGCATACCTCCGGAAAATTGATGCGGGTAATCTTTCAAACGCTGTAGTGGCTGTGCAATACCCACTTTCGACAATAAGTCAGCGGCACGGATCCGCGCAGCTTTTTTATTGATATCGAGGTGTTCTCGCAGCGCCTCGATCAACTGATAGCCAACCGTGAAGACCGGATTGAGTGATGTCATCGGGTCCTGAAAAATAAACCCGATTTCACCACCGCGCAGCGCGCGCAATTCCTCGTCAGTCATTTGGAGTACATCGCGCCCCTGAAAAAGTATGCGACCGGAAACTATTTCTGCTGGCGGGCAGGGTAACAGCCGCAGCAGCGACATCATGGTCACAGATTTACCAGAGCCACTTTCGCCCACCACGCCCAAAAGCTCGCCGGTTTGCAGGGCAAAATCAACGTTATTCACTGCATGTACACACCCGTCCCTGGTGTGGAACACAGTGTTGAGGTCCTGCACTTCCAGTACGGTACTGGGTGGAGTTTGACCTTGACTCATATGAGATACTTTTGCTGAATGCCCTGAACTAAACCACTATCCGACACAAGACGCAAGCCGTGTCAGCGAGCCGTGAACCCGCAGTGAGTGGTTGCGCCTGATCCTGACGCGAATAGCGCGGCTACCGGATCGAAAACCTGTGGCTTTTGTGGCACGCTCTGCTAATTGCTCGAAGGTGACCTGTCTGTCCATGCCCCTGATTAATCGCTTTGCCGATCTGCTGCCCGAAATTACCGCATGGCGCAGAGATTTCCACGCGCACCCTGAGTTGCAATTCGACGTACATCGTACGGCCGGTATCGTCGCGCAGAAACTGCGGCAATTCGGCGCTGACGAAGTTGCAGAGGGAATTGGTCAAACGGGCGTGGTTGGCATCATTCACGGCAAACAATCGTCAACTCAGGTGATCGGCCTGCGCGCTGATATGGATGCGCTGCCAATAAACGAGGCCACAGACCTGCCGTACTCCTCGACTCACGAAGGACACATGCACGCCTGCGGGCACGACGGCCACACCGCCATGCTTCTCGGCGCTGCAAAGTACCTGTGTGAAACACGCAACTTCAATGGCACTGTCGCGGTCATATTTCAACCCGCCGAGGAAGGCGGTGGCGGCGGGCGTGAGATGGTGGCCGACGGCATGATGGATCGTTTCGGTATTCAACAGGTATTTGGCATGCACAATATGCCTGGCATCGAAATTGGCCACTTCGCCATCCGACCCGGTCCGCTGATGGCAGCCGCCGATCTGATCAGTATTGAAGTGTCAGGCAAAGGCGGACATGCGGCCATGCCACATAACAGCATCGATCCGACGGTCGCCGCATCACAAATCATTCTGGCACTGCAGACGATCGTATCCCGCAACGTAAATCCGCTTGAATCGGTCGTAGTGTCAATTACCTCGTTTCGCACTGATTCCGATGCGTTCAATGTTATTCCGCAAACAGTTGCGCTGAAGGGCACAGTTCGCACACTTTGTCCGATGATGCAGGACCTGACAGAACAACGCATCGCCGAGGTAGTTGAACATACCGCCATGGCCATGGGCGCAAGTGCAACTCTTGACTACCAGCGCAACTATCCGGTCTCGATCAATGCGGAGCAACCCACTCGCTTCGCCGCCGGCATTGCAGCCAGCGTAGCCGGCGCTGAAAACGTTGATGCCAACACCCGGCCACTCATGGGTGCGGAAGATTTTTCATTTATGCTGAATGAAAGACCGGGCGCATTTATTTTTATGGGCAATGGCGATACGGCCGCGCTGCATCACCCGGCGTATGATTTCAATGACGATGCCATTCCGTACGGATGCTCCTATTGGGTGCAGCTGGCGGAGGAGGCACTGCCACTCGCGTAGCAAAACAGTGTGCCCGGCAGCGATTCAGAGTAATCGCGCCAGCGCAGCGACATGCGCATCCTCAATTGCCAGATCACGCAAGGAACTGTCCAGCGACATCAGGTATTCACGGTTACTTCCACTGGGTCCATGGGCCGAGCGAATCTGCCGCGCTATCTCCTCAAGCGGCGCCTCACCAAGATAAGCCTCATTGGAAGGACCGGCGATGTAGGTGATCGTGTTAACTACCTCACCGCTTTCAAGATGGCAGTCAATCTGCAGCCGCTCGTAACCATTCTTCTCGCGATAATCGAGCTGTGCAAATATCCCGCGGGCGGCTGCGCCGTCGATTTGATAAGCCACACCCCCACACACAGAACCCGGCGCCGACACCAGCGTCACCACCCTGCCCGGCGCCTCAGGTACACCGCGATGATCGTGCGACCCCTGCCAGAATCGGCGCGTCCATCCGGCGATGGTGCCAACCCTTTGCTGCAGATAGGGGAAATCCGGGCGCCAGATCAGTGAACCGTAACCGAACAACCACAAACTCGTATGATTAGCCATCAGGAGAAAAGCCAGTACGCCATGGGAAACTTGCGGAACCCGCCCTGTTCTGTGTATTCAACATGGCGGTAATCGGGTAGACTAACAGTGTTTTACTTCCCCGAAAAACCATCAAACACCGAGGTTCTATCATGGCTTTCGAACTACCTGATCTCCCCTATGCACACGATGCGCTCGCCGCCGGCGGCATGTCAAAAGAAACACTGGAATTCCACCACGATCTCCACCATAAAGCCTATGTGGACAACGGCAACAAACTGATCGCCGGCACCGAATGGGAAAACAAATCTCTCGAAGAGATTGTCAAGGGCACGTACCAAAGTGGCGCGGTGGCTCAAAACGGCATCTTCAACAATGCCTCCCAGCACTGGAACCACATGCAGTTCTGGGAAATGATGGGCCCGGGCGGTCGCGATATGCCATCGGAACTCGAGTCAAAAATCAAGGATGCGTTCGGTTCGGTGGACAAATTCAAGGAAGAATTTTCAGCCGCGGGCGCCGGTCAGTTCGGCTCGGGCTGGTGCTGGCTGGTCGTTGACACAGACGGCTCACTCAAAGTTACCAAAACAGAAAACGGCGTCAACCCGCTGTGCTTCAACCAAACGGCACTGCTGGGTTGCGATGTGTGGGAACATTCCTATTACATCGATTTCCGCAACAAGCGTCCTGCTTACCTGACCAACTTTCTGGACAAACTGGTCAACTGGGAAAACGTTGCATCACGTCTGGCTTCGACGTAACACAAGACTGAAGTATTGAGTACAAAAAGCCCCGCCGGTCGGGGCTTTTTTGTGATACCCACAGACCGCCTGCCTGCGGAAGCCAGACTCAAAAGCGCAGTGGTATAGAATTACCTCAGGCTTTTACAACGCAGCGATGGCATGCAACGCGCGCTGACGTCGACTGCGACCCAATCGATCCGGTGGCATCAAATGAATACTCGCTGCCAGCAACGAAATACCTACCTGTACTCCGACTCGCACATCATTGCGCGCTGCGACATGATCGGGCACGGAAAAATAGAGCGGCGGACGATCCGTATCACCGGGTTGCACAGCAATCAGTTTATTGTCGCCCAGGGTAAGCACTTCAACCACATCTCCGTGCAATGGATTCTCGCGTTCACCGCGCGACGGACGGTCGCGGCGATGCAGCACAATATGGGATTGCGGGATGCACCAGTGCACTGGCTGCCCGGCCGCAAACCCATTCAATTGCGATACTTCAAGTCGATGACCGCGCCACTCAATAACACCCGCATCTCCCTCAAGTGCGGCGATCACCGTGCCACGAAAAACGTTTCTGAATCCAACCAGTCGTGCAACCAGTACTGTTTCGGGGCGATTGATGACATCACTCACGCTGCCGCTTTGCAACGTTCGCCCCTGAGACAACATACAAAGACTATCCGCAAGCAGGCGCGCCTCGTTAAGATCGTGTGTCACCAGGATAGCGGGAATATCGAGCTCAGAGCGAAGAGTTGCCAGTTCACGATACAGACGTTCGCGGGTAGCAAAATCCACCGCTGAAAAAGGCTCATCCAGCAACAATACGCGAGGTTCACGAGCCAGCGCTCTGGCAAGTCCGACACGCTGCTGCTGTCCGCCGGACAGTCGCGCAGGCTTTCTGTGCTCGAGGCCGCCGAGGTTTACTCTGGAAAGCCAGCGCATTGCATGCTGCCTTCTTTCGCGAGCTGGCAACTCAAGACAGGCCTGCTCAATATTCTCAATCGCTGTTAGATGCGGGAACAGTGCATACTGCTGAAACACATAGCCGACTCTGCGCCGCTGCGGTTTAAGACGGATACCCCGAGCGGTATCGAGCCACAGTTCATCCCCGCACTGAATTGTACCGACCGGAGGGTGGGTCAGGCCGGCGATCATCTTTAACAGTGTTGTTTTACCGGCACCGGATGGACCGACAAGGGCGAGTAATTCACCGGCCTCACAAGAAAGAGTCGCGCGCAGATTAACCGGCAATTCCTGTTCGACGTTAAGTCGAAGGGCTCCACGGCTGCGCATCACATTGATTCGATTAATCGCCTTGCCATTACCCCGATCAGATGTGCCCGATAGTCCGCGGTCGCATGGATATCTTCATTGAATTCCTGACTATCGATAGTCAGGCCGGCAAGTGCATCAGCACTGAACTGTTGCTCCAACATGCTTTCCGCTTCTGTGCAGCGAAATACACAGCCCGCCGCTCCGGTCACCGCCACCCGCACTCTGTTTTCCCTGACGGCAATAAAGACTCCGACGATCGGGTAGTGTGAGGCTGGATTGGGAAATTTTTTATAACCGCTTTTTTCAGCAACAGGGAAGCGGACCTCAGTAATAACCTCGTGTTCCTCCAGCGCGGTCTCAAATAGATCGATGAAAAAATCATCAGCCGCAATGGTGCGTTTATCAGTAATGATGGTTGCCGACAACCCGAGCAGCGCTGCAGGATAGTCGGCCGCCGGATCTGCGTTGGCAACCGAACCTCCCAGAGTACCGCGATTGCGAACCTGCGGATCACCGATCACTGCCGCCAACTGAGCCAGGCCAGGATGGTGCGCATGAACCAGCGGTGAGCGCTCAACAGCGGCATGGGTTGTCATCGCACCAATGACAATGTCACCCGCCTCCCTGCGTATACCATTGAGCGAATCGAGTGATGCAAGATCCACCAGCACATCAGGGGCCGCCAGTCGCTGCTTCATGGTGGGTATCAGTGTCATGCCACCGGCCAGAAATTTGCCGTCGTCACTCCGACTGACACGTGCCACGGCATCTTCTACCGACTGCGCTTTATGGTATTCGAATGGATACATATATATTGATCTGACAGGTTGTAAACCAGTGCCTGTCACTCGCATGACGGCAGCGGCCTGAATAAGAACCAAAGGCACACTTATCGACAGGACAACGCTCGAGCTGTCCGCATCGCCACTGACATTCGCAGCAGCCCGGTGAATTGCAATGCGAAATGTTCAGCCACAGGCGACAGGTTTTTACTGGAACTGTTCTCATCGACGGTGATAGTCTGCCCCCAACACGCAGGATACCGCGTTCCTGCATGAACATTAACCGCTACGGGCGGTATTATCCAGCGCAGGCTCGCCACACTGCAGGTCAACATTTTGATCCAACTTCAACCAATGACCATCCGCCGACTGCCGGATTCGGGAATCGGTCAATAATGGACTGGCAGGCACTGCTGCTGTCATTCAGACTGGCCTTGTGGACACTCGCCATTCTGTTGCCGCTCAGTTTTTTTATCGGTCGCTGGCTGGCACTGCACCATTTCCGCGGCCACGCTGTGTTACAGGGCGTACTGGCTCTGCCACTGGTACTGCCACCGACTGTGCTCGGGTTTTATCTGTTGTCCGTGTTTTCGATCAATTCCGTGCCCGGCAATACTTATCAGGCGTTGTTTGGTAAAACTCTCGCCTTCAGCTTCGAAGGGTTGCTGATCGCCTCGATAATCTTCAACCTGCCGTTTGCAATACAACCCATTCAGCGCGCTTTCGAAAGCATACCGGGCAACATTTTCGATGCTGCGGCCTGCTGCGGACTGAGTCGCTGGCAACAAATCACCCGCATCGAATGCCCGCAAGTCTGGCCCGGAGTACTTAGTGCGGCTGTGCTGGTCTTCGCACATACGCTCGGGGAATTCGGCATTGTATTGATGGTGGGAGGCAACATTCCGGGGGAAACGCGGACTGCGTCTATCGCCATTTACGACAGCGTACAGGCATTCGACAATCAGACCGCAGCAGTCATGTCCGCAGTGCTGCTATGCCTCTCACTGGTGGCGATCACGATGGTCTTTTCCCTGAATCACTCGCGTGAGCGTCGGTAATCTATCCGACGCTTTGCGGAGTATACTAGTGTGGCGTGAGACTCCATTAAGGTGCCAATATGCAGTACTGCTCTGACTGTGGCCAGCCAGTCACCAACAAAGTACCCGTCGGAGACAACCGCGAACGCGCAGTCTGCGATAGCTGTGACGTCATCCATTATGTTAATCCGAAACTGGTCGTCGGTTGTATTCTCACGTGGCAGCGTAAGGTGCTGCTATGCAAACGTTCGATCGAACCCCGTCGCGGCTACTGGACGCTGCCGGCAGGGTTTATGGAAAACGGGGAATCAGCGGCACAAGGCGCGGCCCGGGAGGCCAGCGAAGAAGCCAACGCGGTTGCACAAAGCCTCGAGCTGTTCGGTGTCTACAGCCTGCCGCGTATCAGTCAGGTCTATGTCATGTTTCTCGGGCAATTGAAAGACGGTGCAGCATCGGCAGGCGAAGAATCACTCGAAGTGGGCCTGTTCGAGCAACAGGATGTGCCGTGGTCTGAGCTCGCATTCCCCGTGGTGTCGGAATCACTGGAACAGTTTTTTGCTCGCGGTCAGCGCACCGCCGAACGCGCCTATCTCGCCGATGTACACAGTCGCCCGGGACAAGTTATCGATATCATTCGGCACCACTGAAGCGTGATAAAACTTTATTAAGATGCAAACGTCAATCAAGCACTGAGCGCTTACTAGCGCACTCATACACACCGTGCGGTGCGTGGTGCATCACGGATTCAGCTTGTAACTGCGGATCAGTGACTGCGCCTGCGCCGACCCTACAAACGCCTGAAACGCGGCCGCGCCCGGAGCATCTGAAAGTAAAGCCAGGTTCAACAGCAAGGGCGAATAGTATTCCGGCGGCACCACCACAGACTGGCCAGCCAGGTTTGCGCTTAGCGACTGCGCAATAAACGCAAAGCTCACCGCACCGGTGCTGGCAAACTGCGCTGCCTGCGACACACTGTCGGCAATAATCAGGTAAGGCTGACTTTCATCCCACAGACCGTAAGACTGAATCGCCTGTCTGGCTGCTCTTCCAAATGGTGCGTGTGTCGGGTTTGCAATGGCGATTTTCAGCGGCCGGCCCTCGAACTTCCCTTGATCTACCGCATTACGCAGCTGCGCAGGCAATGACGCAGATGTAGCTGCGCAGGCACCGTGCAACACCAGTGTTCCGGTGGTAAACCGTGTGGTTTGCCGCGACCTACCATGCTCCAGGAGTTGCGTTGTATACGCCTCGTCGGCAGATAAAAACAGATCATACGGTGCGCCCTGTACTATCTGCCTGTAGAGATTTCCCGATGAGCCATACACTGCCTGCAAACCGCGATCACCACTGCGCTCCACATAAGCCTGAATTAAATCATCAAGCACAAACCGCATCGATGAAGCAGCGGCAATTCGAGTAACGTTGTCCTGTGCATTCACGCAAAACGTGCTAACGACAACAGTCAGGGACAGGAGCGCCGCTGAAATATATCGCCGCAAACAGCGTTTTGTATTAATGATCCGCATTAACAATTGCTGTTCAGGCGGGCAAGCGCTTCAGGCGTATCGTAGTCCACCAGTACACCCGCTTCCTCTACCGGCACTTCCACCACCAGATCCGGGTACTGGCGCATCAGGAACTTTGCCCCGGTATCACCGGTATGCTGCAGCAACGTGTCGAAGAAGCTCTTTCCCACAATCACAGGGTTGCCGCGTGTGCCCTGAAAAACCGGGACCCGGATCGTATCAATGATTTGCGTTGAGTCGAAGGCGAGCAACTGGTCGATCACAGCGTTTGACACCTCCGGCATGTCACCCAGTATCACCATGACGGCATCAACATCACCCAAACGTGAAATACCATGGGAAAGGGAATGCGCCATACCCAGGTCGTAGCTGGCACAATAATGTGTTTTGCACCGGGACCCTGCCAACGCCTGTTCGACCCGTTGATGTTCGTGCCCTGTCACAACGTGTACGTCAGTTAGCCGGCTGGAAGTCACCTGATCCACCACCCTTTTAATCATCGGTATGCCGTTGGACTCACAAAGTAATTTGTTTTGCGGACCTGCTCGCTTTGAAGTACCGGCAGCCAGCACCAACGCGGCGACTTTGGCAGGTCTGTGCAGGTCCTGACTGACACGCGGTTGCGGGCGATCATGCATTTCGCTCAGCAGGCCACCGACGGACAGGCCGTTCAACCAGTCGTTATCGATTTCCACCCCACAGGCAATTCGATTGAGCAATAAATCAAGACCATTCAATTTTGCTGACCTCGCACAACCGGGTAACCCGATCACCTGACAGCCGGCCAGCTCGCCAAGCAGCAACAAATTGCCCGGGTCGACCGGAATACCGTACCGGTGCACAGTGCCACCAGCCTCGACAATCGCCGCGGGAACAACATCCGCACGGTCACTGATCGCAGATGCTCCGGCAATTAAAATCAAATCGGTATCGACGACTGACTGCAGTACATTCGTCAACGCAGTGACCTCATGAACACAGCGTTGTTCGCCGCTAAGCGTCACATGACGGGCGCCAAGCCGCCGCTCGGTCACCGACCGCGTTTTGTCCAGTACAGTCGATTTTATGGTCGGTAACTGTGTCTGTATCAACACGGCCCGTTGCGCTCGGACCGGCTCAACCGAAAGACGGCATGTGACGTTTTCAATCGCACGCGCCAGCCGCTCTGCCGGTACGCCGTAACTGATAATCTTGCTGGTCGCCACCATTTTACCCGGCAGCACCCAGCTATCTGCAGGAAGGGTTGCAAGTGTAATGGCCTCATCAACTGCATTGACTGCCCTGATGCTGTCACGATCAAAGCACAATAACCCTTCATACTGTGAAAACAGGTTCACGCGGCCAATGCGCGCCTGATCAGTGACTACGCCGGCACCACTGAGAGATGAGCCAAGCGCCTGTGCTGCCAGATCCTCATGAACATCGCTATCGTCGAGTCTTGCAACGACCAGCTCGGTGATACCACCAGCGATGATGCGACGCTGCAGCGCGGCATCAATTGCCCGCCCTTTACTGATCTTTTTACCATCGACCCTGAGACTGTGGGCCACGATACAACCGAGTGCGTCAGTCGTGGCTATCGTGCCAAACCACATAAATTTCCCATCGTTGTTTTGTCATTTATCTTGTCGTCATTTGTGAAATTCACATTGTGAAATTTTTATTGTGAAATTCTGTGCCGATAGGAATAATATTTTCAACATCCATTTATTATTGACGCTACTAGTCGCGACTCGCGACGAATGAATACAGTATAAAGGGGGAAGGTTCGCATGACGCAAAAATACAGCATACTTATTCTCGGGGCATCCTACGGATCACTGCTTGGTGCCAAACTGGCACTGGCCGGCCATCCGGTGACGCTTGTCTGCACCGCACCCACCGCGAAACTGATTAACAGCGAAGGCACCACCATCCGCTTCCCAGTGCGTGGCCTGGATGAACCAGTGCTGGTGCACTCGAAAAATCTGCCAGCCGATACCCGCGCCGTCACACCCTCTGCGGTTGATGTCAGCGAGTATGACCTGGTGGTGCTGGGGATGCAGGAGCCACAGTACAGCAGCCCCGAGGTAGCCGATCTGTTGAACAGAATCGCACTGGCCAAAGTGCCATGCATGGCGATTATGAACATGCCGCCGCTGCCGTATATTCAGCGCTTGCCGGGTGTCATGGCCGACAGCGTTGCAGCTTGTTACGACAACCCATCGGTATGGAAAAACTTCGAGCCCGGCCTGGTGACCCTAGCGAGTCCGGACCCGCAGGCATTCAGACCACCGGAAGAAGATAAAAACTTTTTGCATGTCAGTCTGCCGACTAATTTCAAAGTTGCGCGGTTTGAATCAGATGACCACACCCGCATGCTGCGCGAAATCGAAGCAGACATCATCGCAAGCCGCGTCGATCATAACGGTGAGCCAACAGAACTGCCGGTAAAAGTGAAAGTGCACGATTCGCTCTATGTACCACTTGCGAAATGGAGCATGCTGATGACTGGCAACTACCGCTGCGTGGAAACCGATGGCATGATCCCTATACGCGATGCAGTCCATGCCGACCTGGAACTGTCACGTGAAATTTACGAATGGACCGGCAAGCTCTGCGAGACGCTGGGCGCTGACCCGAAAGACCTGGTGCCATTTGATAAATACGCAAACGCCGCAAAAGGCCTGTCACAACCCTCGTCTGCTGCAAAAGCGCTGAACCGTGGCGTCACAGCTATAGAGCGAGTCGACAAGCTGGTACAACTGCTGGCACACCAAAAGCAGATGAGTCACCCGGCGGTGGAGCAGACTGTCGAGAACGTTCAATGGTATCTGGACAATAATACTGACAACGCTAAACGCACGGCATAGTCAGTAGGGTATCTACCCCGTTCGGCCGGCTGCTTGGCGATCTTTGCAGCCGGCCAATTATAAAAGTGGCGGCGGAAGCTTCCCTACACGAACAAACGCTGTCAGTGCCAGTTTCCGATGGTGATTTGTCGGGCCTTGCTAAGATCGTTCATGGCTGGCAGCACATCAGAATAACTGTCACTCCGCTGATGACTCGCCAGCAACTGTGCAACAATGCCGCCATCAGTTCGCTCGGGCATTCTGGCCTTGTCAATAAAAACCAGTTCGCCAGACTTAAAAACAGCATAAAACTGCCGGCTGTCAGGCTCGAGAAAACGCACTTCCGAAATACTGGCAATACAGCGCAACAGAAACGCAGCTTCTTTACCTGGCTTGTCAATCAGCACCTCATCAGCTGATTCCGCTTCAATGTTCACGTTCCGGTATCGATCAATATTTAACATCAGATCGACATCGAGAATCGTCATTAACTGATTACTCCCAAATGCAGCCGTACGCGGCAGTTCCCCTTTTGGCACATCGTTGTTTAGAAACTCGAAATGCACCTCTTTATCCGCTGACAATACCCACGATAAGAAAAGTGCCGGCATACCGGTGAATGCCTCTATGTTGTGGTACAACAGATCATCAACGGCCTTGTAGCGCCCGGTTGTCTTGCCCCTTTCCCAGGCCCTGACCACCGTCTCGGCGGGTGGCGTGACCATAAAAAAGAGATATATTTGATCTCCAAAACGGGATAACAGTTTGCTGTCTTTACTCTTACCGGCATCAACGCTAAAACTATCAAATCGGAACCGATCAATAAGCAAATGCGTGATCTGATTTCGCTGTGCTTTGTGAGCCATGTAGCGATCAAGCTTCTTATCGATAATTTCAAGCTCCTGACCGGTTAGCATGGCAGCATATTTATAGTCCTCATCCAGTGACTCGTAGTCCAACAAATATTTGCGCCAGTAGTCCGGACTGATAAGGGCAAAGTCCTCCCATGGAATGCCGAGCGACCCGGCCAGCTGCCGTTGCTGCGGGCGAATGGTACTTTTTCCCGATGCAGAAGCACCTTTAACATTCATGACGACCGGGTGCTTCTGTATTGGTAACCAACGATAGCCCTCCTGCTCGACGGCCCGTTTAAAGACGGGTTCGACTATGGTGGTTATCCGCTCACCGCCATACTTATTCAACGCCATATTTATTGCGATAGATGCGACCAGTTCAGGCTGATGGATCATCGCGCCCCGATGCGCCACGATAGCACTGACCACCCGAATCAATGCCTGCAGACAACTGTGTTGAAG
Source organism: uncultured Granulosicoccaceae bacterium (assembly GCA_964583825.1). Classification (GTDB taxonomy): domain Bacteria; phylum Pseudomonadota; class Gammaproteobacteria; order Granulosicoccales; family Granulosicoccaceae. The sequence goes on from CAZOXM010000004.1 coordinate 64,497, forward strand.
CAGATCACTCTGATCGTTCAACTGAGATTTCCAGTAAGCGATCGCCTTCAATTCACGAGCATCATTATCCCCGGTTTTTTTCGGTTTGGTTTGCCGGGCAAACCATCGAGCGAGCAATGAGGGCTTATCCGCTTTTGCGTCGACAGCAATGGGTGGGAACAGATAGGCTTCGAGTTCTTCTTGTATCAGCGCCCCGCAGTCAGATCGGATCTTGTCAAACTCGACCTGGAACCGGTCAAGATCCGGCACCACATAGCGACTATAGATGGTGTGCACCATCGATCTCAGGCTAATACCAAGGTCTTCATAGTTAGGTCCGTCAGGTACTGACAGATCAGCGGTGACCCGAACCAGTAAATCGTGAACGATCAATCGTTCAACCTGAAAGGAAACGAGCTCAACAGGCTTCAGCCCGGAAAAGTCAGAAAGCTCTTTAGCAGCGCGGTAATCTACCGAAGAGCATTCAGGACGAAACAACGTTGTAGCGGGCAGCAACGAGGAGGGAATCTTCGAGTTGATACCCGGATTCCATGCATTATAGGTGTCGCTACCCTGCATCATTCATGGCATCAACCAATATCAGCCACGATTACGTAACTTTCGTATCAACGGATAGCAAATGAGCAACAGCGCAATCAACATGCATACACCACTGATCGGCCGGGTAAAGAAGGTGGTGAAATCACCCTGCGATGCAAGCAACGACTGACGCATGGAGCGCTCGGCCAGCGGTCCCAGAACGATCGCCAGTACCGCAGGTGCGACCGGGTAGTTCAGCTTACGCAGCAAATAGCCCACGATACCGAACACAAACATTAACCACACATCGTGCATGGTCTGTGTAGGCGCATATCCGCCCACAAGGCAAAGAATGTAGATAATGGGGGCTAACACCGTGAACGGCATGGTCAGCACTTTTACAAATATTGGAATAAATGCCAGGTTAATCAGCAGGGTTGCCGCATTGGCAATATAGAGCGAGCCAATCAAACCCCAGACAAAATCGGGGTGCTCGGTAAACAGAAGCGGTCCCGGTCGAAGTCCCCAAATGATCATTCCACCCAGTAGAATCGCAGTGGTCGGTGAACCCGGTATTCCAAGGGTAATCATCGGCAGCATTGAACCGGTTGATGCTGCGTTATTTGCGGCTTCCGGCGCTGCAACACCGGCCACCTTTCCCTTGCCGAAACTCTCCGGATCTTTCGAGAATGTTTTTGCCAACCCATAGGACATCAGCGAAGCCGGAGTAGCGCCTGCGGCGGGGAGCGTGCCAACGAAATAACCCAGCACGGAACCCAGCGTTGTGGTGCCGATGTATTCTTTAACGTGCTTTAAATTTCCGAGCAGACGCGAAAATGACATTTTCACTTTATGCACGGAAACCTTGCCCTGGGTCGACTCCAGCGTCCAGAGCATTTCCCCGATCCCGTAGATACCGATTGCCAGTACCAGAAAATTAATACCGTGTAGAAAACCGGAAATATCGCCAAATATCAGGCGAGGCTTACCGGAAATAATGTCCAGACCTATGGTCGCAAGTACCAGTCCGATCAGGATAGAAAAAATCGTTTTTGGAATATCATCACCGCCCAGCCCGATGAATGTGGCAAAGGCCAGTATCATCAGCGCGAACTCCTCCGGAGGACCGAATTTAAGCGCAAATGCAGCCAGCGGCGGAGCAAATAGCGTGAACAAAATGACTGAGATCGTACCACCGATAAACGAAGCGACTGCCGCTGCAACCAGCGCCTTGTCCGCCATACCTTTCTGTGCGAGCGGACGTCCATCGAAAACGGTTGCGACGGCTGTCGATGCGCCGGGTATACCCAGCGTTATCGAACTGATGGCGCCGCCGTACATCGCACCATAGTAGATGGCCGCGAGAAAGATGATGGCCGCCGTCGGTGGCACCAGAAAAGTAATAGGTAAAAGAATGGCAACGCCGTTAACGGACCCGAGCCCGGGCATGGCCCCGACCAACAACCCGACCGTACAGCCAATGATAATCATCAGCAAATTAAGGGGCTGCATGGCCTCAAGCAGACCGGCACCCAATAGCGGCAGCACACTCTCCATATCTAACTCGCTTCTTCAGTCGTTGTTGTTTTTGAAGATTTTCGGGTGAACAGATGCCACAGCCAGTACACGAGCGCGATCACTACCCCGAGTGTTGGCAGACCGACCACCGGTGCTTTCATTGCACCCACACGCTCGCCGGCATTTTGGGCATAGATAAGATCGTACACCGGGTAGAAAGCTTCCTCGGTGAAGGCTTTAGGCAGTGGTATTTTCAATGCCCATTCGAACAGACAGAAAATAAACACCGGCACACATACCACCAGTGTGAGTGTCAAGGCCCAGGAGTGGCGACCGACAAACTTCAGATAAAATAAAAGGAAAACCGGCAACGCGATGTAGATACCGGCCCACTGCGTCATTACCAGCAGAGCCAAAATTGAAAACGCGGAGACTCCTACCACGAGTGCGGTTTCTGCACTGATGTAGGGCTCTTCCGAAACCGACTCCGGCGTTACCCTTTTAAACCATCTGACGATAGTCCATATACAACAAATCAACATGCCGGTGGACAGCCAGAACGGCCACGCACCGGACCCCGGGCCGCGGCCTTCTATCCACCCAATGTTGAGCTCAGCGCTTTTGATCATCAATCCGATAGAGCAAAGCGCCAGTATTACAGCAAAAACTATCTCTGCGGTGCGAACAGTCATGTGGAAGATACTGTCGGTAAGTGAAGTGGCGTACCTGCCGGCCATTGCCGGCAGGTACTTAGGCTTACTGCTAGCTGTTATCGACGTCTATTCGCCGGTAATAGCCTCGGCACCAACCTGCTCAATCAGCGCCTGATGTCGCTTCAATTGCGCCGTGTGGAAAGCCGCGAGATCATCGCCGGCTGACCATTCATTACAATCGAGACCATCTTCCACACAGAACTGCTGCCACTCTTCAGACTGATACAACTGACTGAACAGATCGATGTAGAACGCCTGTGCGTCTGCAGACATACCCGGAGGTCCATTGATTGAACGCTGCATGTAGTACTCGATATCCACACCCAGTTCCTTTGCAGTAGGGATATCGGGGTATGCCTCCATACGTTCACCGGTAAATTGAACCAGCGGCTTGGTGTTGCCGGCACGATAGAACTCGTTTTGCTCAGCAGGGTTGTTAACCGTCGAGTCAATATGCTTGCCCACGAGATTCTTCGCGACCGTGCCGCCGCCCGGGAATGGAATATAGGTCACTTCGTAACCAAATTCCGCTTCCATCATCGCAGTCAGAATAGAGTCTTCCTGACCCGAGCCGGTGCCACCTACTTTCCAGGTATTTCCAGTAGACTTTACAGCACCTACATAGCTATCGAGGTCTGTGATGTCATCACGATCGTCGTGCACCCAGAGTAAAAACGTATCGAGTGCCATGCGACCGATCGGGGTGAACTTCGAAACATCCACTCCCAGATCTTCCTGAATAATAGGTGTGGTGTAGAAGCTGTTCAGTGTTACCAGCAGCGTATGATCGTCGCCTTCCTTATCCTGAAGATAGCGAAGCGCCTCCGCACCGGATCCACCGGGCTTGTTGATGGGAATGAACGGTCTGGGTGAAAGATTTTTCTTTTCTATCAGACCCTGCAACAGTCGCGCGATCTGGTCCGCGCCACCGCCGGTGCCAGCCATAATAATAAACTCGACGGGCTTTTTTGGTTTCCAGTCAGCCGCAATAGCGTTGGCAGACATCGCGACTGTCGCGGTGGTCGCCACTGCCAGCGGTAACAAAGATTTAAGCAGTTTTTTCATAATTCCTCCAGTGAGGTTTGGTTCACGAACACCGGGAATTACCCCGGCCCTGGTACATTCCTTAGTACAACACGTTCCTGCCACCCTGTTTTTTTGCCGAAGCTTTCCTTCCCTGATTATCCTGAGCCGCAAAGGCCAGGTTCCAGTAAACGCAATGACGACCACGCTCACTTTGTACAACATGCTTAACCTGAAGCATCGTGAAAACCCTACACCCACAGTCTATTTGTGTAAAGCACATCGTCATTAATATGCAAACCGCGATTGTTTCGTTCCATCAGTTCACATCTCATTGCATATCACCAGTGCACAGCGCCGGTAGTAACACCGACACCGTACATTGGGTTTGGGATTATTAACCCGAATTCAGGGATCCTCTGATCGTTCCCTAGAATAAGCCTTCTATGTCTCCTGATTCATTCAACATAATCACTTCGGCAGCCGGTTGCCGCGGCAGACCGGGCATTGTCATGATCGCACCGCAAATCGCTACAATAAAACCGGCACCGGCGGAAAGCCTCACTTCCCGAATAGGGATATTGTGTCCGGTGGGTGCGCCGCGCAGGTTGGGATCTGTCGAGAAAGAGTATTGCGTCTTGGCGATACAGATGGGCAACTCGCCGTAGCCTGCCTCTTCCCAGGCTTTCAACTGATCTTTAATAGTCTGGTCAGCAATCACCTCATCGGCACGGTAGATCTTCTTCGCGATTGTTTCTATTTTCTCCAACAGCGGCATCGCATCCGGATAGAGCGTGGTGAACTTCGCTTCGCCCTTGTCGATAATGTCCACCACTTTAGTGGCAAGGTCTTTTGTACCCTCGGAACCGTGCGCCCAGTGTTTACAAACAATAGCTTCGGCCCCCTGGCTTTCCACGTATTTCTGACAGGCAGCTATTTCAGCATCGGTATCGAGCGTGAAGTGGTTAATAGCAACTACCACCGGCACACCATATTGCTTCAGGTTTTCAATGTGGCGCCCGAGATTGGCACACCCCTCCTCAACAGCCGCAATATTTTCCGCGTTCAGATCTTCCTTGGCCACACCACCATTCATCTTCATCGCTCTGATTGTCGCCACCAGCACCACTGCTGATGGAGCGATGCCGGCTTTGCGGCATTTTATATCCAGAAATTTTTCAGCCCCCAGATCGGCACCGAAGCCTGCCTCTGTCACTACATAGTCAGCCAGTTTAAGTGCGGTTTTGGTGGCAATTACCGAGTTACATCCGTGTGCGATATTGGCAAATGGCCCACCGTGTACAAACGCAGGGTTATTTTCCAGTGTTTGCACCAGGTTCGGCTGCATTGCGTCCTTCAGCAACACAGTCATCGCACCATCAGCTTTGATATCGCGACAGTATATCGGCGATTTATCGCGCCGGTAGGCAACAATGATATCGCCGAGTCGACGCTGCAAATCATCAAGATCTGTCGCCAGACACAAGATCGCCATGACTTCGGAAGCAACGGTAATATCAAATCCGGCTTCACGCGGGAACCCGTTCGTCGCACCCCCCAGACTGGTGGTGATTTGCCGCAGGGCGCGATCGTTCATATCGAGCACACGACGCCATACTACCCGGCGCGAGTCGATTTCAAGAGAGTTACCCCAATAAATGTGATTATCGATCATCGCCGACAACAGATTGTGCGCAGAGGTAATCGCATGGAAGTCGCCGGTAAAATGCAAGTTCATTTCTTCCATGGGAACTACCTGTGCATATCCGCCACCGGCAGCGCCACCTTTCATACCGAAGCACGGTCCAAGCGACGCCTCGCGGATGCATACCATCGCTTTCTTACCAATGGCATTTAATCCATCGCCCAGACCAACGGTAGTGGTAGTTTTCCCCTCGCCCGCGGGGGTTGGATTAATCGCGGTAACCAGTATCAGCTTGCCGTCTTGTTTACTCTGTTGCTGGTCGATGAATTCTGCAGAGACCTTGGCTTTGTCATGGCCGTAGGGCACCAGTGATTCAGGGGGTATGCCGAGTTTGCCGCCAATCTCCAGAATCGGCAGTTTGTTCGCTTCGCGTGCAATTTCTATATCAGTTTTTACGGCCATTTTTTTTCCTGTGGGGTGGTGTGCTAAGCACCAAGTGTATCGCCAACCGCAAGTTGACAGGAAGCGGCCCATTCGCTCGCTGCGACCTTCGAACCACCACTGGGTTTCACTCTTTTTATCAGTATCCGGCCGCCGACGCTTTGTATCGTAACGCCGTCATCGCTGATCTCCATTACGCGACCCGCAACACCATCACCGCCGACGAGCGCACAGTCATAGACGCTTAGATCTTCGCCTTTGTGCGTTGTCCAGGCACCGGGCGCCGGGTTGGTTCCACGTATGAGGTTATAGACCTGCGCGACCGGTTTGAACCAATCGATGTGAGCATGTTTTCTGGTGCAGCGCCTCTCATACGTGGCATGCGATTCATCCTGCTCGATCCGGGGCGGCTCACCGCTGCGGAACAAGTTGCACACTTCAAGCACCGAATCGACAGCGGACGGATAGATCTTTTTGAAATACAGGTTGATGACAGTGTCATCGGGTTCGATCGGGCATCTCCACTGCAGCAATACATCACCCTCATCCAGCCCGTCCGTTGGATAAAACCATGAATAGCCGGACTCTTCTCTGCCCATGATAATGGGCCAGTTAACCGCGGACGGACCACGGTGCAGAGGCAGCAAAGACGGATGGAAGCAGATTGAGCCCTGATTGGGTATATCTCTCGCGGCCTCTGGAACAAATATATTTACAAAGGCCATTACCATCAGATCGGCATCGTAGGACTTCAACTTCTCAAGCGTCGACTCATCCTTAAAGTGTTCCGGCTGTTCCACCGGCAAACCCTGCTCAAGTGCAAACTCTTTTATCGGATCAACTTTGTCTCTGTCGGGCTCGCAATACACTGCGACTACTTCATCGACGTTAGCCTCCAACAGCTTGGCGAGCACATCTTTACCGAACGCCTGCTGCCCCATCAAAATTAGTCGCATGGTCTTTCCTCCAGCCAATGATCAGGTGTTGACTTCGCCAACCGCACCGGAGTCGATGACCCGCTTTAGATCATCCCCGCTGTAGCCGAGCACATCCTTCAGGACTTCAGAGGTGTGTTCCCCGAGCAAAGGCGAGCGCACAACATCGACTTCGCTGTCCGAAAGCTTAATCGGGCACCCGACGCTGAGATATTCGCCCCGCTCCGGATGATCAACCTTCACCATGGTACCGGTCGCGTAAAGCCCCTCGTCTTCCGAAATTTCCTTCATCGAAAGAATAGGACCAACCGGTATATCCAGTGGATTACAGATTTCCATCACTTCAAACTTGCTTTTGGTTTTGGTCCAGCTCTCAACCGCATCGAACACTTCATTGAGTTTGTCCAGCCGCTCAGGCGGGGTGGCATAACCCTCCTGAGTTTTCCACTCAGGCTTGCCAATAACATCACACACCTTCTCCCAAACCGCCGCCTGCACGATAAAATAAGTATAAGCGTTGGGATCCTGCTCCCAGCCTTTGCATTTGAGAATGCGACCCGGTTGTCCGCCACCAGAATCATTACCTGCTCTGGGTGTGGTGTCTCCGAATGGGAGGCCTTCACCAAACTGCGAATATTCTTTCAGTGGCCCCGCTTTCAATCGCTGCTGATCGCGCAATTTCACGCGAGCAAGATTCAGCACGCTATCCTGCATCGCACAGCTGACTTTTTGTCCGCGACCGCTTTTTTCTCTTTGAAAAAGTGCCGTAACAATACCGAGGCACAAATGCAGACCCGTACCGGAATCACCGATTTGAGCGCCTGTAACCAGCGGAGGACCATCGAGAAATCCAGTGGTAGATGCTGAACCACCTGCACACTGTGCTACGTTTTCATACACTTTGCAGTCTTCATACTTACCCGGCCCGAAACCTTTTATCGAGGCCATAATAATTTTCGGGTTGATCTCCTGAATTCGCTCCCATGAAAAACCCATTCGATCAAGCGCACCCGGTGCAAAGTTCTCCACCAGCACATCGCACTCTTCAATAAGCCGGGTCAACACTTCCTTGCCGGTTTCGTTTTTCGAATTCAACTCGATAGAGCGCTTGTTGTGATTCAGCATAGTGAAATACAAGCTGTCTGCACCAGGCACATCGATCAGCTGTTTTCGAGTCGCATCACCAACCCCCGGACGTTCAACTTTGATGACGTCCGCACCAAACCAGCCTAACAACTGCGTACAGGTTGGCCCCGATTGAACGTGGGTGAAGTCCAGTACTTTTATTCCTTCCAGAGCTTTCATAGAGTTACCAGAAACGAGAGACGAAGTTAAAGCCAGTGAGTGCCATAAAACTTTTTTGTAAATTTTACAGTGTTATTTTTTCACCACGCTTTGCGGATTTAAATTCCCGATACGACCGCTTTCAGTACCGGCATTTTCGTCGATGATAGCATTGATCAATGTCGGCTTGCCGCTATCCAGTGCTTTATTTACGGCATCGGTCAATTCAGCTCTACCAGTGGCATAAACACCCACACCACCGAACGCCTCCATCATTTTTTCATAGCGGGAATCCTTCACAAACACAGTCGGCGCGACATCGTCACCGGCCGGATTGACATCGGTGCCTCTGTAGATTCCATTGTTGTTAAAAACAACAATACAAACCGGCAGGTTGTAACGACAGATAGTCTCCACTTCCATCCCGGAAAAGCCGAACGCGCTATCTCCTTCGACAGCGAGCACTGGATGGCCGGTTTCCACTGCGGCGGCAACCGCAGCCCCCATACCGATACCCATAATCCCCCAGGTGCCAACATCAAGCCGCTTTCGTGGCTTGCTCATATTGATAACACTGCGGGCAAAATCGAGCGTATTGGCACCCTCATTCACGAGCATTGTTTCGGGGCGCTGTTCGATGATTTCACGTAGCGCACCCAGTGCTGTGTGAAAATCCATCGGTGTCATATCACTGCCCACGCGCTGTTCCATCCTGGCTATATTGGTATCACGTTTGGCGTAAACCGCTTTTATCCAGTCAGATGGAGGCACCGACCACTGATCCCCCATCGCATCGACAAACTGCTCGAGACACGAGGCGATGTCACCCACCACAGGTGCAGCAATCTCAACGTTGCTATCCATCTCACGCGGATCAATATCGACTTGCACAAACTGCTTTGACCCAGGCTCTCCCCACGCCTTGCCCTTGCCATGCGACAACAGCCAGTTAAGGCGGGCGCCCAGCATCACCACGACATCAGACTCCTTAAGCACCAGCGAGCGGGCGGCTGACGCACTTTGCGCATGATTGTCCGGCAACAACCCTTTTGCCATACTCATCGGTAAAAACGGTATGCCGGACTTTTCCACAAAGGCTTTTACAATGTCATCAGCCTGCGCATAGGCGGCACCCTTTCCGATAATAATCAACGGTTTTTTTGCAGACTTAATCACATCGAGCGCACGCTGCACAGCATCCGGTGCAGGCAACTGCCGCGGCGCAGGGTCGATGACTTTGACCAGAGAAGCGGCGCCCGCTGCCGCTTCCATTGTTTGACCGAACAGCTTCGCTGGCAGATCGAGATAGACTCCTCCCGGTCTGCCGGATACCGCAGCGCGGATGGCACGCGCCACTGCAATTCCAATATCTTCTGCATGCAATACGCGGAACGCCGCCTTACACAGCGGCCTGGCAATGGCGAGTTGATCCATCTCCTCATAATCACCCTGCTGCAGATCGACAATTTCGCGCTCGGAAGATCCACTCAGCAGAATCATGGGAAAGCAATTGGTGGTCGCATTGGCGAGTGCCGTTAATCCATTGAGAAAACCCGGTGCAGACACGGTCAGACAAAGGCCCGGCTTCTGCGTCAGATAACCTGCGATGGCGGCTGCGTTTCCGGCATGCTGCTCATGGCGAAATGAAAGCACACGCATGCCGCTCGCCTGCGCCAGGCGGCCAAAATCGGTAATTGGAATACCGGGCACGCCGTAGATTGTATTGAGCCCGTTCAACTGCAGCGCATCAATAAGAAGATGGAAACCATCGGTAAGCTCCTGCTGCGGTGCGTCTTGCGCCTGGGGTCGCTCCTGAAGCTCTACGGACATTAGTTTTTCCTTCCAGTTAAAAATGTGTTGATGATTGCCCGGGTATGGCTTGTAGCCGCGTGTTGTCTACCCGATTCCTATGTTGCTTTATTACCCTGACTGCCCTGAATTTCCTGCCAGGTGGTGTTAATGTGATCGTGCAGCTTCATGGTGTGATCCCGCACCAGCATGGCGGCAAGCTCACCCTCGCGGTTTTCTATCGCTTCTATGATCGCCATATGGTCGACCACCGAACGACTGACGCGATCTTTTTCACGCATTGCACGCCGTCTGACCGCGTGCATGTGCTGCAACAGCGGGTCAGCCGTTTCCGACAACAGCGAACATCCCGACAGCTCAAGTATTCGCTGATGGAATTGAATATTGGCTTCGGAATACTCTTCGAGATCGGCCCGTTTGGAATCGGCACTGTGCTTGACGCCAAGTTTACGCAGCGTTGCTATCTCGCGATCCGACGCTACCTGCGTCACCAGACGCGCGGCCATACTCTCAAGCGCGGCCCACACCACGACGATTTCAAGCACTTCCGGCAGAGTTTTGGGGCGAACGTAGACGCCCTTGCGCGGCCTGATTTCCACAAACCCTTCGCGCTCCAGTCGCGCCAGCGCTTCGCGAATAGGTGTGCGTGAAATTTGCAACTGTTCGGCAAGTTTCCGCTCATCGAGTCGGAGATTGGCATCTTCACTGTAAATGTCCATATCCATGATCGCCGCTTTCAGCACGGGATAGATGTGGTCTTTCAGCGAATAGCTGGTGGCTACCGGTTGAAGCTTTATCTGTGTTTTACCGGAGTTTTTCTGCACACTGGGCCTTGGTGGTATACCACATACCTCGTACAATACTCCAATAAACGGGTGAGTCAAGTCCTGGCGACAAGCATTTTTAACCCACATGGATGGCGGGATATAATTGTTCAATCTGCTTTACATGCAGCCATCTGCAACCACGTAGAATAAGCGCGACTTCACTCTACCCATCTCTCAACGGAGACTTTTAATCACATGAATATCCATGAGTACCAGGCCAAAAAGCTGTTGGCCGGTTTCGGCGTTCCAGTGTCACGGGGCGAACCCATTCTCGCTGCCAGTGATATCGAGGCAGCCATCGATGCGTTGCCGGGGCCGGTATACGTGGTTAAGAGCCAGATCCACGCAGGCGGCAGAGGTAAAGGCAAGTTCCGGGAACTGGCCGAGGACGCCAAAGGCGGTGTCCGCGTCAGCTTTTCCGCCGACGAGGCAAAGGCCAATGCACAGGAAATGTTTGGCAAAACCCTGGTAACGAACCAGACCGGACCTGACGGCAAACAGGTGAATCGACTGTACATCGAAGACGGTGCTGAAATAGACAAGGAACTCTACCTGTCCATTCTGGTAGACCGCGAGACGAGCCGTATTTCTTTCGTCGCGTCGACCGAAGGCGGCATGGACATCGAAGCCGTCGCCCATGACACCCCTGAAAAAATCCACACCATCGGCATCGATCCGGTCAACGGCATCACCGACGAAGACGTGGCAAAGCTCAATGCCGCCTATGAACTGACTGGCACGGCTGCAGAAGACGGCAAGTCGCTGTTCCCGACGCTGTACAAGGCTTTCTATGAAAGCGATATGAGCCTGCTGGAGGTTAACCCGCTCGTGATTCTCAAGGATGGTCACCTGCGAGTCCTCGACGCCAAAGTCTCCTTTGACAACAATGCGCTGTTTCGCCAGCCGGAACTCGCTGAACTGCGGGATGAAACCGAAGAAGACGAAAAAGAGATCGAAGCCTCCAAGTACGATCTGGCCTACATTGCACTGGACGGTGATATCGGCTGCATGGTGAACGGTGCCGGCCTGGCGATGGCGACCATGGACATCATCAAACTCTACGGATCCGAGCCCGCCAACTTTCTCGACGTGGGCGGTGGTGCAACCACAGAAAAAGTCACCGCAGCATTTAAGATCATCACCTCAGACCCGAATGTCAAAGGCATTCTGGTCAACATCTTCGGAGGCATTATGCGTTGCGACGTGATTGCCGAAGGGGTGGTAAACGCAGTACAGGAAGTAGGCCTGAGCGTACCGCTGGTGGTCAGACTGGAAGGCACCAAGGTGCAGGAAGGTAAAGACATCATCAATAACAGCGAACTGAACGTGATTGCTGCAGATGATCTCGATGATGCGGCACAAAAAATTGTTAAAGCGGTAAAGGGGTAGGCACATGTCAATACTGATCAATCAAGACACCAAAGTACTGGTACAGGGCCTGACCGGAAACACCGGTACCTTCCATACCGAACAGGCGCTGGCCTACCATGGCACAAAAATGGTCGGCGGCATCCATCCGAAAAAAGGGGGCACGACCTGGACCTGTGAAAACGGTGACGCCAAAGGTGCCGAGTTGCCGGTTTTTGCCACAGTAAAAGAAGGCAAGGCGGAGACCGGTGCTGATGCCTCAGTAGTGTATGTACCGCCGGCAGGTGCAGCCAGTGCCATCATAGAAGCAATCGATGCAGAAATACCTCTCATAATCTGTATCACGGAAGGGGTACCGGTCAGAGACATGGTCAACGTGAAAGCACGTTTAAATGACTCAAACTCACGACTGGTCGGCCCGAACTGTCCGGGCATCCTGACGCCGGATGAATGCAAAATCGGCATTATGCCTGGCACCATCTTTAAGAAGGGCTCAGTCGGTGTGGTTTCGCGTTCAGGTACATTAACCTACGAGGCGGTGTACCAAACCACCACTGCCGGTCTTGGACAGACCACCGCGGTCGGCATTGGCGGCGATCCTGTCAAGGGCACAGAATTTATTGATGTGCTCGACCTCTTCCTCGATGACGATGAAACGAAATCTATCATTATGATCGGTGAAATCGGCGGGTCGGCAGAAGAGGACGCCTCCGAATGGCTCACCGAACAGGCAGCTAAAGGTCGCAAAAAGCCAATGGCTGGGTTTATCGCGGGGCGCACCGCGCCGCCGGGACGCACCATGGGTCATGCCGGCGCCGTGATCTCCGGCGGTAAGGGCGGTGCTGAAGACAAAATAACAGCGATGGAAAAAGCGGGCATTGTGGTTTCACCGTCACCAGCCAAGCTGGGTGAAACGCTGCTGAAGGCAATAGGCTGAACGCGGCATGACCTGTGAAAGTGGCCGCACGCAAGCGGCCACCTTTCTATTAGCAGACCCGTTAGTGAGAACCGGTTAACAGTTTTAATCGACGTCAATTCAATAAAGTAGTGCAGCAGTCCTTATCGCAGTAACCCAGAGAAGTATCTATGTATTACCGAAGTTTGTTGTCTGCAGTACTTACCCTGTGTATTTCACACCCTGTCACTGCGAAAGAATCACCGCCACCACCTCTGATGCTTGCGGCGCATTTCAACGAGCAGTTCGAAGTTTCCCGCTACTGGGTAAGTGAAAAATACGACGGTGCTCGTGCGTGGTGGAATGGAAGGCACTTTGTTTCTCGCGGCGGCAATATCTACCAGGCACCCGACTGGTTTACCGCAAACCTTCCAAATGAAACACTGGATGGCGAGCTATGGATTGGACGCAACCGGTTCCAGCGCCTGATGCAAACCATCCGCGACCAAAAACCGGATGATGCGGCCTGGCGCGACGTAAAGTTTATGGTGTTTGATGCACCGGATGAACCCGGCCACTTCAGTGCCAGACAGAATAAAATCGCGAGCCTCCTGGCTGACGTCCGGGATACGTGGATACAAATAGTGCCGCAGCGTCGCGTACACACTCATGCAGCACTGCAATCCCTGCTCCGGGAAAAGACCGCGACCGGTGCGGAAGGCTTGATGCTACAGCGAGAGGACTCAGTGTATTTTCCCGGCCGGAACAACGGCCTGCTGAAAATGAAAACACATAGCGACGCTGAAGCAACGGTGCTCGCATACCGTCGCGGCAAAGGAAAGTACAGCAACGTACTGGGCAGTTTGCTCGTACAGGATAAACACGGCGTACGCTTTAGAATCGGCTCCGGGTTCAGCGACGATGAACGCCGGCACCCGCCACCGATTGGATCCACCATTACCTTTCGTTATCAGGGAAAAACCAACAGTGGCAAACCAAGGTTCGCAAGATTTCTGCGAATACGACCTGACGAATAATTCCGTAGTCAGCACCAAGGGATGCGAGGCACCAGGCCTTCATACGGCCAGGCCTGAGTTTGCGGGAATAAGTCCTGAGTTTGCGGCAATAAGGGTCTGCGCGAATAGAAGACTGCGTAGCGAGAAGGTGCCACAGGGCACCTTCCGTCGTTGCGGATTCCTAGCTCGCACGCTCCATGACTTGCGCTTTAGCCACGCGACACGCTGAAAATTTGAACTCCGGTATTTTGCCAAACGGATCCAGGCTCGGGTTGGTCAGGATGTTTGCCGACGCTTCAACATAGGCGAACGGTACAAATATCATGTCTTCAGCAACCGCCCGGTCAGCGCGCGCCATGATATTTATCGACCCGCGACGCGTTTCGACAGTGATCATTTCGCCAGCCTTGATGCCCATGCGCCTGAGGGTTTTCGGATGCAGTGAGGCATTGGCCTCGGGCTCGGCCCAGTCAAGTACCGTCGCGCGCCGGGTCATTGAGCCGGTATGCCAGTGCTCGAGCTGACGGCCGGTGGTTAAGATCATCGGGTACTCATCATCGGGTGTCTCCGCTGGTGCAGTCACTTGTGCCGGTGTAAAGCGCGCGCGACCTTCGGGGCGCGGAAACCCGTCCCCGAACACGATCGGCTGACCCGGATCCTCTGCAGACAGTGACGGATAAGTCACGGCGCTCTGCTCCAGACGCTCCCAGGTGATGTTGTCGAGCGAGTTCATCGACATTTTCATTTCTGCGAACACATCTTTGGGGTGCTGGTAGTGCCAGTCAAGACCGATGCGTCTGGCCAGTTCAACAACGATCCACCAGTCTTCTTTCGCATCACCCGGGGGTGACAACGCAGGCCGCCCCATCTGTACCTGACGATTGGTATTAGTCACGGTTCCGGTTTTCTCAGGCCATGCGGAAGATGGCAGAATGACATCGGCATAGTTGGCGGTTTCAGTCAGAAAGATATCCTGCACGACCAGATGTTCCAGTTTGGCCAGTGCGTCTCTCGCATGCCCCACATCGGGGTCAGACATCGCCGGGTTTTCACCCAGCACATACATGCCACGAATATCACCATCGTGCACGGCATCCATAATTTCAACGACAGTCAGACCCTTCTCACTATCGATACTCTCCGATCCCCAGATATCATGAAAAGCGCTGCGCACACCGTCATCGGTGACAGACTGATAGTCCGGTAAAAACATCGGAATCAAACCGGCATCAGAGGCGCCCTGCACATTGTTCTGTCCGCGCAGCGGATGCAAGCCGGAACCCGGTCGTCCAACCTGACCACACATCAGCGCCAGCGATATCAGACAGCGGGAATTGTCAGTTCCGTGGATATGCTGCGAGACGCCCATTCCCCAGAAAATCATCGCAGCCTGCGCACCGGCAAACGTTCTTGCCACTTCACGCAGTACATCGGCTTCAATGCCACACAGGGCCGACATTTTTTCCGGTGGAAAGCCCGCCAGATGTGCCTTCATCGCCGGCCAGTTTTCGGTAAAGCCTTCGATATACTGCTCGTCGTACAAGCCCTCTTCAACGATCACATTCATGATGGCGTTGAGCATCGCGACATCTGTTCCCGGCCTGAACTGCAGCATGTGAGTTGAATGGCGCTTGAGGCCCTGACCTCTCGGGTCCATGACGATCAGCTTGCCACCACGCTTTGCAAACTGCTTGAAGTACGTGGCCGCGACCGGGTGGTTCTCGGTCGGGTTCGCACCGATAACAATGGCAACGTCAGCATTTTCAATTTCATTAAACGTTGCAGTGACGGCACCCGAGCCCACGTTTTCAAGCAGCGCTGCCACCGAAGACGCATGGCACAGCCGGGTACAGTGATCGACGTTGTTATGCTGAAAACCCTGCCGGATAAATTTCTGGAAAAGGTACGCCTCTTCGTTTGAGCACTTGGCTGATCCAAAACCTGCCACACGTCTGCCGGTATCTTCACGCAGCCTGTTCAGTCCCCGGGCCGCCACATCCAGCGCCTCGTCCCAGCTCGCTTCGCGAAAGTGCGTCAACGGATTGGATGGATCGACATTCAGTCCTTTCGCGGGTGCGTCGTCCCGACGAATAAGCGGCCTCGTTAGCCGATGCGGGTGAGCAATGTAGTCGAAACCGAATCGACCCTTCACACAGAGCCGGTTTTCATTGGCCGGCCCCTCAACACCATCAACCCAGGCAATTTTTTCATCTTTAATTTTGAAAGACAGCTGACAACCGACTCCACAATAAGGGCATACACTTTTCACTTCACGATCGTACGCCGCACTGTCACCCACCCCGGCATCATCCAGCACAGTCGCCGGCATCAGTGCACCGGTTGGACAGGCCTGTACGCATTCACCGCAGGCAACACAGGTGGATGCCCCCATTGGATCGTCAAAATCAAACGTTATTTTGGCGTTGTGTCCACGACCCGACATGCCGATCACATCATTAACCTGGACTTCGCGACAGGCGCGTACACAGAGGTTGCAGTGAATGCATGCATCCAGATTCACCTTCATCGCCAGATGCGAAGCATCCAGCAACGGTACCCGCTCTTTCTCGATCGGTGGCAGCCTGCTCTCAGTGATATTTTGAGCCTGTGCCATTTGCCAGAAGTGAGATGACTTATCGTGTGCAGCACTTTGTTGCGGCTGGTCGGCGAGTAACATTTCAACCACCATATTGCGCGCTGCAACCGAACGTTCATTTTGTGAGTTGACGACCATACCTTCCGTCGGTGTGCGAATGCACGAGGCCGCGAGTGTTCGTTCGCCTTCTATTTCAACCATACAGGCGCGACAG
Organism: uncultured Granulosicoccaceae bacterium; assembly: GCA_964583825.1. Taxonomy (GTDB): domain Bacteria; phylum Pseudomonadota; class Gammaproteobacteria; order Granulosicoccales; family Granulosicoccaceae. The sequence goes on from CAZOXM010000004.1 coordinate 81,300, forward strand.
TTACCATCGGCGCGATAACCCATCGCGTCTTTGTGACAAAGGTGCGGAATCGTGGTGCCTTCTCTTTTGGCCACTTCCCAGATCGACTCACCCGCAGCAGCTGTGACCGATTTTCCATCCAGCGTAAACGTGACTGTGTCCGACATGTTTATATCTCCTGCGGAAAGTGTTTCATGGTCAACAGTATCGGGTTGGGTGCCGCCTGACCGAGCCCGCAAATCGAAGCGTCCACCATCACCTCACAAAGTTCCTGTAACAGCGGCTGATCCCATTGATCTTTTTCCATGAGTTTGACTGCTTTTTCGCAACCGACTCTGCATGGCGTGCACTGTCCGCAGCTTTCGTCTTCAAAAAACCGCAGCATATTCAACGCGGCCGATTTAACACTGTCCTGATCGGACAGCACCACAATCGCGGCAGACCCGATAAACGAGCCATGCGGCTGCAGCGTATCGAAGTCCATCGGTATATCATTCATCGAAGCCGGCAGCAGCCCCGCCGACGGACCGCCCGGCTGATAAGCCTTGAACGTGTGTCCATCCAGCATGCCACCACATGCCTCGATCAGATCGTTGATAGTGGACCCTGCGGGCAACAGGTGGACACCGGGGTTCTTAACCCTGCCGGAAATAGAATAAGAGCGCAGACCGGTCCTGCCATTTTTTTGCGTGGTGTTGAGCACTTCCGGCCCTTCACGACAAACCCGCGCCACCCAGTACAGCGTTTCCACATTGTGTACCAGCGTCGGACGATCAAATATCCCAACCTGTGCCACATAGGGAGGGCGATGCCGCGGCAGACCGCGCTTGCCTTCAATGGATTCAATCATTGCGCTTTCCTCGCCGCAGATATAAGCACCGGCGCCGCGCCGCAGATCCACATAGCCCGCATCGACGATACCAGCCGCTTCAAGTGCCGCGATCTCATCTTTCAGAATGGTTAACACGGCAGGATACTCGTCCCGCATGTAAATAAAGCACTTGGTTGCATCCACCGCCCACGCGGCGATTAGCATGCCTTCCAGAAATAGATGCGGCGTGCGCTCCAGGTAGTATCGGTCTTTAAAAGTACCGGGCTCACCTTCATCACCGTTGACAGCCAAATACCGAGGCGCCGGTTCGGCACGCACGAAAGACCACTTCTTTCCGGATGGGAATCCGGCGCCCCCCAGCCCCCGGAGGCCTGAATCGGCCACTCGCTGCTGCAGATCGTCGACGCTCATACCACCGGACCGAAGCGCACGCAGCTCTGCATAACCACCCTCGCTGAGGTAATCAGCATAGGTCTGGTAGTCGGGAATCAGCGCGTGAGTATCACCGCTGGCAATCGCCGTTTTCACCTGATCGACGGTGGCGAAGTCGATATGTCGATGCCCGAGTTCCAGTGTCGGCGCGGTATCACAACGGCCCATGCAGGGCGCACGCACAACCCGCACCTGCGATGCATCGAACCCTGCTTCGAGCGCTTGTTGTAACTCTCGTGCACCAGCCAGTTCACAGGCCAGCGAATCGCACACTCTGATGGTGGTCGCCGGTGGTGGCGCCTCGCCTTCCGCCACAACATCGAAGTGAGCGTAAAAAGTGGCCACTTCGTACACTTCGGCCTGCGACAATCGCATCTCCTCAGCAAGTGCACGCAGGTGCACTGCGGAAAGATGTCCATATTTGTCCTGAATCAGGTGCAAATGTTCGATCAGCAGATCGGACCGACGCGGCTTATCGCCCAACAGCGCACGAACTTCCTTCAGTGCATCGTCATCGAGCTGGCGCCCCTTGGGCGTGACACGGCCTTTGCCGCGACCGGATTTCCAAACACCGGGTTTTAGTTCTGCAACCACCATCGTCGGGCCCCTGGCCATGCTGTGACAGAAAAAGAGCGGCCAATGGAAACCTACACGCGCAATAAAGACAAATCGCTATTTTAGATAGTGCAATTTGTTTTTCTTATGACGCATCCCCGGCCGACGCCATCTGCGGTGCATGGTCGGTTGCAGTGCGCTCAACGCCCGAAGGCACTAGCTACACCTGCATGCCCACCACGGATCTCAGCGCATCAATTGCCGGCAACCGCGGCTCGTAGTCGAGGGTGGCAAGGCCGATGGCTTTTTCGACCAGCGGCTCCTCCAGAGGCAGGCTGACCGAGTTTTGATCGAGAAATAAACTGTCGACAAGCTTTTGCGGTGCGATAGTGGCGGCCGATCCATTGGCAACCTGCACAATAGCTGCAGTAAACGCGTTGGTTTCCATCACCGGGTCGGGTGTCACGCCGGCCACTTGAAACACCTCGTCGACTATCTGGCGAAACCGCATGTCCTTACTGAGCAGACACAGGGGCAGTGCCGCGGCTTCTGTCCACGTCGCGACCCCGCGGGTACGCGGTGCAAGATGCAGCGGCGACAACAGCACGTAGCGCTCACGATAAATTTCTTCAAAGTTCAGCGCACCGGTGGCGCGTTCATCACGGTAGGTAATACCCGCATCAATAGAGAATTCCTGCAACGCGCGCGAAATCTGACTGGAGGTGAGCGACTGTATTTGAATGGTCAGGTGTTCGTAGCGGGCGCGAAGCGATGTGGAAACCGCCGCAGCATAAGGCAGTGCCGTCGGCACCACACCTACCGCCAGCACTCCGTGCAAGTCATCCCTTGCCACTTCAATATCCTGACGCATGCCTTCGGCATCAGTGAGAATTTTTCGCGCCCACTTTAATACCAGCTCACCTTCTCGCGTAAATCCGAGAAACTTGTTGCCTCGTCGGACGATAGGAACCTCGAGCTGTTGTTCAAGCTGATGAATTCTGGCCGAGAACGCCGGCTGTGAAATGCCGCAATCCGCCGCAGCCCGGGTAAAGTGTTTGCGCTGCGAAAGCGCCAGCAACAGCTGCAAATCCCGGATTTCCGGATAGCGGTCCATCAGTGCGCCCTGGTTGGCTAGCCTGCACTAGCAGGATGTTGAAAAACTATTGCGCTAGGTCTGAGGGCGTTAAATTCCCCCTCAAAATGCTCATTTATAACCATAAACTGCGCTTTTTCGGGGAAATTTGCCTACTCAGACCGTCGCTCATCACCTTTTTCAACACCCTGCTAGTCATCGGATACGGCAAGCACGATCTTACCGAAATGACTCCCCTGCTCCATGGCTTTGTGTGCCTGTGCCGCCTGAGCCAGTGGGAAGACATCGGATATCAGCGGTTCAATACGGCCGCTCGCAAACAGGGGCACCACGTTCTTTTCAAAATTCGCGATAATAGAAGCCTTCTCTGCCAGTGGCCTCGACCTCAACACAGATCCGATGATCTGCTGACGCTTCACCATCATCAGAGCAATATTCAGCTCCGCTTTCGGACCACCCATGATGCCGATAATCACAAGACGTCCGGCCACTGCCAGACACTTCATATTGCCCGCAAGGTAAGAGCCGCCAAGATGATCAAGTATGACATTGGCACCTCGACCATCAGTAAGGCGCTTCACTTCATCGGCAAATGACTGCTCCCGGTAATTGATCACATGGTGCGCGCCGAGTGCGGCAACACGTTCTACTTTACCGGCCGATGCGGTGACGATGACAGTCACCTCCGGGGTCAGTGCGCGCAGCAGTTGAATCGCAGCGGTGTTAACACCGCCACCACCGCCGTGTAACAACACCGTGTCGGCAGATTGCGGCACACCCAATACAATCGCATTGAGGTAAGCGGTGATATACGTTTCACAAATGCAGGCAGCCTGTTGAAACGAGAGGTTGTCCGGTACCGGCATCGTGTGATTTTCATAGGCACAGACGTACTCGGCATAGCCACCTCCACCGACCAGTGCAAAAACGCGATCTCCCGGGCGGTACCGGGTGACCCCGTCACCCACGGATTCTACCGTCCCCGCGACCTCAAGGCCGAGAATTTCAGAGTCTCCTTTCGGGGGCGGATAATTTCCCTGGCGCTGAATCACATCGGGTCGATTAACCGACGTCGCGGCCACTCTGATGAGCAGCTGACCAGTACCGATCGAGGGAATTTCCACCTCATCGAGGTAGAGTTGGTCGGCATCGCCGAATTCTTTCAATTGGATTGCTTTCATACAACGGTTCCTGACGTGGGCCGGCGTAATTGTACCCTCTGAGAGTAAGTATCGTTTACACTAGTTTTTCCCGGAACCTGCACTTCGCAATCTACTTTATGACCAAAGGGCTGCTGCTCGGCTGCATTGCCGACGATTTCACCGGCGCGAGTGACCTCGCCAATACGCTCGCAAAGGAAGGGATGCGGACCACCCAGCTTATCGGTACACCACCGGCGGATCGCAGGGTCGATTGCGAAGCGGCGGTGGTCTCTTTAAAGAGTCGGTCAATTCCCGCAGCACAGGCAGTCGAACAATCACTCGAAGCACTGCGCTGGCTGCAGGCACAGGGCGCACAGCAGTTTCTGTTTAAATACTGTTCCACGTTTGACTCCACCGCTGAAGGCAATATCGGCCCGGTCGCCGAGGCACTGGCGGCGGCGCTCGACACACACGCGGTCGTGGTATGTCCGGCCTTTCCAACCACAGGCCGCACGTTATATCAGGGACATTTGTTTGTGTTTGATAAACTGCTTAACGAGTCCGGACTGGAAAATCATCCGCTCAACCCGATGACGGACGCCGACATCCGCAGATGGCTGGCCGCTCAGTGCCAAAGCCAACCCGGTCACGTCGACCATGCGATCGTCTCGAGTGGTAGCACCGCTATCGAAAAGGCACTGGCGGAGCATGCAGCAGAGAATACCCGACTGGTGGTCGTCGATGCCATTGTCGACAACGACCTCAGAGCGATTGGCAGCGCGTGTGCGAACGCTCGACTGTTGACTGGAGGGTCCGGTATAGCGCTCGGGCTGCCGGAGAATTTCCGTCGCAATAATCAGCTTTCCTCCGGCGGTGATAATTTTCACACCCAGTCATCTGCCGGTGCCATTCTTTGCGGCAGCTGCTCAGAAGCCACGCGCCGGCAAATCAATACTTATGACGGCCCGCATTTTCCGATTGATGCACCGTCACTGATGGACGGTACCGTAACTGCCTCATCAGTCGCTGAACAACTGCCGGCGAACGAAGCGCCACTCATTTATTCGTCTGCCGATCCTGAAACAATAAAAAAACTGCAGTCAACCTATGGCACCGATGAACTGGCGAATAAAATAGAGTCGTTCTTTGGCGCGCTCGCCGTCCGGCTGGTTGAAGAGGGACGCCGACGAATCGTGGTGGCCGGTGGCGAGACATCGGGCGCAGTGATTAGCGCGTTGAATCTGACCGCCTTCAACATCGGCCCTGAAATTGATCCGGGGGTACCGGCACTGAGCACCACAGATAACACGCTGGCAGTCGCGCTAAAGTCAGGTAACTTCGGCTCCGGGGATTTCTTTAAAAAAGCACTTGCGGTACTGCAGGGTGACTGACAGTAAGCTTCGCGAGCAGATATGTCGCTTCGGACGCTCACTGTTTGAGCGCGGCCTGACCATGGGCAGCAGTGGCAATATCAGTGTTAAAACCAGTGACGGATGGCTTGTCACCCCCACCAACGCTTCATTGGGATTTCTGGACCCGGACCGGCTCAGTGTGCTTGACAGGCACGGCAGGCTCGTCTCCGGCGATGCACCTACCAAGGAAGTGCCACTGCACACTGCCATGTACGACACCGTGGAAAATTGTGGTGCTATCGTGCATTTGCACTCAACCCATTCGGTCGCTGTGTCCATGTTACCGGATACCGATCCGGAAGATGTACTGCCACCACTTACCGCCTACTACGTTATGCGCGTGGGTAAAACTGCACTGATTCCCTATCATCGCCCCGGAGACCCGCACATCGGCGATGCCATCAAGGGACTCGCCGGTAAATATACTTCGGTACTACTCGCAAACCATGGCCCGGTGATGGCAGGCAAGACACTCGAAGCCGCTGTCTATGCCACTGAAGAACTCGAAGAAACTTCACGACTGCATTTGCTGACGCGCGGGCTCAACCCGCGAGTACTGACCGATGCACAAATTAAAGCACTCAACAACAAATAAGGACTACAGGTAACCACAATGCCTCTGCTCGCCGCCAACCTTTCCATGATGTTCAACGAACATGACTTTTTCAACCGTTTCGAAGCCGCCGCCAAAGCGGGCTTTAGCGCTGTTGAGTACTTGTTCCCCTATGATCATCCTGCGGATGCACTGACAGAGCAGTTACAGCAGCATCAACTGCAGCAGGTACTGTTCAATACTGTTCCGGGAGACTGGGACAGCGGAGAACGCGGACTCGCCAGTCTGCCCGGCAGGGAGCAGGAGTTCCTCGATGGTATCAGCAAAGCGATCGAATACGCTAAAACGCTCAAGTGTCCCAGAGTTCACGCCATGGCCGGATTGATTATCGACAACGACAGTCAGACACAACAGCGCGATACTTACGTGAAAAACATCGCGTCAGCGGCAAAGCTTTGTGCGACCGACAACATAGATTTGCTGATAGAACCGATTAACCCAATCAATATGCCCGGTTATTTTCTCAATGATTTCAGTCAGGCCTGCACACTGCTGGATGAAGTCAACAGCACCGGACTGAATGCAAAACTACAGTTTGACTTCTTTCACTGCCAGCGCATTTACGGTGATGTACCGGCGTGGATTAAAAAATGCAAACATCACATTGCACACTTTCAGATCGCCGGCACGCCGGATCGGCATGAACCGGATATCGGTGATCTGCCCTACCAAAAAATTATCGAAACTGTCGTCAGCGAAGGCCTGGGAGATCTGGCAATCGGTTGCGAATATATACCATCGGCAGTGACAGAAGACGGTCTGGCATGGTGTAAAGAGTGGCTCAACTGACAGGCAATCAGGCTCACCGCTTCAAACTATAGAACGGTGAGACACGATGTGACCCGGGAGCTTGCCTGGCACAGGCTGTAGACGCCCATGTGTATTTACAAGCACCCTGACGCAGGGACGTCAGCGTTGTACCACAACCTCGTCGGGATACTATCACTGCATGCACGCCTTCAAGTTATTCATTTACCGACATTTGCCGAAAGCACTGCAGCTGCTTATTCGACGAACGTTGTTCCCGACTTATCTGGTCGCGGCAAAGGTATACGTGACACGTGAAGACGGCCGGTTTCTGGCCGTAAACACGACCTACAACACGGGTTGGGATCTGCCGAGCGGCCATTGCGATCGATGCGAAAGCCCGACAGATGCTGCTGCCAGAGAACTGTGGGAGGAAACCGGTATAGTCGTCAACGATCTTACGCAGCGAGCAGTTATCTTCCAGCCTGCCAGCGCTACGGTACAGGTCATTTTCACTGCCGGCACCACCGATCCGGATTCCATCAGGGCCGATAACATCGAAGTGTCAGAAGTGCGCTGGGTCAAAGACGGGGAAGTCGCGTTGAATCCTTATGCGCTTGAAGCGATTAAAGTGATTGATAAGCACAAGGCCCACTACTGGGTATCCGATCTCGGTCACTAACTGATCAGTGTCTGACCACGAGCGTTTTCCAGCAGGGTCTCGAGTCGTGCTACCGATACTTTCTCCACCGTGCCGAGTTCCTGAGCAAAGACTGACACACGCAACTCTTCAAACATCCATCGAATCTGATTAACCGCATCTGCCTGCGCCTTGATCCGCTCCCACAGAGGTAACAATTCTGCTCGTCGACGCCTGTCGCGATCCGGCTCCCGATCGAGGCTGTCCAGTCGTTTGTCGATCGCTTTGAAGTAAACCGGAAAACGGCGCAGCTTCTCCTGCGGGGTGGCCGTTACAAAACCGGGATAGATCAGATGGGTAATCTGATCCTTAATGTCCGCGACCGGCTCAACCCAGCTCAGGGATACGGAACCACTCATTCTTCTCGCCACGGAGCGATGTGCTTCCATCGTTTTTTCAAGCACTGCACACAGTTGATTGGCGTTTTCGATCAGCCCGGCCTGTTGCTTTTCAAGCACTTCGTAAAACTGTTCCCGCGTGCGCGGGTGAGGTGCTGCATTGACAAACGTCATGTCTATCGCGGCATTGACGATATCTTTTTTCAGTTCCTCGCTCTTGCCGAACACCGCAAACCGCAGACTGAGCACTTCGATACCCGGCAAATTTCTCTGCAGGTACTTGATCTCCTTTGAAAGGCACTTCCGATACAAGTTCCGCAGCCCGACCGGCATTGCATTCTGCGCATCCTCTGCAGTGGCCAGAAGCTTTAAATCAACCTGTTCAGATTCTGCTACCAGCGCCGGATACCCCTGCATTTTTACACCCTGAGTTTCGACTTCTACTGATTCAGGCAGATCACCAAAGTTCCACTCTTTAAGATCACTGCGTTCAAAGTGATTATCAGCTGTTGATGCGAGATCATTTTTTATCTGATCCAGATACTTCTTCTGCATCTGTGTGAGATTGCGACTCTCATCGATACACGCACCAGCCTCGTCCAGTATTTCAAATCGCATAAGCAAATGATTCGGCAGGGACTGCGATTGAAAATCCGACACAGTCAGTGGCTCCGCCGACACCGTTTTTAAACCAGCCAGCAACGCCTCAAGCAACCCTTTTTCTTTGTCGTTTGATATCTCGCGGACCATACGGCTCGCCACATCCGGAGCCGGCACATAGTTTCTGCGCAGCGGCTTGGGCAATGATTTGATCAGTGCGACGATTTTCTCGTGCAACAACCCGGGAACCAGCCATTCACACTGCTTCGCCGACACACGATTCAACAGGCTGGCCGGTACACACAAGGTCACGCCATCGGCAGGTGTACCGGGTTTAAATTGATATTTCAGCGGCAATACCACACCGGAAAATTCGATCTGATCGGGAAAATCCGTATTGTTGATATCCGGCTCTTCATCCCGCAACAGGAATTCCCGGCTTAGAAAAAGCCCCCGTGCGGCAGACGCTTCGAATGCCTGTCGCCACTGTTCAAACTGCGGACCGGAGTAGATGCCCTCCGGCACAATCTGATCATAGAATCGATAAAGCTCTTCAGGATCAACCAGTATATCCCGACGTCTCGACTTCTCCTCAAGCGTTACGACTTCATCGATCAGACTCAGGTTATGACGAAAGAACGCTGCATTGGTGTTGTAATTGCCTTCGACCAGTGCACTTCTGATAAAAATTTCCCTAGATTCTACCGGGTTGACCGGACCATAGTTCACGCGCTTTTTTTCAACGACGACCAGACCGTACAAAGTCGACTTGCGCAAGGCACCCACCTGAGCGCGCTTGCGCTGCCAGCTCGCACCACTGTAACTGTGTTTGAGCAAAGGTTCGGCTGCCCGCTCTATCCACTCCGGTGACACGCCAGCCACGCAGCGCGCATAGATGCGATTCGTCTCGCTGACCTCTGCTGCTATTATCCACTTCGGGCCCTTGCCGAATAAGCCCGACCCGGGAAAAATCATCAGCTTTCTGTTGCGCGTACCCAGGTAGTGGTTTTTGTCCTCTTTACAGGCGACATTGCCCAGCAGGCCCGACAGTAAAGACCGATGTATGCTGTCGTACTTCGCCTCTGTCGTATTTTCTGAAATCTTTAATTCCCTGAGTACTTCTTTCAATTGCCGCCTGATATCACGCCATTCTCTGATGCGCATGGATGACAGAAAACGCTGTCGACACATTTTGCGGAATTGATTATTCGACAGTCGCTCCATTTGCACTCGACAGAATACCCAAAGATTCAGTATCGCAAGAAAATCAGATTTGGCATCATTGAACTCGGCATGAAGTTCATCCGCCGCCTGCCGTGCGGACATGGGGCGTTCTCTCGGGTCCTGCACGGACAGGGCGCTGACAATAGTAAGTACCTCGGCAACTGCACCTTCATCAGCCGCGGCAAGCAACATGCGTGCGAGCCTCGGATCGATCGGCATCCGCGCCACTTTACGCCCGAGTGCCGTCACTTTTCGTTGAGCATTGACAGCGCCAAGCTCGATTAACAGTTGATATCCATCGTTAATCAGCCTGCCCTCTGGCGCCTGAACAAAGGGAAACGACTCCATTTTCCCGAGTCTGGATACTTCCATCTGCAAAATAACCGATGCCAGATTTGTCCTTATTATCTCGGGCTCGGTAAACTCCGCACGCTGCTCAAAATCCTCTTCACTATAGAGCCGGATACAAACACCCGGTGCTTCCCGTCCACAACGACCTTTACGCTGATTGGCAGACGCCTGTGACACCGCTTCTATCGGCAGACGCTGAAGCTTACTGCGCGCGCTGTAGCGGGATATGCGTGCCAGCCCTGAGTCGACCACATATCGAATGCCGGGCACGGTCAGCGACGTCTCCGCAACATTAGTCGCCAGCACAATCCTTCTGCCGCCATGCGGCTTAAAGATCCGGTTTTGTTCCGATGCCGATAGTCTTGCCAGCATCGGTAATACCTCAACCCCCCGAAGCAGTCGGCTGCCTGCAACGGCTTTTCCCAGATGATCGGCGGCCTCCCGTATATCGCGCTCACCGGGAAGAAAGACAAGAATGTCTCCACTACCGGTTGTCGCCAGTTCTTCGCACGCATCGAAAATTGCCTGCGGCTGGTCAATATCTTCCGCCTCCTGCCAGGGCCGGTAGCGCACCTCAACCGGATAGCTTCTGCCTTCTGCAAGAATGATCGGTGCGTTGTTGAAGTGTTTGGAAAACGTCTCAGGATCAATGGTCGCAGAGGTAATGACAACTTTCAGGTCTCTACGCTTTTTTAACAGCGACTTCAGGTAGCCCAGTATGAAATCAATGTTTAAAGAACGTTCATGCGCCTCATCGATAATAAGAGTGTCATACTGATTGAGCCATGGATCAGACTGAATTTCGGCAAGCAGGATACCGTCAGTCATCAATTTGATATAGGTATCATCTGACAGTTGATCGTTAAACCTGACTTTGTAGCCAACCGCATTGCCAACTTCAGTTTTTAACTCCGCTGCTATACGGGCAGACACGCTGCGTGCGGCGATTCGTCTGGGCTGGGTATGACCGATTAAGGCGTCTCGCCCCAGACCGGCTTCCAGACACATTTTGGGGATCTGGGTTGTTTTGCCGGAACCGGTTTCACCACAGATGATGGTCACCGGATTGTTTTTAATACTTTCTACAATTGCATCGCGGTGAGCGACGATGGGAAGGCCGTCAGGATACTCGCACACCGGCACATTTTGCTCGCGACGTGCGCGCAGCGCCTGCGAAGCGACGATGGCTTTCTCCAGCGCCTCGAGTTTTGATGCAGAGGAATTTTCCCGATCGCTTTTTGCATCAGCGTGTTTTTCACGGGTGTCATGCAGACGTTTTAGCCTGCTTCTAAAGCGATGCTGATCCCGGCGCAAACACTTTTCAATTTCAAGGTGCAGGCGTCTTGCGTTACTAGCGGACAATAGATATTAGCGCGGCGTCAGCTTTGCACCTTGATGACAAGGTAACCCATACCGCTCTGGCTGAGTCGCTGTTGTGCCTGCCGCAGGTTGTTGGAACTGTAGAACGGACCGATACGGACGCGGTGCAGCAACTTGCCGTCTTTCCTCACTTTGTGAATGAAAGCATCCATACCGGAATTGCGCAGACTGTTCTGCATCGCTGCAGCGTCAACCTGACTGCTAAACGCACCCGCCTGCAGGTAATAGAAAGTTTTGGGGGCGTTGGGCACTTTCTTGATAATGGTGGGTTCCTGCACTGTTCGACCGTCTATCGCTGCAGCCGGCACGCTGCGGGTCGCAGCGGTTGCCAGCGCGGCAGTACCACCCGACACACTGCCTACCGCGGCAGATGAGGCAATCTCGACAGGCTCCACCCCTTCCGCGTTGCTGAACTCATCGGCTATTTCTACCGCGGTTGGACGTTCATTGGTTCCTGCACCAAAGCGGCCACTACCGCTGGTTCGGCTGAAAGCCGGGATCTGGTCTGCCTGAATGTTCGGTACCGCATCTTCAACACCCGGGAGGTTGTCGTAGAAGCCGAACTGCGACGGATCAGCCGCCTCGTAGGTTTCCACGGCACGCTCGGTTTCAACCAGCGTGTAGTGATCCTCCGGCATGCCGGACAGAAACAGCACAAAGCCCAGAACGAAGCCGACAATCACCCCGATGGTGAGAAGCATCCAGCCCTGACTGGCACCCAGTTGCCTGTGTGGCATGGCACCGCATTGAGATACCTTTGTGGTCGAGACTGAGTTATTCATGAGATCAGGTGAAATGTTCATCGCCGTCAGGGCACCACAGGTACGTGGCGCAGAAATATCGGTTCGGGCAGTAACTGTACCGCTTTCTTTACATTGATTGTAAACAACCACACCGCCCAACTCACCGGTAATACCGCTTGCACGGCCGTCGTTTTCCCCAGTCACCAGCTTGTTGCGCACTACGGTTGGAAATTATTTAAAGTCAGTTATTTACGACCGATAGTTATTCTAACGCCTGAACTTACGGAACGGAAGTATCGGGGTGAAAATTAATCGATCGGGCACTGATGCGAGCAGTTCGAAAAGCGCTCGATACCACAATATCTAGCAGACGATCGCGCTATGTCAAAGCATATCGTGTGGATCAACGTCAATCGACCAACGCACCTTTTTTGATGCCGGCAGTTGCTCGAGCGCCGGGCGCAGCGGGGCGAGCAGCTGATGCAGGACTTTGCGTTTCTCGCACAACAGCAACAGCTGCGCGCGATATCGCCCGGCAACACGCTCCATCGGCGCATGGGCCGGGCCGAGTACCTGGACTGCGTTAGCATCGCTGCCCAGCAGGTCGACGGCAAGACGCCGTACCTGATCGAGATACCCGAAGGCGAAACCGGTCTGCGAGTGTTCACTGCGAATCAGTACCGTGTGCACAAAAGGAGGCCAGCAGGTGCTCTTTCGTTCAGCGAGCAGTTCTCGTGCGAATTCACCGTAGCCGTCCGACAACAACAGTTGCAGCAGCGGGTGTTCCGGATTGCGGCTCTGCACCAGCACCATGCCGGGTTTATCCGCACGACCGGCACGACCGGCGACCTGCATGATCAGCTGCCCCATCTGTTCTGTCGCGCGAAAGTCGGCACCGAATAATCCGCGGTCAGCGTCCATGATGCCGACCAGGGTCACGTTGGGAAAGTCATGCCCCTTGGCAAGCATTTGTGTGCCGACCAGGATGTGAGCCTCACCACTGGCTGCCATCGCCAGATGCTTCTGCAGCTCTCCCTTGCGACTGGTACTGTCGCGGTCGATGCGCAGCACATTGTAGTCAGGGAATTTTTCCGACAGGAATTCATCAACCCGTTCTGTGCCTGCACCGACGCGAATCAGCGCATCCGATTCACACGAATCGCAGGTACGTGGCAGCGCTCGCTCCGCGCCGCAGTGGTGGCAGCGCAGGCTCGCAGATCGCGCATGCACCGTCATATGGGCATCACACTGGGAGCAATCTGCCATCGCACCACAGGTTTCACACATCAGTACCGGGGAATAGCCCCGGCGATTGATGAAAACAATGACCTGCTCACCGCGACCCAGCACCTCCTGCATGCGACTCAGCAAACGCTTCGACAAACCATTTTCAGTTTCGCTGCCGCGGCTGTCCACCAGTTCAAGCGCCGGTGGCACTGCCCCACCGGCACGCTGGGTTAGCTCATACAGCGATAACAACCCCCTGTCCACGTTGTTCAGCGACTCAAGCGACGGTGTGGCCGACCCCAGCACAATCGGCACCGCTGCTTTTTGAGCACGAACCATCGCCAGATCCCGTGCGTGATAGCGGAAACCGTCCTGTTGCTTTAACGCACCGTCATGCTCTTCATCAACGATAATCAGGCCAAGCTCCGGCAGCGGTGCAAACACGGCGGACCGCGTGCCAATCAGTACTCTCGCCTCTCCACTGGCAGCCGCACGCCAGGCAAGCAGTCTTTCACTGGCGTTCAAACCGGAGTGCAGTACTTCGACGTGACATTGCAGCGCTGACCGGAAACGCGACAGCAGCTGAGGGGTCAGGCCAATTTCGGGTAGCAATATAAAAGACTGGCCACCACGATGAAGCTGCTCACGCACCAGTTCAATATAGACTTCCGTTTTCCCGCTCCCGGTAATGCCGTGTAGCAATGCACCATGGTAGGCGCCGAACTCGCCAATAACAGCCTCCGTCGCTGCGCGTTGTTCTGCATTGAGTTCACGGGTAGCAGCCGGCGGTAATGCGGGATAGTCCTCCGTCACCTGCTCGACCAGTCCTTTTTTCAACAGTTGCTTCATCGGCACCGACCAGCGCTCGTCAAACAGACGACACTCGCCACCGGTAACCGCCGAGTCGCTGTCTTTTATAAACTGCAGCAAGCGGCTTTGCACCGGTGCCCGGTTCAATGCGTCTGCAGCCAGCTCGCCGCCTGATTTTGTAATGCGGTAGTTGTAGCTCGGTTTGGGCTCAGCGTGCCCGGCTTTTCGCAACGCGATTGGCAGCGCAGTGGCAAAGACCTCACCGATCGGGCAGTGATAATAACCGCTGGCCCACTTCAGCAGACTGACAATGTCTGGCGGCAGCGATGGCTCGGCGTCCAGTACTTGAATGACCGGCTTGAGCTTTTCTATCTCGACGTCGGGTGGTCCGCACTCCACCACCACACCAACGTGGCGACTGCGACCGAAAGGTACCAGGACACGTGAACCGATGCCGACGTTCGCGGCAGGGTCGCCCGGGAGATAATCGAACAATCTGGACAGTGGTACCGGCAGTGCAACTTTGAGTGCACCGGTTCCTTCTGGAGACGATTCAGGCATGGGACTGAACCAACACTGCTGCTGGCGCGCCGCACTTCCTGTGGATAACTCTGTGGACAGAGCCGCAGGCAGCACGCAGGGCGGAATGCGCACAAATTTTTGCGTCCACACGGTAACTCGCCAATATTTGTTTTCGTTTCAATTGGTTATACTGTTTTTGTAAAAATATCTTGCTTTTTTTTGCGACTTGATATATCCACTTCAAGCCTTGCGCATGCATGTGCATAAGTGACACTTGAAAACCGGCAGCTGATCCATTTTTGCAACACATCAGTCCGTTATAAAATGCGGTGAGCTGCGCTACCGGCACTGCTAAAACGAGGTAAATAAACCAAACCGGTGCGTCAATGCGTATCATCCGCACTCTCGACGTAATGATCCTGTGATTCTAACAGTGTCAATTTGTCGTCCTGCCTTACTTACAAACACCCGACAATCGATCACAGCGGAAATTTTGATGAAATATATTGGCGAAGCGGATTACCAACACGGAACACAGTCCCGACTCGGTGTTCTGTTGGTCAACCTCGGCACGCCAGATGATACCAGCACGCCGTCGGTTCGCCGGTACCTGCGACAGTTTCTGAGCGATCCGCGCGTGGTTGAAGTGCCAAGGGTGCTGTGGTGGCTGATTCTGCATGGGGTCATTCTGAGAATTCGTCCGTCGCGAACCGCCGAAGCATACAAATCGGTGTGGGATGAACAAAGCGGCTCGCCATTGCTTGACATCGCCCGTCAACAAACTGCAGCGGTGCAGAGAATAGTGCCACAGTACCTCCCGGGTGGTGCGACAGTGGCACTGGCGATGCGCTACGGCAATCCCTCGGTAGAATCCGCGCTGGCGGAACTGCGACAAAAAAATGTTCGCCGTCTGCTGGTCCTGCCACTCTATCCGCAGTACTCGGGTTCTACTGTTGCATCGGTGTTTGACGAGGTCACCCGACAGCTCACACGGGTCAGATGGATTCCGGAAATGCGTTTCATCAATCAGTATTTTGACCACTCAGACTACATTGACGCACTGGCGGCATCAGTGACCGAGCACTGGAAAACCAATGACCGCCCGCAACGGCTGGTGATGTCGTTTCACGGCATTCCCGAAAGATACCGCAATAACGGAGACCCCTATTTCTGCCAGTGCCACGCGACTGCCAGAATGCTTGCGTCAAAACTTTCCCTGAGCGCGGACCAGTATCAGGTCGTGTTTCAGTCACGCTTCGGGCGCGAGCCATGGTTGCAGCCCTACTGTGACAAGACCATGGAAGCGCTGCCCGGAGAGGGCGTCACCAGTGTCGATGTTATTTGCCCCGGTTTTGCTGCGGATTGCCTCGAAACCATTGAAGAAATCAACGAAGAAAACCGCGAGCTGTTTATCGAGGCAGGGGGTGAAAAGTTCCACTACATTCCCGCGCTGAATGCACAGCCGCCGCACATCGAAGCGTTGTGTCGACTGATCAGACAGCATGTGCAGGGATGGCCGGAAGTGGAAGGCGCGGCCGAATCGGACCAACAACTCGAGCAGTCCGCGCAGCGGGCGGTGGCCATGGGTGCGCCCCGCTAGCCGGACTTTTAAAGCCGGGCGCAGCAGGTTAAGAACCCCCCGATATCAAACGCCGCGTTTTTTCTTCCAGCGGAGTATGCGCAGCATGAACATGGGGTTGCCGATGATATAGCGTCGCCAGAGCCTTCCCGGTTCAAGGTAGAGGCGGTAGACCCATTCAACGCCGCCCTTGCGCATCCAGACAGGTGCACGCTTTTTATCGCCGGAGTAAAAATCGAACAAGCCACCCACGCCCAACAGCACATTGCCGTCAATTTTTTGCAGATTCTTATATATCCACTTTTCCTGCATCGGCGCACCAAAAGCCACCAGTACAATATTTGGTTTTACCGCATTGATCTTTTCGATCACTTGCGCGCTTTCCTGGTCATGGTCGAAGAAACCATGGTGTTCGCCGACAATGTTCAATCCGTCATAGGTGCGGGTCAGGTTTTCGCGCATGCGGGCCGCGACACCGGGCGCCGCACCGAGCAGGTATAGCGAGAAATTTTCTTCGGCGGCCGCTTCACACAGCTGCGGCAGTAAATCCGTGCCGTTCAGGTTGGCCCTGAGTCGCTTCCCGATCAACCGACAGGCGATGCTGATCCCGGCCCCGTCGGGCAATACGATGGACTGCGAATTCAGGATGGTTCGATATTCCTCATCCCGGGCACTGATATTCAGGCAATCCGCATTTATAAACGAGACGCTCTCTTTGCTTTCGTCTTTGATTACCCCACAGATAATCCTGAGCGCTTCCTTTTTGGAAATGCTCAGAAATCCTACATCCAATAACGTCAATCGATTCGCAGAGTTCATCGATAAATCGATTCCGTGCTCACCGGGCGGATTCGCCACGCTGGCCAATCGAGCAGGCGAAGCACTGGCCGAAGTCACATCGACTGTTGCTCCTGGCAAATCCGATTGCTGTGGGACACTGTTCTTCACCTGACTGCATCTATTCTTCTAACTCACCAACCCGCCTTGCACCACCGGGTAATTATCCGAACCACGGTTTTGACCGTCGCGGGACCCTGGATCATGTTATTCATCCAACTATAGTCGCAGCGGGTCATCGGTGGCTATCGACTGCCCAAAGTTGAAAGTTAAAAATTATCAACTTTTACCGCCTGACCCGATTTTTATAAGGAATCACATGCTCGGCCGCTCGCCAAAACGGCTGCCCACCGCAACTTGGCAGGTTAACCTAATTTGAAACACTGCTCCATTGCACTCAGGACAACAGCGCGGTCATGGCGTTATAGTATTCCCGTCACCGAAGACACATCAGCAGACAATTAACGGATAGCCATGAATTACACCGCTGCGAGCCTCGAGTCTTTTGCAAAATCCATTCTTGCCAGCTTCGGCTGTAACGAGAACGAGGCTAATCTGGTCGCCGATCACCTTATTCGAGCCAACCTCAGCGGGCATGACTCCCACGGAATCGGCATGCTGCCCATGTACGGAGCCCAGGTACAGGACGGCAACCTGATCCCGAACCAGACACCTGAATTTCTGTCCGGAGACGGATCGATTCAAATCGTAGACGCAAAACGGGGGTTCGGCCACCGCATGTCGGTGCTCGCGCTGGACCGCGCCCTCGCAGCGGCCGACGAGCACCATGTAGCGGTACTGGCGATGCGCAATGCCGGTCATGTTTCCCGGGTGGGTACCTATGCCGAGTACTGCGCAGCGCGGGGCTTTATTTCAATACACTTTGTCAACGTCTGGGGACATCCGCCGGTCGTTGCACCCTTCGGCAGCAGCACACCCGGATTTTCAACCAACCCGATCAGTATCGGCATACCTGTGCAGGGTTCGGCGAGACCGATGCTGGATATGGCTACCAGCACGGTCGCGCTCGGCAAAGTCCGGGTGGCACACAACAAGGGCGAGTCCATTCCTGTCGGCTGGGTGCTGGATGTCGATGGCCTGCCAACCACGGATCCCGCTGACATCTGGCTGCATCGTCGCGGTGCACTGACCGCTTTCGGTCTTCACAAAGGGTCCGGTCTGGGAATTTTTGCGGAACTTTTCGCCGGCGCTATCGCCGGCAAAGAAACCGTGGCAACCGGGACCACAATACCCAATGGGGTATTCAACAACATGTTTTCTATCTTAGTGAATCCAACTGCTTTTGATGAAGCAGACGCCATCGAGGCAAGAGTGCTTGAATTTTGTCAGTCGATAAAATCCGGCCAACCCGCGGCTGATAGTAATGAGGTGCTGCTTCCCGGAGAGCCGGAAAAACGGCATCAGCAACACAGACGAGATAATGGCATTTATGTAGACAATGAAACCATGGATCAATTACTTTCTATTGCCGGCGAGTTTGATAACAACCCACAAACACTGCGGGCAACACTAAAAGCTTGCGATAAAGCTCAGTAACCTAATTTCAGCTCGGAAAGCATGTGTGCCCGGCACGTGTTTTTATAGGATAATCGGTCAGACGCGATATTGGCGTGCGCTCAGCGAACTGCGTCAGGGAAAGCCGGTGCGCGGAATACCGTATTAACACTGATCCGCAACCGTCAAGTGCAGGTTTTTCAGATTCACTCAAGCAGAATCCCGACGTTCCGAACCAGTCATATGCCGATAAAAGAAAAGCTCGGATATAACCAATGACCACCATGCTGGTTGCTTCCAGTGGCGGGCATTTCACCCAGTTGGCGGAGCTTTGGCCCCGGATCCGACAAGGGGAAGAAGACTGTGTCTGGGTGACTTTCGATTCTCCGCAAACCCGCTCAATGTTACAGGGCCAAACGGCAGAATTCGTCCCGTACATCAGGCCGCGGGGGCTGACTTCGGTACTGAAAAACGTGCCGCAGGCATTTCGCCTGGTGAGAAAATACCAGGTGGACCGTGTGATCAGTACCGGCTCGGCAATCGCACTGGCCTATCTGCCGTACAGCGCAGTACGTGGCATACCCACTCATTACATTGAATCCGCAACACGTGTTGAAGGTCCGTCAGTCACCGGTAAGGCACTGATGCGAATACCCGGTATCAAATTCTACAATCAGCATGAAGTCTGGGCGAATGATCAGTGGAAATATATTGGCTCTGTGTTCGACGGGTTTACTTCGACAAGGCTGGATTCACCCCCTGAGAAAATCCGCCGCGCAGTCGTGTCCGTCGGAACCATGGAGGATTACAGTTTCCGGGATTTCTTTGTTCGACTGGCCACCTATCTCAAAGACGCGGAGTCTGTGCTCTGGCAAACCGGATCGACAGACGTCAGCGACCTCGGCATTGATGGTAAAGAGGTTGTCCCGGCGCATGAACTTGAACAGGCGATGCGTGAGGCTGATGTGGTCATTGCGCATGCCGGCACCGGCACAGCGCTGACATCGCTGCGCATGGGCAAACGCCCAATACTCGTACCACGCGACAGTTCTCACGGTCAGCACATTGACGATCACCAGTTCCAGACAGCCAAACTGCTGGACAACATGGAACTTGCGCACAGCCGCCGTGTCGAAGATTTGACTCAACAGGATCTGCTCGAGGCTGCAGCATATAAAGTCGTCAGACTCGATCAACCCAAGGCGCTACAACTGTAGCCGCTACTTCTATCAAAAAGCACGTTCGTTATTCCGGCTGACTACCCCAACACCTTAAGGATCAGACTCGCGCTGATCTGCTGTTTATTGTTTTGCAGTTACTCCACTGCGAGCGCCGCAGAACCAGCCGAACCCCGCAATGAATTCAAGCGTGCTTTGTCAATCATTGAACAAACCCAGCTTGAAATTTTTACCGAAGATCACGGCTTTGATCGCAGTGCCATACTGGCAGAACTCAAGCGCCGACTGACAGGCAGTACTGATGACTCAGAAAAGCTGCCTGTCATGCGGGAACTGCTTTCCGAGGTGATCGAAAGATACAATGATCAGTATGCAAACTATATCTCACCGGAATCACTGAAACGATACCGCGAACGCCGTAGCGGAAGCTATCACGGTGTCGGGCTTAAATTTCGCAGCATGCGAGACGATTACCCGGTTGTGATCGGCCCACTAATTGGTGGTCCGCTTGAACACAGCGATCTTTTACCGGGAGACAAAATTATTCGGGTAGAAGACACCGGACTCTCCGGCAAGTCCAGCGGACAAATCACCGCACTACTGAAAGGACCGGCTGACACTTCAGTCACATTGACCTTATCGCGGAACGGTCGCAATCACACAATTGAAGCGAAACGCAGCCCGGTGACGCTTGAATACGCCAGAGCAGAAATAACAGCCGCCAATATAGGTTACATAAAAATTTCGCGCTTTGGCGGCAGCACCCATAAAAAGGTCCGCCAGCTGGTCGCAAAACTTCTTGCACAGCAGGTTCGCGGAATCGTACTCGACCTGCGAGACAACCCCGGGGGCTCAACCAGAGCGGCACGCTCTATCACATCAATTTTTATCAGGGACGAACACATCTATTGCGAACGTTATAAATCCGGTAAAAATAAACTGTTACCCCGACACGGCGACTACCTGACGGATCTACCGCTCGCAGTACTGGTAAACGGCAACAGCATGTCATCATCAGAAATCGTCGCCGGAGCACTGCAAACCAGTGGGCGCGGCAGATCGTTTGGAGCGCCCACCTTTGGCAAGGGACTGGTGCAGAAAGTATTTGACCTGGCACCACCCCTCGGCGGCGCTATTCGCACGACGATCGCAGAGTTTGCCACTACTAACGGACAGCTGATACATGCCCGCGGCATAGTACCGGATAAATTCATTAGCACCGAAGCAGACTTTATGTTCCGGCGCACCGGCTCACTGAATATCAGCGACGCCGCACGCGCTTATCAGCGCATGTTACTTGAACAAAGTGTCGCTGATGACTTCCCGAATGCCGAACAACTGATCGCCGCGGAAGACAGCCAGCTCAACAAGGCCATAGACTACCTGCTGATGCAGCGTCAGCAGTCAGCGCAGTAACATGATGCGTAACACGGGCGTCCTGTGATGGAGATATTATTTTTACCTGTAGATGAAAATAGCATCTGATTTAGGGTATGGTGAAACAAAAATCGGGGGCATCAGCACCTCACTATGAACGAAGAAAATCCCGCCACTCGTCCTACAAAAGATGAGCTGAATCAGCAAACTGCGACCGTCGACTGGAGCGAATTGGTCAAGCATTTCGCACGCGGTGTGATTATCTATGTGGATGCCGATCTGGACCTCATCGATGTCGCTCACCACATCGCGTCGGATGATGTGCAGACCATAGAAAAGCTCCTGACATCCGGCTCACTACGCAGAGCCTCCGATGAGGACGCACGCGACTGGAATATGCGCTCTCCGCAATTCTGGTGTGTCGTCGCAGCGCCATGGGTGCTGATTCAGGAGAGAGTATACAGCGGTGACATCCACTAACGGGCAACAGGGAAAAGTGGTGGAGTATGCTGAAGCATTAGCACCGCATTCGACTGTCTGGCGTGACCCTATCGAATAGCAGCATGTTAAAAATATGAAAAGATGCAGCTGGTGCGAGAAGAGTGAAATCGATCAACACTATCACGATACCGAGTGGGGCGTACCGGTATACGATGATCGACTTTTATTCGAAATGCTAATCCTTGAAGGGGCACAAGCCGGCGTGAGCTGGCATGTAGTGCTCCAGAAGCGCGCGCGCTATAAGAAAGTGTTTGCCGATTTCGACGCAACCCGATTGGTTAAGTTTACGGACAAGCAGCTGGAAAAACGCCTGCAGGACCCCGGCATTATTCGCAATCGGCTCAAAGTGTTTTCAGTCAGAACGAATGCCGCCGCCGCACTGGAGGTAGCGTCTGAGTTCGGAAGCTTTAGCGACTATATTTGGCAGTTTACCGACGGCAGGCCAAGGGATAATAAACGAAAGAAGATAACCGACGTGCCATCGAAAACTGCAGAAAGCGATGCGATGAGCAAAGATCTCAAAAAGCGGGGGTTCAAGTTTGTGGGATCCACTATCTGCTATGCGTATATGCAGGGCATCGGCATGGTGAATGATCACGTAGCCGAATGTTTCAGGTATCGGGAAATCCGCAACGGCAACTATTGAACCGTACCTGCCGACTAATATCTGCAATCGACGCAGCGCCTTTCAAGTCATTTGGCACAACAGGTTGCAGCACACTAGAAAGCCTGTAGCTTTCCTACTGGTAGCGACTCATGATCAGCGATGCGTTGGTGCCGCCAAAACCAAAGCTGTTGGACATAACCGTATCCAGTTTCGCGTCGACAATGGTGTCACGCACGATATCAATATCACCCGCTTCCGGATCGAGGCTTTCAATGTTGGCAGAGGCTGTAATAAATCCATGCTTCATCATCAACAGACAATAGATCGCCTCCTGAACACCCGCCGCACCGAGCGAGTGGCCTGACAATGACTTGGTCGAGCTGATTTTCGGCGTTTCACTGCCAAACACTTCAGTGATTGCCTTTAACTCGGTAACATCGCCTGCCGGCGTGCTGGTGCCGTGGGCATTCAGGTAATCCACTGGCTGTTCTATAGACT
>CAZOXM010000005.1:0-78804 GCA_964583825.1 uncultured Granulosicoccaceae bacterium
TCGCAACAAGTATTGATCGGCGTGATCTGTCCGCGAACATTAAAGCCGCTGCGCCGCAGATCATGGCGAGCATGAGTGAGTTCAGGTAGACCCCGCCCACGGGAGCGAAGCCAGCCAGTGGTGTGTGGATGGTTGAGTAACCGATACTCAGCCAGGGAAAGCCCGTGAGAAACCAGCTTCTAAACCACTCGATGAGCACCCACAGTGCAGGGGTGACGAGAATGAACCACGCACACGGCGTGCGCCGAAAGCGCGAGGCGAGGAACGCGAAGAGTGTCGGGTACAACGCCAATGCGGCGACAAAAAGAAAGGTGCCGAGCGCTGCTAAGGGGGCGATGGCAGCGCCAAAGAGATGCAGGCTGTAGTAGATCCAGTACACACCGGCGCCAAATAATCCGAGCCCGTAGCTGTAGCCGATGGCAGCGCAGGCCTTGTGCTCTGTGGTGTTGTAGAGCAACACAAACAGGCAGCCCAGGCTTGGAATCATCAACGGCCACCAGCCAAATGGCGCGAAAGCCAAAACACTGACAGCACCCGCTATCAGGCTGACCAGTAGTTTAAGCATAATTACCTGTCGGTGACCGGCGGTTAAACGGACGGAGGCAATTGATCGGGCTCTTGCTGCTCGACAACTTCCAGCAAGTGAATGCGTCGCGACTCGGCGGACAGCACTTTGATTTGAAAACGGTCAAGCACGGTTTGCTCTCCAGGCCCGGGCATGTGACCGATCTGATGCATCACCAGTCCGCCGATGGTGTCGTATTCATCATCCGGTAATTCCGCATTGAGTTCTTCATTAAATTCCTCAATCGGTGTAAGGGCTTTGATGGTGTAACTTCCATCCTCGTGCTTGCGAATACCCTCATCTTCTTCGGCATCGTGCTCGTCGTCAATTTCACCGACGATCTCTTCCAGCACGTCTTCAATGGTGACAAGTCCGGCTACTCCACCATATTCGTCAACTACAATCGCCATGTGATTATGATTCGATCGGAATTCAGTCAACAACACATTGAGCTGCTTGCTTTCGGGAGTGAACACCGGCTGTCGTATCAGCGCTCTGATATCAAACGAATCCTTGGCACCGGGCATGGAGAAGCGCAGCAGATCTTTCGCCAGCAATACCCCGATCACTTCGTCACGGCTGTCCCCGATGACCGGAAAGCGCGAGTGTCCGGATTCAATAATCGTCGGCAGAAATTCATCCAGACCTTCGTCGATCTCGACCACCACCATCTGTGCCCTGGGGATCATGATATCGCGCACCCGCATGGCGGCGACGTCGAAGACACCGTCCAGCATGGTCATGGTGTCGTCGCTGACAATATCCCGATCGGCCGCATCTCGCAGCACGGTTTTCAGCTCGTTGACGTCTCGCGGTTCGTCGTCATGATTAAACGCATGTTTAATTCTGTCGACTATCGACTTGCTTTGCTCCGCCGGCTCTTGTGCCATTAGCTTTTATCTGACTCCGGAAATCCTGGCTCGTATGGATTGTTGTAGCCGAAGGATGCGAGAATTTCTACTTCGAGTGCTTCCATTTCACGGGCATCTTTTTCATTTTCATGATCAAAGCCCTGCAGATGCAACATGCCATGCGTGACGATGTGAGCCCAATGCGCATGCAGGGACTTTTGCTGCGACACACTCTCCGCCTGCAGTACCTGGGCGCAGATCATTACGTCTCCCAGATATTGAATGCCTGCTTCGGGAGGAAATTCAGCGGGAAAAGAAAGTACGTTGGTGGGTTTGTCCTGCTCGCGCCACTGAGAATTCGCAGTCTGGATTTCATTTTTATCAACCACACGGATGGTGACTTCTGACGAGCCGGATCCGGTGACCACCGCCGCGCATGCCCAGCGAATCAGATCCCCGTCGTCGGGCACTGTGGCCGCAGGATCGCATTGACGTTGAATTTCCACGTGCAGTGCCTTTGCACCGGGAAGCGAACAGGGATCAGTCATGCGGGAGTGCGCAAAGTGCTATTCAGCGACATCGCTGCGCTCGCGTTTGTCGGCCGCATCATAGGCGCCCACGATTCTCTGCACCAGCGGGTGGCGCACCACATCACGCGCCTGAAAGTCGCAAAACCCGATGCCCTCGACCCCGTGCAATACGCCACGCACATGTTTGAGGCCGGACAACTGATGCTTCGGCAGATCGATTTGAGTGACATCACCGGTGACTATCGCATTGGAACCGAAACCGATGCGGGTCAGGAACATTTTCATTTGTTCAACGGTGGTATTTTGCGCTTCATCCATGATGACACAGGCGTGGTTTAGCGTTCGGCCGCGCATGTATGCGAGCGGTGCGATTTCAATCACGTTGCGCTCAATCAGCTTGGCAACGCGTTCAAAGCCCATGAACTCATACAATGCATCATAAATAGGCCTTAAGTAAGGGTCGACCTTCTGCGTCAGGTCACCCGGCAGAAAACCGAGCCGCTCACCGGCCTCCACCGCCGGTCGGACTAATACCAGTCTTCTTACCTTTTCGCGTTCCAGTGCTTCCACAGCACACGCAACGGCGAGGTAGGTTTTGCCGGTACCGGCCGGCCCGACACCAAAACTCAAATCGTACTCCCGAATATTGCGGACGTACTGAATCTGGTTTTTACCACGGCAACGGATTTTGACTCGACGGGTTGCGATATCCGCAGTCTGCCCCTCGGCTTCGACCTCTTCCTCCAACCCTGACTCCTGTAAGTAAAGGTGTATTTTTTCCGGCGTCAGCGTCTCCGTACTGGTCGCCTCGTACAAACTCTGCACTACCTGCCGCGCATTGCGGACCACTTTGTCGGCCCCGGAAACGCGAAATTCGCCGCCACGGTTTTGCAACTCAACACCAAGACGGCCTTCGATTTGTTTCAGGTGCTCGTCAAACTGGCCGCAAAGGTTCGCAAGCCGCTTGTTGTCGTCCGGCGAAAGTTGAAATTCTAACGATGCCAATTTAACGCAGTGCCTCGCTGGCTGATGGGGTCAGATGCGCTCAATGCAGCGGATCATTTACGGTGATGTATTCACCACGCAGTGAGTTCGGTCGTGCTTCGGTAATACGCACATCGACAAATTTACCGATCAGTGCGTGTTCACCGGCAAAGTTCACCACCCGATTATTTTCGGTGCGACCGGCAATTTCATTTTCGTTCCGGGTGGAAGGCCTTTCCACCAGTATGCGCTGAGTGGTACCCACCATTGCCTGACTGATCTCGGCGGCCTGCTGATTGATGGTCCTTTGCAGCCGCGCCAGCCGTTCCTTTTTGGTTTCCATCGCCACCGGATCGGGCAACGATGCCGCCGGTGTACCCGGACGCGCACTGTAGATAAAACTGAATGACTGATCGAATCCAAGGTCAGTGATCAGTTTCATCGTGTCGTCAAAGTCTTTGTCGGTTTCGCCCGGAAAGCCGACGATAAAATCGGACGAAAGCGAGATACCGGGGCGCGCCTCGAGCAGTTGTCTGATGCGCGACTTGTACTCGATCACCGTGTGTCCGCGCTTCATTGCAGCGAGAATGCGGTCTGACCCCGATTGCACCGGCAAATGAAGAAACGAGGCCAGTTCGGGCACGTTGCGATACGCTTCTATCAGGTTGTCGCCAAACTCAATCGGGTGCGAAGTCGTGAAGCGAATTCTTTCGATACCATCGACGGCAGCCACTACTGAAATCAGAAACGCGAGATCCGCGATCGATCCGTCATGCATTTCACCGCGATAGCCATTGACGTTTTGCCCCAGCAGATTTACTTCCCGCACGCCCTTTGCCGCGAGCACGGCCACCTCGGCAATCACATCGTCGAACGGACGGCTGATTTCTTCTCCCCGGGTGTAGGGTACAACACAGAAACTGCAGTACTTGCTGCAGCCCTCCATTATCGAGACGAAGGCTGTCGGTCCGTCAGTTTTTGGCTCGGGCAGTCGATCAAATTTTTCAATTTCGGGAAAGCTGACATCCACCAGCGGCTTGCGTTCGCGCCGCGTGGTCTCGACCATATCAGCCAGCCGATGGATGGTTTGCGGTCCGACGACCACATCCACATAGGGCGCACGCTGCTGCAGTGCCTCCCCTTCCTGGCTGGCTACGCACCCGGCAACCGCGATCACCACATCGTCGCGTTTTTCCTTGAACGGACGCCAGCGCCCGAGCTGGGAAAACACTTTTTCCTGGGCTTTTTCGCGAATCGAACAGGTATTGACCAGCAAAATGTCAGCTTCTGCCGGGTCGTCGGTGATTTCCGCACCAAACTTTTCATCGAGCACGTCGAGCATTTTTGCCGAATCGTACTCATTCATCTGACAGCCGTGCGTCTTGAGAAAAACCTTCTGGGGCATTAATTACCGTTCACTTGAAAATCCGCCAGCATACGCGTTTTTCTGTCGCCATTCCATCGGACAGGTAGTCCAACGGCAGCGCAGCAAAGCCGGTGTGCCGGGCGGTGACCCGCCCGGCAGGTACTGACAAAGATCAGTATCGATAGTGGTCAGGCTTGTAGGGACCGTTCTTGTCCAGCCCGAGGTACTTGGCCTGATCGTCGTCGAGCTCGGTCAGGTGAGCGCCGATTTTCGCCAGGTGCAGGCGCGCGACCTTTTCATCCAGCTGCTTGGGCAACACGTGTACATTGATATCGTACTTGTCTGCACGCTCCCAGAGCTCAATTTGCGCGAGCACCTGGTTGGTAAACGAGGCAGACATCACAAAGCTCGGATGGCCGGTAGCACAACCGAGGTTAACCAGTCGTCCTTCAGCCAGCAGCGTGATTTTCTTGCCATCAGGGAATGTGATGTGGTCCACCTGCGGCTTGATGTTGTCCCACTCGTACTGCTTGAGACTGGCCACGTCGATCTCACTGTCAAAGTGGCCGATGTTGCAGACGATCGCTTCGTTCTTCATTGCCACCATGTGCTCGTGGCTGATCACACCGACATTGCCGGTTGTGGTGACGAAGATATCGCCCTGATCTGCCACTTCATCCATGGTCACTACCCGATAGCCTTCCATCGCCGCCTGCAGCGCACAAATCGGATCGATTTCTGTAACACAGACCTGTGCCCCCATGCCCTGAAATGCCTGCGCACAGCCTTTGCCGACATCACCGTAACCAAGTACTACGCAAACCTTACCCGCCACCATCACGTCAGTCGCACGCTTGATACCGTCCAGCAGCGATTCACGGCAGCCATACAGGTTGTCGAACTTTGATTTGGTCACCGAGTCGTTGACGTTGATCGCAGGGACCTTCAGGGTGCCTTCGCGTGCCATTTCATAGAGGCGATGCACACCTGTGGTGGTTTCTTCCGACAGGCCCTTGATGTCGTCCAGCATTTCCGGGTATTTGTCGTGAATGATCTGGGTCACATCACCACCGTCGTCGAGAATAAGGTTCGGTTTCCAGCCATCCGGACCACTGAGTGTCTGTTCAATACACCACCAGAACTCTTCCTCTGTTTCACCCTTCCATGCAAATACGGGAATGCCCTGATCGGCGATTGCTGCGGCGGCGTGATCCTGAGTTGAAAAAATGTTGCAGGACGACCAGCGCACAGTGGCACCGAGATCGATCAGTGTTTCGATCAGCACGGCAGTTTGAATGGTCATGTGCAGGCAGCCAACAATGCGGGCGCCCTCAAGTGGCTTCGAACCGGCATACTCTTCACGAATTGCCATTAGCCCCGGCATTTCATTTTCTGCGATTCGAATTTCTTTGTGGCCCCATTCAGCCATCGACATATCTGCGACTTTAAAGTCGCCACCAGCCTGCGAAAGAGCTTCAGCGCTCATTGAGTTTATCCTTTATAAATAGTGGTTTTGTAAGTCGGTTGGGCGCTATCAGGAAACGCCGGCGGCAGCACGCAAAGCGTCGGCCTTGTCGGTGTTTTCCCAGGTAAACCCTTCGTTTTCACGGCCAAAGTGACCATAGGCCGCAGTCTTGCGGTATTTGATCTTCTCGGCGTTGAGTAAATCGAGCATGGTCAGAATGCCGTAGGGGCGCAAGTCAAAGTGCTCTCTGACGAGTGCGGTGATGCGGTCGTCGTCAATCTTGCCGGTGCCAAACGTATCAACCATGATGGACGTCGGTTCGGCAACCCCGATCGCATAGGACACCTGGATTTCGCACCTGTCTGCAATGCCTGCGGCAACGATATTCTTTGCCACATAACGACCGGCGTAGGCGGCACTGCGATCAACCTTTGAAGGATCCTTGCCGGAGAAAGCGCCACCACCGTGTCGGGCGGCTCCGCCGTAGGTGTCGACGATAATTTTGCGTCCGGTCAGACCGGCATCTCCCATCGGGCCACCCACCACAAACGCACCAGTCGGGTTGATGTGGTACTTGGTGTTCGCATCCAGCCAGCCGGTGGGTTCCAGTACCGGCTTGATAATATTCTCCATCACCGCTTCCTGCAGATCCGACTGGCTGGTGTCCGCAGAGTGCTGTGACGACAACACGACGGCGTCGATACCTGCCACCTTCCCGTCAGCGTAGCGGAAGCTCACCTGACTCTTCGCATCGGGACGCAGCCAGTCTGCACCGGCGCGGCGGTACTCGGCATGCTTTTCCACCAGTCGATGGGCATAGGTGATCGGTGCCGGCATGAGCACATCAGTTTCGTTCGTGGCATAGCCAAACATCAGTCCCTGATCACCGGCGCCCTGATCCTCGGGGCGCGCCCGGTCAACACCCTGGTTGATGTCCGGTGACTGTACGCCAATAGCGGTCATGACGGCGCAAGTGTCGCAGTCGAAGCCCATCGCAGAGTCGGTATACCCGATTTCGCGAATTGTGTTGCGGATCACTGCCTCGTAGTCCGGCTTCGCCGTGGTGGTGATCTCACCGGCGATCATCGCGAGCCCTGTCTTAAATACTGTCTCACAGGCCACCCGCGCGTGTTTGTCCTCGGCCAGAATGGCGTCGAGCACAGCATCGGATACCTGATCGGACATTTTATCCGGATGGCCCTCGGATACGGATTCCGAGGTAAATATGAATTCCTTGGTCATAGGGTGTTCGTTCTCTGCTGAAAAAATAAATCTCTTGTGTCACCTGGCCGGCGCAGGCCCGCGGTCGACAGGCTCACTAACCCGAATTACGCAACCGACGAATTATAGCTCACGCCGACCTAATAAAGATATCTTTATATCGTTATATGTCGAAGTGAGCAATATCTGCGCGCTTGCAAAAACCGGGCACTATCACAGATTGCCGGAAAACTCGCCAAAACCCGGCTCTCCGCGGCAAACCAATCGCACACAGGACCGGGTCGGTTGCATGCGATCGCGCAGGTGCTCGATTGCGGCGTACGGGTCTGCCCCGCCGCACATGAAGGCATCCAGCGCTGCGAAACCCTGTTCCGGCCACGTGTGAATTGACAGGTGTGACTCCGACAGCAACGCCACCCCGGTCACACCGTTGTTCTCGCCGAAATGATGCAACTGCAGATTTAACAGTATCGCCCCGGCGCGCTGCACCGCCTGCACAATCGCCTCTTCCAGCAGCGCCTGGTCAGAAAGCCCGTGAGCTCCCCAAAAGTCGGCGATCAGGTGCCTGCCCACCGCCGTGCTCACAGCACCACTACCTCGTGGCGGAACACCGGCTGATCTGCCGGCCAGTGGCTGCCGCACAAACGCCGGTTAGAAAGGAATGTCGTCGTCGAAATTGATATCCGCACCAGCGGCGGCCGGTTGCTTCGCTGCCGGCGGATCCATCGGTGCAGTCGACTTAAAACTCTGTCCGCCGCCGGCTTCCGCGCCGCCCCGGCTATCGAGCATTTGCATTTCACTGGCGACGATTTCAGTGGTGTAGCGATCCTGGCCGTTCTGGTCCTGCCACTTGCGCGTGCGCAGCGAGCCTTCCACGTAGACTTTCGAGCCTTTGGTCAGATATTGCTCAACAATTTCTGCCAGCCGACTGAAAAAGACCACACGGTGCCACTCGGTGCGCTCCTGCCGCTGACCGGTGCTTTTGTCGGTCCAGGACTCACTGGTCGCCACACTGATATTAGCGATCCGCGAACCATTGGCAGTCGCGCGAACTTCCGGGTCATTACCCAGATTGCCGACCAGAATGACTTTGTTGATGCCGCGCGCCATGGTGACTCCCAGACTCAAAATAGTGGTTGCAGAAGCGGTTAATGATAAAGGCTTGCATGCGCCGCTGCATTTTTATTTCAGCGTAAACCGCGACACCGCCGGCAATTTGCGTAAGCAAACTGAAACACTTACAACCAGGCTGATGCCTTCCTGCCTCAGCGCGCCTCCATTGCATTCTGCGTTTGACACATATGGACCACACGGTTACGGTCTGGATCCGTAAGCACACGCTTATTGATGTGATCAAAACCGACTCACACCCCGGAGGTTAAATGACTATTAAGAAGACGTTGCTGTGTACAGCCATCGCTGTCAGTGCTGCCACTTTTACCGCAGGCTCGGCCACCGCCGCCTGTGCCACCGACGGTCTGCCAGGTGAAATGGCAGGACCGGATGGATTCCCCGAACGAGCACTTACCATGATCGTCCCTTATGGCCCTGCCGGGGGGTCCGGTCAGGTGGCCCAGGCAATGGCAGAAGCCGTCACCGAACTGACCGGTGTGTCCATAAACCGGGACCACAAACCCGGGGGCTCGGGCACGGTAGGTATGACAGCGTACATGGCAACTCCGGCAGATGGTTACACGGTCCTCGAACACATCGACGATGCATCAAGCGCGCATGCACTGGATTCATCGCGACCGAATCCTGCGGAAGCGTTGATCCCGCTCGTGACTTCACAAATTACCTTTTCCCAGATCTACATCCGCACCAATGAAGACCGCTTTTCAGACTGGTCTTCTTTCGTCGAATGGGTAAAGGCACAAAACGGCAAAGCGACCATCGCCAACGTGTCCAAAGAGGGCTCAATGGAGCGCGTGACGATGAAGTTCATTACCGATGCAACCGGTATGGAAATTCAGCAGATTTCATTCGACAAAGGCGCACCGCGCTACGGCGCACTGGCCGGCGGTCAGGTGGATGCATTGTTCGAACAGCCGGGGGATGTCAGAAAATTCCTCGACTCGGACATGTTCAAACCGATCCTCACGATTCTCAAAGATCGGCCCGATGCTTTCAGCGATGTACCCAGCCTCACCGACGCCGGTATGGACTTCGAACCGCTGCTGCGATTCAGAGGCTTCTACGTCAATGCAGATGCGCCTGAAGATCGCGTTAAATGGCTGCAGTGGGCCTTTCAAAAAGCGTACTGCGAAGAAAGCTATCAGGCCTACAACGAGAGCAAGTTCATGAACCTGATAGACAGCTACCGCGATACTGAAGGTTCAAAAGAACTCATCACCAGCACGGTCGCGCAGTATCGCGATGTGTATAAGGAAATGGGGCTTGAGGTCAAATAAGTCGGCCTGAACGATGTGTGCGCAGGGCTGCAATCGTGCAGCCCTGCCTGTGCACATTTTTACTGAGTAGAACCGCCCGCTGTTTGTACAGCTCTATACGTAACATAACGAACTCAAAGCAGATGCAAACGCTCACCAACAAACCATGCATTGGTTGCAACATTGCCCAAACACTACTCAACGGCCGGGCCCATGAAACGATTGACCGCCGAGTAATTGCCGGGTGTTCAGCATGATCGACAAGCGTAAGCGATACCGCAGGCATGCGTTGCGAGCCTGCCCATGAGCAAGCTCAAGCTCAGTCACCACTTCGAAGTCTGCTTCTGGCTGGCGCTGGTCGCGTTTTTTTTCGCCTACTCGTTTGAGTTCAACCAGAATATTGAAATCTACCGCTACGGCGCGACCCTCTGGCCAAGAGTCATCCTGCTGCTGATCGCGCTGGCAGCGATCGGACAGTATTTTGACCAGAAAAGACGTGGCAATCAGGCTGCCAGCAATACTATGGCGGCAGCCCACGAAGAGCCCGATGCCAATCCCGAACATACCGGGCTACGCTGGTACGCCAGCACGTTATTGCTGCTGGCGATACCTTTTATATACATGACAGTACCCGAAAAACTCGCAGAGATGCGTGGTCTGGAAGGACCAGCAGCCGGTCAATTCAAGTTGATCTGTGCCGCCGTCCTTTTCGCGATCTATTTACTGTTTACATGGCGCAATAAGGTGGGGGGCATACTCGCCCTGCCCATTTTCTTTGCCGCCTTGCTCGAAGACATGGGCTTCTATGCGCTGGCCCCCGTTTTCATCATTGGCGTAATGCTCCTGATGGGTGAAAGACGGCCATCCCGCATTGCTCTGATCACTCCCTTAATCTACGGACTGTTGCTCGCATTCTTCGTGTCACTGCTATACGTCGGACTGCCTACCGGTAACGTTTCACCGTTCTACGACTTTGGCAACTGGGTTGTCACGAAGCTGCAATAGCCATGGAAACATTTAGTCTCGCTGGAACTTTTAATAACTTTATCGGTGGCACCGTCGCTCTGTTTGGTGACCCGATCGGGATACTGATCTTTTTCGGCGGTGTCATTGGAGGGATGTTGTTTGGCGCTATTCCGGGCGTCAGTATGCTGACACTTGCCGCCATCCTTTTACCGTTTACCGCACACCTGAGTGCCGAGCATGGAGTCATGCTGTTCTCGGTGATTTATTGCACGGGGGTGTACGGCGGGGCAATCACCGCAATTTTGTTTAATATTCCCGGCGCACCCGAAAATGCGCCGACGGCCTTCGATGGCTACCCGATGACACAACAGGGAAAAGCAGGTAAAGCGGTTGGTGCTGCAGTGATGTGCTCGGCCATCGGAGGCACAGTATCGTGCGTCATTATGATGCTGGCCACAGCAGCAATAGCCAGTTGGGCAATACGCAACTTCGGCCCACCCGAAATATTTGCCCTGGTATTTTTTGGTCTGGCGGTAGCAGCATCAGTGGGCGCCAAAACGTTTTGGAAGGGCTGGTTGTCGATCATGGCAGGGCTGATGATCGCAGTGGTCGGGCTCGATCCGGTTGGTGGTATAGAACGCTACAACTTCGACATGCCCTATCTTGCCGCGGGTATTCACTTCATCCCGACAATACTCGGCTTTTTTGCTGTCTCTGAAATCTTTGTTCAGGCAGAGAAAAAGGCAACCGGTGTTTACAAGGCCCCGAAACTCAGCGTTGACTTTCCCACATTCAAAGAATTATGGACACACAAGATCGCCGTGGTTCGATCCATCATCATCGGATTTTTCTGCGGCATACTTCCCGGCATCGGCGCCACCCTCGCCGCCTTCATGGGTTACAACGAAGCGGCGCGCTGGTCTAAAGACCGGATCAATTTCGGCAAGGGAAAAATCGAAGGCGTTATTTCCTCCGAAACGGCCAACAACTCGGCGACCGGCGCGGCCATGATTCCGCTGCTCGCACTTGGACTACCCGGCGGTGCGCTGACCGCGATGATGGTTGGCGTGTTTCAAATGCACGATATGGAACCCGGTCCATTGGTGTTCATCAACAGCCCCGATCTGGTATGGGTGGTTTTCGCCGCCATGTTCTTCGCCAATCTGTCGATTCTCCTGGTCGGTTTCCTGGAAGCGAAGACCATCGTCAATCTGTTGCGAATACCGTTTCAGTTTCTGGCACCAATGATTCTGCTGCTCGCGACGGTCGGTTCCTATGCAGTGCGCGGACTGGTCATTGACGTGGTCGTCATGTTCGTCGCCGGCGTCGCCGGTTTTTTCCTCAGACGATCGGGTTACTCGGTGGCCGGCATCGTCCTCGGGCTGATTCTGGGCAAAATCGGGGAACAGACATTTGCACAGGCCATGCAGATGCTGCACTTTGAGTTCAGCGGCTTTCTGCAGCGCCCCATCGCATTGCTGCTGCTGATTGCAGGCGCGCTCACCATCGTTGGCAGTGTCTACGGCGCATTTTTCAGGAAGAGCGCCGACGACACTAACAATGCTGCGCAAGAGCCGTAGTACGGCACTCAGTCCGCGTGTGAGTCAGACCCTGTATTTTTGCGGGGTCGGCTCAACCAGACCACGAACAGGACGATAAAAACCACCATCATGCCCATCCCTTCCCGGGCCGATTCCACTTCCCACCAGACTTCCTGCCGCCACCAGCCCTCAGCGTCGGGCCAGTAATACAGAACACCGAGTGCTGCAGCAAACATGGACACAATCAACAGGGTGTTCACCATGCGGCCTGCCAATGCGGAATTTCGAAAAGCCGCGATGCCCGCCCAGACTGCCGGCACCATATAAATCAGCATCCACACCGGCCCGTCCGGGTCGTTGTACTGAACGATTGCAAACAACAGCATGATCAGCATTAAAAAAATGTTGAGAAGGCGCATTTTGTATCTTAACCAATCTGTTTGCTGAGAATGGTAGCAGAGCCTCGCAGGATCACGATATTTGACAGCCCATAGCGACAGACCTATTCTTCTAAGATATTAAAACTCCATCCCGACATGCCCAACCAGACCCCGGCAGGATCCTCCAAGCATCCCATAACGCTTAACCTGCCTACCGACCCTATCACATGGCAGCGTTTCGCAGTGGAGTACGAGTATCCGGTATTTTTCACCGAAGACATTTTCTCCCCCTCCAATCCAATATTCAAAGACAATGTGTGTCAACTCGAACCGGAGAAGCGCCACCGGCTAATTTTCTTCATCGACGACGGGGTGTTAACAACCTCTCCGAACCTGGGGATTGCGATACGAAAATACGCGGACGTACATGTAACTCAGATCGACCTGGTTTGTGATCCGATCACCATGCCAGGAGGCGAGGCAATTAAAAGCAACTTCCAATACATCAAAAAAATGCAAGAGCTGGTGGCGGACCATCGTATGGACAGGCACTCGTTTATAGTTGGTATTGGAGGGGGCGCACTTCTCGACGCTGTCGGGTTCGTAGCCGCAACTGCACATCGCGGCATTCGGCACATCCGTGTACCAACTACCGTTCTGGCTCAGAATGATTCAGGTGTTGGAGTAAAAAACAGTGTAAATTCATTCGGCCAGAAAAATTATATAGGTACCTTTTCCCCTCCTTTTTCGGTAGTTAACGACTACGCATTCATACGCGCCCTCAATGCACGTGATAAAAAAGCCGGGATGGCTGAAGCGGTTAAGGTCGCACTTATAAGAGACTTCGAATTTTACAACTGGCTTGAACAGAACGCGAATTACCTCACTGCCTTCAACGACGAAATCATGAAGGTAATGATCAGGCGCTGTGCGGAACTCCATTTGCAACAGATAGCAAATGGAGGTGATCCGTTCGAATTTGGAAGTGCGCGCCCGCTCGACTACGGTCACTGGGCAGCACACAAACTGGAGGGCCTGACTCAATATAAGCTCCGACACGGTGAAGCTGTAGCTATTGGCCTGGCACTGGATACACACTACTCCGCCGCTATTGGATTATTACCAATGGATAGTGCTGAAAAGGTCTGCAGTTTGTTGGAACGGCTGGGGTTTAGGCTATGGCACAGCGCACTCGATTTGCGTAGTGCTGATTCTAAACTTGAGATTATTAACGGTCTGAACGATTTTCGCGAGCACCTTGGCGGACGGTTGACGGTTACTCTTCTGAGTGAAATTGGCGTAGGAATTGAGGTTTATGAGATGGACCACCTTCTCGTGGAAAAATCAGTCCAGTGGTTAAAAAAACGAGACTCTGTGAATTCGAACTAAGCTCACGGAGAAGCAATACATGACTCATACTTCCACATCTGAAATAATTGAAGGCTGGTTGCGCGCTCGCTTGTCAGACGATGAATATCTATGGTTACACACTCAGGTTGGCAAAGTTGAGAAATCAAATTCGGATCGTGAATTACATATCACCCTTGGACTGATACCAAGGAAGCTCAGCCGCGAAGATCTTGACCTGAAAGCGCATGAGCTCGCACAGGCCAGTCAGATAGCTCACGGATGGCAACCCGTAAACTGGAGCGTTGACATCACTGCACGAGCATGGGTTCTCAGTTGCTTGACATCGAAAGGAAACCAACAGTTCGGTGAGCTGATTGTTGACTTGTGTCGGACTGCTGACCTTGCAGAGTCAATTGCCATTTACAGCGGGCTTCCTATCTACCCAAACAGCTCTGCACTGGAATTGCAGGTGGCGGAAGGGTTAAGAAGCAATATCAAAGCGGTTTTCGAGTCAATCGCCCACAACAATCCCTACCCTTACCAGCACTTTAAAGAACATCGCTGGAACCATATGGTTCTAAAAGCTCTGTTTATCGAAAGCAAACTATCCAGGATCGTAGGCCTTGATGAGCGCGCGAATAAAGAGCTTGCCACTACACTAACGGACTATGCGCATGAACGATGGGCCGCTGGCCGTAGTGTCAGCTACGAGTTATGGCGTTGCGTGGGGCCCTACGCCACAGACGATCAGCTCTTTGATCTGGAAAGAGTCGCTACAACTGGCAATGCAATAGAAAAAAGCGCAGCAATGCTTGCCCTGCACAGCTGCGCTACCCAGGACGCCGAGCTTATACTCAAACGCTGGCCAGATGTCAGGGATAAAATTCACCGCGGTGAAATAACGTGGAACAACCTTGAATCATCCTGTGTTTCTTGACACCACCAGAATAAAGCTGAGAAATAAGTCATGATGTTGATTGATCCTCATGCGCATATGATCTCGCGCACAACCGACGACTACCAAGCCATGGCAGCCGCCGGCGTGGTTGCCGTAATCGAACCGGCGTTTTGGATAGGACAACCCCGGACCTACGTTGGGACCTACATAGACTACCTTTCATCGATAGTAGGCTTTGAACGCTTCAGAGCCGGACAATTCGGGATACGCCACTACTGCACCGTCGGACTCAACTCAAAAGAGGCCAACAATGAAGCACTGGCAGAAGGAGTGATGGAAATATTGCCACGGTTCGCACTAAAGGAAGGTGTAGTTGCAATAGGTGAAATTGGATACGACGAACAGACTGAGCTCGAAGACAAATACTTCCGCCTGCAGCTCGAACTGGCGAGAGAGTTGGATCTTCCGGTGATGATTCATACTCCCCACAGAGACAAAAAACGCGGAACAACGCGCTCGATGGACGTATGCGAAGAACACGGCCTCAATCCGTCAAAGGTTATTGTTGATCATAACAACGAAGAAACTGTCCGTGAGGTACTGGAACGGGGCTACTGGGCGGCATTTTCAATTTATCCATCAACGAAGATGGGTAATGAACGCATGGTCGATATACTCGCGGAATACGGCGCAGAGCGTATTATGGTTGATTCAGCCTGCGACTGGGGCATATCAGAGCCGCTTGGCGTAGCAAAAACAGCCAAGCTGGCGCTGACCCGTGGCATACCGCAGGAACAGGTCGAAATGGTTTGCTATCGAAATGCGCTGAGTGCGTACGGCCAAAGTGGGCAAATGAAAGAGGAACACTGGTTGAATCCGGCAGCGATAGATCAGCGCACCACCTATGAAGGTAACTCAATTCTACGTGGCGGCCGTGACCCGGTCATCGAGAAGCCCGAGACCAGACACAAGGACGGCGAGATAATAATTGAATGAACGCAGACTCTGAGCAAAAGCATAATGAGCAGGCACTAAATGACGTCGGACTGCACGAAGAAATAGTCGCCATTCAATATCTGCCGGACCAGAAGTATTATCCGGTTGAAAAACTGAAGGCTCACCGCAACAACATCCCCCATCTCGCCGTCTCGATATTTATCTTCGATGAAAATCGACTCCTGATTCAACAGCGGGCGGACTCCAAATACCATTCACCGGGGCTCTGGGCCAACTCGGTGTGTTCACACCCGCGCTGGCAGGAATCTGTTACCGCCTGTGCCGAAAGACGGCTTAATGAGGAACTGGGCTGGCAGGTGCCGCTGCGAAAATTTGCAGAAATCAGCTATCAGGCAACGGTAGGTGATTTATTCGAAAATGAGTATGTTCACTGCTTTCACGGCACCCACGCCCGACAAAACGATGTGCAAAAATTCAACCCGGTGGAGGTAGGCGACGTCAAATGGCTCACGCTGGATGAAATCGATACTGACATTAACGCCAATCCGTCATGTTACTCACCCTGGTTTAAAATCTACATGCGCGAACACCGGGGCCTGATAGAAGAACAGCTCGACTGATCAGCGCTGTTTTTGGCACGAGTGACCTGACGTCACGCCTGGTTTACTCGTGCGGTTGACTCACTGAAATCTGAACACATCTGAATCAATTACCCCTGGCTGGCAGGTTTTCCACCAAATACATGTGCCAGTATCAGATCCCTGAAGTCCAGTGTATGAATACTCTCATCGGGTGGCAGGTAATCACCCGTCGAGCTGATAAACACCGGACCATGCTGCAGATCGTCGGTGGGGCGGCCATGTGATCCCCTCACCAGTTGTGTGTCTTTTAATGAAATCACATCCAGTAGATTCCTAAATCCAAGTTTTCGCTTGAGCAGGCGCGAGCCAATGGCGAGTTTGGGTGAGCGTATAGCGGGATCTACAAACAGTTCGACAGGGTCGTAGCCGGGTTTACGATGAATATCAACCGTTCGTGCGTAATCCGGTGCCCGTTCATCATCAAGCCAGTAATAGTAGCTAAACCATCGACTGGCGGCGCTGATGGCTACCAGATCACCGGACCGTGCATGATCGAGACCCCACGCAGCTTTGCCCTCGCTGTCAAGCACATGTTCAACTCCGTCTAGCGACTGCAGCAGGGCGTACACGGCGTCAGTCACCTCGGCGCGATTAATATAGACATGCGCTATCTGGTGATCCGCCATGGCAAATGCATCGGAGGCGCCGGCATCGAGTTGTTCGCGCCCGTTTTCGTTCCGCACCCTGAGAAATCCGGCCTGCCGCAACGCCCGATTGATATGGACCGCGTCAGTCACCGGAGTAATCCCATATTCCGATACGACCACGGTATGCTGATTTTGTGCATCGGCCAGCTCAATTAACTCACCACAAAGTGCATCGACCTGCTGCAGATCACGGATAAGCTCCGGCTGTTCAAGGTCCGGCCCAAGGCGCTGCAGGTTATAGTCGAGATGTGGCAGGTAGGTGAGCGTCAGGGTCGGGTTGCGTGTCTGCATCACCTGACGGGTGGCATCGGCTATCCACTGACTGGAGGTAATATCCGCCGCCGGCCCCCAGAATTTAAACAGAGGGAACTGCCCGAGCGCTGCATCCAGTTCATCGTGCAGTTCCGGCGGATAGGTGTAATGGTCCGGAATTTTTCGCCCGTCGGCCGGGTACATCGGTCGGGGTGTCGCGCTCCAGTCTGCGCTTGAGTACATGTTGTACCACCAGAACATTTTTGCGCAGGTGAACGAAGGATCCATCCGTTTGGCCGTTTCCCAAAGCTTCTCACCGTGCACCAGACGATTGGACTGGCGCCACAGCCACACTTCTGACAGCTCTCTGAAATACCAGCCGTTTGCAACAATACCGTGTTCAGCCGGCGTCAGCCCGGTAAGCAGGCTGGATTGTGCGCTGCAGGTGACTGCCGGCGTCACAGCCTTCATCGGTCTCAGTCCGCCACGCTGCGCCAGTTTCTGCAGATTCGGCGTATGTGATCCAATCAGTGCAGGACTGAGTCCAACGACTAGAATTACAAGTGTTTTTTGCATCTATCAATAATAGTCTTACAGACAGTTTTCACACTACAATTCAGTACACCAAATATCAAGAAGACAATGCAAATTACACATCAAGATGAGTCCATCTACCACCTGACCTATTGCTCTAACATTCACCAGGGCGAAAGTATGCCGGAAGTATTGGAAAATCTCTGCCGGCACATTCCCGAGGTTAGCTCAGCGGTCACCCACGAAGGTCCATTCGGCATCGGTCTGCGATTGTCAGCGCAGGCTGCACGGGATTTGTCCGACCCTGCCGCCCTCGCGGATCTCATCAGAATTCTCCGGCAACTAAATGCCTACATATTCACCATCAACGGCTTTCCCTACGGACCATTCCACGGCACCCG
The DNA here is from genome assembly GCA_964583825.1 of uncultured Granulosicoccaceae bacterium. Lineage (GTDB taxonomy): Bacteria > Pseudomonadota > Gammaproteobacteria > Granulosicoccales > Granulosicoccaceae. Next base: position 17,940 of record CAZOXM010000005.1, read on the forward strand.
CGTAAAGGAAGACGTCTATTTGCCGGACTGGAAAGACCCCGAGAGACTGCGCTACACCAATCAGCTGGCAGATCTATTGATTCCGCTGTTACCTGACGGGCAAGTTGGCAGCATCAGTACCGTGCCGGGAGCATTCAAGGCGTGTGTGAAGAACGATAACGACATCAGGAGCATGGCCGCTTTGCTGATCAAACATTGCGCACATCTGGTACAACTTGAGCGCGAGCATGGCAAACGCATTGTACTGGCACTGGAACCGGAACCCTGCTGCTTTCTTGAAACGATTGAGGAATCGATACGCTTTTTCCACGATTATCTCTTTTCCGAGGAAGCCGCTACTCAGCTGCAAGAAGCGATCGATGTGACGCGCACTGAGGCTCAGAAGCTGCTCAGAACCCATTTGACTTTGTGCCTGGACCTCTGCCACGCTGCAGTGGAATATGAAGAAGCAGCTCAATGCTTCGACGCACTGGAAACAGCGGGCATTGAAATAGGCAAGTTACAAATCAGCGCCGGACTGCGACTACCAAACGTGACTACCAAAAGTGCCGAGCTGATGCAGCCGTTCATCGACGACGTCTATCTTCACCAGGTAATTGAACGCCACGGCAGCAGCGTCAATCGTTATGTTGATCTGCCGGAGGCATTGTCTGCCCTTGAAGATGACGGCATAGAGCGCGAGTGGCGGGTGCACTTTCACGTACCGGTGTTTCTGAATGATCTCGGTGACTTCTCCTCAACCCAGTTTTTTGTTCGCGATGCACTGGCCCGCCACAAAGCGAGCCCGGTGAGTCGCCATCTGGAAGTCGAAACGTATACCTGGGACGTTCTGCCGCTGCAGTACAAGAACCTCTCCCTGAACGATGCCATTGCACGCGAGCTGTGCTGGGTGCAGGATCAACTGCGATGACGTGGACTGTGCGTACTGCGCTGGAGCTGGGGCGCGTATCGAACCTGCCAACCGTTTGGAGCAACACACTTGCAGGCGTGGTACTCGCGGGAGTCAGCCCGCTCAGCTACAACATACTCATACTATTGCTGGCAATGACACTTGCCTACACCGGCGGCATGTTTCTCAACGATGCGTTCGACCGCACCATAGACGCCAAAGAAAGGCCGGAACGCCCGATACCTTCGGGACGTATAAAAGCAGCTGAAGTCTATGCCGCAGGCTTTACCTTGCTAGCCGGTGCAATTTTTTTCTGTCTGCTGGCAACGATGAGCTGGGGTGGCAGCCACACCATGGCGACGGGCAGCGCTATCTTACTGTGCATTACCATTGTGGCTTACAACAAATGGCATAAGAACAACCCGTACAGCCCGCTGCTGATGGGCGGCTGTCGCGCACTGGTGCTGCTGTGCGCCGGCTACTGCGCTGCGAGGTCCCCGAACACGATTTTGTTTATCGCCGCCATCGTATTGTTCGCTTACCTGATCGGACTCACCTATGTAGCAAAACAGGAAAATATCGGCCAGGTGAAAAACCTGTGGCCGCTGCTGTTCCTGATCGCTCCAATCGGGTTCGGCCTGTGGGCAACAACCACCGACCTGCAGATGTTACTTCCTACGGCCTTTCTCACCCTGTGGCTGGGATATTGTGTTCTGCTGATCAAAAGACGTGCGAGCGGAGATATTCCCCGGGCGGTGGTGGCGATGATCGCAGGTATGTCACTGGTAGATGTGATTTTCATTGCCAGTGTCAGCAGTGTGTCTATCGCAGCACTTGGGCTGATTGCGTTTTTTGCAACGCTGGCACTGCAACAACTGGTGAAAGGTACCTGAGCGACCTCCAACTTTTCACCGCCATAGTCGTCAGGGCAAGGCAGAAAAACGCAGGTATCGCAGGGCCTGCGTCGAGCCCGTGCTTCTGACAGCAGGCTAACGCCGCTATGGCGGCTATGGCTTCGATCCGTGTTGTCGCACTTTCCGCGCGACCCACTCAGCCAGCGCAGCTGCGGCGCCTGCGATAAAGACAACTGCCACCCAACTTATTCAGCAACTTCAATAGCGATCCGGCTTCGCACTGCCGATTTTAATAAGCTCCGCGTATAATGCGCCAACGCGCGATGGCGGAAGGCACATCGCTGCCCGCACTCTTCCAGTAAGGATGACCCATGACAGAAACAGTACGCGCCTCACTGGCGCGCATCGCGAGTGGTGAGCTCAGCAGTGTACAGCTGGTTGAACAATATCTTGAGGAGCTTGAAAAGAGCGAATCTGTGATCAGAGCGTGGCAGCACCTTGATAAAGCATATGTACTCAGTGAGGCAAAGCACCTCGATGACCTGCAACGCAGTGGACAGCCGCTCGGTGCGCTGCACGGCATCCCGGTAGGTATCAAGGATATTTTTAACACCGACAACATGCCAACCGAATTCGGCAGCCCGATCTACCGGGGCCACACGCCCGCCGCCAACGCGACAACGATAAACCAGTTGAAACAAGCCGGCGCTATTATCATGGGCAAAACAGTGACTACGGAATTTGCCTATATGCATCCATCAGTCACGACAAACCCGCACAATCGCGAACACACACCGGGTGGCTCTTCAAGCGGCTCCGCAGCAGCCGTGGCAGCCGGTCACATCCCCCTCGCACTCGGCACACAAACCAACGGTTCGGTGATACGACCTGCCTCCTTCTGTGGTGTCTACGGACACAAGCCTTCGCGCGGCATTGTATCCCGCGGCGGGGTGCTTCAAACCGCAACGCATCTTGATCACGTTGGTGCCTTTGCACGTGACCTGGGCGACCTTGCCCTGTTGTGCGATTGTATCGGCAGCCACGACACAAGCGACCCGGCAAGCTTTTCATCTGCCAGACCAGGCATGCTGGACGGGTACCTGGCAGAGGCAACGCAGCCCCCCCGGTTCATCTGGTTTGAACTCGACTATCGCGATCGCTTTTCCGATGATACGGTCAACGCGTTTGACACACTGCTAAGCAAAATGGGGGGACAGCTGGAACGCGTCGCCGCGCCCGCCTCTTTTGCCACGCTACCGGCGGCACACAAAACTATTTATGACTATGAAATTTATCGCTGCCTCTCACAAGAGCGCGAACAGCACTGGTCGTTACTGAGCCCGACTGCTCAGGCGGCAATGGACGCCGCGGCGTCACGCTCCGAATCCGAATACACTGAAGCACTGGCAACCCGGGAGTCAGCGATCCAATGGTTTGCAGAGTTTTTTGAGGATAACGATGTCATTGTCACTCCTGCTGCAACCGGTGAAGCCCCCCTGTTTGAAGCCGGTACCGGTGACCCGATTTGCTGCACCATCTGGACACTCTGCGGTCTGCCCGCACTGACCCTGCCAGTACTGACCGGCAGCAACAACTTACCAATCGGTGTGCAACTGGTTGGCGCATACAACCAGGATGACAGGCTCTTTAGCAATGCCCGCTGGCTACTGAACCACCTGACAGCACATGGCTGATTTACTCCTGAACCTGCCGTAAGTGAAAGCACTGCATCCGTTTCGTGAGATACGGTCAATCAACAGGTAACAGCGCAGTCAGTACGTTTTGCAAGGTATCGACCGGCAGAATAACCAGGTAAACACCATATTCAATCTGCAGTTCAACAGCGCGACCGGTGGTGGTGTTAGACGTTCCGATCATACCGCCTTGTTCAAGCGTCAAACCATCCAGCGGATACTTAAGTCCGGTGGAAGCGCGAAACAACGTTCTGCAGAGCGGATAGATTGAGCAACGAATGCCAGCGGCCAACGCGATGTGCAGATCGCCATCACAGGCAAAACATATATCTGTACCGGCAGTCATCACGACCCGATGCGTGGCGACATATTTTTGCAGCGTATGCAGACTGGCGAGGGTGTGGTCAAACCGACTGCCGGAAAAACCGTCGGCCAGATAAAGCGGCGCGCTGACGGTGTACAGACATTTTTCAAAATCAGTCGTGTCCTGCTCTGACAATTGCACCAGCGTGGTGGTTTGCTGCCAGTGCTCAACACGGGCAAGCGAATCCATATCTCCGATAACCACAGACGGGATCGCATCCACCTCCTGCAGATAGTTGACGCCGCCGTCCGCACACACAATCGGCCAGCCCCGCGCCACAGCGTTGCTGATCAGGGATGTCGATACCGTCCCCGCGCCGACCAGCAATACCGGCTCTGCAAAACTAAAACTTCTGTTACCTGTGCCGTGCAACGGACTCTCTCGTTAGTCTTACGCGTCAATTTGAGTTACCATGATAACAACTCGCTGGGGTGCGGTGAAAATCGCTGAGAAATACCCATTGAACCTGAACCAGGTAGTGCTGGCGGAGGGAGTGAGTCACGGTTAACCACAAACCGCTCATCACCCCGTCATAGCACCACCCCATTCATCCATTGGAATTGGCTATGACCCGAAAATTACTTTTTGCCACGCTGGTTGCAGCAACGCTGTCCTGCCAGGCTGCAAGTGCGACTGAAAAACCAACACTCACCGTCTACACCTACGATGCCTTTGCAGCGGACTGGGGGCCGGCACCGGGTATAGAAGCGGCTTTCGAGGAGACCTGCAACTGTGACTTGAACTTTGTGGCGGCAGACTCTTCAATCGGAGCCCTGCGCAAGATTCAACTGGAAGGAGCCCAGACCAGCGCCGATATACTGCTCGGCCTCGATACCAATATCGCAGAGGCTGCCCGCGACACCGGACTGTTTACCGAACACGGTGCAACTACCGACGCACTCACGCTACCCACCGGAGAATGGACAGACGCCACGTTCCTGCCTTTTGATTACAGTTACTTTGCGTTTGTCTACAACAAGGAGAAAGTTGATACCCCGCCCGACTCTTTTGAAGCGCTGATCGCCAAACCGGACGATTTCAAAATCGTGATTCAGGACCCGCGCTCAAGCACACCCGGCCTGGGCCTGCTGCTGTGGATTCAGAGCACCTACGGCGACCGTGCCAGTGAAATCTGGCAGGGTCTCGCACCAAAAATCGTCACCGTGACCAAAGGCTGGTCGGACGCCTATGGCCTGTTTTTGAAAGACGAAGCCGATATGGTGCTTTCATACACCACATCACCGGCGTATCACCTGATCGCCGAAGAGGACAATCGCTTCGCCTCCGCTGCATTCAAAGAGGGACACTATCTGCAAATTGAGGTTGCCGGCATTCTCAAATCCTCTCCCCAACAGGACCTGGCAAAAGAGTTTATGCAATTTATGCTGAGCGATGCTGTGCAGGATATTATCCCGACCACCAACTGGGTTTACCCTGCAACAACAACTCAGGCCGGACTGCCGCAGGGCTTCGAAACACTACATATGCCGGAGAAAACCCTGTTACTCAAAGGCACTGAAGTCGAAGCTGAGCGGGAAGCCTGGATAGAGCAATGGATTGAAATACTTGCTCAATAGCCGGACGCTGAACGACCGGGTTATTCGAACGTCTGAGCAGGCGAAGCCCCCCCCCGAAACGCGCTGGCCGTGGTTATGAGCGTGCATGTTGAGGGGGCACCTGGCGCGCTCAGACCAGATGCAATGGCTTTTCAACATCTCTCTGGCAGCACCGCAAGCCAGAGGCAAGATCCATGACCGGCAGGTGGCGACATCTGCCGGGGCTGCTACCGGGATTGCTGAGTACCGTACTATTGTTCGGTCTCGCTGCAGTGCTGCTGTACCAACTCACAACACTACCCGAATTTAACCGGCTGAGCTTCGGCCCGCGATTCACACGAACGCTGTACTGGACTTTCATTCAAGCCACGCTGTCGACTGTACTCTCTGTGGCGATCGGCTGTGCACTCGCCTGGGCACTGTTTCATCGCAGCCGCTTTATCGGTCGCTCAGTGCTGATCGCATTGTTGTCATCGGCACTGGTACTGCCCACCCTGGTGGTGGTACTGGGATTGGTCACCGTCCTGGGCAGAAGCGGCTGGCTAAATGCGGTACTGCACGCACTGGCTGACTACAAACTGTCACCTTTTATCTATGGACTCGATGGCATTGTTATCGCGCACTGCTACTTCAATGCCTCATTTGCGGCCCGTGCACTGTTGACCCGCCTCGAGTCGATACCGGTGGAACAACTGAAGCTAAGTGCATCGGTCGGACTGAGTGCATGGCAGCGATTCCGGCTGGTGGAATGGCCTTATCTGAAAGCTTCAGTGCCGGGGTTGTCCACGACGATTTTTCTTCTTTGCTTTACGTCGTTTGCCATTGTGCTGACACTGGGTGGCTCCCCCAGGTACAACACCCTTGAAGTATCCATATTCGAGGCAATCAAGCTTGACTACGATCTTGGCCGGGCGCTGACACTGGCGCTGGTACAACTGGCGATATGCGCAGCACTGGTGTTATTAAACAGTCTCGTAAGACGGCCGGATCAGCTCACCTCTGCACCGGCGGAGCCCCTGTCAGTGCGCACCGACACTCTGGCAACCCTGAGCCTGCAACGGGCAATCATTATAATTTTCAGCCTGTTCTTTATCCTGCCTCTGATCGCTGTATTCATTGATGGCAGCCGCGCCGATTGGCTACCACTGACGCAGGATCCGCTATTTGGGAGAGCCACCGCCACCAGTGTTGTGATTGCACTGTGCTCTACCGCAGGTGCGCTCACCATCAGCCTGATGCTGGCAATAAGCTACGCCACACTGGCCAGTCGTCAGCGACTGGGTAACTCACCTTTCTCACCAATGCTGCTCAGCGTGTTGAACTTCTCATCCACCCTGTATCTCGCCGTACCGGCGCTGGTCATGGGGTTCGGTTTTTTTCTGCTGGCACGGCAGTTCGGCGGTGCGAACCTTTACTGGGCCACTGCCGCTATCGTGATTTCAAATATACTGATGGTATTGCCATTTGCTGTGGTCACGCTGGCCCCCGCGGCAGTGAAGGCAGCCAACCGCTACGATCGCTTGACAGAATCCCTCGGGATCGGCGGCTTTCGGCGTTGGCGTCTGGTTGAATCAAACCTCATGAGAGGCGAACTGGTGTACGTCGCCTCAATTGCCTTTTGTATGTCACTGGGCGATCTCGGTGTGATCGCACTGTTCGGCAGCCAGGACTTCATCACCCTGCCATGGTTGTTGTATCAGAAGATGGGCGCATACCGTACAACAGAAGCCGCTGCCATCGCGGCATTTATGTTAATGCTGACGCTGATCGTATTTCTATTAATGCCAAGGCTCATTGCGAATAAAAATGCTGCAACTGGATAAACTGGCGTTCCGATACACGCCGCAAACACCAAGCTATCAGTTTTCGCTAACGGTGGCCGCCGGCCACATTGCCACTATCCATGGTAAGTCCGGCAGTGGTAAATCCACCCTGCTCGATCTCATTGCAGGCTTTCTGGTCGCCCGGTCCGGGACGCTCTCGTGGCAAGGTAAGTCCTTCCTGCACCTGCGCCCGAAAGACCGGCCAGTCACTTTTGTGTTCCAGCGCAACAATCTGTTTGAGCATCGCAGCGCAATAGAAAACGTACTCGTCGGTATCGATCCGACATTACCGCGACGGGGCAGTAATTATGAAAGCGCGCGCAGCGCACTGGAACAGGTTGGACTCGGTGGGCATATCATGCAGAGAGTATCGACCCTTTCCGGTGGTCAGCAACAACGCGTTGCAATTGCCCGTGCCTCACTGCGCAACAAAGGCATCATCCTGCTTGATGAACCGTTCAGCGCACTCGACCCGGAAACCCGAACAGACATGCTGCGACTGGTACAACATATTGCCAGGCACCAGCAGTCTGCATTAATTATGGTCACCCATGATCAGCGCGATGCCGATATCATTGCCGATCATCGCTATCAGCTGCAAGACGGCGAGCTTTACCTGCAGCAGTAAGCCGACCGCTAAAACACATTAGGGCGCTGCCGGTTTTGTCGTTATAAGACTGGCACAGATCAGGCTGCACACTGCCAATACAGCCAACGTAATGAACGCCAGCGTGTAACTGTCGAGTACATCAAAAACCCGGCCCGCAACGATCGGCATGATCGAGCCGCCAAGCGTACCGAAGAAGACAATAAAGCCAAATATCTTACCGTGCTCACGCAGCCCAAACCGCTCCGCCACAGTGGGAGAGACCACCGTAAAAAGGCCTCCATGGGTGAACCCGTAAACCATCGCAAAAACATAGAAGTAGCGAGGCTCGACGATAAGAAGTAAAAGCACCAGGCTTATCGTTAACAGCGCCAGACAAATGAGATAGCTGTACTTGCCACCAAGTTGGTCAAAACTGTAGCCAAGCAGCAATCTTCCAAACACACTACTGGCTGCGATCACCGTCAGCAGGCCGGCGGCTGCAGAACTGCTGAATCCGTTATCTATCGCATGTGGCACGATATGAGTCGTAATCGTGGTGAGTGAAGAAAAAGAAAACAACTGAACTGCACACAGCAGCCACAGAGTCCGGTCCCGCTTTGCCTGACTGAAGGTCACCCCTTCATGCCTGCCCCGGTGCCCACCGGTTGCAGCAGTGATCGGCTTGACGCCCATCAACAACGCTGCAACCAGCAGCAGAATACCGGAACCCACTCCCAGCCACACCAGCGACGTGCGCCAGCCGACCATTGTTATGAGCAAGACCACCAGCATCGGCACTGCCATTTGCCCGACAGCCGTACCGACTTTGACTAAGCCGCTCATTACACCACGACGACGCGGAAACCATTTCGCCACAGTCGACAGCGTAACAATATCGTGAATCGACAGACTGACACCGATTAGCGTTGCATAGATCAAAAGCAGTTGCCAGGGCTGCGCAAGGAAAGACAACAACACATAGGCAATGGCCGTAGAAAACGCTGCCACAGCGATCACCTTTTCAGGCCCCACACGATCACTGATCTGACCCACTGTCGCGGCCAGCAGGCCCATACTCAGAAACCCGAGAGAAACTGCCGCCGAGAGATAAGTGCGCGACCAACCGAACTCAGCCTCGAGTTCACTGAAGTACACCCCGTAGGAAAACACACCGCCGATAATCACCGCTTGTGTGATAAAGGCACCGGCAACGATGAGGTAGCGCTTATCCATTAAACGTATGTATTGGGGTTACCGGGGTGCTACGGCTTAAACAGGGAGTCATAGGGAATTGAATAAGGAAAATGTTATTTTCTGGTTAGGAAGGGTAATCCAGAACAGGCTGGCGACTACACGCATGATAAATTAACGGCCCGCTATTGTACGCACAGTTGGAGTAACCCGATGAAATATACTTTACCCGCCACCGCCACCATCGCAGCCGCTTGCCTGCTCAGCGCCTGTAATCCTGCAGATAAACCCATGGTCGATATGTGCCAGAAGATCACAACCAATCTGGTCGGTGAGATCGAAAGCTGGGCCGATCCGAAAAAAACAGAAGGCAGACGGTTCGCCACGGTCGAGCTGGGCTACACTGCCGCCAATGGTGAAACGGGCATGGCGGTTTGCAAGCACCCGAAAGAGAACGAAACAACCTATCGCGTATCGCCTTCCGATATGACGCTGAACGGCATGGAAATACCCCAGCGGGATCTTATGTCAGCGTCCTTTGGTGCGACAAAACAGATTGCCAAAGACACCGCAGAGCACACCAGAGAGAAATCTGCCGAGCTCGCACAACAGGCATCAGAGAAAGCAAAAGAGCTCGCTGACGAGGCGCAGGTGATGGCGGAAGATGCCAGAGTAAAGGCGGAAGAGCTTGCCACCAAAGCAGAAACACTCGCCGGCGAGGCACGTGAAAAGGCATCCGTACTGGCTGTGGAGGCGCGCACCAAGGCCAGTGAACTCGCGTCTCAGGCATCTGAATTATCCGCGGTTGCTACGGAAAAAGCACGGGCAGCTGCGCTGGAGGCAACCAAGGCGGTTCAGGAACAGCTCGAAAAATAATTCGAATGTGCAGCAGCTATACCGCTAACAAGGTGTTGAAAAACGTGATGAGCGACGCTCTAAGTAGGCAAATTTCCCCGAAAAAGCGCAGTTTATGGTTATAAGTGAGCATTTTGAGGGGGAATTTAACGCCCTCAGACCTAGCGCAATAGTTTTTCAACATCCTGCTAGCTAGATGAATTCAACCACAATCAAATACAAACTGGTTGCTACCAGCACATAGAGATAGGCCCGCCAGCGCCAGCCGCTGGCGGCAAGTTTTTTAATCAGACCGACAAGAAAAGCTGCGACCACACCGGCAGCAACAGGCATCGCTGCCGCCATCACTGCCCTTGTTTCATTGCCATGCGCACTGAACTTAACGGCAAACACGACCACAATAAACAGCAGTGTCGCTGCAACCGCCGCGAGCCGGATTCCCCAGCCCGCTCTTCTCCTGTCGCCTTCCTGCGCCACTACTGGATAATTCCGGTGTTCGTTATTTGAATAACACCGCCGTCAGTCGCCGCAAATGTAGCAGTTTGCGTCTGCATCTCCACGGTCGCCTCAAGACTGGGGTTCTCTGCCGGCTGCGGAATCAATATGGAGCTGTGACCACCGGCAGTGAATCTGACAATGGCGGATTCCGTGGTCGTTTCACTGGCGCTGGCAAGACCCATTAAGCGCGCAAGCGGATCTGTGCCTACCAGGGGAGAGCCCGGCACGTTGTTTGGCACCGTACCGTCCCCGATGACTTCAATCATATGTATCGCCGCATTTTGAGCGGCCTGCGTGCCGAAATTGATCGCATCGCCACTGTCAATCACAGTTTGCGCCGCAACCAGAAACTGCTGAAACTCAGCGGTGCCCGGATTTAGACCAGCGGCCTGCAGACCCGCGACAAGCTCTTCCCGAAAAAACCCGTTGAGCAGTGTGCCAACCAGTCCCGCCGCCGGCATTGCCATTGTGGCCGCATTAATGGTGTTATCAAAAGCCAGAAATGTAGTACCCACCGTGCCGCCGAGTGAGTGAGCAATCAGCGTTTTTCGCGCCGCATTGATACCGGGAATGTTGGCCACGCTGGCGCTGAGCACAAACAAGTCAGCGGCTGCCTGACGCAGGTTATCCCGCCCGGCCAGCAAATACCTGGGCGAGTAATAGTAGCGGCCACTCGAGTCGGGCACCCCATCCGGGCTTTCTGCAGTCACTTCGCCGGTGTCCGGATCCTGTGTAACGAAATCCAGATCAAACGTTCTCTCGGTCTCCTCGAAAGGAGTTTGCGCCGCCGAGAGCGCACTGGTGCTATCGGTTATACCATGCATCGGTTGATCGATAGCGATCATGGCATAGCCAGCCTGCGCCATCGCATCAGCCAGCGGCAGCATATTGGTACGATTCCCAAGCACCCCATGGACAAAAATTGCAATAGGCCAGCCCTCGGCAGGCATGGTGTTCTGTGAGCTTTCATTCGGTAGTGTCATCAGCAACGGCACAGTGACAGTTTGTGCACTGTGCGGAAGGCTGGTGTTGCGGGTTACCTGCCCACCGCTTTCGGTCTGCCAGAAACTACTGATCCCCGCAAGATCTGTCGTGCCGGACGGAACAGTACGGTAGTACGGCAGTTCTATCGTCCCGACATAAATATCTGCAATACCTGGCAAACTTTCATTGACGCTCTTCGTGGTACTTCCCGTGGGAACAACAGTGACCGGCGCAGCAACAGAGACCGACTTGACCGCCTCCATGACCGGAGTGATCGATTGCGTTTTAAAGGACCAAGCCTGGACGACGGTGTCTCGATCAACGCCTTGCGACTCTGCTGCAGAGAGTATGGTGTTGGTGATTTGGCGCAGCGGTTCAAGGGCCGCAGCGGGCCCGGTTAGTTCAATGGATCCGGCTGTCAGTCCAAAGCTGAAACTCCCCCGCAGCGGCAGTTCGTTTATTCCAACGATGCCATTGGTGGCAACCACCGCATAGTCCGTGCTCTCTTTCAGCGGCACAACCGGCACGATCGCAATACTATTTCCGACTGCAGCCACTGCCAGCTGCGACTGGTCGAGCTCACTAACAACACCGGTAACCGCACCCTCCGGAGTCGTCTGTACTTCAAAAACCCGTACCGTATCTCCCAGCACCAGCGTTTCCGCCTGTACCGGAACGCTCAGGTTCATCGTCATCGGCGTGGATAAGCCAAAACCGTCAAGCGCGTTGAGTGAAACAAACGGGTTTGTCAGATCGGCCGGATCGGCGCCATCGGCGAGGGGAATGTTAAGCGTACCGTCGGTACTACCCGCGAAAAACAGACTGTTAGGGAACGGCAGCTCTCCCGCAGCGGGATTGAACAATGCTTCGGGTGGTGAGGCCGCAATTGCTTCCACGAGTTCCTCGCGGGCAGCTGTGAGATTATCGTCGAAATTGAAGTTTGAAGTGTCTGAACACCCGTACAGTACTGAAGTGAGCACGGCACAGGTAAAAACTCTGTTGCGTAGGATCATTAATGTGCTCCGGTATTATTTAAAATAGTAATTGAACTGCGCGCTAACAAGATTGATGTTCGCGTCGAAAACACCGCGAATGGTTGAACCACCCGTATTCTCTCCCTCATTGGCAATGGGCACTTCATCGACAAACAGATGCGCGTAGCCGACATCAAAACCTACCTGATCACTGACCCGGTAACTCGCACCAAAAGACAGCCAACGGCGATCATCCCCTGGTATACGCGGTGTTCTGAGTTGCGCTGACGGTACCGGATCCTGATCCAGCGCCACGCCAGTACGCAGGGTGAGTTGTTCGTTGTGTCGATAGTTCAAACCCACCGCGAAACGCCACACATCTTCATAGGCCAGCGTATTGAAGCTATCATCCTGAAGCGGGTTATCGAACACAATGCGGAGTTCTTCCAGACTGCTCCATGCGGTGAATGTTGCATCGGCCAGCAACTCAAGTTTGTCATTCACCCGGTGTGCCACTGAAAACATGGCACTCGACGGCAGGTTTGCCTCGGCAGTGGCTGCTACGTCCAGAAACAACGGTATTTGTGAACCCAGTATTGCAGCCAGATTTTCGTTGTTGGTGAAATCGGCCTCCCCTTCCAACTCGTGATCAACAGAGTGGCGATAAGCAAAGCCGAGCCTGGTGGCTTCCTGTGGTTTATACAGCACACCGAAGTTGAAGGTAGCGGCGACGGAATCACCGGTGATTTCAGCGTAGCCGTCTGTTTCAAAGTTGCCCGGCGAGGTCAGCCCAGAGTTAGCACAGGCCGCCCCTGGAATCGTACCGTTGGCAGCAAGGCCGAGACACACGGCGCTGGAGTCGATCGCACTGCCAAGGGTAGCGTCAAACATTTGCACACTGATTCCGCCCCCGATACTCAGCTGCTCGTTCACCCGATAAGCCAGCGACGGGTTGATATCGATCACCGACACAGAGGACTCCACCGCCTGATAACGACCGACCCAGTCACGGCCATAGTCGGTCGAGTTACCGAACGGCACACTGACGCCCAGACCGAAGGCCAGATCATTTTTTATCTCGCGCACATAGTAAAAGTTGGGCACGATGGTATTCCCGCCGGGATCAGTTTCGGTCACACCCGGGACAGGCCCGAGGCCGAGGCGTGGGTTCAGTGTCGTACCACGATCGGAAAAGCCGTTTTCCACGGCAATTAAATGTCCGGCAACGGCAAGTTGCGGACCTTCGAGTTCAAGCATGCCGGCCGGATTAAACCAGACAGTCGATGCGTCTGCACTGACCGCCGAGGCGCCGGCATAGGCATTGCCCATACCGGAACCGCCCTGTTCGATCAGCGCGAACCCCCCTGCATACGCAGAGTGGTATTGAAGTGCAACTGCAATAGTCGCAATCGCTGGCACTAGCCGGTTTCGCATAATCATGGATCTCCACCAATGACGAATATTTATAGGTCGGTAGTCCGCCAGGTTCACTCCAGTGATCTGTCGTCAGTCCATTAGTATGCAAAACTACCTCTTTAGCATAACATCCTGCGGGTTCGGACATCAGGCTATTCGCGTCGTCTAAATAGTAAATACCGGATAGCCGCACCCGCTCAGACACCGCCGAATTTACAAATTCTCACCACCCAGAGGCGCAGCGGCTAGTGAGGCTGAAGGGTGCTCAGCGGATGCTCAAAATTCCATTTCGGTCTGTTCCGGCTTGCCGTCAAACCGCGCGCGTGACGCTACCCCTGTCTCCACCGAAGCCCCGGGCCACAATGCGTCCAGAATACCGGACTGGCGCGTGGAGCGGGTATTGATGGCGGTTTCAAGCTCCGCACGATTGGCAACGATAATGACCCGTTCCCGTGCGCGTGTCACACCGGTGTACAGCAGTTCTCTCGTCAGTAGCGGGTTATCACTGTCGGGCAGTATCAGAATAACCGTCGAGTACTCGGAGCCCTGACTTTTATGCACGGTCATCGCGTAGAAGGTCTGATGTTGTGGCAACCGCGCGGGCACGAACGCTCTGAGGGTGGACTCTCCCTGAAAATACACCTTTGGTTTGCCATCTTTCAGCAGCGTGATTCCGACATCCCCGTTAAACAAACCCTGCGACGGGGAGTTTTCTGACACCATGACCGGCCTGCCGGCGTAATGCGGTTCATCCGCTGAAATAACTCCCATTCGATTGAGTGCCGATTCAACCCGTCGATTCACTCCTTCCGCACCGGTACGGCCCCGGCGCAGTGCACATAAAATACAGGTATCCGACAGATGCTCCAGTGCTGCTGCCGGCGTGTCAGCCGCCATCAGCTTCTGATACGCCGGCGCCGTATACCGATTGATCACCTCTTCAAGATTCGCGGAAGAATGATCCAGTAACTGCAGATCCGGAAATTTTGCAGCGTTTAGATACTGAAAGGCCTCTTTCACATCGCCACGATTGATGGCATTGGACAACTCAACTATACCGCTGCGATCTTCGCTGCGACGGCTTTCTGTCAGGTAGACGATGCGATCGGAGATCGCTCCAGCCTGCCCCTCCTGCGCTGCCACCCTGACACCCGCCTCAGCCTCCAGTCGCTGACAGGTTTCAACACTGAGTTGTGTTGACAGATGCGGACCGCAGATGTCACCGAGCACCATGCCGGACTCGACGGAGGCGAGCTGATTTTTGTCGCCCAAAAGAATCAGTCGACAGTGCGCCGGTATCGCATCAAGCACCCGCGTCATCATCGGTAAATCGATCATCGATGCTTCGTCGATTACCAGCACATCCAGTCTGAGTTGCCGCTGGCTGTTAAAGCGCGGCTTTAGTCGACCGGGAATCATGCCCAGCAGCCGATGAATTGTCACGGCCTCAAGGCCGCGGTAACAGTCGGGGACATATTTGCTACCCTGCAGTGACTCGGTTAAACGGGTCGCCGCTTTTCCGGTCGGAGCCGCCAGCATCACCCGTGGAATATCACCGGCGGGAGATATCGCCTCAAACACGGCCAGCAGCGAAGCCACCGTATAGGTCTTCCCGGTACCGGGCCCACCGGTGATCACACAGAAGCTACTCAGTGCAGCCAGCGCGGTAGCGACTTTCTGCCAGTTGGTACCGCCGCTGTCGGGATATAACCGGGCAATCACCTCGACCAGCCTGCCGCCATCAGTGGCCGGTGGTGGCGTAGCGAGCAACTGCCGAACCGACTTGAGCAATGACTGTTCATAGTGCCAGTAACGCGCAAGGTACAAACGGTTCTGCTCATCCAGCAACAGTGGCGTTATCGGGTGATCAGTCGTTTCTCTCACAGCGTCCGGCACTGATCCGACGACAATCTGCTGCAGCAAAATAGATCGCCACCGATCAGTCGATGGGCATTTACGCAGTTCTTTTTTTATTTCGCGGTTGGAAAAAATCCCCAGCGCTCTGGCCTGATCGAGCCTGATACAGGTATCGCCGCGACTTAACTGGTGACTGACCAGAGCGGTAGCGAGCAACAACTCATCGACCACTTCGTCAACACCGTTACACTGCATAATTTGCTCTGCGAACTGCACATCAAACGGTCGCAGTTCACCAGCCAGCACCGCCTGTTTCAAGAGGTCGACACTCATGTGACGCCCTCACCGTTAAAGCAGGCATCCAGTTTTTCAATCAATGTAAGCGAAGGCTTGTCATGCCAGATGCCACTGTCGGACCCGGGCTTGATACCACGTAAAAAAAGGTAGTAAGCACCGGCCACATCGCGCTCATAATCATACTGTTGTCCAAGACGGGCCTTGAGGAAGCGATGCAAAGCCACCAGGTAGATCAGGTATTGCAGATCGTAGCGATGTGCACGCATTGATTCCCCCAGGGCCTGCTGCTGATAATGCATCCGCGACTGGCCGAGCAGGTTTGATTTGTAGTCGACAATAAAATAACGATTATCTTTGCGTCCGACGAGATCGATAAACCCTCGCATCAATCCTTTGATATTCGTAAATCTCAAACCATCAGCAATACCTGCATACCGATCGTCCTCCGACAAGACCGCCGCGATGGATGACGCAGACATTCCACCCAGCGCAAAGAAAAACTCCATTTCATTTATTCTGTTGCCAACAGGGACATCACACAACCGCAAGCCAAGTTGCGGATCAATCACTGTGTTGACGGTGTTGCCGACAATCTCGGCTATCACTGCCGACCAATTGTCTTCATCACCTGGCAATCCGTATCGACTACCGACTTCCTGACACACTGCCTTAATATGGACAGCGTCGGTGAAGTCCGCCAGTTCAAACACTTCATGCAGAATCTGTCCGGTGCGCGCCCCGGCAGGCAATCGGGCAATAGCACCGAGATCGTTCTCCGAATCAATATCAGCGGCGTTATCTGCGCCGGTGCTGAAATCATAGTCAGGCACGCCACTGTCCTCACCGCTTTGCAATCCGGTGTAGCTGGTGATACGCCAGCCCTTGTCTATCGAGCCCCTGAATAGTCGCCTGTCCAGAGACGCGGTCTCCAACTTCTGATGCAGCGACGTGGAGACGGGTGCCCATGGTCTGCAGCTCAGCGCATCCGGGTTGTCACGACCAAGCAGGGCAATCGTGTCCGTCAAGTCAGTGTCTTTGGGCAGGCTGAAGTCGGCAGCATTGATCTGCCCATCAGTCTGATGAAGCAGATAGGCGAGTGCAGATCGCTTACCACCGGCATCGTCCCAACCGATGACGCAATGATGCTGCGCCCGCGTCAGCGCTACATACAACAGTCGAAGCTGCTCGGAAAAATCTTCTTCCGCGGCCAGTCCCTGGTGTGTAGTCATTTCAGCAGAGCCGAGATCGAGCGTCGTGCGAAACGTTTCACGATCATGAAAGCGCACGACTCTACCGGAGCCCGACTTGCCGGTGCGACCGACCGTCCAGCCGAAAGGCAGATACACCACCGGGTACTCGAGCCCTTTGCTCTTGTGAATCGTGACAATCTGCACCAGGTCTTCATCACTCTCCAGACGCTGCACCAGCTCATCGTCCAGTGTTTTCTGTTCGAGCTGCCACTCAAACCACGCAATCAACTGTTCGACAGACGGCACCAGTCGCGACTGAATTTGCAGCAACTCCATTAACTGAGCCAGGTTGGTCAGGCGCCTCTCGCCCGCCATCGAACTTAACGCCCGCTCTGCAACCGCCATGTCGTTAAGCAGTGTCTGAAGCGCTGCCATTAAACTGCGATCAAGCCAGATAGTGCGATACTCGTGAAAACGGTTAATCAGATCGTCCCAGCCATCTTCGGCGTCGTTGCGTTGTTCTATCCTTGAAGCCGGTTCACCGATCACTTCCGTGACCACAGCACGGCGCACCGCGTTGACCCCGGGTTGAGAGATGGCGTGGAGAATGACCAGCAACTGCTGAGCTTCGGCACTGTCAAATACCGTCCTGCCACCATTCGCAGCGCTCTTGACTCCAACCGCGCGCAGTGCGTTTTGTATATGAGCGCCCTCCCGGTGACTCTTGACCAACACGGCGATATCCGAGGCAATCAGTGGCCGCTCACCGATCATCAGTCGCCCGTCGCGCCCGGCCGCGATCATGGTGGCGATTTCCCCCGCACAATGCAGCGCGACCGACTCCGTGACACTCGCCGATGCAGATGACGATTCACGCAGCGTTCTGAATTGCATTGCCGCAAGCGCGTTGCCATCGAAACGCAACGGTGTTTTATCCGCAACACCGGCCGCTGATACATGACGAAACTCGATATCACTGCCAAACACAAACGGATTGACGGACTGCGAAAACAATGTGTTGACGGCTTTCACCATGGGTGAAGATGAACGCCAGTTCACCTCAAGCGTGCGCTGATGCTTAAAGTTGCGCGCGGCCTGCATGTAGGTAAATACATCAGCGCCGCGAAAACCGTAAATGGCCTGCTTGGGGTCACCGATATAGAACAGCCCGCACGCCTCCTGGCCGCGATATATTTGCTGAAATATGTGATTCTGCATCGGGTCTGTATCCTGCGCTTCATCTACCAGTGCACAAGGCCAGAGCCCGCGAATATCGTCACCCAGCTTTTCCGCAGCGGCACCCTTCAGTGCGGTGTAGAGGCGCACACGCAGATCTTCGAAATGCAACAGACCATGGTCGCGTTTGTAGGTGTCTATACGGTTGGCGATAAACGCACCGGCTTCCTGCAACACAACGGCTTGTCGTTGCAGTCGGTAGGACTGAAATTCCTGGTTTAGTGCCTCGCAGTGTTCAAAAAAAACATGCGATGGTGGAACTTTGTCCTTATTTTTTTTGCTCTCCAAATGCGTGCGGGTAAGCAGAAAAAACTTTTCCGGTAATTCTTCCGGCAGCTTCTCGAGTAGCACGAGCGTGTGAAGTTCGGCGAACAAATTATCAAGCGCTTTTTCGTTGTAGGTTCTTGCATTGATACTGACACCGGCACTTCCCCGCAACAGCGTTTCGATATCACCCGATTCGGTTTCCCATAACGACATCACCCGGTAAAAGCGCTTGTTCAGACGCCGACGAAAATCTTCCACATCCGCACGTTGCAGGATCGGTTTGACGATGGACTCATGCGTGTTCAACAGCGGTGTGATGGTATTGAGCAGATTTTCGGGGCCAGTCAAAGCGAGCACTTCATCTGTCGCCAGGTGGTCCTTGCTGCCGACTACTTTTCTCCAGTAGTCCTGTGCCGCCTGCTTTCGAATCGATTCATCGTTGGCCACGAACTCCATTTGCAGCGGGGTATCACAGTCCAGTGCAAATTCATTCAAAATGCGCAGGCACATCGCATCGATGGTGAATACCGCCACCTCATCAAGACGTGCTGCCACATCCTTCAGCGCCAACAGCGCCTCAGCCTGATCAAAGCCCGACAATAGCTCACGCAGGATTGGATCATCCGCTTCATCACCCTGCAGCAGAGCAAGGGCCGTCTGCAGGCGACTTGCAATTTTAAGGCGCAGCTCTTCAGTCGCGGCAATGGTAAAGGTAACCACCAGAATCTGATCTACCGCGAGTTTTTTCTCAAGCAGCAGGCGTATGAACAGCGTCGTGATGGTGTAGGTTTTACCCGTACCGGCACTGGCTTCTATCAGCACCGTCCCGTTCAATGGCAACGTCAGCGCATCCAGTCGCTTCATGACGCCTCATCCCTCGAGGCAACCGTCAATCCCGCATGCTGAAACAAGGGGGCGAGCACCTGCGCACTCAGTTCGTCAAAACGCGGATGCTGCAGTGGTTGCCTGCCACGCCAGACTGACTGACGGGCGTTTTCTTCTTCCCGCTGGGCATCGGATAGACGATTCCAACTGATCCGCTTGCCGGATGCATCGAGTGACGGGAAATCTCCTTTAAACCACGCGTTCAGCGCGTTTTCCACCAGCCACGGCGCAGGTTGCATTAATCCGTGATGACGTATGTCGAGTAACTCCTGCAATCGCTCCGCAGACTGCTTCACCGGCTCAAACGTCACGGTCCAGTCTTCGCACACGAGCACACTATGACAACCGATATCGATATGATCGCAGAGCACCAGATGTTTTATCCAGCACTCGAGCAGGTCCTTGCCACGCAATTTGCCAAACCGCCAGCTAAACAGGCCACTGAGACGCTGATTTTCCAACAGGCCAACCAGCCGGTACCGCCCGTACGCACGATCAAACTCCAGTGACTCCAGCGCCCTGGACTCGTACTTCAGTACCCTGCTGTCAAGCTCCAGTGCGCCATCATGAATTTCATCGAGCACCCGATCTCCCATCGGGCCCATAGGCACCGCACCGGTAGCGATCAGCTTCCTGTTAGCAGCGCCTTTGCTGTCTCCGGCTTTGTGCAGTTTGTACGCCTCCTGCTTTACCCGCCAACGTGCGAGCTCAGTCAACTTGAACGGCTCAGTGGTCTCCAGATTTTGTTCTCGCCATGAGCGGGCAATATTCAGTCGTGTTGTAAGGAAGCTGTTGGTGGAATCACAAAAGTACCCAATAAGTTCATGCAGCTCGACCAGCGTTGCAGGCTCGCGATCAACATCGAGCGCATCGTCAACAAAACACGCATCCTGCGCCTGTACCGTTGCACTGGCCGCTTGATACCAGGTGCCGTTGTAGCTGAATAGTTCTGCTGAGGCACCGTCGTAGTAGCGCTTACTGAACGGTTGCAGCGGATGTTCCAGCACCTGCACACCTGCATAAGTGGCAAGCTCGGACACCACCGTTGACGGCGCTTTTTCGGAGTGATCGCGAATATCCCGACCGACATAACTCAAATAGAACACATCTCTGGCAGACAACAGTGCTTCCAGAAACAGGTATCGATCATCGTTGCGGCGCCGCTTGTCCCCGCGTCTGGGATGATCAACAATCAAATCATATGAAGGCAGGTTATCGCTGCGAGGAAACGCCTCTGTATTCAATCCGAGTACACACACCACACGAAACGGAATCGATCGCATGGGCACCATGTTGGAAAATGTGACCTTGCCGTTGAGGAACTGTTTTTCATTGGAGTCGTCTTCCAGCACCTGCTGGTAAAGGTCTGCGATCACATCGCGACTTAACTGTAATGGCTCGTCGTCAGTTTGGCCAAGCTGCAGCAGCTCAAACAACCGCGAACGCGCTGCCTGCAAAACCTGATACTCATTTTCATCCGGTGAAAGAAAATCTTCGATCAACTGATCAAGCAGCTCCAGCCATTCATCCAGAACATAACTGCGCTGCAGCCGCTGCCGCCACGATGCACACAGGGTAATAATCTGTGCCAGCACCTGAAGGTGATCACTCTGCGCTCCTTCTATATCCGGGTAAGGAGCGATGTCCTGATAGAGCCCGCCGTCCATATCGGGTAGCGCATACCCCAGAAACAAACGCCGCAGACCAAAACGCCAGCTGTTGAGCTCAGTGGCCGGCAGATCCATCGCGGTGCGCATATTTGCGTCGAGCGCCCAGCGGATGCCGGATTCGCTGACCCAGCGGTGCAACGTGGTTACCGTATTCTGATCAATACCGAATCGGGTGCGGATTGCCGGCAGATCAAACAGGGCAAGTATCTCGGTCGACTCGAATCGCGACAGGGGCAACTTCAGCAGCCAGCCAATTACCTCGAGCAGATATTGCTCGGTTCGAAAACGACGATCCGAGATGGACCATGGAATCCGCATATGATCGTCAGCGACGGCAAAGGTAGCATCGATAAACGGGGCATATTTATCGATATCAGGTGCCATCACCAGCACATCGCGCGGCTGTAGCGCCGGCAACGATTCAAAAAGCGATAGTAGCTGATCATGCAACACCTGCACTTCCCTCAACTCACTGTGGCAGCTGTGCAGCTGCAGCGAATGATCATTGAACTGCCCCGGCTCGAGCCTTGCATCATCCAGCGCCAGTATTTGATTCTGGATCGCCTGCAGCCGGGTGTTACTGTTGCCGGCGCAAAAATACTCATGTTCCTGGATTCCCAACTCGAGCAGTTGATCGAGAAACGCCTGGCCCGCATGTCCCCACGACGCCAGCAGCGGGTTGCCTATATCGAGTAAGCCGGTCGGATCGTCACTGCCTGCCTTGCGTGCCTTCGCACGCCGCCGCGCCTGTTGCTTTTCATCGACAATATCAGCCCAGTACTGCTCACAGGGGTTGAGATAAAACAAGTGAACAGCGGTGTGACTGGCAACCGCAGCCAGCACCTGCGTATACAGCGGGGGCATATCCGACACGCCGAACACAGAAATCCGTGGCGGCAACACGTCATCGGGCGGGCGATCGGATATCTCGCCCAGCTGTGCCATGACCGTTGCCCAGTGACAGGGAAAGTACTTTTGCAGTCGACGCCACAGCACCGCCTGCCAGTGTAAGTCGTGTCCGGCCTCCCATCGGTTTATCCAGTCCGGCCGGTAAATCAGGTAGCGATCAAACGTATTGGCAACTGCACGCGCGACCTGCAGTCGCCGCAGATTGTCGGCATCTGCCCTAAGGTAACGGTGCAGCACTTCAAACTCGGTGCGGGGAAGCAGCTCAGGGAGCAATTCAAAAATACGCCACATCATTGCTTCCTTGCGATGCGGGAACTCCGGCAGCGACGGATTCCAGCGCCTGGCAAACTGCCACAGACACACACCGGGTGTCTGGAACTGCAGGTTCGCACTGACACCCTGTGCAAGCGCGATCTGCTGCGAAGCCCAACGCGCCATGCCATTGTTCTGGACGATGATTTGTTCCGCCAGCAATGGATCCACCATCGTGCCGTCGGACGTGGTTGCAATTAGCTGATCGAGAAGCAACTCCAACCGGTTACTGCTGTGTACATGAAGCATCTATTGCGATTATTCACCCCTTCAGACCGGTATTGTACACCGGTGATAAATTAACGGGCGACTGGTGCGCGTAGAGTGATGGTGCTACGCAACACGGCCACTGGCAGTGGCGACAACGGTAGATTCAAAAAACGTCCGCTGCCCCTGATGCTCGACCACATTGTCCGATCGATCGACGGTGACCTTTATCTCACTGCCACCCGCCGCCTCGGCCTTGCTGGTGGCAAGCGCGGTGGCGATTTCAGCAGCCCACGCCGCTGCCGGCTCCAGTGCCTCGAATTCGCGCTGCTCCTGCGGTGCATGCACCATCACACGCTCGCCCGAAACCGGCGTTATCGTCAGTTGCACGCTCTGCCTGACCATGCCCACCACCGCACCGACCGCATTGGCGACTTCTGCATGTTCCGGTACGACAACTTCCACATCAAGATAGTCAGACATCGCCGGGTAGAAACTTTGCGCCGGCGCACCAATGCCGACTACCGGCGTGTTCAGACCGGCACGCAGTGACAGCAGCCCGCGACCTGACCCGGTATTACCTGCCGTGAACATTTGATCCAGCAGACGACGCTGTCCGGCAGGCAGGACTTTGCCGAACTCGCCATTCACTTCATTGATGGCCGACGTCACAATACACAACGCCGACTCTCGCGAAACCTGTGCAAGCATACTCTGACAGAACGCCTTTTCATCGGCCCACGAACGACCGAGGTTGAACTTACTGTACCGGCTTAACAAGGTTGCTCCCAGCAAGGATGCCTCGGATTCCCAGTGACTGTACCAACCGCACACATGCGCGGCATCGGTCGGAGTAAATGCCGACAGCGTCAGCACCCCCATTTCAATCAGGCGTCGCAGCGCAAGTGCAAAATGACGCTCGGCAAAAACCGATTGCATCGACTGAGGATGTTCCGCGACCTGTCGCACCATGGATTGTTGCTGCGCGGTGAGCCTGAGCTCTCCAGGATCGCGACGCAGCACGATAAAACGCGCCATGTTGGTTTTACCCCATGGCTCTTCTACATATTTTTGCAAATCGCTGATAACGGCCGGATACTGCGCGGCCAGTGCACACAACGGCGTGACTTTGTGCGGACCGATAACAAATCGCCGTTGCTGGCGATCATATTGAATTTCGCTGTCACCGCCGAGTCCATGCGTTTCTATTTGCACAGCCTTTACCATCGTACGCCACCCGTTCACGGAGGCGCCGTCTACGCTTAATCGCGGCTCGCCTGCGGCAATCATCGCCACATCCGTGGTGGTGCCACCGATGTCAGACACGATCATGTCATCAGTGGCCGAGAGGTACTGCGCACCGATCACACTTGCAGCCGGACCCGACAAAATGGTTTCGACCGGGCAGCTCTGGGCAAACTCAGCGCTCACCAGTGTACCGTCTCCACGCACCACCATCAGCGGTGCATTGATACCAAACTGCTGTAAGGAGTCACGGGTCGCTGTGATGAGATCCCTGATCAATGGGATAAGTCTCGCATTGATCAATGCGGTGAGTGCCCGCCTTGGGGCATCGAGCGCCGCACTCAGTTCGTGACCACAACTGACCGGCACCCCGTAGTCTCGCAGAATCATTTCGCGCAGCGCCACTTCGTGTGCAGGGTTACGCACCGAAAACATCGACGACACGGCAACCGCATCCACCGTGTCAAGTTCCGCCAGCGCCACTGCGGCCGATGCCGCGTCGAGCGGTGTCTTTTCAATGCCACCGGCATCGTGTCCGCCTTCAATGAATATCACCGGCACATCGCGCGTTGCATCATTGAGATGCCCAAGCTTCAACTGCGAGGACTGATAACCGATCAGCACGAGTGCCGCACGGGCGCCGTGCCCTTCTACAATCGCATTGGTCGCGAGCGTCGTCGACAAACTGACCAGGCTCACTTCAGCCGGGTCCCGATCCACCAACACGTCGGTCAGGGAAGCACGAATGCCCTCCACCAGATCATATCGAGTGGTGAGCGACTTCGACTTTGCCACCACTTCCCCGCGCACCATCAGGGCGGCGTCGGTGTAGGTTCCACCGGTGTCTATTCCGAGACGAAAGCTCATTGGGCAGGCATTAACCGAATTGGGCAGATGACGGGAATATAGACCAGGCCGGAATCCGGCGACAGCTACGTATACGACCGTCGCGGTCTGTTTTCGGACACGGTGACAGGTCACATTTCCACATTTGGACCTCGCCGCCCGGACGGCAGAGATTTCTCAATGCTTTCAACACCAAACGCAAACTTCCCAGAACTGCTCTGATAAAGGTGGCGTTCTGCCCGTTCAAATACCCGCCGCGTTTGTCGATACGCAGCCTGTTATGAAAAACCAAACCGGCTTTACGCTGATAGAACTAATAATAGCGGTCACCATTCTCGGCATTATGGTGTCTCTGGCAGTGCCTAATTACAGCTCGTTTATACGAAGTAACAGGCAGTCGGCCGCGTACAACACACTGGTCGGGACGATAAGCCTTGCGCGGATGGAGGCGGTGAAATCCTCACGCGTCGTCTCCATGTGCATAAGCAGCGATCAGTCAAAGTGCGATGACACAACCGCCAAGGAATGGAACGACGGCTGGATCGTGTTTTCAGACTTCGACGGTGACGGCGTGGTGGATACCGCCGACGGCGACACCATTCTGAGGCGCGAGGCAGCCGGGCCCGAGGGGATTGAAATCCAGTCTACTGACTTTGGCTCACTCATTAGCATGGCTCCACGCGGGCGACTCCGCACGCAGGGCACGTTTGTCGTGTGCGACGGTACTGGCGATGCAAGCAAGGCGATGGCGCTCAATCTGTGGGTTACCGGTCTTGGCAGAATGGCGGTGGACACAGACGACGATGATGACGACATCGTCGAGACCCTGTCAGACACTAATGTCACGTGCCCTTCTGCAACAACATCCTCTGACTGATCCAGTCAACGCGAGCGTGTGCTCGTGGATTATAAAGGTGTGAGAAATTGAATATTAAACAATCCTCCGGCTACGCGATGATCGAGGTACTGCTTGCAGTTGTGGTTCTGGCGATAGGACTGCTGGCCGGATCAAAAATGCAAATGCTGGGTATGAATTACACACAAGGTGCCCAGCTGCGGACTACTGCCACCATGGCAGCCAATGACATCATCGATCGCATGCGTGTCAATCCGGACGGCGTAGCCAACGGTGCCTATAAGGATGCCGACACGGACGATCTACCCACGTCGCCAGGTTGTATAGACACCGGCTGCACACCAGCGCAGCTGGCGGCTCATGACATCCGCGTCTGGGCGAGTTACTTCGGCAAAGTGGACGGTGCAAACACCACCACACCGTTGCAGGGCGCGCAGGGAACGATAGATTTCGATTCCGGGCTGTACACGGTGACGATTACCTGGGATGAGTTGATCGAAGGCGAAGAAAAAGAGCGCAAAGTCGCTGTCGGGGTAAATTTTAACTAATGAAAACTATAACTACCAATACGCTACCCGCCTCACAACGGGGATACTCTGTTGTAGAACTGATGGTCGCATCAGTGGTCGGTCTGTTTATTCTGTCCGGTGCGATTACCGTTTTCACAGGCAATAAAACCTCACAGGAAATGTCCACAGGACTGGCACGTATTCAGGAAAACGGACGCGTTGCTCTGGACATCCTGAGCAACGACCTGCGACTCACCGGATTTCAGGGATGCACCAACGGAACCAAAGTACCGGACGTAATCTCAACCATCGCACCGACTATTAATCTGCCGGTGTCTGCCATGTGGGGCAGTGAGTTTGATGAAAACAGTTCATGGACCACCACACTGCACGCGGACCTCACCGACATAAGGACAGTACCAAAGCCCGGCACCGATGTCATTTACGTGCAACACGGCAGCGGCAGAACGACGATGCTGGCCTCCTCGATGACCGATGTCAACGGGCCGATTACGCTGGTGACAAACCCGGATCAACTCGACGACGGCGACCTGATCATGATATCTGATTGCGCCAATGCCGATATATTCAGAGCAACCAAGGTAGACAATCCAGCCTCGGACGGCACCGTATCGGTCGAGTTTTCTGCCGCTTCTGCCAATACCCAATCGAGCCTGAATCATAAATACACGGTTTCGGGCAATCCGTTAACCGACAACACGGTAGCGATTGCCGACCCCATGCGCGTCATGCGATTCGAATCCAACGCCTACTTTGTCGCAGACAGCGGACGTGAGGATCGCAACGGAAACACTGTCTATTCACTGTTTGTACTGGACACGGCATCCGCTGACAACTCACCGTACAAGCCTGTTGAATTAGTTGAAGGTGTCGAGAACATGCAGATTGTCTATGGCGAACGCCTCCCCAGTGGCGCGCTCCGGTACCTGCCTGCCGGCAGTGCAGGGTTGAACATGAACAATGTCGTCAGCATACAAATTGGCATTCTTGTGACTTCGGCTGACGACGCCACGACAAACGAAGACGACCGCACTTACTTGCTTGCCGATGTAAAAGTCGGACCTCCGGGCAGCTCTGAAGATGTCGTGCACGCGGGTGGCAAACAGATGCGAGCCGCTTTCAATACAACGATACAACTACGCAATCGCCGCCTCTAAGTCGATGGAGACCTCAGCAATGAATACTTCGATAAAAAACCAGCAAGGTGTCTCTTTGTTGGTTTCAATGGTGATTCTTATTCTCGTGTCTTTGATTGGTGTAACCGCACTGAAAAACGCCTCGGTTGAAGAGCAGATATCATCCAATCTGTATCAGAAAAACGTAACATTCCAGGCTTCTGAAAGCGCCGTGGAGAACACCATACTGGACAACTCTATTATCTCAAGCGCACTCACCTCTGCAGCCCCTGTAGAGGAAGACGTGACCGTAAATGTCCCGAACACCACTGCTGATGTGCAATACATGTTTCTCGGTACGGCACCGGCGATCGGGTACACTCAGGGCGTATTCGCAGGTGCCCGCATCATGATCACATCAACTGCAGAGAGCGGAGACACCCGCACGCGAACCGTACACGGCGTGGTGAGACTGGTGCCGGATCTGAACAACCAGTAAGTCGCAGCGCTATTGCGGCCAGTTGGCAGATCGCACGCCGCGGCTGTCCAGCGTGAGATCACCAGTGGCGTCAGCCGCCTGCTTATTCTGCGGCACAGCCGTCAACCGCACACAACGTCGGATCGTACCGCTGGCGCAGGTACTGGCGCCAAGGCGGTATCTGCCGGTTTCACTTTCGATAGAATTGGCCGGATAACCAAGATCCGTTAAATCGGTGGCATAGGTCAGGTTATCCCGGTAGTGACTTTCCTGCCGCTCCATCAGCTGCACCAGTGCAGCTGCACCTTCGCTGCGGCCGGACTTAATGAGATAGTCGGTGTACTGGGGGTATGCGATCGCCGCAATGATGCCCACAATCGCCAGCACGATCATCAATTCGATCAGTGAAAACCCTGAGTGACTTAACTTCGATCTGATTGAGCTCATCGTTGTTCCTGTTTTTCGCACAAGGCAAGCGGCGTCTGTTTTACGGCCAGCAATACACAAAGCGCTGTCTTTGAGTAGACCGGATACCCTGGTTCGGCTTCCCGTCATTGAGTCTGCCTGAGGCATCAATCGTCCCCATCAGCACGTTAACGCGCCCAATGCTCTCACCACTACAACCAAGCAAATCATTGCGCGCTGCTTTAATCTCGACATTCTGCATTTGCACGGTAGCAGGCGTGGCCGCAATCGGCGTGACGGGCAATTCGTATTCATTAGAGGAAACACGTCTGTCGAGCAGCGAATCAATCAACGGATCATCATCATCGTAGGAGTTGTCATTAACCACCCTAATTTGTGCATTGACTTCACTTGCTACAGCATAAAAAACACGCTGCTGGAACTGCTCGTTTCGAATCGTACCGGACTGCACTAACAAGTCACCCATTGCAACCAAACCGATCACGGTAAGAATAAGCAATGCGACCATCGCAACAAGCAGCGCGACGCCACGCTGTTTTACGACCGTGCCCGTCAAGCCTGGTTGCGCCGTATGATGAGTGTTATCCACTTAAAACTATCCGATCCTGAGTATGCGCTAGGGAATTTTGCTGTTAATGGTGACCGCAGTGGAAAACACACGTCGCAAGACCCGATCACCAAACGTCGTCTGCGGCCCGTCGAACAACTGGAAAACACGATTTTCGTCGTCTTCCGAAGTTGTGCCGTAACCATCGGAAACCAGCAATGCAATTTTCACAGCCCGCACCTGATTCCAGCCCAGGGTAGCACTGCCGTCGACGTCCGGAATTCTATCGGCAGCAACGTAGCTGTATATCTGCTCGTCTTCATCAGCGACACCGTAAATGACCTGCATTTGCTCTACACCGTCGATAATCGCAATACCATCACTGCCGGCGATCCACGCATTTTCCGCCACATCAAAACCCCGACAGAAGAGTGAATTGACCGGTATGGACGGATCTTCGCGATCGATATAGAAAACATTGGCTATCTGACCGTTTGCAATATTACCGGCGCAGTCGCGACTGCCCGCACCGACAAACATCTGTACGGCCACACGATCTGAATTCGGTTCAGTACCGTCATCTCCGTCCGCTTGCGCTGTACATGGCGAAAAGTTACCGCAGTCTCCATTGTAGAACGGAATCTCAGTGGCAAATCCATCTCTCGATCCCGCCTGCCTGATATACTTACTGAGGTACGATGTCGCAAAAGTTGCGTTCTGCTCAATGTTCGCATCGACCCCCTGACGCTTGAACATCTTCGAAGAGGTGGCCAGATACTGTACGACCATCAGACTGATAAAAATCCCGATCAGAATCGCGACCATCAGTTCTATCAGCGTCAAACCTCGCTGCTTGTTGCGTGAGGTATTCAAGGGATAAAACTCAGCGTCAGTGAATCAATTGTTTTATCGTCTGCAGAACCGGCCGTACCGGCGAGGTCAGCATCAGTGTCTGCGGTTCTCGATATCCAGTCGGTGGTTATTGTCACGGTGTCAAGAGGCGAATCACAGGTTACCGAGGTACAGTTGATCTCTGTTTGCCAATCGATAATGCTCCCATTGATGCCGGAGTCCGCCCGACAGAACACATCCCATAAATCAAAGGCTGCCATCTGCGCCGCATCGCAGGCAACCGCTTCCCCTTCATTGGAGTCAGCACAATTTTCATCTGGTTTGGTCGCGCAGTAATTCCCGTTAAGATTGTTGTAGTCGCCGACATAGTCAGGCATCCCGGCTGAATTACTCCGCATACGGTCGGCAAGCTCCTGTGACATCGCCACCACGATTGCACGTTGCGTCGCATCAACCGACATGCCGATTGACCGCAGTTGCAAACCCGCCATGCCTCCCACACCGATCGCAAAGACAACCAGAGCAATCAAAACTTCCACGAGCGTGATACCGGACTGATTCCTCACAAACATCCCCTCGTGTCGCTGCCGATCATTTGTTCACGGATTTTCCCGACTCGGTTGATTTCGATATACATACCGTCTTCGTCCGGAAGTGAGGGGCTGCAAACCGAAAGTGTTATTTCAGATAACTCCGAGGTACTTAACCATCCCTGCCTGCTGAAACTAATAAACTGCCCGTTGGCGGTGGCGTCATCACCAATGCTTACGGTTGCACTGGTCGCCGGGTATTCACTGATCAGATCGTCGATTGCGGCAGCCATCGCTGCGGGTACGGAATACGCCGCATTGCCTGCGATCGTGGTAGTTTCATAGACGAGCACCCGCCCACCCCAGTCGTCGGCGGTATTGCGACTGATGGTCACGGTCGCACCACGCGCGCGCGCCTCGTTGCGTGCCTGTTTCAGGATGCTGATCATCCGCTTGGTCTCTGATGCAACAGTGAATCTTGCCATCAGTGACGTAAAGTTGGGTGCAACCACACCTACAAGAATGCCGAGCACAGCCAGCACGATCATTAACTCTGTAAGCGTTACACCATCGTGCTTGCGCACTGGCCTCAATTTCATCGGGGTCGAGTCTGGCAGTTCCAATGTTTACAGCGATGCGCGGTCGCAATTCTCACGCCAGCCCCGCGGACGACGGTCGCAGTTTAACTTTCCGCGCTATCGGTCGCTGACCACACGAGTAACTGACATTCCGGCACAAAAAATGTCACGTGACCGCTGCCAGCTGAAACCAACATGAGGACAGACCGTGCGACCCTTTCGCCCCCAGGGCTTCTCCCTGATTGAACTACTCATCGCCGTCGCGATACTCGGCATCATCGTGGCCGTGGCCATTCCCAGTTACTCGAACTACATCACTGAGTCCCGTCGGGTTGATGCGCAAATCGGTCTGCGTGACGCCGCCCAGCGCATGGAACGGTGCCGCACTGAAGAATTCACCTATGAGGGCTGCAAGGACGGGACACCGGGAGTCCCGGGCACATCGCCCGAGGGGTACTACACCCTGTCAGTGGATCCTGAAACAGCAACGACCTACACAATCACTGCATCACCCGCGGCGGGTAAGTCGCAGGTAAAAGATGAGCAATGTGCGTCGATGAGCATTGACCAAACCGGCCAGACAGCCAGCCGCGCAAAAGACGGCTCGACAGTGACGACCGCTGATTGCTGGTAGCCGCGCTGCTACAGTGGCTGCATCACGCTGGTGATGCAGCCACCACAAACCCGGTCTGCCGCGAACCGGACACCCGGCAGGCGCACCACAATCGCAATGGCCGGTCGTTAATCCACCACGCCGTGCCATTGGACAAGCATCGTAGATAGGAATACCCTTCGCCGTAGTTTGCCAATCGCACTGCCAATGTCATCGAAAAACATTGCATTTTTACTGACACCTGAATTTGCAATGCTCGCCTTCGGTGCGGCCGTCGAGCCGTATCGCGCGGCCAACCTCACCGCCTCCAGTCAGCTCTACAACTGGACCTTTCTGAGCGAATCAGGGGCCCCGGTCACGGCCGGCAACGGACTCACTGTTAACACCGACCGCGCACCGGCACCGGATGACCGCTTTGACCGCATTTTCGTTTGCGGAGGCGTTAATACGCGCAACTACAAGCCGGAGAACACCATTCGCTGGCTCCAACAGCAGGCCAGAAACGGGGCTGCCATCGGCAGTATCAGCACGGGCACCTGGCTCCTCGCACACGCGGGCCTGCTGTCGGGTCGGCGCTGCACCATTCACTGGCAAAGTATCGATGCCTTTCGCGAGGCATTTCCGGATGTCACCACAGAGCCATCGGTTTATGTGCTGGAAGACAACCGCTTTACCTGCTGCGGCGGCACCGGTGCATTTGACATGATGGTACACCTGATCGCTGACGACTATGGCGACGATGTGGTCACCGACGTGTGCACCTGGCTGTTTCACGATCGGGTGCGCATCAGCACCGATGTGCAGGGCGTGGCACAACACACCGCACTGGCGCGCAAATCGCCAAAACTGGCGGCCGCATTTCGGGTGATGGCGACACACATCGAGGATCGACTGACCCCGGGTGAGATTTCTGCGCAAATTGGGGTTTCCCAGCGACAGCTCGAAAGACTGTTTCAACGTCACCTGCAATGCACTCCACAGCAAAAATACATGGACCTGAGACTGCAGCATGCTCGCCGCCTGCTGGTGGAGACCAGCATGCCCATACTGGATGTTTCGATCGCTGCCGGGTTCACCAGCCAGTCGCACTTTACCAAGTGTTATCGGGAGAAGTTTCAGCGAACACCAAGAAGCGAGCGACTCACACCGACGGACGAAGGTCCGCAGGTGCTGCAGAGCTAACGCGATACGAACACGGCACCTGAAGTACTATCGCAGCACTTCCCACCGGCACCGTTACACGTCACAATCGAACGATGAAATTCCGCAAGTACAACTACTCTTCTGGTTGCCTGCACAATGACTGATCAGGTAATTGATGCCGTCGTAATCGGCGCGGGCCCATGCGGGTTGTTTCAGGTCTTTCAGCTGGGTTTACAGGGTATTCGATGCCATGTGGTGGAAGCTGCCGGTCAGCCCGGAGGACAGTGCCACGAACTGTACGCGGACAAACCCATCTACGACATTCCGGGTATCCCGCATATTCTGGCCGGAGATCTGTCAGCGCAATTACTGAAGCAGATCGAGCCGTTCGACCCGACGTTTTCGTTCTACACAACGGTCACCGGGATCAGTCAGGCTGCTGACAACCACTACGTGCTTCAAACAGACAACGATTTGAAAATCACGTGCCGGCACGTCGTGGTGGCGACCGGTGCAGGTGCGTTTACACCGGTGAAGATGCGCGTCGAGGGCATTGAGATATTTGAAGAGCGTCAGCTCTTTTATCGCTCGCTCCCTGCCCCGGCACCGGGCGCCCACATCACTGTGGTCGGCGATACCCAGATGGCAGTCGATGCCGCTTTGTCACACACGAAGCACGGCAACCGGGTAACCTATATACACCGGAAAAAACGCATGGTTGCATCGCCGGAGTCACTTGAAGCGCTGGACGGTCACCACAAGGCCGGCAGCCTCAGCGTGGTTCAGGGCAGAATCACGGAGGTGAAGACTGAGGGTGGCAACATCAGTCATCTGATCGTGAATGGCAGCGACAGACAAACCCGTGAGCTCCCGACGGACACCATTGTGGCGCTACTCGGCAACTCACCGAAAATGCACAACTACGCAGACTGGGGTCTTAAAACCAGCAAAAACCAGATTGAGGTGGACAGTGCCAGCTTCAGGAGCAGCCAGAGCGGAATCTTTGCCATCGGTGACATCAACAGCTACACGGGCAAACGAAAACTGATCCTGTGCGGCTTTCATGAAGCAACGCTTACCGCCTTTGCCATCGCAGCAAAACAGAATCCGGACAAGCCGGTACACACACAATATACGACCACCAGCAGCGAGTTGCTGGCCCGTCTGGGTGTGAACAATTGACTAACACGCACACTGACGAGCACATATCTTGAAAGTTGACAGACGCATAATGGACATACTGGTATGTCCGATTACCAAGGGCTCTCTGGTTCAGGCAGGAAACGAGCTGTGGAGCAAGCAGGCGGGCCTCGCCTTTCCGATAAAAAACGGTATTCCGGTCATGCTTGAAAATGAAGCGCGCCAGCTGACGGATGAAGAGATTGAAACACTAAAAAAGCGCTGAGGCTCAGCCATGCGGAGCCCCGGGGTGACGACTTGCTGCTACTTAATGTGAACCGGCTGAGACAACACGTCGGAGATGGCTTCAATTGAACCACCGTCAACGCGAACCAGTTTTTTCAGCTGGAAGTACAGGGTGGGTTTTCCACGGTCTCTGCCTCTTGGCGCAAAGTGCAGCACATCGCTGAAAACTTTCCACTCTGCATCTGAGAAATCGGCTTTAGTACTGACGCGGTAATGGGTCGGTTTGCCTTTGGTATACGATAGAAAAGAAAGCCCGTCGTCACCACTTGGAAAGTAAGACAGCGTAGTAATCTCAAGCGGCCAGTCATCAGTGGTGGTCCCTTTGGAAATACCCGGCTTGAGGCTGACCATCTTTAGTGCGCGACATTTCTTGCTCGATAAGCCCTCAGTCACCAGAACGTCCTTGATCACGTTATCACCGCGAATCGGCGCTTGCAGCGCAATACCGCGAAAGTTCCGTTTAGACACCGTAATCAGCACCGGTTTTTGTGGCACATTGTCGTAAAGCGCCATGCCGTCATAACTGGTCACTGCCGTGCCATACTTCGTTGGCTCGGATCCGGTACCGATACAAACCGATGCGTTAGCCACTGGCAAACCGCTGTTGGCGTCCAGTACGCGCACCCCCAGTTTTGCTGCGTGTGCGGGACTGACAAACGAAAAACCCAGTGCAATGACAGCGGCGTGAATTAAGCGATGCGGATTCAAAATATTGCTCCTCCGGCGACGGAATATCCGGGGCATCCCCGGTGGTGTGGAAGAGTCTATGTAAATCGCGATCGATGTGTCAATAAAATGTCACACGCTGTATCAGGAAAGAGAGGCAGATCAACCCGCAAGTGTGGAATAGTCGAGCAACGGACGACTCAGCGCTTACCAGTGCCTGAAATTCCCGGTGTCCAGATGCACAAAGTTGGAACCTGGGTAATGCCCGACCCCGCCGCGCCTCAATTCGATGGCAGCGGCACGGACCTGCGCCGAGGACACACCCGGCACTCTGATATCCACCGCCCTGCCGTACATATGAAAGCTTCGCTTCGCTACCCCGTTTGATGCTTGTCGCAGTCGTGCATTGGTCGCGGCAGATCGATACCCGGAAATAACGTGAAACGGCCCGCCAAATCCGAGCACTAACCCCAGGTCGTGCAGATAGTCGAGCAACCGGGGATCGATGGCATGCACTTCATCGGTTCGATGATCGCGCAACAGTCGATGGATGGCGGGTAGATTTTTGTCCAGCAACTCGCCGTTCACGCGATACGGCGCCTGCAGGTATTCGTTCGTGTGCAACGCCAGCAACTCAATGAACTGCACGTGGTTTTCCGCCGCCCTTAGCGGGCCGACACTACCCAGCGAGAGCGCGCCAGCCGCAGTACAACAAATAAAATCGCGACGAGTCTGAACCACTTTAATTTCCCGCGCTGCACGCAGTTTTTTCAACGACAGGCCGGAGTATTGATCGCTTCAGTCCCACAGATCAATGAACGTCGCCCTTGTTTCAGCAGTTTATGGAATTATTGTGATCTGATTCTCAGCATTCTTTGAAATGAGAACCTGTCGCCCGCGACGCATGCTACCGAAGCAGGTTTTGATGGAAAGAGTTGAACCGAGCGCAGCGATCGGGCTAAACGCAACCATTTTTTCGTCGATATCACTTCAATGTGACCCATTTGCGTGACCTAGTTCGAGAGCGCACAATCACCACTAAACAAGACAGAAATCAGCAGGATTGTCGAAAATCAAAGCCTGAAGCGACCATCGAGAACCAGATGTAAATCATGGATATCAAACAAACCGAAG
The DNA here is from genome assembly GCA_964583825.1 of uncultured Granulosicoccaceae bacterium. Lineage (GTDB taxonomy): Bacteria > Pseudomonadota > Gammaproteobacteria > Granulosicoccales > Granulosicoccaceae. The sequence goes on from CAZOXM010000005.1 coordinate 53,441, forward strand.
TCTCCCTTGCACACGTGGACGACGCCTATCAGGTGGCGACGATGTCCCGGGAGATTATCGAACAGGGACTACAGTGGAGTTGGACACCGGAACGTGTCGGGCGCTGCATACTCTCACCCGACATCAATGTCGTCACCGCTAAAAATGACGGCGACCTGCTCGGCTTTGGGATCATGTTCTACGGCAACAACAAGGCGCACCTCAACTTACTTGGAGTTGACGCAGGATGGCGCTCGCACGGCATCGGCAGCAGATTGCTGGAATGGCTCGAGAGCTGCGCACTCACCGCAGGACTGGAGTCCTGCCAACTCGAATTGCGCGAGTCGAACACAAAAGCGCGCCGGTTCTACCTGCTACACGGTTACAGCGAGATCGACCGAGTGCAAGGCTATTACCAGCAAAGAGAAAACGCGATCAGAATGTCGAAAAACCTTCGCGAACCTTTTGTGCCGCTATAACTCCGTCTACAGGCATGCGAGCTATCATCGCGCTACTGCAACAACGGAGGTAATTAAGTAACCACAATTGCCCGGAAATCATTCACGTTGGTCAGTGTTGGTCCCGTCATCACCAAACCATCCATCGCCTCGAAAAAACTATAACCATCGTTATTTAGTAAATACTCACCAGCGTTTAGACCCTGCGACTCTGCCCGTGTCAGTGTGTCCGGACGAACAATCACACCGGCGTTGTCCTCACTGCCATCAACACCATCGGTGTCCGCTGCCAACGCATAAACCCCATCAACGCCACTCAATGCAACGCACAAGCCCAATGCAAACTCCGCATTGCGCCCGCCTCTGCCCTGCCCTCGTACGGTGACGGTAGTTTCACCACCCGACAACAACACACAGGGCGGTTTGACTGGCTGCTGATGTCGACGGATCTGCTTGACTATACCGGCGTGCACTTTGGCCACTTCAGCAGCCTCACCCTCAATGCTGTCACCGAGAATCATCACCTCATAACCCGCCTGTCGCGCCACCGCGGCTGCAGCTTCCAGAGAACGCTGTGGTGTGGCGATTAATTGATGGGTGCATCGATCAAAGTAGTGCGCACCCGGTTTGGGGGTCTCGTCGACCGCTGCCCGCAAATGCGAGCACACCGCGTTCGGGTGTGAAATTTCGTACTTTTCAAGAATCGCCACTGCGTCTGCAAAGCTGGTCGGATCCGGCACCGTCGGGCCCGAGGCAATGACATCCGGGTCATCATCGGGCACATCTGATATCAGCAGTGACAGCACCTGCGCCGGATAACAGGCGCGCGCAAGCCGGCCTCCTTTTATGGCGGACAGGTGCTTACGCACACAATTCATTTCCCTGATATTGGCACCGCTTTTCAATAGCGCGCTGCTGATCTGCTGTTTATCCTTAAGCGAAAGCCCGTCTGCCGGCAGAGACAACAAGGCGGAACCCCCTCCCGAGATCAGGCAAACAACGAGATCGTCCTCGGTTAGGTCCGACACCAGATCCAGCATTCGCTGCGCGGCCGCTGCACCCGCCGCATCCGGCACCGGGTGTGCCGCCTCGACAATCTCGACATGACGACAATCCACCGCGTGCTCATAACGGGTGACCACCAGACCGGAGAGCTTGTCGGGCGCGCCCTGCCATGATTGCTCAAACGCCTGCGCCATCGCAGCGGATGCCTTGCCGGCACCGACGACAACCGTCCGGCCAGCGGGCGGTTCAGGCAAAAAGTCGGCGAGCGACACCGCCGGTTGCGCCGCATGCACGGCTGCATCAAACAGTTGACGAAGCAAAAGCTCCTGGCTGGCAACAGCGGTGGTGTTGGAAGTCAAATTACTCTCACATGCACAGTCAATCGGCGGGTTCAGGTGCAAAATCGCGGCGCTTCACCCGGAATAACCGGGCAACACGTGTGAATTCGTTGCAGCGCACAGCATAATTCTAACGCAGCCGACCGTATACCGGTTTTCTCACGCCGCGATCAGGTATAATAAGCGGTTACCCTTGAGATACACGCTAAACCACGATGCAAGCACCTGCTGCAGCACCGAGAGAACTATTCGGCTACCCGCGCTACTGGGCGGAATGCTTCGGGCCTGCCCCGTTCCTGCCGGTATCGCGCGACGAGATGGATCAGCTTGGCTGGGATAGCTGCGACATCATCATTGTGACCGGCGATGCCTACGTGGATCATCCGAGTTTCGGTATGGCGATCGTCGGCCGCCTGCTTGAGGCACAGGGATTCAGGGTCGGCATTATTGCGCAGCCGGACTGGCAGTCGGCTGATCCGTTCAAGGTACTGGGAAAACCCAACCTGTTCTTTGGCGTCACCGCCGGCAATATGGATTCAATGATCAACCGCTACACGGCTGATCGCAAGATCCGCTCTGACGACGCTTATTCACCGGATGATGTTGGCGGCAAGCGCCCGGACAGATGCTCACTCGTGTACGCCCATCGTTGTCGCGAAGCATTCAAAGACGCGCCGATAGTGCTGGGTGGCATCGAAGCATCGTTGCGTCGAATAGCGCACTATGACTACTGGCAGGACAAAGTCAGACGCTCGCTGCTGGTCGATGCCAAGGCTGACATTTTGCTCTACGGAAATGCGGAACGCGCTATCGTCGAAATCGCGCATCGTCTGGCAGCGGGAGCATCCATCGATACGGTCCGGGAAATCCGTGGCACGGCGTATTTGTGCGATGCTCTGCCGGAATCAGGCTTTGAGCTCGACTCCACCAGTATCGATAAACCCGGCAAAATCGACGAGATACCCAACCCGTATGCCGAAGTCAGTCAGAACTCCGGCAACAGCAAAGACACTGAAAATAATACTGCCGACTCGCCGGCGGAAGGTAAGGCCGCACCGCTGCGGTTTGTATCAAAAGAAGAGCGCCTGCAACAAATCGCAGAACGACGCGATCGCACCTATATCCGGCTGCCGGACTACGAGCAGGTTAAAAAAGATCCGGTGCTTTATGCACACGCCAATCGCGTATTGCACCTCGAGACCAATCCGGGGAATGCCAGAGCGCTGGTGCAAAAGCACGGCAATCGTTACATCTGGATAAACCGTCCACCGATCCCGCTGTCCACCGAAGAAATGGACTACGTATTTGATCTGCCGTACGCACGGGTGCCGCATCCCTGTTACGGCGGTGCGAGGATCCCGGCTTACGAAATGATCCGCTACTCAGTGAATATCATGCGCGGTTGCTTTGGCGGGTGTACGTTCTGCTCTATTACCGAGCACGAAGGCCGGGTCATCCAAAGTCGCTCGGAAGATTCAATCATTCGCGAAATAGAACAAATAAGAGACAACGTGCCCGGGTTTACCGGTGTTGTTTCTGATTTGGGCGGCCCCACTGCGAATATGTATCGGCTTGCCTGTAAATCGAAAAAAATTGAAGCTGCGTGCCGCAAGCCGTCCTGCGTCTATCCTGCGATCTGCCCGAACCTCGATACCGATCACTCCTCTCTGGTGAAGCTTTATCGGCGAGCCAGAGCGCTGCCCGGCGTAAAGAAAGTACTGATCGGATCGGGCCTGCGCTACGACCTCGCTGTCGAATCACCGGAATACGTGGAAGAACTGGTAACCCATCATGTGGGCGGCTATTTGAAAATCGCACCGGAACACACCGAACGCGGACCGCTCGATAAAATGATGAAACCCGGTATTGGCAGCTACGACCGGTTCAAACAACTGTTCGAGAAGTACTCGCGCAAAGCCGGCAAGGAACAGTATCTCATTCCCTACTTTATCGCCGCACACCCGGGTACCACCGACGAAGATATGATGCACCTTGCGATGTGGCTGAAGCAAAACGGCTTCAGGGCGGATCAGGTTCAATCGTTTTATCCGTCGCCCATGGCGACCGCCACCGCGATGTATCACTCCGGTAAAAACCCGCTCGGTCGCATCAGCCGTGACTCAGAGGACGTCGAGACCGTCCGAAAAACACGGCAGCGGCGCCTGCACAAAGCGTTTCTACGCTATCACGATCCGGCCAACTGGCCACTGCTGCGCGAAGCGTTAAAAGAGTTGGGCAGGGAGGATCTGATCGGCAACGGCAAAAAACACCTCATTCCTCGCTGGCAGCCGGACTCTACGACGCACTACCACAGCCCGCGCCGCAAAAACAGCACCGGCCGGCCCGCCAAAGGCACGCTGCTCACGCAGCACACCGGACTGCCACCACGCGAGCAGGGTGGCAAAACGGCCGGGGCAAAGGCTAAAACCAGAAAGCGCCGCCGACCATCGTAGCCATTACTTACCGGGTGCGGATATTCACCTGCATCTGGTTCCACTTATAGTTGATGCTGTGGCTGTAGCCATCGGCGTTGCGCATCGCATCAGACCAGATAATCGTCATCGTTTTACCGTCTGCACTCATCCATTTTGGCGACAGCTTGGGCTGATAAGTCAGGTTACCAGCGTTGTCGGGCGTCCAGTGATCAGTGTAATAAAACTGCTTCCAGGGACCATACGGATTTTCCGAATACCAAAGCCCCAGACTGCCGGATTTGGTGTGCATCCACTTTGAGTAGTAGTCATGGCTCGCAGCAGACATTCCATAGCCGCCATAAGTACCGCCATTCGCCATCACATAGACACCGAGGCCTTCATTCCAGACCACGGATGGCAGCCATGAGTAAAACCCAAAGTGCTCACCGCGTGAGTTTTTCGCAGGCAGTTGTATGTTTGCCTGCCGCCGATTGATATCGCCGGACCATGTGGCTGAACTGCCATTCCAGCCCGCGAAATACTGCCAGGCACTGCGCTGACCCAATTGCCCGGACGGCACGCGTGCCAGCATCAGTTGATTGCTTTGCGAACCTTCCGGCGAATAGATATAGACATAGCCATCACGCGATGCCCGATGGTCTTTTCCGTTTTGCACGAAGCTGACGAACGAAAACGGGTAAGCCTCCTTGCCGTGGCCACTGCGACCGGACTCCTGAAAGAAATACATTTCACTGGCGTCTGTCGATTGCACTGCGCCGTCCCATCGTCCAATAAAACGATCATTGTTATTGCGATCAACGCGGTTCCAGCTCGCTCCGTTATCGTAAGAGCGCAGCATTTTTACACCACGAAAGGGCCCTGGTGACCAGGCCGCAAACTGTGTTTTTGAGACCATCGAATACAGCGTGCCGTCAACAGACAGCATTCCGTAGCCGTACCAGCCATCATCGTTGGTATGAAACTGCGGATAACCCTGCACTTCCTGTCTGGAAAAGCCGTTTTGATCTCCATACATTTTGTAAAGTCGGGTGTGGTAACGATAAGAGCCGTCGAACCAATCGCCATCCGACATCGCCGTGATGACACTGTCATCCGCAGCCCATGTCTGGCACCAGTTGTCTCCCTTGCCCCCGATCCGGCGCAGCGTGCCGACGTCGAAGCTGGCTCCGACGGGCTTGCGCCCCCCTGACGACACAGGCACCGGAGAAACCGTGGCCGCGGCACCGCTGCTATTACTGCCTGGCGCGTTGCCCACAATGCAACTGCGTCCATCTTCCCAGCCCCAGCCGTCACCATCAGGATCACTTGATGCCGATTTACACAGCGCAGCCTTCGACTGTGACGTGGAAGTCTGCGACCCGTTTGACTGGAAAATTACCCTGGTCGGCATTTTACAGCTGCGGTTATTTTCCCATCCCCAGCCGTCTCCGTCGGAGTCACTGTCGGGTAAGTTACAGGCAGGCATGGCAGACACAGGAGCGACCTGACCGGTCGCAAGGAGCAAGACACAGAGAGCGGCTGTGCCTGCCCGCGCGAGTAGGCGGAGAGACATGTTTATCCTCGGAACAACCAAAAAAGCGGTTTACAAGCCAGTTACGTTAACGTCTTTTGACACCCGAGTTCAACAGTTGCTCACGCTGTTGGGCGTTAACAAATCGTAATCAACCACCATCTGCCCGATGGCGTTTTTTTTATCCACAAGACTTATCCACAAGGCACGCGGCTCAATCGGGCACCGAAGAGATATAAACGTCCAATGCAGGCATTACCTTCATAAAGCACATCGCCTTTACACACCGGACAGGTAACCTTCCCGCTTGCAATAGCTGGTTACAATTCGGTGTCGTTTATCGACACCGCTACCACACCGCCAGTCACTATACATCCGGATATCTGAATGCCCGAGCTGATCGCAGACTTACCCGCAATAGCCATCTTATTGCCCGCTGCATCCGTCTACTTCCTGTGGGCACTGTTCCACTGGATTTTTAACACTGGCGATGAACAGGCAGCGAGCGACACCCAAACAACAGACCCGCAACAGCCACACAGTCAGTCCACACCGGATACAAACGACACCACCCTGGCAGCTTCCAGTCAGCCAAGGTCAGCTTACCGCGATAAATCATCGCGGGGTGCGGCGCTGCAATTCAGTGCCTCAGAAAACAAGGCTGCGCTCGACAGCAAACACACTAAAGCCGATGAGTACGGCGATCACCCGGCTTTCAGCACGCTCTTTCCCAAATTGGGCGCCTCGCACTCTGAGGACCAAAGCATCGGTACATCTACTGTTATCAGCACATCGGGTAACACGGATAAAAATGATTCACCCGAAGTTACCACACGCCTTAAGCGACCAGCGACAGGCACCGCAAAGACAGGCACCGCAAAAAAAGAACAAACCAAAACATCGTCGGGGCGGGCGGTATTGTTGTCTGTTGAAAAGTCGCTGTCCGAGCGAACTGCCGACGCGAAAACAGCATCGCACACCAGCGATGACTCATCTTCAAACACAGCACACAACACTGCAGGCAAGCCGAAAGAATTGAATACGGGTGAGGCAAAGGCTGCCGGCACCTCAACTGACCATTCAGCACACAACGAGCGGCGAAAGTCCGATGAAGCAGCTGTCGAACACTCCACCGACACCCCTGTTGATCACACCGCTGCCGGCCAACAGGCTGAGACGACTGCCAGTCCGGTCCACATTAACCCCGGACTGAAAAAAACCGAGGCGACCTCAGACGCACCTCACAATCGGCAAACGTCAGCTGCCAGGTCACAGTCCACCACCTACCGAACAGCAGCACGTCGCAAGTTGTCACCGGTCGACGAGGTACAACTGCAACTCAAGGCTGATAATCAGAGTGCACTGAATCAGACCACTGCCCAGACCAACAGAACACTGGCCCTGCAGGATGCACACGATCGGGAACTGAGCAAAAAAGACGACCAGATCGCGCAGCTCAAGGCACAGCTTGAATCGCTGCGGGAACAACCTCGGGAGTTGCCGGGTGACATCGACAATGTCAACTATAAGTCCCGCCTGGAGAATACCCTCGCAGCGCTTGAGGACTCCACCCGCAAGGTCAATAGACTGCAGTCAGCGGTGGACAAACTGCAGGCTGCAGGTGCTGCAAATCAAGGAATAAAAACACCGCTGAAAAATGCCGGCAACAGACCCTCATTGCTCAGCAAAGTTCGCGTTGTCGGCAGCACCTGATAAAAGACAGTTATCACTCTCCACACTTACCACCGGGCGGACAGAAGCAATATTCCACCCGACATTGACTACTGACAGCAATACCCGAATGATGGGGGAGTCAGCCAGCGCCGGGGATAATTCTGAATAACATGCCGCCAATCGTATCGATATCCAACCTGAGTAAAGTTTACGCTTCCGGGCACCAGGCACTTAGCGACATTAATCTCGACATCCAACAAGGGGAAATACTCGCGCTACTCGGCCCGAACGGGGCAGGTAAAACCACACTCATCTCGATCATCTGCGGCATCGTTTCAACCACCGCTGGCCGTGTTTCCGTCGATGGACACGATATCGGTTCCGGTTATCGGCACACCCGCTCCATGATCGGACTGGTACCGCAGGAACTGACTCTGGGCGCCTTTGAAAAAGTCGCTAACACACTTGCGTTCAGTCGCGGCCTGCACGGCAAAAAACCGGATAGTGCATACATTAAATCACTGCTCAAAGATCTGTCACTCTGGGAGAAGCGCGACAGCGTCCTGATGAGCCTGTCGGGTGGCATGAAGCGCCGCGTCCTGATTGGTAAAGCCCTGTCACATCAACCGAAGATTCTCTTTCTGGATGAACCCACCGCTGGTGTAGATGTTGAGCTGCGCAAGGATATGTGGAAGCTGGTCAACCGACTGAGGGAGTCCGGTGTAACCATTATTCTAACCACCCACTATATCGAGGAAGCCGAAGAGATCGCTGATCGCGTGGGTATCATTAACAACGGCAAACTGCTGTTGGTCGAAGACAAAGCGGAATTGATGCAAAAGCTGGGAAGCAAACAACTGTCCATCGAGCTGCGCGAGCCTATAACGCAGATCCCGGAGTCGCTTGCGCAGTATCAGCTTGAATTATCGAACGACGGCGCAACACTGCACTATCAATACGACACGCGCAGTACTCGAACCGGTATCACTGGTTTAATGCAGTCGCTCAACAGCGCGGGACTCACACTGCGTGATATCCACACCTCGCAAAGTTCACTGGAAGATATTTTCGTCACTCTGGTCGCAGAAAAATCATGAACTGGCAGGCAATAAGAGTTATCTATATCGCTGAGATGCTTCGCACCTGGAATACGCTCCTGCAAAGCATTGCCTCCCCGGTGATTTCCACCTGTCTCTACTTTGTGGTGTTCGGTTCCGCCATTGGCTCGCGTATACAATCCGTGGAAGATGTATCCTATGGTGTGTTTATTGTTCCGGGATTGATCATGCTCTCGTTACTTACGCAGAGCATCAGCAACGCATCCTTTGGCATTTATTTCCCCAAGTTCACTGGCACTATCTACGAAATTTTGTCCGCGCCGCTTTCCTTTTTTGAAGTCGTTATCGGCTATGTTGGCGCTGCTGCCACCAAGTCACTGATCATCGGTACAATCATCCTGATCACTGCCAGTTTCTTTGTCGATTTACAAATTAAACATCCCTTCTGGATGCTGGCCTTTCTGATCCTCACCTGTATCACCTTCTCCCTGTTCGGCTTTATCATTGGAATCTGGGCCGATAGCTTTGAAAAGCTGCAGCTGATTCCGCTGTTGGTGATTACACCGCTCGTCTTTCTCGGTGGCAGTTTTTACTCTATCGATATGCTGCCTCCGCTGTGGCAGAAAATATCGCTGTTTAATCCGGTGCTCTATTTGATTAGCGGCTTCCGGTGGAGCTTTTTCGAAGTACATGATGTGTCAGTCGGCATCAGCCTGCTCAGCATTCTCGTATTTCTGGGGCTGTGCCTTGCCGTTGTCTGGTGGATGTTTAAAACCGGCTACAAACTTCGTCAATAGAACATGAACGCACTCAACAACGACACCGTCACCGCCGCACCCATCGATGCGGCGACGGTGATCTTGCTGCGCGATGGCGCTGCCGGCCTGGAAACTCTGTTGCTTTGTCGCGGTAAGAGCAAAACGGTCATGAACAAAGCCTGGGTATTTCCGGGCGGCAAACTCGACAGCGACGACTTCGCTCAGGAGGCGGCTGTAACCAACCTGCCGCATCCACCGGCCAGCATGCTGAATGAGCCGCAGCTTGAGCACCGCAAAGCCTGCGCACTGTTTGCTGCCGCCTGCCGCGAGACACGGGAGGAAACCGGCGTGGTTTTGCGCGCAGAACACTTAATTCCATGGTCGCGGTGGATTACACCAAATGAACCTTCGATGATGAAAAAGCGTTTCGACGCTCGATTTTTTATAACGCGATTACCCGACGGTCAAACTGCCACACACGACGGCGAGGAAGCCACAGACAGCGCCTGGATGTCCCCCAGGGATGCGCTGACCGCCTATCTCAGGCACGAGATGACGCTGGCTCCGCCGCAAATCATGACCTTGCTGGCGCTTTGCCGCCACAGGAGTACACAATCCTGCCTCGACGAGGCACTGAAAACGCCCACCTATTGCATAGAGCCGGGAGTTATCAAAGGGGCGGATGACACCCGCACACTGGTTTACCCCGGTGACGCCCAACACCCCAGCCAAAAAAAACTGATGCCCGGTCCCACCCGACTGCTGTGGAACAATGGTCACTTTGAACCGGACATCGGATTTGACGCATGGTTGCTCGCATAAAATCCGCTGTCAACCGCGAGTACACACTGGTGGAGTATTGGAAAACGTTATGAGCGACGGTCTGAGCAGGCCCATGATCACTGTAATAATGGCTGCCGAAAAAGCGCAGTTTGGGCAACCCGGGCTCGACGTATGGCCCCTGGGTAAAAAAGGGCCTGCGTTTTTCCGCCTTGCACTGACGACTGTAGCTGTGAAAAGTTAGTTACCTTATTTACCAGGCGGCCCACTAGCGCAATAGTTTTTCAACATCCTGCTACCCCGGTCCCCGCAACTTGCATTTTGAACGCAATGAATAAATCACTGGAATCCCTGAAACGCCTGCAGGCAGGTAACCAAAGATACGTCAACAATGACAGTCAGAGTGCGCGGCATTCCCGGACGAGACGCAGCGAACTGGTCGAGGGTCAACACCCATTCGCGATCATACTCGGTTGCGCCGATTCAAGAGCGCCGGCGGAAATGATTTTTGATCAGGGACTCGGGGACCTGTTCGTCATTCGTGTGGCGGGCAACGTAGCCGCACCAACGCAGGTCGGCAGTATTGAGTTTGCCGCATCAAAGTTTGGCGTACCGTTATGCGTGGTGCTCGGTCATACGCACTGTGGTGCGATAGCCGCAACCATTGACGCAATACAGTCACCATCCGACAGCAACGGCGAAGACAGCATTCACTCGATTGTCGAATGCATCGGTCCCGCAATCAGCGACCTGGTAGACGGCACAGCGGAATCGGGAACGACAGATTTAATGGCTGCTGCTACCCGGAGAAACGTCGAAGCCTGTGTCACCCACCTGCAACAGCAATCGCCACTGCTGAAGCAACTCATCGCTAACGATCAGTTCCACGTGATCGGTGCACAGTATGATATTGAGACCGGCGTCGTAGAGTTCTACGACGGCAACTGAACGGGCTGGCGGGATCAGCATTTGCTGATATAACGGCAGCGCTGGCACGTTTCGGCTGTTCAATGATTTTCGGTTCGAGCCGTCTGTAATAGTTGATCCGAAATTTGGCCAGCACTGCCGACGCCGAGTAATGCAAAAAGCGTGGCAACCCTGCGCATCCTTCGTCAGGCAGGCATAGACAGACGATTATTGACATCTGTTCACAAATGTATGGTTTATGGGCGCTATTGTTGATCCGGAAGACCAGCCGCATACTCTAGTCAGACCTTAAAATTACTGGAGTACGACATGAAAAACCTGTTTTCCACGCTTAAAGATTCAGTGGACCGATACCGCAAAGACGAAACACGCGTCAGCCGTCGCAACTACCGCAAAGCCGTCGCTGAACTGCGCGGTCTGAGTGACGCTCAGTTAAAGGATATCGGCATCGACAGAGGCAGTATTTTGCACAGCGCCCGCCACGGAAAGCCTTCCGACAAAGCGGCCTGAGCCTCACCCCCTGACCCGGCAACACGACGTTGCCGGGTATTGCTGCTCCACCGCACTTTTTCACCGTATAAACGGTTGCCGGTAGCCACTCGCAGACGTAACCTTAGGGCAGTTAATTTACGAGCCGCCCGACATGCTGATCCTGGTATCCCCTGCCAAAACACTGGATTTCGATTCCCCGCCGCCTACTGAACAAAACACCCAGCCCCGGTTTCTTGATGATTCGCAGGAACTGGTCGATGTGTTGAAAAAAATGTCAGCCCCGAAAGTCGGCAAGCTGATGAACATCAGCGACAAGCTGGCAAAACTCAATGCTGAGCGTTTTAAGCAGTGGCAGCAGCCACTGGAGCCCGGCGCGGCCAAACAGTCCCTGTTCGCCTTTCAGGGCGACGTCTACACCGGCATCGATGCCGACACCATGAAAAAGCGCGACGTGCAGTTCGCGCAAAAACACCTTCGTATCCTGAGCGGACTCTACGGTGTGCTGCGCCCGCTGGACTTAATGCTGCCGTATCGTCTGGAAATGGGTACCAAACTGGTGAACGATCGTGGCCAGAACCTCTATCACTTCTGGGGGGACGGCGTAACAGACCTGCTTAACAAAGAGCTGAAAACACAGAAGTCGCCACTGGTGTTCAATCTCGCATCCAATGAATACTTCAAAGTGGTCAATCAGCGCAAACTGGACGCACAATTGATCAGCCCGGTGTTTAAAGATAAAAAAAACGGCGAGTACAAGCTGATTGCATTCTTCGCAAAGAAGGCGCGTGGCATGATGGCCCGATATATTATCGACCATCGCATAAAAGATGCGGAATCCATCAAGGACTTCGATACCGCAGGTTACCGTTACAGTAAAAAACTGTCGACACCAACTGAGCCTGTGTTCACCCGCGAGGAACAGAAAAAATAGTGGACAACCCCATCCTCAATCCGCCCGCCAGGCAACACAGCGACCCCACCTATTCCGAGCGTGAAGTCGGTCTGGCCAACCGCAACAGCGGCACCCTGCTGGAGACACTGCATGAAGACGTGACGCCGGTCGGTGCGCACTACCTGCTCAATCACTTTGATATTCCGCGCGTCGAAACCGCGGACAACTGGCAACTCTCTTTGCACGGTTGTTTCGAAAAACCACAGACAGTGCTGTGGTCCCAACTGCATGCACTGCCACGCATCACGCAACGTGTCACCCTGGAATGTGCGGGCAATGGCAGACGCCTGATCGAACCGCGCTGGCCCAGTCAGCCGTGGGGTGTTGAAGCGGTTGGCACAGCCGACTGGACCGGTGTGCCACTGAGCTCAGTCCTTGCCCTGGCATCCCCCGATGACAACTGCAGGGAAATCGTATTTCACGGCAGTGACGTCGGTGTGGACGGCGGCAAAATCCACAACTTCGCACGCAGCCTGAGCGTCGACAAAGCAATGCACAAAGAAGTGATGCTCGCATTTGAAATGAACGGCCAGCCGCTTGCGCCCCAGCATGGCTTTCCACTGCGACTGATCGTGCCCGGCTGGTACGGTATGGCGAGCGTTAAGTGGCTGTCTGCGATTGAAGGCATTGATCACGGCTTTCAGGGCCACCAGCAGGTCGGCACCTATGTCTATCGCGAACAGGCCGGCGACGAGGGCACACCGGTCACCGAAATCAGAGTTCGATCATTGCTGGTGCCTCCGGGCATACCGGACTGGAGCACACGCCGCCGACTGGTCAAACCCGGTCGAATAAAAATCACCGGGCGCGCCTGGTGTGGCGGCGGCGTACCCGTTGCCAGGGTGGCACTGGGCGCAAACGATCACTGGGTTGAAGCCACACTGCATCCATCGACATCCCCGTACGCGTGGCGACGCTGGGAGGCCGAATGGGAAGCCACCGAAGGACATCACCTGCTGCGTTGTCGCGCTACCGATGCCAACGGCAATGAGCAGCCACTGAACGCAAAGTGGGACATGGCCGGGTTCGGCAACAACTCGGTACAACAGGTGGAAATCTGGTGCGAAGACTACTGATGAACATCTGCAGCGCACACCGGAAACCGCAACTAACAATCATCCTCACTGCCCACTGCCCACTGCCCCTAAACTATGTCCGCCTCCGATAATTCAATGAACGGTGCGGAAGCACTTGTACACACCCTGATCGACAGCGGTATCGACACCTGCTTCGCCAACCCGGGCACTTCCGAAATGCACTTTGTTGCAGCGCTCGACCGCATCGGCGGCATGCGCTGTGTACTGGGCTTGTTCGAAGGCGTGGTCACCGGTGCAGCGGACGGTTACTACCGCATGGCCGACAAACCGGCAGCCACCCTGCTGCACCTCGGCCCGGGCCTTGGCAATGGCCTGGCCAACCTGCATAACGCCAACAAAGCACACAGCGGAATCGTTAACATCATCGGTGAACATGCGACACACCACATCGAACACGATGCGCCACTGACAGCGGATATCGAAGGCATTGCCCGACCGGTATCGGACTGGGTATGCACCAGCACTTCATCAACACAAACTGCAGCCCATGGCGCACAGGCCGTCAGCCAGGCGAAAAGCTACCCGGGACGCATCGCCAGTCTGATCCTGCCTGCCAATACGGCCTGGGAACGATCAAACGGACCGGTCGCGCCGATACCTCCTGCGCCAACCAAGACGGTATCTGAACAGACCATTGAGCATATCGCCGGCGTGCTGCAGTCCGGTGAACCCGCGGTAATAGTCATGACCGGCCACTGCCTGCGAGAAAGACCACTGGCAGTGGCAAGCAAGATCTCGGAAAAAACAGGTGCGCATTTAATCGGCCAGATGTCCAACGCCAGACTTGAACGAGGCGCCGGCCGAACCCCGCTTGAATGCGTGCCGTATCCGGTCGATGAAGCACTTATAAAATTAGCCGGGTTTAAACATATTGTTTGCGTGGGGGCGAAGGCACCGGTGGCATTTTTTGCCTACCCGGATAAACCGGGATGCCTGTGGCCACCGGACAGTGAAGTGCACGTACTCGCCACGATAGAAGAAGACAGTGTCGACGCCCTTGATGCGCTGGCCGCAAGGGTCAGTGCAGATTCAATCAAACCGGTGGTACAGCAACGCATACAAACAGCGCTGCCGGATCAGGGCCCGCTCGACAGCGTAAACATCGCGATGATCGTCGCCAGTCTGCTACCGGAAAACGCCATCGTCGTCGACGAGGGTATTACAGCCTCACGTAACATGCCGCAGCCCACCGCCGGTGCCGCACCACACGACTGGTTACAGATTTGTGGTGGAAGCATCGGTGCAGGATTCCCGCTGGCAACCGGTGCCGCTGTAGCTTGTCCCGATCGGCAGGTGGTGGCGATACAAGCCGACGGCAGCGGCATGTACACCTTGCAGGCGCTGTGGACTCAGGCCAGAGAAGGCCTGAATATCATCACTATCCTGTTGTCGAACCGCGCCTACGCCATCCTGAAACACGAACTCACGAACGTCGGTGCCAGCGCGGGTCGCACGGCAACCGATATGATGGACCTGAACCGACCCGATCTCGATTGGGTATCGCTGGCAAAGGGCATGGGCGTGACTGCGGTGCGTGCAAGCGATACGCAAATGTTCATTCACGCTTACAAAGCGGCACTGGCCGCCGAGGGGCCAACCCTGATAGAAGCGGTGCTGTGAACGTCCAGCTAACGAGTTAACCTTTTATCTTCACAGCAACTGCCGTCGGGGACACCGTCGGCCCATCGCACAGGCAATCACCAACTTGCAGAGATTCACATGAAGTTGTCCAAACTCATCCACCGAATCAGCGGTGAAGGCGCCGCGGCATGGGATATCCACACCCGCGCGCAGCGGGCAGCCGCCAACGGTGAAGATGTGATTGTGCTGAGTATCGGTGACCCGGATTTTCCGACACCCGCGCCGATTATTGAACGAGCGGTCGAAGCGCTGCGCAGTGGCGATACGCACTATGCCGCAGTGCCTGGCCGCGATAAGCTCAGACAGGCGATTGCCCGCGACTTTCAGCAGCGCACCGGTGTACCGACTGACGCCGACAATGTTTTTGTCTTTGCCGGTACTCAGAACGCACTGTTCGCTGCGAGTCTGATACTGCTCGACGAAACGCACGAAGTTATTGTGCTGGAGCCGATGTACGTCACCTATGAAGCCTGCCTGCGACTCGGTGGTGCCACGATGGTGCCGGTGGCACAGCCGGCCGCCAATGGATTCCGCCCGGACATTGAACTGATCAAAGCTGCTATTACCGATAAGACTCAGGCAATCGTCATTACTACACCCAACAACCCGACCGGCGTCGTGTTAAACCGGGATGAGCTTGGCGCGATAGCCGCCCTTGCGATTGAGCACGATCTCTGGGTTATCTCCGATGAGGTCTACACCGATCTGATCTTCGAAGGCGAACACATCTCGATGGCTGCGTTGCCGGGCATGGCAGAGCGCACTATCACGGTCAACAGTCTGTCCAAGTCGCATGCGATGACCGGCTGGCGTACCGGCTGGACTATCGGACCGAAAGCGTTGTTCCCGCACTATGACAATCTGGGGCTGTGCATGCTCTACGGACTGCCGGGGTTTGTACAGGAGGCGGCGATTACCGCGCTGACCGAAGAGCGCGATGCCAGCCTGCAGATGCGGGATATCTACAAGCGCCGCCGCGATCTGGTGTGCGCCGAACTGGCAAAGGCTGAGCACTTACCTGTGCTGAAGTCGCAGGCGGCGATGTATGTCATGGTGGATGTGCGCCACTACTATGAAAACGCAAAAACATTCAGTCGCGATCTCTACGAGGAAAAAGGCGTGTCGGTCCTCGATGCCGGGGCATTTGGCAACAGTGCCAGAGGCTGGGTTCGGTTATGCTTTACGCTCGATGAAGATTCACTGGTCGAGGGCTGTAGGCGCATCGTCGATTTTTTGAATCACAAAAAGTAACTTTACTGCAGTCCATCAGCCGGAGGATCAATGAGCCGAGTTTTAAACCAACCGCTTGGCGGCAACGAGATGGCACGCTTTAGCGGCCCGGCCACCATGCTGCGCCTGCCCACACAACAGACCGCCGAAGGCCTGGATGCGTGTTTTGTCGGTGTGCCCATCGACATTGGTACTTCGAACCGCTCCGGTACCCGCCATGGTCCCCGACAGATTCGCGCTGAGTCCTGCATGTTGAGGCCCTACAACATGGCAACCGGTGCGGCACCATTCGAGAAACTGCAGGTGGCAGATATTGGCGACGTACCGATAAACACGTTTGATCTCAAAAAAACCATCGATATCATCACCAGTCACTTCGATGCAATACTGCAGCACGACTGCATTCCACTGACACTGGGAGGTGACCACACACTCACCTACCCTATTCTGCGTGCCATGCATAACAAACATGGTCCGGTGGCGCTGATACACATCGACGCCCACGCTGATATCAACGATGAGATGTTCGGTGAGCGCATCGCACACGGCACACCTTTTCGACGCGCAGTCGACGACGGGCTGCTGATCAACGACAAGGTGTTTCAAATCGGTTTGCGCGGCACCGGATATTCCCCGGACGACTTCAACTGGTCCCGTGATCAGGGGTTCACCGTGGTACAAGCCGAAGCCTGCTGGGGTAAATCGCTGACGCCACTGATTGGCGATATTAAAAAGACCATCGGCGATGCACCGGTATACCTCACCTACGACATCGACAGTCTGGACCCGGCATTCGCACCGGGCACCGGTACGGTGGAAATAGGCGGCCTGACGATCTGGCAGGCATTGGAACTGATCAGAGGTTGTGCCGGTCTGAACATCGCCGGCGCTGACCTCGTGGAGGTTTCTCCTCCCTACGACACGACGGGTAACACCGCACTGGTCGGTGCTAATTTGCTGTACGAAATGTTATGTGTACTACCTGGTGTGTGCGAGTAAACCTGTGCCAATGAACAACGATTTTAAAAGCTGCTGCACACCCCAACGCACTACCGACACATCATCAGGCAGTCAAACCGGCTTTGAAACACCCGTCAGCGCAGGCTCGTCAGTATCACTGGAGGTCTGCGATATCCCCGGGGGCAGCGCACTTGTGGGAACTGACGCCCCGATAATCGCAATTGATGAAGAGAGCCCCTGCCGCCGGGTAACAGTTAAACCGTTCCGTATGTTGTCCACAGCGGTTACCAACAGCATGTTCAAACAGTTTGTGCAGGCGACCGGTTACCGAACCGAGGCAGAAAAGCTCGGCTGGTCATTCGTGTTCTTCCAGCAGCTGCCGAATGACTTTAAAGCCACACAGGCGGTCGCCAATACACAGTGGTGGCGCAAGGTAGATGGCGCTTACTGGCAGCAACCCTGCGGACCGGATGCGTCAACGGAGATTCATGACGACCATCCGGTGATACATGTGTCGTGGAATGACGCCACTGCTTATGCAAAATGGGTGGAGGGCCGACTGCCCAGCGAGACGGAATGGGAGCACGCAGCACGCGGAGGATTAAAGGATGTGCCATTCCCCTGGGGCAGAAAAGCACCTGATGACAGCGGCTATTATCCCTGCAACATCTGGCAGGGAGCATTTCCTGAACATAACACTGCCGCTGATGGCTTCCACTTCACAGCACCGGCCAGGTCATACGAGCCCAACGGATACGGTTTGTACAACATGTGCGGTAACGTGTGGGAATGGACCTCAGGTCGCATAAAGATCAATGGCCGCAGTCCGGCTTCAAGGCAGCACGCAAAGCACTACAAAGGCTGCAAACTGCTCAAAGGCGGATCATTCTTGTGCCATAAGAGCTACTGCTACCGATATCGAATTTCAGCCAGAACCGGCAACACACCGGATTCAACGACCACGCATCAGGGGTTCCGCGTAGTTTTCGACGTTTAAAGTACACATTGCTCAAAACGCTGGTCAGTATGACATCTTTCCCCGCATCGACCCTTCCGGGCTGACAAAAGCCGCGACTGAGGCGCGCTCCCGCACTTGTCATTTGCATTTTCATGACAGCCTTCTAGGCTCATGGGTTGAGTGCTGCCCCCACGATTGACAGATCCGGTAAAAAAGGAAGCCACCCGACACCGTGCCTCCTGCATTCACCGCTATATATGTTGCACTGGTGACATTGACACAGACCGAGTTCGAGCAGCATCACAACAACTACAAAAGGCAGTTCTTATGAAAAGATTTGATTTCCGACCAGCCCCCCTGGCTTGCCTGATTGCTCTGAGCTTGCTACTGGCAGCCTGCGGATCCGACGACAGCGCTGTCGTTGTAAATGGCGTTGACGATAACGTCGATATGAATGGTGAGGGCAGCACCGACAGTACTGGTGAAGGTGAAGGTGATGGTACCGGTGAAGGTGAAGATACCGATGGTGAAGGCACCGCCGATACAGAGACGGTCTCACTTGTGCTCGACAGTCAATCCACAGTGCCACCGGCCAACGTTGCCGCCGCGACCGGATCAGGTTCGTTCACCGTCGATACTGTGACCGGAGCAATATCAGGTTCAGTCACAGTGTCCGGCACCAGCGGCCAACCGACTGCAGCCCATATTCATTCCGGCGGCACAGGAGAGTCCGGCCCTGTTGTGATTGGTCTCGAAGGTAACGCCGACGGCACGGTATGGAGTACGCCTGCAGGCGCGACGCTCGATACCAGTGCATTGGCGCTGTACGAGGCGGGCGAACTTTACGTTAATGTGCATACCAGCGCTAACGAAGCCGGTGAATTGCGCAGCCAGTTGACCGAAGCCGGCACCCCATCGTCTGCAGACAGCGTCACTATCACACTAACCAATACCTCTGATTTCCAACCGATGACGCCACCGGTAGTGTTGCTGCACAACGCCCCCAATGCCGACAACGGCATTCGTATTTTTGAGGTGGGTCAGCCGGCCATCGATCAGTTGGTGCGAATTGCCGAAGACGGGGATTTCGGCCCAATGGTCGAACTAGCTGAATTGCAAACGACGGCCGGTGCCGTGAGTGCATCGGGCGTTGCCTTTGCCGACCCGGATAACCCGGGCCCGCTGACACCGGGTGCAACTGCCACCATTGAACTCGACCTTAGCGCGGAAAATCAGGTAATGACTCTCATCAGCATGGTCGTCTGCACCAATGACGGTTTTAGTGGTATCGACTCCCGCGCACTGCCGGAAACCACAGAGACGTTCACAGCCCCTATTTATGATGCGGGCTCAGAGACCAATGTGTTAACGCTGGACTACTGGGTTCCGCCATGCAGTGAGGACGGTCAGAGCCCGAATAGTGGCGATGATGAAAACGGTTCAATCACACCGCATCCGGGTCAGTCAGCGTCGGAAAACTCCGATTTCGACTTCGAGGCCGGCACCGAGTACCTCGAGGTGACTGTCACCCGCAACTGAGCAGCTCGATAAAACCCGAAAAAGGCCGCACTTTCGCGGCCTTTTTCGGGCCCGTGGATCTTTCGGCACGCTATTTTTTCAGCTTCGAATCCGCCTCTCCGGCGGCTTTTTCCAACTCAGATAAGCTACCCCACCAGTCTGCATAAGGCGTGTCACCCGGTGCAGCACCGCTCAGGTCCGGCGCATCATCACTCCACCAGACAGGTCCCGATTCACCCAGCGTGACTTTCGCCGCCTGCAGTGCTTCGCGGTCACCACTCATGCGGGCCTGCATCAGCGCTTTAACCGCCCGCCTTCGCGTCTGGCCATCGAGATCCGGATTCGTACTTCGCTTCAGTACACCTCGCGCCACAAGGTATCGGCCATCGGGTGTTTGCGGCCTGCTCTTACCGGACATAGTGCTCCCCATTCTTCTCAAGAGCGATCTGCAATTTCCTTGTGGTGTGCGAGATGACCACTGGTTTAGTCATTGCCAATGCACGGACGATCAGTCAAACACCACGCCTTTGGTAATCAGGAAACAACCGTACGGTCTGTCCTCAGACGTTTGTACGACAGCAAAGCTTTTTTTCGCCGCCTCGTAAAAGGCAAAGCGCTCTATGGAACCCATTTTGGCTTCCGGCATCACGGCGACGCATTCATCAAACACTTCGCTGTGCACCTCAAGCCGAGTTTCCGGCTCACCAACCACTTGCATGTGATGGATCTGTTCGTCAATAAAGGTATCGAGCGGGTACAGCTTCAGGATCGCACTGATCGCCTGTGTATCATTGACGCCGTTGAGTTGCACAAGGCGCTTCGATGTCGTCTCCTGAGCCACCGAGTGCGCTGGGAAATTGCGATCGGCGACGGTCAGTACATCACCGTGGCCCATGGAGCGCAGCACCCACAGAAGATCGGCAGTTACAATCGATGGTATACCTTTGAGCATGTATCCTCCGTATCAGTCCTGGACCGGGATTAACTTTGAACTACGGCAATGCCGTCCGGCCCATCAGCTGACGGTCGATTTCCCGCGCAGCCTCGCGCCCTTCGTTAATCGCCCACACGACCAGAGACTGACCGCGTCGACAGTCACCGGCGGCGAATACGTTGTCGATACTGGTTTTATACAAACCATAATCCGCTCGATAGTTGGAACGATCGTCATAGGCAATACCCAGCGGGTCCGACGCTTCATGCTCCGGCCCGAGAAAACCCATGGCAAGTAATACCAGATCCGCTTTCCATTCCTTTTCTGTGCCGGCAACCGGCTCAAGTTTGCCCTTGCTCATCGCAACCTCGACTGTACGAACACCGGTCACACGACCGCCTTCGCCGATAAATTCGGTACTGGAGATTTTATACACTCGCGGATCCTGCCCAAAGGTATCGGCAGATTCCTCGTGACCATAGTCAGAGCGAAGTATTTTGGGCCAGGTCGGCCATGGATTGTTATCTGCCCTGCCCGCTGGCGGCTGCGGAAACAGTTCGAAGTTGACCAGACTTCTGCAACCATGTCGCAATGAGGTGGCAATACAGTCAGTGCCGGTATCACCGCCACCGATCACGATGACATCCTTGTCTTTAGCCGAAATATATTCCTTGTCGGCGTGTGATGAATCAAGCCAGCTTTTGGTATTGGCGGTCAGGAAGTCCATGGCGAAATGAATGCCGGTTAATTCCCGCCCCGGTATGGGCAGATCACGCGGAATCGTCGCGCCAGTGGCCATCAGTACCATGTCATAGTTGTCTGACAACTGACGGATATCGACAGTGCCATTCGAGCCGTCTCCTATGTGCTGACTGGTTCGAAACTCTATGCCAGAGTCACGCATTAACTGTACGCGACGATCAACCACTTCGCGCTTGGCAAGCTTCATATTCGGAATGCCGTACATAAGCAGGCCGCCAATACGATCAGCACGCTCATAAACACACACGGTGTGTCCGGCGCGATTCAATTGCTCCGCGGCCGCGAGCCCGGCGGGACCTGAGCCGATCACCGCGACAGTTTTACCGCTACGAGTCAGCGGTGGCGTCGGTTTAATCCATCCTTCCTCGAAACCACGATCAACAATCGCCATTTCGATGTTCTTGATCGTCACCGGGTTATCGTTAATACCCAGCACACAGGAGCCCTCGCACGGTGCCGGACAGACTCGACCGGTGAATTCCGGAAAGTTGTTGGTCTTGTGCAGTCTATCCAGTGCCTCGCGCCACTGGCTTCGATAAACGAGATCGTTCCACTCCGGAATCAGGTTATGGACAGGACACCCATCGTCGGACTGACAGAATGGCACTCCACAATCCATACATCGCGCGCCCTGTGTCTGCAGCCGCTCGGCATCGTGCCCGGTATAGATTTCATTAAAATCCTTTAAGCGGTTTTGCGCCTGTCGGTATGGGGCGGGGTCGCGAACAATTTCTATAAAGCCGGTTGTTTTACCCATCGCTTACACCGCCTCCAGTTGTTGTGTCCGCGCAGCCTCTTTGCGGCTCTGCAACACGCGTTTGTAGTCAGTTGGCATGACCTTGACGAATCTTTCAACAGATCGCGCCCAGTCATCGAGCACCGCCGCAGCCACCGTCGAACCGGTGTATTTTTTATGTTTGCTGATCAGCTGCTGCAACTCTGCAATATCTTCTTCGGCTTCAAGCCTTTCAAGCTCGACCATGTCCTTATTGCAGCGCTCTGCAAATCGACCACTGACATCGTATACATAGGCTATGCCTCCGCTCATACCTGCAGCGAAATTGCGACCGGTCTCGCCGAGCACAACTACGCGACCGCCGGTCATGTATTCACAGCCATGGTCACCCACACCTTCTACCACTGCACTTGCACCGCTGTTGCGCACGCAAAAGCGCTCAGCGGCAATGCCACGCAGATAGCACTCACCACTCGTTGCCCCATAGAGCACAACATTACCGGCGATAATATTTTCCTCTGCAACAAAACGGCTTTTTGCAGGTGGGTACACAACCACTTTACCGCCGGATAAGCCTTTGCCAACGAAGTCGTTGGCATCACCTTCCACCTCCAACGTAATACCCTTAGCCAGCCAGGCACCGAAGCTCTGCCCGGCGCTGCCATGGAATTTAAAATGGATAGTGTCCTGCGCCAACATCTCGGGGCCAACATCCCGAATAACCCGGTTCGACAACATGCCTCCGACCACTCGGTTTGTGTTGACGATAGGTATTTCCTGATAAACCTTTTCGCCTCGTGTGAGCGCCGGAGCCGCGAATGCGATGAGTTTGTTGTCGAGTGCTTTGTCGAGCCCGTGGTCCTGCTCATGCACCTGATAGGATCCGAGAAACTGCTCGGGCTCTGCCGCTTTGGTGAGTACCAGTGACAGATCGATTCCGCGGGACTTCCAGTGTTGCAACGCGGTCTCTGTTTTCAGCGCATCGACCCTGCCGACCATTTCGTTGAGCGTTTTAAAGCCAAGCTTCGCCATGATCAGGCGCAACTCTTTGGCCACCATAAAGAGATAGTTCGTCACGTGTTCCGGCTGGCCGGCAAACTTTTTCCGCAACACCGGATCCTGAGTCGCAATTCCCACCGGACAAGTATTTAAATGACATTTGCGCATCATGATGCAGCCAAGTGCGATCAACGGCGCGGTCGCCAGACCGAACTCTTCTGCGCCGAGCAGTGCGGCAATAGCAACATCGCGACCGGTTTTGATCTGACCGTCGGTTTGCAGTACCACACGAGAACGAAGGTTGTTGCGTACCAGCGTCTGATGGGTCTCGGCAATACCAAGTTCCCACGGCACACCGGCATGCTTGATTGACGTGAGGGGTGAGGCACCGGTGCCTCCACTGTCTCCTGCAATGACCAGGTGATCTGCCTTGGCCTTCACCACACCGGCCGCGACCGTGCCCACGCCAACCTCGGCGCCGAGCTTCACACTGATGCGCGCCTGCGGATTCGCATTTTTCAGATCGTGAATCAGCTGCGACATATCCTCAATGGAATAAATGTCGTGGTGTGGCGGGGGACTGATCAGACCCACCCCCGGTGTCGAGTGCCGCAGCTTGGCGATGTAGTCGTCTACCTTTCCGCCAGGTAGCTCACCCCCCTCACCCGGCTTGGCGCCCTGGATAATCTTGATCTGCAGTTCATCAGCATTGCTCAGGTAATTGATCGTCACACCGAAACGTCCACTGGCTACCTGCTTAATCGCCGAGCGTTTGGAATCGCCATTGGCCATTGGCTTGAAGCGCTCCGCATCTTCGCCGCCTTCACCGGTATTGGATTTACCGCCGATGCGATTCATTGCAATCGCCAGTGACTCGTGTGCTTCCGCGCTGATGCTGCCGAAGCTCATTGCACCGGTGGCGAATCGCTTGACGATTTCCGTTTCTGCTTCCACCTGCTCAAGCGGTATTTCACCGCCATTCACGTCATCGTTGAAATCCAGCAGTCCGCGCAGCGAAGCATTGCGGGTGTTTTGCTCGTTGGCTTGCCGGGCAAACTTCCAGTACGCATCTTCGCTGTTTTCACGCGAAGCCACCTGCAGGTTGGCAATCGATGTCGGATCCCACATATGTGTGTCGCCGTGTCGGCGCCAGTGAAAGTCACCGGGGTTTGGCAACACGGTGACGTTTTCCTCGTAAGCGAGTCTATGGCGACGCTGCATTTCCTCGGCAAGTACTTCCATGTCGACACCGCGCACTCTGCTGGCGGTACCGACAAATGCAATGTCCACCACTTCCTGATCGAGCCCCACGATCTCAAAGATCTGTGCGCCCTTGTAGGACTGCAACGTCGAAATACCCATTTTACCCATCACCTTCAGCATGCCTTTGCCTACCGCTTTTCGGTAGACAGGCTCAATGTCTGTTTCCGAGGTAATGTGGCTGACGTCACTGAGTTGTCCTGCACGATAGGCATTCCACAGCGCCTCGAACGCCATGTACGGGTTGATGGCGTCAACGCCATAGCCCACCAGCAGGCAATGATGATGCACTTCACGTGCTTCTCCGGTCTCGAGCACCAGACCGATCTGTGAGCGCTCGGAAGACGCTACCAGGTGATGATGTACAGCACCAACAGCAAGCAGTGATGCGATCGGCACGTGCTGTTCATCCACTGCACGATCAGACAGTACGACCAGGCTGTAACCGCTGGCAATGGCGTCACTGGCCTCGCGGCAAATGCGTTCAAGCGCTGCACTGAGTCCGGCCTTGCCGCTGCCTGCAGGAAAGGTGATATCGATGGTGCAGGTTTTCCAGTGCCCGTCATCCAGTGCCTTGATCGATGCGAGTTCCGCATTGGTGATGATCGGGTGCGGCACATGCAGGCGATTGGCGTGCTCAGGGGTCGGTACCAGCAGGTTGCGCTCCGGCCCGATGAAACACTCAAGCGCCATAATGACTTCTTCGCGTATGGCATCAATTGCCGGATTAGTCACCTGTGCGAAGCGCTGTTTGAAGTAGTCATAGAGCATACGCGGCTTGTCTGACATCACTGCCAGTGCGGCATCGTTCCCCATGGACCCGAGCGGGTCTCTGATTTCTCTGACCAGTGGCAGCAACATAAACTGCATTGTCTCGGTGGTGAAGCCAAAAGCTTTCATACG
>CAZOXM010000005.1:78904-83906 GCA_964583825.1 uncultured Granulosicoccaceae bacterium
GATTTCTTTTCCTGCGACATCGTGCGGTGGTTCTGCCATGCCTCCGGAATCATCATCATGACTGATTCCTGCACGCTGCGGCCGTTCATCACCAGGAATTCAAGCATGTTATCGAAAGAACCCGAATCGGAGCAGTTCGGCTCAATCACCGGAAACAACTTGGCTATATTGTCTTTGAAATAAGGGCTGCGCGCCTGTGACTGTCGTGAATTCATCCAATTCACATTGCCAAGCAGAGTATTTATTTCACCATTGTGGCTCATAAACCTATTGGGTTGCGCGCGATCCCATGACGGAAACGTATTGGTACTAAAGCGTGAATGCACCATCGCAAAGTGCGTTTCAAAACGAGGGTCCTGTAAATCGCTGTAGAACTTGAACAGCTGAAACGGCGTGACCATGCCTTTGTACACAACCACACGCGAGGACAAAGAGCATACGTAGAACAACTCACCATGCTTGAGGATGTTCTCTTTTCTGACGCGGTGCGACGCATGCTTTCTGATTAGGTACAGCGTGCGCTCCAACTGTTCACCCTGCTGACCATTGGCGGAGACGATGAGCTGCCTGAAAGCGGGCATGGCTGCTTTTGCCGCATTGCCCAGGTCAGCAGACTGTGCGTCGACAGCCACTTCCCACCAGCCTATCAGCTCGGCACCCGCCGCTTCGACTTCTTCTTCTAACAGCGCCATGCACCGCGCGCGTGAGGCATCGTCGTTGGGAAGAAAAACGATACCGGCACCGTAGTGCCCGGGGTCAGGCAAGACACGCTTGAGGTGAAGCTCCGCCAGGCTGCTGTACAGTCCATGCGGCAGACCGGTCATCACGCCGGCACCATCCCCGGTATTTTCCTCGAACCCCACGCCGCCGCGATGCTCCATCGCACAGTTCATCAAGTGTGCGTCGCGCAGAATCTGATTGCTCGGACGTCCCTTGATGTCACAAACAAAACCTACACCACAGCTGTCTTTTTCGAAGTCAGGGTCGTAGAGCCCGCCAGCTGGCGGCAACTGTGTTGTCATTTAGTATTCTCCGTGCCCGGTGCAGGTCAGCCAGGCTCCCGGCCTACCTGCGGCATGTTAGTGGGATAACTGCTTACGAGAACAACGCTGTGTCGGTACAGCAGGAAACATCAGCACCAGGAGCACTGACAGTTCTCTGTACGATTTGCGGGGATATATGGATGTGGACCCACGTTTTATTGGCGAACGCTTCTACCTGCCCGCCTTTGATTTACCCCAACCTCGTCTGTCGAATTTATAATAATTCACCGCACGGATCAAACACGTGCATGTATCACGAAAGCGATATTCAGGATATTTAACTATGTTTTTCAACAAGATAGCCCTATTTTGGTCAACATAGTAGAACTATTTTTCGACACCACAACCGCCTGCGGAGGCGCTTTTGGTCATTCGACTCAGGCATGCAGGCCCGGTATCCACCAATCCCGGCCGCATTCCGTGTGGACGTGCTCGGGCCAGCGGAAATTAAGCTGCGCTCCAGAGTCAGCCAGGCGCGTATCCGCCAATGCCGCCATCGGCTCGGTCTTCAAACTCGCGCCAGGCACCTGCCGGCAGTTCCGGCCGCAGTAAAGGAATTAGAGTGCAGGCAGCCAATTCAACCGGAGAACGCAGTTCAGCGTTTATAAAAAATAGATTCAGGCTAGAACCAACGCCCCTGGAACAGGTGCAATAGTTTTCAACACGATCAGATTTCACGCTCGATCAATACTCAATATATGATGGCCTTTTCATATCGGGTTTACCGGCCATTTTGGCGGACTAACAGTCATGTATTCACTTGAGCCAATCGCCACTGTCCACTCCTGCTACACACAACGTTTCGGTATCCCGCGGCAGGCAGGCCTGGTCACGTCGGCGCAGGCCACCATTACGTTCACCAACAACACACACAATGCGTTATCGCTGCGCGGGCTCGATGCCTTCTCGCACATCTGGGTGATTTTTATTTTTCACAAAGATCACTACGACAAACCCAAGCCCCTGGTGCAGCCACCACGACTGGGCGGCAAAAAAAGCATTGGCGTTTATGCGACTCGCAGTCCCAATCGCCTCAACGCACTTGGCCTCAGCTGTGTGCAGCTCGACTCAATCGCAAGAACGGACAAGGATATTGATCTGCACATCATCGGCGGTGACTTCCTCGATGGCACACCGGTGGTCGACATCAAACCCTACCTGCCCTTTGCCGATTCGATAGAAACAGCCTCGTGTGGCTGGGCAGCACCACCGACAGATACGCTTGCAGTACAGTGGCACGACACCGCAGCCGCAGCGCTGCAAGCGCTCTGCGTTCAGGGACAACCCGACTACGAAACGGCGCGGCGGGTGATCGAAGACACCGTCGCACAGGACCCACGACCCGCCCATGAGAGAAACAGGGATGGCCGACCGGATCAACAATGGCATATGCAAATATACCACTGCGATATTTCCTTCGAGGTCAAAGACGGGCAGGTACATATTGTCGATTGCCGACCTGTCTGACCGCACCTCTGTGCACCACTTGCGCGAACAATCATCCCAAAGCCGGGATGAATTGTTCAGTTTCGCCGGACGACTGACAAACCTTGAAAGACCACCGCGCCCAATACAACCAAACCACCCGCCAGCGTGGTAGCACGCGGCACTTCATCAATAAACAACCAGACCCACAACGGCGCCAGCGCGGTCTCTGTCAATGCCAGCAACGGCAATTGCGCTGCGGGAACACTGCGTGACGCCAGCGTGATGAGAATAAACCCCAGCCCGATTTGAAAACAACCCATCGAACAGGCCAGTGCAAAGTCGCGCCAGCTGACCGCAAAACTGTCGATAAAGGGCAGGCAAAGCAACGCTGCGACCAACCCTGCCAGCGCCGTAGCTGCGATCACATCGCGGTTGCCTGCGGCCCGCAGAGTTACCACCATGATGGAGAAGGACAGCACCGCAAGAAACGCAAACACAAAACCGTGCAGATCACCGGCCTCGATACCACCCGATACCATGATCGCTACACCCGCAACCGCCGCAACCATGGCGATCCAGGTGCGACTGCCAACCGGCTCCGATAAAAAAAGCCAGCCCAGCAGGGCGGCAAAGAACGGTCCGGTACTCAACGTGAGCACAGTATTGGCGACCGTCGTACTGACCAGACTCAGCACATAGAAAATGAACCCACCGGCCAGTGATACCGACACCATGAAATCCACCGGTTTCAATGAAGTAAAGCTGCTTTTCAACCCGCGCCTTTGCCCGAACGCAATGAACAGGCAGACCGTGATAAAAAACGTCAGCGATCGATAGAAGAGTATCTGCCAGGCATCCGCCTGCTCAAAGTAACGGACAGTCAGTCCTGTGACACTCAGAAACAGGCCGGCTGCGATAGCGTACACCGCCCCGCGCAAGTAGGTTTGCTTATCTGAATTCATGAAAGCCCGATACGAAAGGCGATGGCTGTTGTGCAATGCAAAACATGAACAGCTACCGTGACAGGATCAAAAAAACAAGCGCCGAGTATGAGAGAGATACGCAGACGGTACTTCCCTTAAAACGCCCCGCAGCGATGGTTTTTACTGCGCCGGCGACGTCACCAAAGCTTCTTTTAGAAAGACAGCACTGTGCATGGCATGCCGGTTTGTACAATCCCCGATCTGATGTCGGCATGACGTACCGGCAGCAACAATTAGCGCATCATCTGCGGCAGATTCAATCGCAGGCACCAGGTCCAGCGCAGCCATCTTTCGAGAGATAGCTTCAGTGTCTTTCTGATAACCGAAGGCACCGGCCATACCACAGCAACTGGATGATATGGGTTCTACCTTTGTGTCCGGCACCAGAGAGAGCGTTTGCTGCACACTATCCATCAGATCAAAGGCCTTCTGGTGACAATGACCGTGCAGTTTAATCGTCTTGCCGGAAGGATTGAGCGATGGCAGCACTGCTGTTTTATTGTTCACCTGATGTGCAATGAATTCCTCGAAAAGAAAGGCCTGTTTTGCTACCTGTTTCGGTTTGTCTCCAGTCAGCAATGAAAGATGTTCATCGCGCAGCGTCAGCAGACAACTCGGCTCAAGGCCGATCACGGGCACGCCATCCTTGACATAGTCGTACAGGGAATCACACATCTCTGCGGCAACCTGACGGGCCTTGTCGAGATTGCCAACCGATAAGTAGGTTCTGCCACAACATAAACGCTTACCGCGATGCGCACCGGCGATGTGTACCTGGTAGCCGAATGCCACCAGCACATCAACCGCAGCACGCAGGTTCCACGGTTCAAACCACGTGTTAAACGTGTCTGCCAGCAGCACCACCGGACGCCCGTTACCCTGTGATCGGGTTTCCCTGAACCAGTTCCCGGTGAAGGCCGGCAGCCGACGGTTTGCAGAAAATCCGGTCACCTTTTCGAGACCGCGCGCAAGCCATGGCCAGCGGTTACGCAAATTGACTACCGGGGCTAACCGCGCAGCATAAGGAGCATAGGCAGGTAATTGCGATACCAGCCTGTCCTGCAGGCTGAGTCCAGACGCGGCATAGCGAGCGGATAAAACCTCCAGTTTCATTTTCGCCATGTCCACACCCGTTGGACACTCGCGCTTGCAGGCCTTGCACGACACACAGAGTTTCATCGTGTCCTGCATCGCCGAAGACGTAATCGCGTCTTTGCCCAGCTGCCCCGACAGCGCGAGTCGCAGCGTATTGGCACGTCCCCTCGTAACATCCTTTTCATCCCCTGTCACACGGTAAGAGGGACACATGACACCGCCATTGAGCTTGCGGCAGGCGCCGTTGTTGTTGCACATCTCCACCGCCCCCTGTAATCCGGTGTGTTGATCCCCCCAGTCCTCCCAGGCCAGCTGACTGACGAGTTGCTGCGACTGATACTTGCGGTGATAACGCAGTAAACTGCGATCATTCATACGCGGAGCATTGACGATTTTACCCGGGTTAAACACCCCTGCCGGATCAAAACGATGCTTCACTTCCTTGAAGGCACG
>CAZOXM010000005.1:84006-85967 GCA_964583825.1 uncultured Granulosicoccaceae bacterium
AAGATGTCGGTTAAGCCGGCGGTGTACTCAGCCAGATCTTTCAGTTCCACGGCACAGTCTTCGACAAAGGATACAGGCTTACCCTGCGTCTTCATCGACATCATGATATTCAGACCCGCCTTGCGCACTTCGGCGATAGATTTCTGCAGCGCAGGCTCCACGGCTTCGACGACGCCACCAGGCTCCGGCGCCCCCCAGTGAAAACCAAGTGACTGCATACATTCATCGAGTAATTTCAGATGTTTCAGGTTTTCGTTCTGATCATCAAATGCAAATTCGACAATCAATACCGCAGCGGGGTTACCGCGAATGAATCGTTCAACGGTCGCTCGAAACATCTCAATGTCACGAGCGAGCTGAATCATCGTGCTGTCGACCAGCTCCACCGAGGTCGGATTGAGCTTAACCAGATGCTGGGCCGCATCCATGGCTTGATAAAACGTTGGAAAGTGACACACGCCGAGCACCCTGTTTTTCGGCAGAGGCCAAAGCTTGAGCGTGATGTGCCTGCTGTAGGCAAGGGTGCCCTCGGAACCCACCAGGATATCCGCCATATTGCATTGATTTGCCGCCAGTAGAGAATCAATGTTGTAGCCACCAACACGACGCAGTACCGACGGGAAACGTTCAGCGATTACGTCGTGGTATTTGCTGCCAATCGAGTAAAGATCGTCATATAAGGTCTGTTGCGTCGCACTGGTTGCGGCACTGCTCGAAAAGTGATGCTCATCATCGTTTGCCAGTAGTGCGTCTATCGCCAGAACATTGTCCTTCATGGTGCCGTAAAAGACTGATCGCTGGCCGCATGAGTTGTTGGCTGTCATTCCCCCGATCGTGGCTCTGGATGCGGTGGAAACATCGACCGGAAACCACAGACCATACGGTGCAAGCACACGGTTGAGTTCGTCGAGAACAATACCGGGTTCAACCACACACGTGCGATTGTCGACGTCGAGCTCAACCAGGTTGTTCAGGTAACGCGAGTTATCGATAACCAGCGCGCGATTTACGGTTTGTCCGCACTGTGAGGTACCACCACCCCTTGACAGCAGCGGTATACCCGCATCTCTGGCGATACGCAGCACGTTGCGTACATCTTCGTAGCTGCGTGGCAACACCACACCGAGTGGTGTCATCTGATAAACCGACGCATCCGTGGCATAGCGCCCGCGGCTGAAGTCGTCATGCAACACATCCCCTTTGATGTGCTGATTAAGCTGATGTACGACAGCATCGGTTAATTTCATCGAACGGCCTTTGGTCAGGGTTGTGATGCTCCTGCGGGCCGTATGAGGTTGCAAAGCGCAGGCATTGCCTGGTCGATCCGCCGGAACACGTTGATTGTGCCACAGTCGCGAAACGGGGATAACGCAGTGTCTGACCACTGACAAAGCGGCCGGCAGCGGCCACATTGCCATAACAATGAGGGGACGGGACTATTTCGAGGTGGCGGCTTTGGCGAAATTGCCAAGTGCACCACTCACTTTTTTCAATACTTCATCGCATCCGCTGATGCTGTGGCGGGCAGCCAGATAGGCGGGATCATTATAGGCAAGCCAGACCTCCCCAGCCTCATCTTCCCACACCAGCGCTTTCTGTGGCAGGTCGATCGCCACGGATTGTACACACTGCATCAGTGGAGTACCGACCTTCGGATTGCCAAATATCAACACCTGTGTCGGACGCAGCTCAAGACCCGCCTTCTCGGCACCGGCGGCGTGATTCACCCGCCCGAAGATATTCATCCCCTTTGATTCGAGCACAGATTCGAGCTTGTTCACTGTGTCATCCACACTATGTGCACTTTTCAATGTAACCAACCCGTCGGCAGCCACTGCGGACCCGCCTGTCAGCAAAGCGGCCAAAACGCCTGCGACCCTCGTTATTGCCATTGTATTCTCACCCGCTCAATAAAGTTAATAGAACGCAATTAGACCGAACATTCTGCAACCGGTTCAATC
>CAZOXM010000006.1:0-40932 GCA_964583825.1 uncultured Granulosicoccaceae bacterium
GCAGGCTTTCAAGGCGTGAGAGGGTTAGTTTCATTCAGGTGCTGCTTGGGTGGTTCGATTGGGTGCAGATATCAACTGCTTTTCTGCTTTGCGCCGGCCAAAGGATATCACCCGGCAGGAAAAAACACATACACGCACGCAGCCCACAACTCACTCGAGGAACGACCGCAGCTTATCCAACCTTGCTATTTAATCAAATAAATCCTATATCCCCCCGCAAAGATTTAGGATTCATTACAGCCGAGACGCCGTTATTTGCTGACTTGATCTTAAAAATCGGAAAGGGCGAATGCTCGTACCGCAGACTTCCCGCAACAGCTCCCAGGGAATGTAAGGTAAAGCCACAGAACCGTGCGATGCGTACCACCGGATGGTGGTACGCCGCTCTGATACAGCGATTGACAAATAAAGCGGTTAATCCGCTGCCGGTGAACTCGCCATGAATTGCTCGAACTCTTCCTGGTCGGCCCGACGCTTTGCCTGCGCCCTGAACTCACTGAACCGATCTGACCGCTCGCGGATTTCAGCCTTGATCTCGCGAATCCGGTCGTACTGTGTTTGCTGAAACTCGTTAAACACCACGTTGCCCGATCCGTGACCGTCGTGGTTGAGTCCACTGGTGAATGCTCCAACGCGATCCCTGATTGCACCCGGTAGTTCTTTCACATTGCGCCCTTTCAACGTCCAGTACAGGATCAGTAACCCAATCGGCCAGAAGAACACGAATCCAATGACCATTGCAGCGATGTTCAAACCGGTCCAGTGTCCGCCGCATCGGCGATCCCGCCATGATCTTGCCTCAGATTTTCCTACGGTTGATACCATTGAATGCCCCTCCTTGCAGGGATTTGGTTAGAAGCATTTTTTCAATGAAAACAGCACATTAGAACAGGAAAGCTTCCGTTTCCAGTCAATGTAATCACTGTTCACATAATCAATATACAGATTTTTACGATAGAAACAAGGGTTCAGCAGAAAAAAGTGAACACTGTTTACATATGTGCTTTAATTTCACCATGAGAAAACCAAAAAAGACGTATCACCATGGCAATCTGGCCGAATCGCTACTCGACGCGGTGGATGAAATTGCCGGTACGTTCGGGCTGGAGGCAGTAACACTGCGCGCCTGCGCCAAAAAGGCCGGAGTCTCCCCCTCTGCGGCATTTCGCCACTATGCCGATAAGCGAGCGCTGATGACGGCCTTTGCAACGCGCGCACTCAATCAATTGTCTGCCTCTATCTCACGAGCAAAAGAGACCGCCACAGACAGTGGTGGTGACGCTTTTACCGCGGTGTCACTGGCTTATGTGCAGTTCGCGCTGGAGAAGCCAGCGTTCTTTCGAGCGATGTGGCGGGAGGAAGGGATTTACAATGCCGACGACAACTACCAATTGGCCACGCAGGCACTTCAGGCGCAGTTGCAGGGCGGATTTGCCGATACGCTGCAGGACTGTGATGCCGGCAGCCTGAGCCCGACGGAACTACTCGCCTGGTCATCGGTGCATGGACTGGCCAGCCTGCTGGTGGAAGGCTCGGTGGACAAAGGGCTGGAAAACGAGGCGAAAATGAAAACCGCAAAGTCGATGATCAGGCAGTTGCAGCCGCTGACCGGTCAGGGTGGAACAACGCCCGTCTCCCCGTAGTTATCGTTCCGGCGGCCTCCCCCACGTAGCTTGTCGCGATAACCTGAACGCTGTTTGTAGCGCCAGTGCGAGAGCGGCTGCCGCGCCAGCAAGTCCGCAGCGATTTCTACTTCGTCAAAGCCACAGTCGATCGCGAAAGAAAACTGATCACTGATTAAACGTCCGCCTGCACACAGCCGGTTTCGAAAACCGTACTGACGCAACGCGCGGGCAATACTGAAACCGCGACCGTCGCCGGCATTCGGGAAATCAATTCGAATTGCAGCGATCCGGTCGAGCATCGGGAGTAATGCGGGTGGTATGTGATCGTTCGGACACTGCACTGCAATTGGTAGTGATACATCGTCGATCCGATCCGCCGACACATAAGGGACAACGGCGTGACTAACCCGCCCGTGCCTGTCAATCACCGTCACGCTGTTTACCTGAGTCATGATTTATACGGTCGCACTTCGCGTGTCTTTTGGAGCTGTCTGATATATCGCCCGCTTAAACGGCTCGTTGCCAATTCGTTTGCATGTCTCCAGAAACGATTCATCACTGTTTGCTCGTTCGTCAAGATAAACTGAAAATACCCTTTGCAATGCCGGTACAACTTCATCGGCATCTACCCCCGGCCCCGCCCGCTCTCCGAGCTTCATTTCACTCGACGGGTCTCCACCGAGGGTAAACTGATAGTTCTCGCGCCCTCCCTTATCCAGCCCGAGAATACCGATGTTGCCAACATGATGATGGCCGCAGGCGTTGATACAGCCGGAAATTTTTATGGATACTTTACCGAGCGTGTCTGCATAGGTTCCCTGACCAAAGTGACTGGAAATATCCTGGGCGACCGGTATCGACCGCGCTGTTGCGAGGCTGCAATAGTCCATACCGGGGCAAGCGATAATGTCGGTCACCATACCGGCGTTGGCCGACGCCAGACCGGCACCGGCCAGGCCATCATAGATCGCAGGCAGCGCACTCACCGGCACATGAGGGAGAATCAGGTTCTGCTCGTGACTGACCCTGATTTCATCATAGGCATACTGTGCTGCGAGATCAGCCACCACACGCATTTGCTGCGCCGTGGCATCACCGGGAATTTCACCGATTCCCTTCAGTGAAACGGTCGCGATATAGTGCTGTGGCGCTTTGTGTGCGGTCAAATTGTTGTTGCACCATTGCCTGTACTTTTTATTGTCTTTTAGATGCGCAAGGTGATCCCCGTCCGACAGGTTGACAGCCCACGCCGGTGGTGCAAAGTAACGTGCAATACGCGCCCATTCACCTGCCGACACCCCCACCCGATCTTCTTTTTCCTGTTCAAGTATCTGGTGATAAGCTTCATCGACCAGCGAACGAAACGCATCGACACCCAGATCGTTCAACAGAATTTTTATTCTCGCCTTGTATTTGTTATCTCGTCGTCCATACAGGTTATAGACCCGCATAATGGCCTCGAGATAGGGCAACAATTGGTCAATCGGCAATTGTCCGTTCACCACCTTGCCGACCACTGGCGTTCTGCCCAGTCCGCCACCGACGCTCACTTCACACTGCTGGTCGGATAACAACCGGATACCGATATCGTGTGCGCGCGTTACCGCGCGATCCACCGGTGACCCGGTCACCGCAAACTTGAACTTCCGCGGCAGATACGCGAACTCCGGATGGTCGGTTGACCACTGACGAATCAGCTCCGCTACCGGGCGCGGATCAGTCGTTTCATCCTGCGCCGCACCGGCAAAGTGATCTGACGTTACATTGCGAATGCAGTTACCCGAAGTTTGTATGGCATGCATACCAACTTCTGCCAGTGAGTTCAGCATCTCTGGCACCGCTTGCAGTGCCGGCCAGTTAAACTGAATATTCTGTCGTGTGGTGAAGTGTCCGTAGCCCTTGTCCCACTTTTGCGAAATCATTGCCAACTGTCGCAACTGACTGCTGTTCAGTGTGCCATAGGGTATCGCCACCCTGAGCATGTAGGCGTGTAATTGCAGGTAAAGACCATTGCGCAGTCGCAAGGGCTTGAATTCATCTTCAGTCAGCGCACCGCTGAGCCGACGGTTCACCTGATCAGTGAAATCCGCAACCCGCTCCTGAACAAATGCTGTGTCAAATTCGTCGTATCGATACATCTCTCAGCTCGCGAGGTTTGTGTTGTAGGTAACGCTCGGTCCGCGCAGGCGCAGTTGCTCGCGAAACGATACAGGCTCGGGTCCGGCCTCATCTTTAAGATGCACCCCAATCGATTCAACACCGACCACATGCGTTTCATCATTCGCAAGCACTGCAAGGGAGTGCGCTGCTGATTCAATGGATGGAAAAACCTGTGCCGCATTAATATCACCACTCCATCCCCCGCTTTGATCCCGATACACAACCGCGCCGGTTAACAGGTCATTTGCAGTCAGGATCTGCTTCGATTCCACATTTTTTTTGGCCAACGTTATATTCCCGGTGATGAAAAGCTGCAGTGAACAACCCGTCGTTCGCCGTGTGTTTTCAGCATGGGTTGTTGGTTTTGAACAGACAACAGTGTAGAACTTTAGTCCTGCTTTTAACCACAGTGCGGAACAAATAAGGCAGATGCTCGCTTTGAGCGCAGCTTTATAAAACGAAATTCCATAAAACCGGGGTGAGGCCGGAAATCGGATCGATCAGTAATTAAATCGCGGAACACTCCGCCACAGTGAGCAGGAAAACCTGTCGACAACTGCCCGGTTCAATGCGCTATCAGGCAACTGACATCTCGGCGGAACCAGGCTTTAGTCCGACTGATCGTCGACGAAATCCAGGTTGGGCGTTGTGTCCACGACGGTTGCGGACTGACCAATACTGCCCGCGCGCACCAGCGCACCGGTGCCGAACTTATCGGCAATACTGTCCACCGTTCGCTCCAGTACCGCAGACCGCCTGTTCGAAAGCGCTTCCGTAAACGACAGTTCAAACTGTTCCGGTGCATCAGCGCGATGCATATCGAATACGGCGAGCCCGACCAGTCGGTAGGGGCCGTTGTCATCGAACTGTGCCAGCAGTATGGCAGCGCAGGCGAACAACGTTTTTGCACTATCCGTGGGCTCGTGCAACTGCATCTGCCTGCTGTAGCTGTTGAATTGATTACTCTTGAGCTTTACGCGCACGCCAGAAGCCCGATACCCTTTGCGGCGCAGCCTTTCCCCGAGACGGTCCGCCGAGCGTCGCAGATAATATTTAATATCATCAGGTTCGCTGACATCCGTGGTGAGTGTGCGATCTGACCCCATGCTTCCGGCCACCCGCTGTCGCGACACATCTCTGCGATCCTGTGCATGGGCAAGACGTTTAAAGTGAAGGCCGGCCGAACCCAGATGTTTAACCAGTAACTCGTCACTCGCGCGACGCACATCGCCAATGGTGTACAACCCGATTCGCTCCAGGCGGGGGACAGTTTTCGGTCCGGCCCCCCACAGC
Source organism: uncultured Granulosicoccaceae bacterium (assembly GCA_964583825.1). Lineage (GTDB taxonomy): Bacteria > Pseudomonadota > Gammaproteobacteria > Granulosicoccales > Granulosicoccaceae. The sequence goes on from CAZOXM010000006.1 coordinate 5,079, forward strand.
CGTGCTACCGGCATTGGATCAAGCCACGCAATGGCTTCATCCGGCTCGACTACGGTCACCGCGTTCGGCTTGTTGAAGTCACTGGCCACCTTCGCGACATACTTGGTAGACGCGACGCCGACTGAAGCGGTCAGCCCCCCGGTGACATCGAAAACCGCCCGTCGAATCTGATGGCCCATTTGCACGGGGCTGCCGAATATTCTCTCGGCACCGGTCATGTCAATGAATGCCTCATCAAGGGAAAGCGCTTCGACCATCGGAGAGAAATTGCCGAACACTTTCATGATACTGGCCGACAGGGCCTGGTAGCGCTCGAATCGTGGCGGCACGAATATACCCTGCGGACAACGCCTGGCAGCCTCCACCGCCGGCATGGCGCTTTTGACCCCGTAGGTCCGCGCTTCATAACTAGCGGTCAGCACCACGCCGCGCCGGCTGCGTGGCCCGACAATCACCGGCTGCCCGCGCAACGCGGGATTGTCCAGTTGCTCAACAGATGCATAAAATGCATCCATGTCCGCGTGCGCAATGATACGAGGCCAGCCCATACGTTATTATACTGAAATTAATTACAGTATGTCACCGATACTACCTCGCATGTTAGTTCTACTTCGCCTGCGCATATCTTTCGCAGTGATCGTTTATCTGATGCCAGGGTAACTGATGGTCTGTAAATATATGGTAGGTCGGCTGCACCTCTTCCGGACTATCGAGCGTCGTAATTGCCAGACTCAAAAACTGTTCGTGAGAGACACTTCTGAAACTCACCGTCGATCCGCAGTGACTGCAAAACCCTCTGCGGATATCCGCGCTCGATTCATACTCGGTCAACCCGGTTTGTTCTCTCCAGATTACCTGCTCTGTTTTAAAATCCATCCAGGCGGATACCGGCGCACCAGTACTGCGCTGACATATTCGGCAATGGCAATAGTCTGCGGCGAACGGTCGGGCGACGACGCGGTACCTGACCGCGCCGCACAGACATCCGCCATCGAGGGATACTTCCTGTGACATGGTTAGCTGGTATCATGTGGGACAAGGCCCATGCTATCAGCGAATTAAGCCAACGCATAATCGGCTCCCGTCTCACCGGACCCCAGCCGCCACTTTAACGCTTGCGCACCGAAACTACGATGTCCCGCGAACATTTACTGACTCAGCTGGCGGATTACGCAGTCCGCTTCCCACAGGAACAAAACACGGTTCAGCAGTTTGAAACCTTCGTGCGCAACCATCACGACTGTTTTGAACGGTCACAAACTGCGGGACACGTCACCGGATCAGCCTGGCTGACCAATCGCAGCGGCACCCATGTACTGCTCACACACCATCGCAAGCTCGACCGGTGGCTGCAACTCGGCGGCCATGCCGATGGCAATACCGATGCGCTTGACGTCGCGCTCAGGGAGGCGACAGAAGAATCCGGAATCGAAGAAATTGCGGCGGTAGACACCACTCTGTTTGATATCGATATACACGAAATCCCGGCGCGCGGAAATGAGCCGCGGCACTACCACTACGACGCGCGGTTCGCGCTTCAGGTCTCCGGCACTGAACACTTCAAAGTAAGTGAAGAATCCCTGGCCCTGGAGTGGATCAAAATCGACCGACTAAGCGATAGAACCGTTGAACCGTCCATGCTGCGCATGGCCGACAAGTGGATTAAACGGCACAGTCGATAGTCGTTACCAACCCTGCAGCAAACGACAATCGAGGCACGACATGCGGCACATCAGTTTATTTCGATCACAGGTACCCGATGCGCACCGGGCAGGGGCACAAGGCCAGTAATAGTGATAGCGTCGGTCTCGCGGATAAAGCGAATAAAAACACGGGTGCGGACGGCAGACAGTCACCCCGGAGTCATTCCCATCGGTTCTGCACCCGGCGACGGAAAACCGACGTCCATCAATCGAACAGCCCCATTGCGCCTGAAAACACAGATTCAACGAACTGAGCAGCGCTGCAACCATGTATTAAGCTGACTGCATATTCATTTTTGATATAGATGTTGCAGCAACACTAACCGTTCGTTTTCTGGCACTGTACACGCTACATAGGCAACCTGCGCACTGCCGAAGTATTTCCACAAGGACCTGTGTATATGATATCCATCCTTGAGTTGACTACAGCCCGAAATCGAACAGGGAGAAAAATACCTTGCATTTGGACAGCTATCTGTGACCTCGAAACTGTGGCTGTCCATGATGGTCATCACTAACCTCCGACATGTCATCCTGCTGTTCAGTCTACTGCTGATCGGGCTGTTGCTGTGGCTGAGTATCAGCTTTTTGCTGGTCGCGAACAATCAACGACAGGAAGCTCGACGACTCAGCAGCTTCATAGAAACAAACTCCGCACTCAGAGCCACCTCCGCCGCGCTGGCCGAAGAACGTTCCGCCTCTTACTGGTTAACCGGAATTGACGGTCTCTTATTCGCCGGAGAATCCCTGATCAAGCCACGCGCCTTAACCGATGAGCTACTGCAAATTGGTATTGACAGGGTAAACATAAAGATTAAAGACCCCGGATACGCCGAGCAGTTGAGATTCCAACCCTCAAACCTGGCCCAACTGATCGGCAGACTGGACTCCAAAATAGCCGCCCTTCAGAGCAAACGGGAGGCCCTCGAACTGGACCTGCGACTCCCCTCTGCCCTACGCGACAAACCGCTGCAACTGGAAGTACTGGATTTCTACAGAGAGCTTATTGAAGACCTCGAGGTGCTTCGGCACGGCACGAGCTATATTGCATCGGGTCACTCACGGGAGACAGACAACGTGCTCGTGATTTCCAACGCCGCATGGAATATCGGGTTGTCGAACAAGCTGTTGACAGCCCTGTTTGAAGGCTACATCACCTCGGGCAATACGGCACTTGGCGATGCACGCAATCAGACAAACGCGCTGCGCGCGCAAATAGAGCGGAACCTTGAAACAATACGTCGCATCGTATCCTATGCCAACCTGGATCCCGAACTTGCCAACCAGGCACTCGAACTGGATGAATGGTATTCCAACCACTATCTTGTTCCGGTTCGAAGACTGTCCGTCGCGATTGCCAACCGCCTTGAATCACCCTACACCAACTACGAATGGCGGCAGGCCGGGACCACACTGGATCAGTATATTCAGCACATGCTCGACAGGGCGGATGAGCTCAGTCGTGAAAGCGTTTCCAAAGAAGAGCAACGCGCTCTGAAGAATCTGATCATCGACGGAACACTCGTCGTATTTTGTATGTTTCTTATGCTCTGTTCCTTATGGATTGTGCGGCGCATGCATCATCAGGCAACCCATGACGAACTGACTGAACTGCCGAACAGACGTTCATTTAAATACAGCTGTGAAGAAAAACTTGACTCAGCGGTGGTGAAACCTCTGCCTGCTTCGCTATTGTTGATTGATTTATATAAATTCAAGGCAATCAATGACACCCTGGGGCAAGTTGTCGGCGACCAGCTACTCAGGCAAGTTGCCACCCGCTTACAGCACGCAATGGCATCTAAAGGTATTACGGCAAGACTGGGAGGAGACGAATTTGCAGTGCTGCTGGCAAACAATGACAGCACCAGCGCAAGTTACGTGGCTGCAGAACTTTTCGATACACTTTCAGGCTTATACACTTTAGACGAACAGAGTGTCGCGCTAAACGTCTGTATCGGCTACGCCAGCTTCCCCGAACACGCAAAAACCAGCGAAGAACTGCGCAAGGCCGCGGACCTGGCGCTGTACGAGGCTAAACAAAAAGGCCCCGGTACGGTTCAACCCTACCGAAAATCATTCGGCCAGGCTTTCCTTGATCGGCAGGTAATGGAAAAAGAGTTGTCGCGCGCAATCGAACGCAACGAATTTGAACTTGTCTATCAACCGCAGTTTGACCTCAAAAAACAAGTCGTGGGTGGTGTAGAAGCATTGATTCGCTGGCAGCATCCCACGCGCGGTACCGTATCGCCGTTTCACTTTATTCCAGTAGCCGAAGAAGCCGGTATGTTGCCGCTGATCGGTCAATGGGTGATTGACGAAGCCATCAGGCAGGCGGCCTGCTGGCGCGCTGACTACGGATTGGATCTGCGTATGTCAGTGAACGTATCGACTCATCAGTTTCTCAACGGAGATCTGGTGGCTATTATTAAGGAGGCGTTACGCAGGGAGAAACTTGAACCTTCTGCGCTCGAAATAGAGATTACCGAGAGTGTGGCTATGGCCGAACTGGAGGTGGTAATTGATAAGTTAAACGCGCTGCACGAACTCGGCATACGCATCGCGCTGGATGACTTTGGCACTGGCTATTCGTCACTTAGCTATTTACAGGATCTTCCGCTGGATACTTTGAAAATTGACCGCACCTTCGTCACCAAGGTTGACGGCGGTACACGAACGCAGAAGCTGCTGCTTGAGAGCATTGCCGGCATGGCCAAACTGCTTGAGTTTCACACCGTTGCCGAGGGCGTTGAAACTGATCGGCAACTCGATAAAGTCCGCGCGCTCGGCATAGACACTGTACAGGGTTACTATTATTCGAAGCCGATCAGCGGCGCACAGATTCCCATTGATGTGCCGTCGATTAACGAGACACACGGGTGCGGGAGAATACGCGCCGCGTAAAAGTGCTTTAACTCACAAGCGCCAGGTTCCTGCTGGTGGCATGCTTGACGGCGCTGTCGCTGCAACGGGCAGACTGCCCGGTGTATACGTACCTGTTAGTGCACCGGTGTCAGTCTATCGGTATCCATACCAGCGCCACATCGTCGATTGCTATATCTGTTTTTTCAAGCCCTACCACTGTCGACTCGATATCGAGCGCTTTGTGTTCCCATTCATCCTGAATTTCAAAAAGATCATCCGCCAGTGCCCGCTCGAGTTCATCGCGATCTTCGATCAGTTCTTCATATCGGTTCTCTGCGGTTCTAAGCCGCTGATCCGCTTTATCCGCCATCCGACCCTTGCTCTGACTGCGCCGAATACTGCTGGCGATTGATCGCGTTCGACGGCGTCCACCGAGCAAACCTCCAAGCAGACCACCAGCAATGTCCAGTATCTGATTGTTGCGCTGATCCTTCTTGCGGCTTTCCGCATCAAACTGTGCCTCGCGAACGCGATCTTCCGCCTTCTCGATAGACGCATTGATACGATCGATTTTCTTAGCCAGCACCTGGCGCAGTTTATCGGCATCGCGATCGACCAGATCATCGGCATGCTGTTGGCAACGTCGCTCAAATTCATCCCGCTGTTCGCCTACTCTGGAATACAACTTAAGCGACGGGTTAAAAAACAGTTCCAGTTCCTCGTTTCGGTAAACATGATCCTTTATTGCCGTCTGTGCCGATCGAAAGTAGGTTTTGTTTTTTATTTTCGCATCCGGCAACACGTAAACTGCATCTTTTGGCGCCTTGCGTGTCAGGTCGCGGTCATCGTAGTCGACAATAATGGCATCATCGCCATCCACCGGACCGCTGAGCGGGGTAATAATCGCCTCCCATTCGGCCTCATGCTTCAACTTTGCTTTGGTATCGTCAAACAACAACTCAACCCGCACCGCCAGACCCGCCTGCAGCCGTCTGCCAGTCGCTGACGCACCGATCTGATCAGCGTAGTCCACACCCGGGTCCAGGTATCTGACATGCACATTATCGGCAATCTGTGGCAACACGGCGCTTTCGTTATCCGCCAGTGGCGCTGTACTGTCGGCAGCCACCACGGCAGCAGTGGATGCGGTTGCCGCAGCACGCGCTTCGCTGCTGGTCAGCTGACTGATCTGATCGCGCGTTAATGGTCCTGGTAAATACGACATCGCCCAGCGAGTGCCAAATACGCGAGGTTCCGTACTGCGTGTGGAGTGCAACACAAACTGGCGTTTCTCCAGCGCTGAAATAGTTTTGCCAATGGCGGCCACATCAACAGACCCGTCAGAAGCCCCCATACCATTCAGCAGTCGGTCCTTATCGCGTTCTGTTTGCAGACGTCCGATCATCCAGGTGCCTGCGTTTGACAGCGCTTTATAGTCGATGTCCACAGGATTCTGCGTCGACAACACCAGACCAACACCAAACGCCCGCGCCTGCTTCAGGATAGTAAGAATCGGCTTCTTGCTCGGTGGCGCACCATTCGGCGGTACATAGCCGAACACCTCGTCCATGTAGATTAGCGCGCGCAAATCAGACGTGCCGGGTTGCGCCCGCATCCAGGTAACCATTTTTGACAGCAGCAACGTCACAACAAACTGCCGCTCTTCCTCTGACAGGTGACCCAGCGACATAATCGCCGCCTGTGGCTTGTTGTCATCACCATAAAGCAGGCGCTGAACATCCAGCGTCTGCCCCTCCGTCCAACTGGCAAACGCCGGAGATGCGGCCAGTCCGTTCAGTTTCATGGCCAGCTTGACCCGGTCGGCCGGCGGAAAGAAAGCGTCGAGGTCGATTACACCCAGCTTGCGCATGGGTGGCTGTTGCACCAAACCGATCAACTGCCCCAGATCCAACCCCTGCCCACGTGACCAGGACCAGAGAATAATGTTGGACAACAGGATGTGCTCGCGACTGCCAAGGGGATCAGCATCGATACCGACAAGCCCCAGCAGTGACGACGCAAAGCCCTCGATTTCATCCTGCATGCTCTCGTCATCGGTCCCTGCCGCAGGTGCATCCAGATTACCGATAATGTTCAGCGGTATACCGGCAGACGATCCCGGGGTATAGATCGTGAAACCGGCGTTGTCGCGTAAAGCCTGGATTCGAGACGGCTCGATATCCGAGCGCTCAAGCCCGCTTTTCCACAGCGCCGCCTTCTCAACGGCTGCTTCCGCCGCATCGCCACCCGCCTCTGAATCGCTGATCCACGGCATGAAGTCGGTTGGAAGAAGATTCGGAAAGGTGAGCAACAGATTGCCCATGTCGCCCTTCGGGTCAATGATCAGGGTCGGCACCCCGCTTGAGAGTGCTTCCTCCAGCATGACGATTCCGAGACCGGTTTTTCCGGATCCGGTCATGCCGACAATCACCCCATGTGTGGTGAGGTCGGATGCCTCCAGAAACAACGGCGAATCTTTGTCGTCCACCCCCAGATAGAAGTGATCGGATGGAATGTTGATGCTCATCGTAGCACTGCCTCGCAGACTCACTTTTTGACACGCCGACTATAACAATTTGCAACGGGTCGCGGCATCACAGGATGGTTACCCCGCTCGCCGCCGCGCACAGACCACACAACCACGCCGATACGCGTCCTGCAGGCGTTGCTGCAACAGTTGCGCTCCGTCGTGCAAGGACAACCGCCCCGCGGCTCGTTACATTGCACCGGAGTGCAATGACAGGTTGCATCGGTTGCAAGCCCCCATGCAACACATCCAATACGCTCACATCGGCTACTGCCGCGGGATCGCACAGAGTAGAATACCGCCCGGACAGCGAATAGAGCGCCTAGGTTATGACAACAATCGGTATTGGTATTATCGGCACCGGCTACATGGGCAAGGCTCATAGCGTAGCGATGAACTCCGTCGGTGCGGTGTTCAACACTGCGCTCAAACCGGTGTGTGAAATGCTGTGCGCGACCACTGAAGAAGGGGCGGCACAAAAGGCCCGGGCATACGGTTTTAAACGATCCACCGGCGACTGGCGCCGACTGGTGGAAGACAGCGCTGTTGAAGCCATTGTGATCGCCTCACCACAATCGACGCACAAAGAAATCGCACTTGCCGCCATTGAACTCGGCAAGCCGGTGCTCTGCGAGAAGCCCATGGGGGCTTCAGTCTCCGAAGCGCAGATCATGACAGAAGCGGCCGAGCGCGCCGGTGTCGTCAACATGGTCGGTTTTAATTATGTGCGCACACCGGCCACCCAGTATGCAAGAAAGCTCATCGCAGATGGTGAGATCGGCGACGTGCACTGGTTTCGCGGCGAGCACACCGAAGATTTTCTGGCCGACGCCACCGCACCTGCCAACTGGCGCACACGCGACCGCGCCACCGGCACCATGGGTGATCTGTCCTCGCACATGATCAACTGCGCAATCGCACTGCTCGGGCCGATCGCTACCGTGAACGCCGATATCGAAACCGTCTATAAAACACGCCCCGCTGAGCACAACCCCGGTGAACAGGAAACCGTCGGCAATGACGATCAGGCGCATTGTCTTTGCAGGTTCACCTCCGGAGTGATGGGGCATCTGCATTTCAGCCGCGTTTCGACCGGCCGCAAAATGGGCTACGCTTATGAGATCGCCGGTACGCAGGGTGCAATACGATTTGATCAGGAAGATCAGAATGCCCTGTGGCTTTACCGCATGGATGGCCCGGAGGCGCAACGCGGATTCCGCAAAATCCTGACCGGGCCGGCACACCCTGACTACGTTGAGTTTTGTCTCGGCCCCGGTCACGGCACCGGCTATCAGGATCAACTGATTATTGAAGCCAAAGATTTCCTTGAGGCAATACACGACGGGCAGGCGCGATGGCCGACCTTTCGCGATGGACTTGCCGTGTCTCAGGTAATTGAGGCAATGTGGCAGTCCAGCGATTCCCGTCAGTGGGTCGACGTACCACAGTAACCAACACAAGCAGGTAACGGAAGATAAGCGATGAACGATTTGACGACGACCAATACCTGGCTCACCGCTGGCGATTGTGATTTCAATCATTTCCGCAGCATTGTCGAGCAGGATACGTCCAGCAGTTCAGTGCCACTGGCAGCAGACATCCGCAGCCGCATTCCGGTATATAGTGGTGCAGCAATCACTGATCAGGTTAACGACCCTGACTTCACGACTCGCCTGTTATCAGAGTGGAATACCGTGTTTGACACTGGCGCCGGCGTCATCATCATCGAAGCCGCTTATCAGGACACTGCGCCCATAGAAGAGGCGACTGAAGTACTGAGTAGTATCATTGCGCACGAGCAAGAGAGCGCGCAGGGCGGCGGTGATCACTTTGCTGCGGCCGGCGCAAACAGCCGCGTGTGGAATGCACACGAAAAACTTGCCAGAGTTAACGCCGAACTGTTTACCCGCTACTATGCCAACACACCACTGCACCTGGCCTGCAGGGCCTGGCTGGGGCCTGCCTACCAGATGACCGCGCAGGTCAATGTGGTACACCCGGGCGGTGCCGCGCAGGTCTGTCATCGCGACTACCACCTGGGGTTTCAAAGCGTCGAACAACTGCAACGCTACCCGGCAAACGTACACCGTCTCTCGCCGCACCTCACGCTTCAGGGTGCGATTGCACACACCACCATGCCGCTTGAAAGCGGGCCGACCCAACTGCTGCCATACTCACAAAAATATCACGAAGGATATGTGGCGGCACAACTGCCGCAATTTCGCGAGTACTTCAACGAACACTGTGTACAGCTGCCACTGCAAAGCGGCGACATGATGTTTTTTAACCCTGCGGTGTTGCATGCTGCCGGTGAAAATCGAACCGATAAAGATCGCTTTGCCAACCTGTTGCAGGTCGGTTCTGCGTTCGGACGCACCACCGAGGTCGTCGACCGGACAAAGCTTTGCAAAATGGTTTATCCGGCACTGCTAAAGGCAAAAAACAGCGCTTCTCTCACCGACATTGAAATAGACAATGTAATTACTGCCACCGCCGAGGGCTACGCCTTCCCGTGCAACCTCGACCTGACCCCGCCGGCAGGCGGCCTGGCCCCTCCGAACCAGCAGGACGTGATGCGACAGATGCTGCACAACGGTGCTGATCCGGAAACATTTAACACTGAAATACAACGCTGGCAGGACAACCGCCGCAGCTGACGAATCAGCCCGTGCATTCGACCGTACTGCATATTACCAACGGCGACAGTACTGCGGCACTGCTAAAGCAGGCTGATATGGCCGGGGATCTTCTGGTATGGCGAGACCCGATGCATCACGGTCCGTTTCCGGCAGACACCACGCTTGAGGCGGCGAGTCCCATAAGAGCACGTTATCTCGCTGCAGAAATGCTCGATGCCGAGGCGGTAGAGGCGCAATTCGTACAGCGTGATACTACCTTGTCACACCTGCATCAGTACAAAGAGGTGATACTGTGGTTTGAGCACGACTTACTTGATCAACTGCAGCTGATGCAAATCCTGAGTGCAATCGACGACCCGTCGAACCTGTCGCTTATTTGTATTGACGAGTTTGCCGGCGTCTCTGCGTTTCGCGGGCTGGGTCAGCTGAGTGCGGCGCAACTCACCACCCTTTATCCTGCAAGAGTTGCTGTGACAATGGCCCAGCTTCAACAGGCAGGTGTGGTGTGGAAATACTTCTGCAGTGACGACCCCACGGCGCTGGTCGCCTTTGCAAAGCGTACCGACTGTCTGTTCCCGTTTCTGCGACAGGCGCTATTCAGACATTTTCAGGAATACCCCTGGATCGAAGACGGGCTGACCAGAACTGAACGCCAGTTGATGACGCTGCTGCAGGAAGCGCGCTCGACTCCTGCCCGCTTGTTTGGCGACAACATGCACCATGAGCACTCGCTATTTATCGGTGACTGGTGCACCTTCCGCATTCTCGATCAGCTTGCCCGGTGCCCTACGCCGTTAATCACGGCAACGCAGCAACCTTACCTGGCCTGGGCAGACAACTACCAAAGTGCCGACACCTACCGCCGCCAGTCACTGGACCTGACCGCAACCGGTCGTGCTGTACTGGATTTGTCGCAGCATGCGACTGCCATACTGGGTCGGGACTGCTGGCTGGGTGGCGTTCGTATTAGATTCGACGCTCCACACTGGCAATGGGATAATCGCTCAAAGCTATTAACCAAAGCCGGGGCGCATTGACTACCGGCTTTTAATCACAAAGAGTACGCATGACGACGCTCGAATCGCTCGACACCGAGGCCTGGGAACAGCTTGCACAAAGCGCTGACAATCGAGCCGGCCCGCTGCGCACCCTCACCCTGAGCACGACTGACGCGAACAATCACCCACAGTCGCGACTACTGATACTGAGGGTTGCCGACAGGGTGCAGCGCTCGCTGTGGTTCCACACCGATCTACGCAGCTGCAAGTGGCAGGAGCTGCGCGCCAACCCCAGGGTCAGTGTGCTCGGTTACGACCCGGAGCAGCAATTGCAACTGAGGTTTTCGGGCAGCGCTACACTGCACCCGCCAAAGACTGAACTGACGACCAAAGCCTGGTCCGGTCTGCCGGAATGGACCCGGCAAACGTATTGCGGCCCGCCTCCCGGAGAGACGATCAGCAACACAGCAACAGAGACTGCAGGTGACCGCATGACAGACACGGGAGTGGGTTATGACGTTTTCTGCGTCGTCGTGATCCGCGTAAGCTCGATGGACTGGTTTCGCCACGAGCGCGAGAATATACGGCGGCGACAGTTCGACTACGATCAGGCGGGAAGACTGTCTAAAGCGATTGAAGTCGCGCCCTAGGAACAACTATGCTTCTCAAATAAAAACCTATTCACACACCACCGGACACGCTCTCGCTACGCGGACTTCTGCCGCGCAGACTCCTGCCGGGGCGTGCGACTACCCGGCAATTTCATAGATCACCGAGAGGAACCTCGATACCTCTTCAAGTGAATTGTAGTGACACATGGAGACGCGAACACAACTGTCGCGGCCCAGTGGATCAAGAATATTGCCGGAGTAATGGTCTGCCTTGCGTACGTGGGTACGTATGCCGGCATCATTCAGTCGTGCGACCACTTCTGCGGCCGGCACACCTTCGACCGTCAGGGAAACCAACCCCTCCCGTGCCGGATTGTCGAGTCCGCCGATGACCTCCACCTTTTCCATTGCACTCAGCCCCGGCTGGTTGCCGGTACCATGGATCATCGCCTCAGTCAGTGCTTTTTCCTGCGCATGAATGGCTTTACCGGCAGCGACAAAACGAGCGCGGCGATCCGGTGCATCACTGACCTGCCCGCCCAACCAGTCAAAATAGTCCACCACATCACTCATGGTGGCGTAACTGCCGGTATCGCGCGTGCCGAGTTCCCAGTTGTCTTGTGGTCCGCCGATCAGGCTGTCGTGCGGGAGAGCAGCCAGCCGATCAGAGATCCACGCTATTCCATAGCCGTGCCGCGAGAATACCTTGTAGGGAGAAATGACGTAGCCGTCGATCTGATAACTCTTCAGGTCTATCTGCCCGTGTGCGGCATGTTGTATTCCATCGACGATCACAAAACAGTTCGGCGCAGTGGCTCTGATCGCTTCGACACAGGCGGCAAGGTCGACCCCCATACCCGTGACTGGCGAGGTGTGAATGACCGTCGCCACGGTTGTATCTTCGGTGACAGCAGCCGCATAATCATCTGCCGTCACACACCCGGTATGGTCATTGTGTTTAATCAGTACATGCTGTTTACCGGCAATGCCCGCCCAGCGATGGCAGGCTGAACGAGTGGCCGGGTGTTCCAGCGTGGAGCCGAGCACTTTGCCCGCGGGCGCACCCAGGCACGCATTCATAATCAGCCTGAACAGTAGCTCAGTGCCACTTTCTCCGGCGAAAAACTGACCGCCAGGTGCATTCATGAAATCACGCATGTCGGCTTTGGCTTTGTTAATCACGCGCACGAGTTCATGACTGGCCGGATTGTCCCGCCCCTGATTATCCGGGATAGCGGCATAACGCCCGGAGGTTGCCGTGACTGCCTTCAACGTCAGCGCCCCGCCGGCGTTTTCAAAAAATATACGCTTGCCCTGCTGTGGACAGTGATCGATTTGTTCAAAGCGATCTCGTACTTGATCTAACAGTTGCTGGTTGAGTGACATGTTCAATAGGTTCAGGCCGAAACGGTGCCGCTAGTTTGCCAGACCCCACAGAAATTGCCATGCACATGTTCCCATGTGCGACAGCTCAGGAATCAATGCATCAGTTCACCGTGCGTAAGCTTGAGATCTGTGGATAGCAATTGGTTCATGTGGGGTGGATAAGCGAACACGCCTGCCGATCAGCTGGTTTCGACTTTTTGCAACATGTGCGGCAAACGTCCTGCGCGTCACCGAAATATGACCATTCAAATTGCGAATTGGTGCGTCGCGCAGGCAAAGGAGGTTTTCGACACAACGATACGCGCCTGTTCAGCGTTCGGTCCACTAGCCTCCAAATACGACAGCATGCATGACTCTGCCGGGCAGGAGCGTAAGTGCACCAGTCAGCAGCATCCCGAAAAAATACAGAGCAAGCATGGTTCGACGGTGGCCATCAACATCGCCGCGCCGAACGCGGAGAATCCCCTCTGCGAGACTGTATAACACCAGCAGGGACAACAGGTGAATGGCACTGAAGGGCCCAAACATTCTTATTTCGTGAATGGCAAAGCTGGTGCAGGCGACCATGACCATCAATACGACCCAGGCCCAGCCAACGTATATGTGCCGCGGAGTCCCCTTCGGTAACAAAAGCTGCAATAAACCAATCAGCACTGCTGCGAGCGCTACCACGGCGTGTGTGTAAACAACTGAACCTGTATCTATCAGCGGATCGATTGTCATCCCTGTTCGCTCCGACCTGGTACGCTTTGAATATATCCCGTTAGCAGTGATTTGTCTTGCCTGTCACTATTGTACGCCGGCCCACCTGTATTCACGGCCGCGATCGCCGCCGGCACTGTGCGGGTATTCCTCACTTTATTTTGGCCGGATCTCCAAGCCTTCGTAATATCTACAAACGTTCGTAATATTGCCACCCTGCACTATTTGTTGGCGTGCGAGTCTATTATTCTTCATCAATTGCTGTCACAGGCACGAACTTTTCAGGCACCCGCCCGATGAACCAGACCTACACTGACTTTAACTCTCCGAAATTACACACCACCGCCACCGATGTACCAGTGATTCGTTTTGACAACGTGGCCAAGTCCTACGGCAAACTGCAGGTGCTGGAGTCGCTCAGCCTGCATGTCGAGCGCGGGGAGGTTTACGGTTTTCTCGGAAGAAACGGAGCCGGGAAATCGACTGCAATCCGCATGATGCTTGGCATTACCAGCCTGTCCAGCGGACGCATCGAGCTGTTCGGCCATTCAGTAACACGGCAACTGGTGAGCACTCGCCAGCGAATCGGCTATGTGGCTCAGGAACAACATTTTTATCCGTGGATGACGCCACACCAGCTGGCAAAATTTGTACGTGGACTCTATCCGCGCTGGCAGCAACGCCACTTCGAGCAATTACTGGAGGTGTTTGAACTGCCACCGAAACGGAAAATCGGCAATTTCTCCGGCGGCATGAAAGCCAAGCTGGCATTGTGCGTCGCGGTTGCGACCAACCCGGAGTGCCTGATTCTGGATGAGCCCACCGCCGGGATGGACCCGGTCGCCAGGCGCGAGTTTCTGGATCTGGTGAGCTATGAAGCCCGACGATCGGATACCACGGTCTTTTTCTCAACCCATGTGATCGACGACATCGAATCCATTGCCGATCGCATTGCAATTATTGAAGCGGGCCGAACCGTCTACCAGGGGGGATTCAGCGCGCTGTCCAATCACATCGCTATGTACTCGATTGACGAATACAGTTACTCACGAGGTGATCTGCCCGGGGACTTTATCCACAACGGATGCTGGCTGTTACAACGCGGTCGCCGTAAAGGCAGGGTTGAGATGGTATTTGAATTCGCCCGTGGCGCTCCCACCGCTCCAGCACTCGCACCGGGTTGGCGACAGGACCCGATGACCCTTGAGGATGTTTTCGTCGCAGTGGTGGCAAAATCCAGCCCGGACGCCCCTGCGTGACCGATTACTTCAGCCGCTGTGGTAGATGCGGACGCATGATCTCAATAGCAGCATCGCTTGTCTGCAACACTAAGGATTAACCCGTTGGGTGCGCTCACTGTTTTATTAAAAGATCTGCGGGAACACAGCCTGGCGTTTCTGTGCCTCGCCGGTGGTCTGATCGCCGTGATTTTACTGTCACTGGCACAGCAGCGCGCAGGTGAATTTACGCTGAGCAGCTTTGAGGTCGTCCGGTTTGCACTGATCACAGTCATACCACTTATCGTATTAATCACGGGCAACCGTCTTATCGTCAGAGAATACACCGGTGGCACACGCAAGTTCGTCGAGAGCCTACCGCTGCGACCGTTTGTGCCTTTACTGGTTAAATATCTGCTCGGACTCGTTTATCTGGTACTACTGGGAGCCGTGCTCATAGTTATTGCCGCCGCACTGGCCGGGCCAACCGAATTTGTCGATCAGTCCTATCTGCTCCTGTTACTGCTGAAAACAGCGACTGTCATCTGCCTGTACTGGAGTATCGCGTTTTTTATCAGCTTTACCGGCAAGCTCAGATTGGTTCTTTATCTGGTACTGGGGCTGGCGGCGCTGTACCTCATTAATCTGCCTTCGTTTGACGAAACGCGATTTGCACCAATGGCATTGATGGACCGACAGCTGTTTGTCTTCGAACGCGAAGTCATCCCCTGGGGCGATATCGGTGGCACACTGATACTATCGATCATCTTTGTCGCCGCTTCCTTCGCGCTGGCACTGATCAACGAAGGCTCAGTTGCCGAACAGCTGGGGAAACCGCTCAGTCGCAGAGACATTGCCGCGATCACCGTACTCGGGTTCGGCGTAATCGGCTTATATACCAACCTGCAGCGCACCGAGGATTCTGTTCTGCAGGACTTCAGTGGCAACTCGGTATTGCGCTCACAGTCACCGGACATTGAGATCGCCTATCTCTCCGATGCCTACCAGCGTCAGGCACAAATAGCACTCGATAACCTAAGCGACATGCTCACGCTGTTTCAAAACGATACCGGCCTGCCGCCGCTGCCGCCTCTGCAAGTTGCACTGAACACAGACCTGGAAAGATTCGACGTTTATCCGGAATACACGGATGGTGTTCTGGTCACCGCCAATTTTTCCGATTACAACCACTACGAACACACCATGATGAGCACGATTGCGCTGCATCATATGCTGCTGATGATGTCCAATGGTCGGTGGGACTATGAGCCGATGCACTGGCTGCTGGACGGGCTCTCAAGGTGGTGGGCCGAGGGAGGTGCAGAGGCTGGCCTCAGTGTGAATAACCCCGAGCATTTTGCAAAGGCTATCATCGCCACCCAACGCTTCAGCGAGGGTCTTCATCCGTTATTGCCCTGGCAGCGACTGATGGACGTATACGGTTTCGAGGCAGCCGGCGCACTTGCGTACACCGCCTTGCTGTACCTCGCCGAAAGCAAAGGCAGCCAGACAGTGATCGATCTTGCCGTGCATTATATTAACAATCGACCTGGCTCATCCTCGATTGAATCTATCGAACGATTTCTGAACCCCGACACGGAAAGATTCGAACAGGTGACCGGCCTTTCCTTTGATGCTTTTGTTAAAGACTGGCTTGTCTGGCTTGCAGAAAAAGAAACCCTGCCGGCGATACGCGACCTCGTCGATGCTGTACCGAGAGTCGACGGTAATGTACAGAGTGTCGTGGACAAAAGCGGTGTCTACTGGCTGGAAGCAAGCTACACGGCACGGGCAGACTACCGGGAAACCTTTTCCGGACACTGTGTATTGCGACATCAGCGCACATCGGCGTTCGACATTGAAACAGAGATTTATGATCGGGACAGGGATCGATCCGACTGTCCAACCGATGGAATCGCACATCGGGTACAGTCACCCTACGCATCGGGCGATCGCGCCTATGTGGTGCTTGAATTTGAAAGCGATTACTTCAACCGTCCTATTCCGCTGTGGACAGGCAGGGTGCATATCAAATGATTCGATTGATCACCTGCCAGTTAAAACAGCTGCTGCCATTTGTGCTGCTGTGGGTGGCGCTGGCCGCGATGTTCTACGGTATAGAATTTGGAACAAAGCGGATCGACGAGTTGAGTTATCTCGACTGGTGCGCCGACTATTGTGATGTGGGGTCGGATTTCGACCTCGTGTTATTCACTATTATCCTCTACATGCTGGCGGCCTATAGTCTTTTTCCTCGTGAGTTTGATGAAGGCACAATAGATTTCATCAGAAGCCTGCCGCTCACCAATGCCCAAATATTTTTCTCCAAAGTCATCGCAGCGTGGTTGTTGATCAGTCTGCTGGTCATCGCGGAAACCGCCCTGCACGCCGCCTTCCTGTCGTTTAACACCCAGTCAATTACCGGTACCAAGTACTGGGCAAACGACGCGATGATGATGATCAGAGACATTTTGTTTGCACTGGTCGTTGTCTCGCACGGCGTTTTTATCTCCTGGTTCCGAACCGTCGGACTGATACTCTACTGCGGCTACCTGATCGGGCTGATCTGGCTCGAACAGGCTTCGGGGGCATCCGGGGCGTTTAGTATATTTAGATTTTTCAATAACGAATACGATGGCTCGCAACTGCTGATTGACTGGCCAGTCATTACTGCACAAGTCGCGTTCGCCGTTCTACTGTTATTCATCAGCTATGTGCTGTGGTCCAGAAAGGAATCCAAACCGGCTGCAACAAGCAGCAACCGGTTTGCCAGATACCTGCCGGCACTGGCATCAGTGGCTGCATTTCTGGTACTGACCGCAACACTCGGCGGCATGATGCTGACCGCATTGAATGACAACCAGCGGGATAACATACTGCAACTCAGCACAGACAAATACCGCTTTGCCTATCGACGCTCGGATGAAGGCCGGATGCTGGAACTGGCGCAGTATGCAGATGCCGACTACCGGCGATTGTCTGAACTGCTCGGTCTTTCCGATCCCCCCGATGTGCACGCAGACATGACCTCGCAGAGCACCCATGCCCTGGGCGTTGCCAGCTACAATAAAATCCGCATGGTTTTATCCGCAGGTGAATCGGTGAATCCGGTTTACCGACGCGTACTAAGCCATGAAACCGCACACGTACTGCAGACAATAATCTCCAACCGTCTCCTGGGCTTTGCGGGCAACAGCGTTGGCTTTTTTATCGAAGGCATGGCGCAATACACCTCGTTTGCTCTGGTGCCGGACCCACCGACACAAACCACAAACTGGGCTATTTCATCGGTATCGTGGGAGCGCAACGATATTACCTTCTCGGCCCTTGCAAACCGCGCGGCCTTTGAAGCGGTCTATGATCCTGAGTTGCTGTATGGGATTGGAGACATTTGGGTAGCCGCCATGGTGGATCAGTGCGGTGAGCAATCACTGGGGGATTTCCTGCGTTCCGTCGGTAAAAGGGGCGCACCAAGATCACTCACCGGTGCGACCTTCTGGCGGCATCACCTCAATCAATTCAACTGCAGCCTGGATGATGTTAATCATCGATGGCGCGGAATCATGCAGGAGATTATCGACGACGGGCACGGTGGCGCTTTCCCGGTCTACAAAAATGTTGCACTCAACGTGCGGGACGAAGTGCTCGTGGTGAGTGCACGCGCAGAACATGCAGACGGCGCTCCGCGACCAGTGCGCTACCTTATCCGGGTGGCCAACGAAACCAAAGTTGCCAATACAGTCAGTGCCATCCGACCGGGCAAGTACACGGACCACGATGGTTACACCGACGTTGAGTTTTCAGTGCCGCTGCAGGCGCTGGAGGGCCGACGGTTCAGCTTTCAGATCGGCTTCGTTCCGTTTCCGGATTCGCGCTACTACTTCGAAAAATGGCGCAGCGGAGCGGTGCCATAGCAGGCGTTCCGGGCGCGGCAAATGCTACTGATCGAGGTGACGCAGAAGCGGATCCGGCGCATGCGTATGTGGTCTGGATACAGAATCCTTTTCATCCGTGCTGCTGATAGTTCGTGAAGCGGCCGGGGCACTGCTCGACAGGTTATCACACCAGGTGTCCCCTACGCGCAGAGGGGAGGCCGTGCCGGATCCACCCGAGAACAGACCCGACAGATTCACGTGTGGCAGGATACGGTCTGCTACATAACGCGCCCGCGGAGCCACCAGGTCGGACGCCACCCGATTGCGCTCCCCCCAGGCGACTTTGAGGTCACAGGAACGCACATCGGCCTGCTTGTCAGCGAATCCCACGTGTACATCAACGTCATAGTGGTGTTTCATCATTGCGCCTTCTACCAGCATCGCGACATCTTCTCGTGAAGTGGCGTAGGAGTAAAAGATCAATTTACCTTCGTTACCCATGTCGGCACCGGCAAAATCCGCCGTTACCGTCTTGTGAAAGTCGGTGGCTTCGTCATTAAAGAAACGGACTCCGGCAAGTCCGTAAAGGTATGAAAAAGGACCGGTGAGGTCTCCCCGTTCGTACAACTGCCTCGATACACGGGTTTCATCCAGTAATTCAAACGCACCCCACGGAGTCAGATCCATGCTCAACGAAGCCAGTTTATCGGGCTGTATGTAATCGTTGGCGTGAGCAAGTTCATGATAGAGCAATGAGGCGAGTGGCAGTTCGATATCATCCGAGGTTCGCTCCCTGTTATCCGTGAGTGACCAGAAATCCCACGCATAGTCATTTCCGCTCGTAAATCGATACAGGCTGACGAATTGCAGATCAGAACCATAGCTGGTTCGCGGATCATCATTGGTTGCCACCGTGCGTTTCTCGTCGACGCTTAACCACAGGGTTCGCGGGTCGAGGCGCACACGCCCCTGAGCAACACTGAAGCTCGAAGGTCTGACTTCACTGCCAATCACCACTACGGTGATCGGTGCAAACATCGGCAACAGATCCGCAGGCAGCCGCTTGAGCATTTGCTCCAACCGCACGCCCATCCAGTCGTGCGTCACCAGCACGCGCTCCATAATGTCGCCAACGGTGGGCACAGGGTTTTCCTGCCCGATATACGGCAGCGTACTCAATGTACAGGGATCTGTATATTCCGCCGCCGCGCAGGCGGCAAGCACCGATGCGTACGGAGCATTTGGAATAAAAGGCCGGGCTTCAGTCGTCGAAATAACGCGGCGTTCACTTTCGGGAATAGGCTCGCCGAATTCAACCGGAGATTGCAGGGATACAGGCGGAGAACTGTCTGAAGTTGTTTCATCAACCCCACCACCACAACCCGCTACAACCATCAAAGGAACTGCTGCTAGAACGCTACAAACACCGCAAAATTTCACCACACACCTCGAGCACAAACTGAAAGAAATTCTAGACTCGGCATAGTAGACACACTATTGGCAAGAGAACAACCTCACACAGCGCGAAATATTGATTTGGAATGCTATGTCAGCTGCAAATCTGACTTGCCCTGGCAATCTCTTCGGTAATTTTAAGATTTTGCAGTCCATCGTAAACACTCACCAGGGGAGCCGCTTCCCCCCTGACCACCCCGCAGAAATGCGAGAGTTGTCGAACCAGCGGATCATCGACCCGCCGTGGCATTTTTTCCGTGCGCATTGGCGCCCACCACGAAGCCTCTCCGGCAAAAGTTCTCAACTCCATCGTCGGTATCGACAGGCTGCCGGCAGTACCGGCGATGTGGTAGCAGTGCTCGTCGGCATCGTAATGGTAATCGGTATTTTCGCGCGCGGTCTGCTCCCAACTCTTACAGCTACCCGCCGCGTCCGACAGGATAAAAGTGCCAACCGCGCCGTTTTCAAACGCGATCAGGATTCCAACGGTATCTTCCACCTCAAACCCGCGTCGTGCATTCGATGGCATGGCCTGCACCCGGGTTATTTCCCCGCACAGGTAACGCAGATTGCCCACTTCGTGAATCAGGTTGATCAGTATGGGACCACCACCGGACCGCGTGCGCCACGGGCCTGCGCGAAAGTAATCGTCGGGTTTATAAAACAGCGCTGCTCCCTGTACTGCGACCAGATCACCCAGTGTACCCGCGTCAATGACTTCCTTTGCACTTTGCATAATGCTGCTGTGCATCCGGTGATGTCCGACCAGCACGCGTGCGTTCAGTTCCTCGCAGCGTGCAAGCAGGTCCTGAGCTTCCTGAATAGACTGCGTCACCGGTTTCTCGACGAGTACAGCAACCCCTCGCTCGATACACGCCATCGACTGAGCAAAGTGCAGCGGGTTCGGTGTCGCCAGTATCACCGCATCAACCGACTCCATCTCCAGTACTTCTTCGAAACTGCGGAACCAGCGTGTGTTGTACCGTTCGGCCAGCGAAGACGCATTTTCCGATGGATCGGCAAGCGCGCACAGGCAGCATTCAGCCGAGGCATCAACCAGCTCAATGTGTTTTCTGCCGATCAGGCCCGCGCCGACTACTGCGATGTTAACTTTTTGCATTAATTACCGTAAAAATCGTCTTTCAATTGTTCGGGTAGCCATGGTACCGACGGCGTCAATCATGATAGCTTAGTGACCTCCATGCGTGCACTGTAAAAGATGTATGCTGAAAAGAACCTGTTTGCAGAGGAAGTCAGCCCGGTACCCGTGCTACTTTCCAACGCCTGTAACGACGAGTTTCACTCCATGATTTTCTATCCCGGACGCGCTACACCGATTTATCTGGTATCAATTGCTATGCTGGCGGGGTGTGGCAGCGACAGCGGCAGCGGTGCGCCCGACACGACCGTCTGCAGCACAGCAAGCGCCAACACGCTGGAAGAAGGATTCAGCGGTGATTTTTCCGACGATCCCGCCATGCCGACCCGATGGACGCTGGGCGCCGGCACCAATGAACTGATCGCGGGCACCGCCACCGGCGACCTCGATTACGCCAGTTTCACCGTCGGCAACTGCGATGCGCTCACGTCTATCACCGTGAATGCGTTTTCCGCAAGCGGCGGAGACGATGTGGCGTTCATCGCCATTCAGCGCGGTTCAACATTCACTGTCACGCCGGGTACGGCGGACGGCAGAATCGATGAGCTCGACGGGTTTCAACATTTCGGCACTGCGCAACTGAATCAGGATATATTGCTCACTATGGGGCAGGCTGGCGGGGCCATCGGCTTTACCTCGCCGCTACCCACCGGCACTTACACACTGTGGCTAAACCAGGTCGGACCGAGGTCCGAATACACACTGGGTTTCAATGTATCACGGGTGAGTGATCCCGAATAAGGCACCCGCAGTATTGCCACCGGACGTAGAGCAAGCAAGAAGGTCCTCACCTGAACGCGCGCACCGCAACTGAGGCAGGCAAATACCGACTGGGACTTCCCGCCTGGGCTTTCCCAGGCTGGAGCGGGAAGTACTTCGATGCACAACCCGGTACGCTCGCGAGCTATGCCAGTGTTTTTAATGCGGTTGAAGGCAATACAACGTTTTATTCAACCCCGGATCAACACACCGTGCTCGCATGGCGTGATGCAGTGGTGGATCGCGATTTTCACTTCTGCTTTAAACTGCCCGCCGCAGCCACACATCACCGACACATCGATCGACATGTTATCACCGAGTTCTGTCGACAAATAGAACCGTTGCAAAACAACCTCGGACCATTATTAGTACAGTTTCCGGGTAACGTCGGCCCTGCGCAGCTTTCACACATCGAACATGTATTTGCGCAATTGCCTGACCATTTACGCAGCGTCCTCGAAGTGCGTCATCCGGCTTGGTTTACTCAACATAAAAAGCTGTCCCCGCTGCTGTATAAATATGGCGCCGGTCTCGCTGTTATGGACAGTCGTGCAATTTTTAATGGAAACCGCAATCATCCGGAAGTGTTATCCGCACTGCATGAGAAACCGGACGTGCCAGTCTGGAACCAAGTATTTAACAAGCTTATGTTTGTGCGGCTGTTGCTGCATCCCGACCGCATCAGTAATTCCCCGTACATTGAACAGTGGATCGGCAGAACGGTCAAAGCGCTCACCGGAGGTTGTGACGTTTACATGATGATCCACTGCCCGAACAACCAACACTGCCCGGAAATGGCACTGCAGTTTCACAACCGCCTGAGGACGGAGCTGGGCTCTGTAGCAGCGCTGAAGCATTGGCCGGTGCCACAGCAATCTGTACTCATATGATTGGCGTTGAAATACAATGTTTTAGTCTTTCAAAATAAAAGCCTCCTGCAGGGAATGTTCTCTTTGCTGCGCGACAACGCATCGCCCGCAGAGGCGAACCTGCTAGTGGACCGCCACGCGTCGAGGAGGATCGGCTGAGATGTGACGCGAGATTTTCCTCTGGTGGCGAATAGACACTGCGCCAATTTGGCAGACGCACTTCTAAGCGGGTTTGAATCTATACACCTGCGCTTTCGCTTATTCCCGGTCGTCGCCTCGTGAATGATGCAGGCTAGCCCTCGTCATCCATGGGGCGACAGCACTTACCGAGGGCCGCAATCGAGATACCCTGTTCACCGGCAACGCTGAACAACAGGTACCTGACACCCTCTTCCTCAAAAATTGCGGGATCTCTCAATTGACGGACTGCTGTTTCTGCTATACCTCTGGTCGAGGCAATCGCCGGCAACGACGCCCCTTCGGCAGCACCCTGCGGACTGGCCACCACGGTTTCGCGGCCTGTACGCCAGCGATGCCAGTCATCACGGAGCTCGATACGGGTATGCAGTATAGACTCAGGATTGTCTCCGACTCTGCTGAAGTAGACATCCAGCGTATCCTGATTCACCACAACAGCGCTGTGCCGCATCCGCTCATCAAATAGCTGCGGACCGGTTTCAAAAGGACCACGGGGACTGTGCGCACGCTTCAACACCCCCGGCATTTCCAGCGTATAGAGATACTGCTGCCACTGAAATACACGCCAGTAAGCAGCCCCCAGGTTACCGCTTATCGCGGAAAATCCAACGCCGTCACTCGACGCGGCAAGGCGGGTAAATTGCGGTGACACATCATCTGTTTCGCTGTCGCAGCCATGAAAGTACATCAGTAAACGCTGGTTCGTTTTGTCTGCGTGAACGTCAGGCGATGCGATATGACCCTGAAATCCACTGTCGGTCAATGACATTACCTCCTCTGCCAGCACGGTCCACGGGCCGGTCAGTGCGTCGGCAAAAGCCAGTCTGATGGATCGACCATTGTGGTGTGCAAAATACAGGTAGTATCGGCCCAGTGGATGCTTCACCCACGGCGGCACGCGGATCAGCGATGGACCGTTGATGTTATCGCCGGCCGCAGGATGCGTTGATACCGAAACAATTGGTGTTGGCGTGAGTCGTTTAACGTTCAATACGTTGCCCGCTGTTGGTAAGCTTACAGTCCGGTTCAATCATCACATCACTCTGAGAGTATGCCATGCCCGATACCGCACGCGCTGCCGAAGTTATAAAATCATGCTGGCGCGAAGGCACCGTTGTCGACTACGTGAAAGGCGATCTGTGGCCCGATACAGTGGAGCAAGGGTACGCGATGCAGGCGGCACTGGCCGAACTGCGTAAAGAGCCGGTTGAGGGCTGGAAAATCGCCGCCACGGCGATTGCCGGACGACAGCACATTAATGTGGATCGACCAATGGCAGGACGTCTGTTCCCATCGATCTGCCATGACGATGGTGCCGCCATCCCGTTCTCCCGCAACAGAATGGCGGTGGCAGAGGCCGAGTTTGTGTTTACGCTTGGCGCGGATTTGCCGCCGCGCACCACCCCCTATACCCCGGAAGAAGTGGCAGCCTGCATCGACCAACTACACCCCGGACTCGAGCTACCGGACTCCCGCTTTAAGGATTTTACTCTGCCTGGTACGGCTGCACTGATAGCGGACAACGCGTGCGCCGCCAATTTTGTTCTGGGACCTGCAGCCACTGCACCGTTTGATCCTTCTGCACTGGTGGACCATCACACCACCTTGTATATCAATGATGAAGTGGCCACACAGGGACAAGGCAGCGACGTATTGCAGGGACCGCTCGACGCGATGGTCTGGATTGCCAATACACTGAGCGCTCTGCAAGTGGGCCTGCACGCCGGACAATTTATCACGACCGGCGTCACCGGCAGGCCGGTACCGGTGACTGTCGGAGATCAGTTGCGGGTGGACCTCGGCGTGTACGGTTCGGTCAGCGCGACACTAACCGCATGACATCGGCTATTGTTGTCTGACAATGAGCGCATCTGCCGCGATCGCGCGGCCTTCTCGAGTCAGCATCACCGGGTTAACATCCAGTGAAGAGAGCACAGCCAGATTCGCCTGCGCATAGCGCGCCACGGCCCTGCACGCACCTTGCAGCGCTGCGGATGCCCCATGGTTGTGTAGATTTAATTTCACCAGCACCGAATAGATTTCTTCGTCGGTGCACGGTAACAGTAGCGTTTCAAACTCGGCTTGATACTCCGCGGCGCTGCCGCCACGACCAATCATCAAAGCCAGCCCGAGCGCTGCGTGACGTTTAACGCCGATAATGACTTCCTCATCGCAGTCCTGCAGCATTCGCTCGACCAGCAGTTGTTCCACCGAATGACCAGCGGCTGTCACGGACGTTGTCAGTTCAGTCAGTGCCTGTGCCAGTTCCACATCGTTCCGCAGATTCAGTTGCACCCCGCCAACCTGAGCCTTGTGTGCGATTTCAGTGCTCAGAATTTTTAGCGCGACCGGGTACCCAATGCGCTTTGCCGCCTCCAGCGCATCAGCAGGTGTCGTTGCTACAAATACCGTTGTCTCCAGTCCGTACTCAGTCAATTCCTTCTTTGACTGCGCCTCATCCAGGAGACAGGTCGGCCCAATCGGGTCGATCGACAGCAACGCACGCGGCGGCTCGGATATTCGCTGCGTGTGCGCCAGATATTGCTGAGATACCAGCATCGCATCCATTACTTCGTTATAACCCTGCAGGCAGGCGATGCCCTGTTGCTGCATCAGGGTGCAAAACGACTGTGGCAGTCCACCGGGCAGGATGGCGGCGACGCTCACCGGCACCCCGAGTGTGTCCCTGACCTCAACCAGTGCATGCAGAGAATCACACCAGACTTCATCCAGCACACCGGCACCCGGCCTTGGTACATCAATTAAAAATAAAATCTGATCTGACACTCCCTGTGCAAAACGGATAATCGATTGCGCCACACCACGGGTGTCCTGCATCGAAATGTTTCCTTCAGGTGCCGCATACGGAATATTCAGGTCCAAAGGATTGGCAATTGCCACAGACTCCGGCAAGTGCATCTTTAACCATTGATGATTGTCAGCCAGTGGCATCGGTAAAGTAATGCCTGCCTCGGCACAACGGGTGGCGGTCAGACTGTTAATGCCACCGGAGTAAGACACCACTGACAATCGATTGCCCGCGGCAACACCTGCAATACTCAGCAGCTTTAACGTCTCTACCAGCGCCTTTGGAGAAGTCACTTCGACTAATCCATGGCGGTGCCTAAAAGCGTTCCATAAATCCCGTTCGACAACCATCGCTGCCGTGTGGCTTTGTGCCACCGACGCGCCGGCGGCCTGATCGCCTCCCTTGAGTGCCACCACCGGCACACGTTTTTGCAGAGCACGAAGGCAGGCGCGCCCGAGTTTTTCACCCTCATTGATCCCCTCAATGTAAAGCCCGATCGCTTTGATGCGTTCGTCGTCGAGCACCGCATCGATCAGATCTGCCATCGACGTCACCGCCTGATTGCCGATGGAAATCGCATAACCCAGCGGGAAGGCGGTTTCGACACCGGTCATGCCAATCAGCAGCGCACCGGATTGCGAGATGATCGCCGCCGCAGGTCCCTGCTGTCGTGCACAGTGATTATCATCGCCCCAGACAAATGCACCGGTGAACTGATTCATCATGCCCATGCAGTTGGGACCGAGTAGCGGCATCTCACCCGCAGCCTGCACAAGCCGCTGCTGCCGGGCTCTACCCTCGTCATTGTTCAGTTCTGCAAAGCCGGACGACATCACCACCGCACCACCGCACCCTATTGCCGCCAGCGCCTCGACGACCGTGACTGAACGCTCTGCCGATACCCCGACGACGGCGGCGTCCGGTACTTCCGGCAATGAGGCAACATCCGGACTGCACGGCACCCCTTCAATCGACGCACGCGTCGGATTGACAGCGAACAGCCCGCCCTCGAAACCGGCGCGCTTCGCCGCACGGATCGGCCCCGCAATTTGTGACCCGCCGATGTAGGCCACCGAGCGCGGTTGCAACAGTCGCGACAGGTCAGTCATCAGGCACCCAGCGGCCGCAGTAATGCACGGCTGATGATATGGCGTTGTATCTCTGATGTACCTTCCCAGATTCGTTCTATGCGCGCGTCACGCCAGATCCGCTCCAGCGGCAGTTCATCCATCACGCCCATGCCACCATAAATCTGAATGGCCTCATCTGCGACCATGGCGAGCACTTCGGTGGCCTTGAGCTTGGCCATGGCCATATCCGCTTCGGTACACGTGCCCTGATCCACCTTCCAGCCACCCTGCAGGGTAAGTAGCTCTGCCGCTTTCATTTCCATTGCCATATCGGCCAGTTTGAACGATACCCCCTGAAACTTACCGATCTTTTGTCCGAACTGTTCGCGCTCTGCTGCATACTGCAGTGCAAGGTTAAAAGCGCGTTCGGACCGCCCCAGACAGGTAGCGGCGACCTGCAGCCGCGTGGCACCCAGCCATTCGTTCGCCACTTCAAAGCCCTGATGCAATTCACCGAGCATGTTTTCCGCAGGGACGCGACAGTTGTCAAACTCGAGTATCGAATTGGTATACCCGCGATGTGACACGTTGTTATAGCCCTCACGTACATTAAAACCGGGGGTCCCTTTATCGACAAAGAAAGACGTGATCAGTTTCTTTTTACCTCGCGGAGTCTCTTCTTCGCCTGTTGCCACATAGACAATAGTGAAGTCCGCGATATCAGCGTGCGATATAAAATGTTTGGTGCCATTGATAATCCAGTCATCACTGTCCGGACGTGCACTGGCCTTCATACCACGCAAATCAGAGCCGGCACCGGGCTCGGTCATTGCCATACAATCCCACTTCTCTCCCCGCACACAGGGGTCGAGATATTTTTCTCTCTGCGCCTCAGTGCCGGCGCAGAGAATATTGGACGGCCGCGCAACCCCCGTCCAGTGCAATGCATAGTTCGCCTTACCCAGTTCTTTTTCATACAAAAGCCAGGTCAGGGTATCCAGCCCGGCGCCGCCAAATGCCTCCGGTATGTTGGCCGCATAGAGACCCGCTTCAATCGCTTTGGACTGAATCTCTTTGATCACATCCAGATCGAGCTGACCGGTTTTTTCTATGTCGGCTTCATGCGGATAGAGCTCGTTTTCAACAAAGGATCGTGTGGTTTCTACGATCAGCTGTTGTTCTTCAGTCAGACTAAACTGCATTGGGCCCCCTGCGGATATATCTTTAGTAAGTGCCGCATTAAGCGCGGGCCTCCTGCCAGTGTGACTCGGACAGACTCGACGGCCGCGGCAATGTCTGTTGCGCACGGGCAAGGTCCTTGATTTTTTGTAGCATTGGCGCAGGAGGTTGACAAAGCTGACGTGTCTCTACCGACCCGTGAGCGAGTAACTGATTGCAGGTGCAAAGCAAATCCTCACCACGCTGTACCTCGTGGTACAAACGCAACGACTCATCCGCAGCACCTAACACCTGAGTGCGTACCGTGAGTGCATCGGCAGCCTGCGCAGCCAGCAAATAGGAGAAGTTATTTTCCAGCGTGATAAATGTATAACCGGTGTCGACATAGTGCGCATTAACACCAACCATGGCCAGCACCGTTGCACTCGCGTCACTGATCACCTGTCCGTAGTGGCTTTCTTTCATGGTTCCGCGTTCATCAGTCCAGTCGACAGGTACCACTCGTGCATTGGTCATCAGCGGCTGGTCGATAGCACAAGGCAATGGTGGCTTTTTTGCCTCATCATCCGACTTCAGTATCGCACCGGCTCCCTGATTGCGCTGTTTCAGCGCGCGCATGATGGCGACCAGGTTGTCATCTCGAATACGCTCCAGCTCTCTTATAGTGTACTGTCCTGACTGATCGTCCGACTGGCTGGCAATCTGATCAATCAGCTCTTCGGTCAATTCAGGCACATCCATAAGTTTCGTCCAGGGCCACGACAGGCACGGGCCGAACTGTTCGATAAAATGCTTCATACCGGCCTCACCACCGGCGATCCGATACGTTTCAAACAACCCCATCTGTGCCCAGCGCAAACCGAAACCGTAGCGGATCGCATCGTCTATCTCGCTGGTGGTGGCAATACCATCCTTAATCAACCACAAGCCCTCGCGCCAGACCGCTTCCAGAAAACGATCGGCAATATGTGCGTCGATTTCGCGGCGAACGACCAGCGGTGCCATGCCCAGTGATTTCAGTATTCCACTGGCGCGTTCAGTGGTATCGGTATCACCAACCAATTCAATCAGCGGCAGCAGGTAAACCGGGTTAAACGGATGGGCTACCAGAATTTGTTGCGGATGCAATGCATCACGCTGCAGTTCAGAGGGTTTAAAACCCGATGTCGACGAGGCAAGCAGCGCCTCTTTGCGACAATGGCGCTGAATGTCCCTGAAGACACTGTGTTTGATGTCAAGGCGTTCAGGCACACTTTCCTGTATCCAGTCCGCCTCTGTCACGGCGTCCGCAATGGCATCGGTAAACAGCAATCGTCCTTCATTCAACACGCGGTGATCAGTCAGTGCCGGTAGTGAACGACGCGCGTTGTCCAGCACTTCACCGATTTTGCGCTCTGCCTGCGGATCGGGATCACATACAACAACGTTCCAGCCGTTTAACAGGAACCGCGCGGCCCACCCGCCACCGATAACGCCGCCACCGATAATCGCAGCTGTGCCGGTCATGACTGCGGTGCGCGCTTTGTCAGGTTGAGTCGCTCGCGCACCGCCTGCGGGCCGATAACGCTGCTCCCCATGTGTTCAATGATGGAAACAGCATTGCCTACCAGCTGTGCGTTGGTAGCCAGGTTACCTTTGCCAAGCATCAGGTTATCTTCCAGACCGACGCGCACGTTGCCACCGGCCAGTACCGCTGCGGCGACATACGGCATCTGGTTTCTGCCGAGCGAAAATGCCGACCAGACCCAGTTCGACGGCACATTGTTTACCATGGCCATAAAGGTGTTCAGGTCATCCGGTGCACCCCAGGGCACACCCATGCAAAGCTGTACCAGTGCGTCATCTGCCAGTACGCCCTCTTCTACCAGTTGTCTGGCAAACCACAGATGCCCCGTATCGAAGGCTTCAATTTCAGGCTTTACCCGAAAGCCGGTCATCATGCTGCCCATCGCGCGCAACATACCCGGTGTATTCGTCATTACGTAGTCCGCTTCGGCAAAATTCATGGTGCCGCAGTCCAGGGTGCATATCTCGGGCAGACATTGTCTTATATGTTCCACACGTTCCGCCGCACCGGCCATATCGGTGCCCTGTTCGCTAACCGGCAGCGGTGCTTCAGTGGACCCGAACACCAGATCCCCCCCCATACCGGCAGTCAGGTTTAATACAACATCCACCTCGGACGACCGTATTCGATCAGTGACTTCGCGATAATAGGCAATGTCGCGCGAGGGCACACCGGTATCCGGCTCTCGAACATGGCAGTGAACCACTGCCGCGCCGGCGCGGGCGGCTTCTATTGCAGAATTTGCAATTTGCTCAGGTGAGCGCGGTACATGCGCAGAGCGGTCCTGTGTCGAACCCGATCCGGTCACCGCACAGGTAATAAATACTTCACGATTCATTGCAAGTGGCATTCGCGCTCTCCTTTCTCGCGGCTATTGTGAGGCAGCGGTTAGCTGCCATATGGCAAATTGCGAATCAATGTTGTCTTGCGGCGAAGTATTCGATCCGCAGCGAGCACACTCGACCGATCAAACGATAAGCCGAACGGGTTTAATGGCACGCCGGGTTAGGATTATCAGATAAACGTGCTGCTCAGTAACCCGGCGGCACCGAGCACCGCAAGGACTGAGACAACATGCCAGTGACGCACCAAAAGCAAAAATGCGGCGAGCAGCGTCAATGCGGCGACGATCACATTAAAGCTCCCGGGCTCCGGTGTCCACAGGGTCACGATGCCAACGCGGACAGGGTCTACTTCTCTAAAAAGGACATGTAGTGCAAACCACAGTGACAAATTAATCATCACGCCAAGCACGGCGGCTGTGATCGCATCCAGCGCCCCTTTTAGTCTGGGGTGGGCAGACACCCATTCGATAAAAGGCGCACCCAGGAAAATCCAGATAAAGCAGGGCACGAAAGTAACCCAGAGCACAATGGCGGCCGCCGCCACTGCAAGCTCTGCCCCTCCCTGATGGTAGGCGGCGACGAACGCAACAAATTCGGTCACCAGTATCAGGGGCCCCGGCGTGGTTTCCGCCAGACCCAGCGCATCCATCATTTCTCCGCTGCTCAGCCATTGATGTTGCAGGACGACGTCCTGAGCCATGTAGGCAAGTACCGCATACGCGCCACCAAAAGTCACCACGGCCAGTCTGGAAAAGAACAGGGCCAGACTGGTGAGCAGTTCGTGACCGGCCATCCATAGCAGCACCACCGGCAGCCACCAGCAAAGCAGCCCTGCCAGTAAAGTGATCACTGACCCTTTCAATTCATCGGCACTGAGGGTCAGTGCGGTGCCTTGCGACTGTGCGGTACGGAAATAACCGTAGCAGGCAAAGCACAGTAAAATAAGGGGAAACGATAGCTGCAGAAAGAAAATACCGACAAACGCGGCCACCGTAATAAGCAGTGACTCTCTTGATACGGAAGTACGGCGATATAAGCGGATGAGTGCTTCTACCACAATGACAAGTACAGCTGCCTTGATGCCGACAAACAGTGCATTCAGCCACGGCACATCACCGAAACGCATGTAGATAAAGGCAAGCGCCAGAATCAACAACGCACCGGGAATAACAAACAAGGCGCCCGCCACTAATCCACCACGGATACCGAACAGGCGCCAGCCGCTATAAGTTGCGAGCTGCATTGCCTCCGGACCGGGGAGCAACATGCAAAAGCTCAGACCACTGAGAAATCGTTTTTCACTCAACCATGAACGCTGTTGCACCAGCTCTCGATGCATCAGCGCGATTTGAGCAGCCGGCCCGCCAAACGACAACAACCCGATTTTAAGCCATACCAGGGTAGCCTCGGCCAGACGTGGTGACCTCTCCTTGTTTTGACTCATGGTTCACGCCGACCCGGCGCTTTGTAGTCCGTGCTGTTGTGTGATTCATCCGTCGCATCCCGTGCCCATAGATACAGGGCATCGTAAATCAGCAACCCGGCGTCGAGCTGTTCGAGGTCATCTCGATACATACGCGACAGGCCTAGCGACACCGCGTGCAGACCGGCCGCGATTTCGTCGAGTTCGTGGCGGTTTGTATCAGCCGCACGAACTGCATTGGCAATTCTGGACAGTGGCTCACTGTGCAGATCAAAGTGGGTGAGCATGGCATCAAAGGTACACTGCTGCCCGCGATGTCCGAGCACTACATCGTCGACATCAAAGGGGGTTGCTGCAAAGCGTGCTGCCACGGCTTTCACCTGGGACCCGGATACAAACAAAAAGCGCGCATGCTTGTCGACAAAGCGTCTGATTAACCACGGACAGGCAATGCGGTCTATTTTCGGGCGGGAGCGGGTCACCCAAAGGGTCGCGTTACCCGCAGACGTTGGTGGAATAGACTCGTGGCGTACCCGTACCGCCGACTCCTGCTGCCACGCCTGCATCCCGCCTTTCAGGTGTTCTGCGGCCACACCGCCGGCACGAAGTATCGCCGCTGCTCCCTCACTCAACTTCATGCCTTTCTGGCAAACCACGACGACATGGCAATCAACAAGATCGGCGACAAGCTCGTGAATGAGATCATGCGCACAGCGGATCGCAGTCGGGATGACATATGGAAATTCGTTGAAGTCTGCGTCGAGGCAGACGTCGATAATGACGGGCGCAGACGGTGTACCAACCAGGCGCTGGAGCTGGGTGACAGTGATTTGTGTGTTCATGAGGTTGCATCCTGTTTACCGTGCAGAGCGGCAATGCCGCTGATGAGTAACGTTGGATGCGAAACTTGAGCTGCCGCCTCACGGGGTATTCGCGCTCCCCATCACCGCAGGTTCGCAAAATTATCAGGAATCGTCAATCTATGGGGGCCACAAAGACAAACAGCCGGCGATGCCGGCTGTTTGTTGGAGTACTGCTACTTCACATACTGCTCACGGTCATAGTGTATGAAACCGGAAGAAACGGCTAGCGTCGCTGGGTAATGGTCCAGTCATAGATATCGAGGTTACCCGCACCCCAGAAAATCTCGGTACCGACTATGATATTCGCGATACACCAATCATCATCCATTGGCTCGGAATTGCTCTGTGCACCGAACTTCTCCTTGACACGGTATGCATAGGTCTTGGCCCAGTCGGTAAAGTCGTTCCAGTAAATGGTGCCGCTGTTGGTCGGATTTTGCGCCACGAACGCCACATATCGAGGATCAGAAGCCTTCGTGTACACCTTGTAGGCATCACCGCGGATATCCAGATTAGTCACGAAATTTCCAGGGCCAGCGGGCAGCCGCTCAGCGCCCGCATCCAGCCATACCATCACTTCGTACGTGTGGTTCGAACCACCCGTTCTTGTCACGATATCTTCAGAGCACTGCCCGTTTTCATCCGCATTGTAGAAGAACGACTCAATCGCCACGTTGCGCTCACCGGAAATAAGGGTGCCATTGGGGAAACGCGGGTTGTTTGACGCATTCACCACTCGCTCCTCGCCGTACTGCGGTCCGTCGTACGAATAATCGATAGAGATATTCGGCATGTCGCCAAAACGGACAGGAAAACCAGTCTGCGACGGTGGTGCGCTCGTGCGGAACTCATCTTTTACGCCATAGATAAGCTCGGGGTAGGAGCGCACATAAAAGTCGCCAGACGCGTTGGGGTTGCCGTTAATGCCAGTGCGCCCCGGCCCCCAGTCGTAGTTCCAGCCAGCCAGCGCGCCATTGGTACCAGTATAGATGCACTGCTCCCATTCGTACCCTTCGAATGCTCTCCAGGGGCGCCACGCGTTGTTGTGCAGGATGAAATCGCCCACGTAAATGTTGGAGAAGTTGTTCTGCTCAGACAGTGTGGTGCAAATGGTCTCAGAGTTACCTGAGCTCAGTGTCGACTGGTAGATTATGTCTCCACCGACCGAGTCCGACTGGAATGAACCGCCGTTCGAGGTGGTTGTATTTGTATTGTCGCTATCATCCGGGGTGTCACCACCGTCATCGCCCTGCCCGCCGTCTGAAGAGGAACTGCCAGCATCATCACTGATCTGCCCCCCGTCTGAAGAAGAGCTGCCTGCATCGTCACTGATCTGGCCGCCATCAGAAGTTGCGCTGCCGGCATCGTCGTCAATGCCCTTATCGTCCTCGACCATGTTGTCACCGGAAAAATCCGTGTCGGTTTTTTCATCTCCTTTGTCGTCGCCAGTGCCTGCACCGGAGTTTCCACTGTCGGCGCCAGAGGCGTCTGACCCTTCGGTGCCGGGCACGACAACAGTGGTCTGATCATCGGCCTGTTGTCCGGTCGCTCCGCCGGGCGTCGCGGTTAGATCTGATTCACTGTTGCACGCACTGAGTGCGACAACAATCAAACTTGCTAGTAGTGTTTTCTGCATGGGGGATCCTTTAAACACGAATAATACTGGAACTGGTGGTAGACAACGACTGCGCGTCTTACGTCTATTGATGGCTTCAGTATGTCACCATAATGTTTCGCTTTCTGTGCCGTGTGTACAGTAAATGAAACATCAATTGGAAATCTGCTGCCGCTAACCTCGACTCTACAAAGGCCTACGACCGTGAGATGAGAAATGGTTCATTGTCCAAACAATCATTTGCCATTACGCAATAGTTGGCAGATGCCAACATTACAATTTACCGCCCTGAAGCAGGCACTGCCGGACGAGGCTCTCCTCGTGCGCGCATCGTATACCGCATATGATAATCCGCGCAGGTCGCTATATTGTTAAAATTTTACAGCAATTTCCCTTTCCAGACCATCCCGGGCGGACAGATATCGCACCGGGACAGCATGGCAGTGGCCGGAACCCGACCACATCGCCGCTGGATTGGTGGCAGACTTGCACTGCATGCTCTCTTACGATTCAACGTGGCTGGTCCGCGTTTCTCCCGAGGAATCTGTTGATGTCAAACCTGAAAATCCCGATTCGTGACATGCGCTTTTCGCTACAGGAAGTATTTGATTACACAACCACGATCAGCAGGATCGGTGGCTTCGAGGAACTGGGCGATGATCTGCTGGACGCTATCCTCGATGAAGCGGCCAAATTTGTTGAGCAGGAACTGGCTCCACTAAACCAAACCGGGGACCAGGCGGGCTGCCAGTGGGACGATGGCGTGGTTACTACTCCGGAAGGTTTCAAAGACGCCTACCAGAAATTCGTCGATGCGGGCTGGGCCGGCCTTTCCGCCGACCCGGCCTATGGCGGCCAGGGGCTTCCGCCGTCAATGTCCACCATCCTGAACGAGATGACCGGCACGGCGAACTGGGCGTGGGCAATGTACCCGGGTCTCAGCCACGGTGCGCATGCCACGATCACAGCCCACGGCAGCGATGCGCAGAAAGCAACTTATCTGGGCCGTCTGACCACCGGCGAATGGACCGGCACCATGTGTCTGACCGAGCCGCACTGCGGCACTGATCTGGGTTTGCTTCGAACACGGGCAGAAGCCAATGACGACGGCAGTTACGCGATTCACGGCACCAAGATTTTTATCTCAGCGGGTGAGCATGATCTGACCGAAAACATTGTCCACATTGTGCTGGCAAGGTTGCCCGACGCCCCGCAGGGCACCCGGGGCATTTCACTGTTCATAGTGCCGAAGAAGTTACCGGACAGCGCCGGAGATGCAGGCATCCGCAACAACGTGCATTGCGGCTCTATCGAGCACAAGATGGGTATCCACGGAAACGCAACCTGTGTGTTGAATTTTGAAGGCGCTACCGGCTGGCTGATCGGACCCCCTAACCGCGGCCTCAATTGTATGTTCACATTCATGAATGTGGCACGACTGGGTACCGCTTTGCAGGGACTGGCCCATGCTGAAGCCGGCTTCCAGGCATCACTCTCTTATGCGCGTGAACGTTTGCAGA
>CAZOXM010000006.1:41032-64824 GCA_964583825.1 uncultured Granulosicoccaceae bacterium
CATGCTGAAGCCGGCTTCCAGGCATCACTCTCTTATGCGCGTGAACGTTTGCAGATGCGGTCGAGCTCCGGACGCAAACATCCGGATAAGCCTGCTGACCCGATCATTGTGCACCCGGATGTCAGACGCATGCTGCTGACTCAGAAGGCCTTTGCTGAAGGTGGGCGCATGCTGGTCCACTCACTCGCCATGGATGTCGACATCACTGAATCGAACGCCGACGATGACGCAAAAGGCAAGGCGGATCAGCGCCTCGCCCTGCTCACTCCGGTGGCGAAGGCGTTCCTTACAGAAACCGGTTTCGAATCCGCCAACCACGGGCTGCAGGTATTCGGTGGTCACGGATTTATCCGGGAATGGGGTATGGAACAGAATGTTCGCGATTGCCGAATCTCCATGCTGTACGAAGGAACCACCGGGATTCAGGCTCTGGATCTGCTGGGTCGCAAAGTGGTGGGATCACAGGGTGGTCTGCTGCGCCAGTTCCTGCAGGAAGTGAACGACTTCTGCGCTGCCAATAAAGACAACCGCAAACTCGCCAATATGGTTGCCACGCTGGAGACGCACTGCAGTGAGTGGCAGACCATCACAACACAAATCACCATGCGGGCGATGTCAGACGCAGACGAAATCGGCGCTGCATCGGTCGACTACCTGATGTATTCCGGCTACGTGGTACTCGCCTACCTGTGGACTCGTGCAGCGGCCGCAGCACACGCTGCACTGGAGCAACCCGATTGCGCAGACGGTGAATTCTATGAAGCAAAAATCGCGACTGCCGCATTCTACTTCGACAAACTGCTGCCACGTACGCGAGCACTGGTAGCCACGATGGATACCGGTGCAGATTCTCTAATGGCAATGGACGCTGACCATTTCAGCTTCTAACCCGGTGCCGCATCCAGGCCGCCATAATTTACGACTTTTTCATTCGACTCTTTAGTTTGAGTTGAGTGTGGTATTACATCAGGAGAGTACGATGATCTTTCAGGGGAAATCACTTTCTCTCAATGCGCTGCAGAACGGTATCGTCGAGATGCGCTTCGACCTCGATAGCGCGCGAGTAAACAAGTTTAATCAGGCGACACTGTCAGAACTGGAGGAAGCCGTCACCGCGCTCAGGCGTCATGATGATGTGCAGGGTTTGTTACTGACCAGCGCCAAGGACAGCTTTTTTGTCGGCGCTGACGTCACCGAGTTCGGTGCACTGTTTCAAAGCGGTGAACATGAGCTAATTGACGCGCTCATCAAAATTAACGGTACCTTTTCGTCAATTGAAGATTTGCCTTTCCCCACAGTCGTGGCGATAAACGGCGAGGCACTTGGTGGCGGTCTTGAGCTTTGCCTTGCGTGCGACTATCGCATCATGGCCAGCGATGCCCGCGTGGCATTGCCGGAAGTAAAACTCGGCATCCTCCCGGGATGGGGTGGCACGGTACGACTGCCAAGGCTTATCGGAATAGATAATGCCATTGAGTGGATAGCCAGCGGCCAGACGAAGAAAGCGAAAGCGGCCCTGAAGGACGGTGCGGTCGATGCGGTAGTGGAAAGC
This sequence comes from uncultured Granulosicoccaceae bacterium, assembly GCA_964583825.1. Taxonomy (GTDB): domain Bacteria; phylum Pseudomonadota; class Gammaproteobacteria; order Granulosicoccales; family Granulosicoccaceae. The sequence goes on from CAZOXM010000006.1 coordinate 42,585, forward strand.
GCACTATTGCGTGAAGCTGCATTGCATTGTCTGCAGCAGTGCATAGACGGCAAGTTCGATTATTCCGCCCGCAGGCGCGAGAAAAAGGAGCCGATCAGTCTTTCTACCATTGAACAGACCATGGCTTTTGAATCAGCAAAGGGAGTCGTCGGCGCGAAGGCCGGACCACACTACCCTTCGCCCATGACCATTATTGAAACGATCCGCAGACATGCACCACTGCACCGCGACGATGCATTCAAGGTTGAAGCAAAAGCATTTGCAACGCTGGCAAAATCCGCGGTTACGGCCGCCCTTATCAGCATCTTCCTGAAAGATCAGCATCTTAAAAAACAAAGCAGGGAGCATACAGAATCAGCACTACCGATAAAGCGTGCTGCCGTACTGGGCGCAGGCATCATGGGTGGTGGAATCGCCTATCAGTCCGCCACGAGTAACATACCGATCCTGATGAAGGACATTCACGAGCAGGCACTCACTGATGGTCTCGCCGAGTCAGACAAGCTGTTTTTCAAACAAATAAAACGAGGCAAGATCGATCAACTACAGGCGACGGCTGCCATGCATCGCATCGTACCTACCCTAAGCTATGGAGATTTCGGCAACGTCGATATCGTTGTCGAAGCGGTGGTTGAAAACCCGAAGGTTAAAAAGTCAGTACTGGCTGAAGTAGAGGCGTGTATCCCGGACAACGCCATACTTACCTCAAACACCTCGACGATTTCTATCGACCTGCTGGCGGCTGATTTGGCCCGACCTGAAAACTTCTGTGGCATGCACTTTTTCAACCCGGTACATCGCATGCCATTGGTGGAGGTGATACGCGGCGAAAAAAGCAGCGATGTGGCCATTGCCACCACCGTCGCCTATGCACGCAGGCTTGGTAAGACACCCGTTGTTGTCAACGATTGCCCTGGTTTCTACGTCAATCGGGTACTGTTCCCCTACTTCGGGGGACACCGCCTGCTGCTCAATCACGGCGCGGACTTTGTGCGGGTTGATAAGCTCATGGAACGTTGGGGCTGGCCGATGGGACCGGCCTATCTACTGGATGTTGTCGGACTGGATACCGGCCACCATGGCGGTGAGGTAATGGCGCAGGGCTTCCCTGACAGAATGAAGTATTCCGGTGTAGGTGCGGCGGACCTGTTGTTCAAGGCAGAGCGTTACGGGCAAAAGAACGGCCACGGGTTTTATCGCTATGAGTTGGATAAACGGGGCAAGCCGAAAAAGCTCCCGAACGCCGAGGTGACAGACATCATTGGCCCGGCAGTGACTGACACACTGGAGCTCAGTGATGAGCAGATAGTGGAACGCATGATGATACCAATGTGTATCGAAACCGTTCGGTGCCTGGAGGAAGGAATAGTCAGCGGGCCGGCAGACGCGGACATCGGCTTGATATACGGCATCGGTTTCCCGCCGTTCCGCGGGGGTATTCTGCACTACATGGATTCGATCGGAATGAGCCGGTTTAATCAGATGTGCGAGCAGTATAAGGATCTCGGTCCGCTGTACCACCCAACCGATGGCATGCGGCAAATGGCTGAAGAAGGCCGGTCATTCTTCCCTGCAGCGGCGTAACGGAGCGAAAACGATGAATTATAATGCAAACGATGTGGTGATTATCGACTGTGTGCGATCACCAATGGGGCGCTCTAAAAACGGCGGTTTTGTAAATGTTCGCGCGGAAGATCTGTCATCCGCACTGGTGCGCGCCTTATTTGAACGCCACCCCGAAGTGGACCCGGACGATGTGGAAGACCTTGTCTGGGGGTGTGTTAATCAGACACTGGAGCAAGGCTTCAACATCGCGCGCGGTGTGGTGCTTCGATCCGGCCTGCCCGAAACAGTTGGCGGGCAAACCGTTAGCCGGCTGTGCGGTTCATCCATGTCGGCATTACATACATGTGCACAAAGCATCATGACCGGATACGGCGATGTATTTGTCGCAGGCGGAGTCGAACATATGCAACACGTTGCGATGCTTCACGGCCTCGACCTTAATCCGGCCATGAGTAAACACGTCGCCAAAGCCTCGATGATGATGGGCGTCACCGCAGAAATGCTGGCCAACATGCATGGCATAAAGCGCGAGCAACAGGATCAGTTCGCCGCGCGCTCCCATCAGCGTGCCCATGCAGCGACGATGAATGGGGGCTTTAAAAACGAGATTATTCCAATCGAGGGGCATAACACAAAAGGCTTTCGTCAGCTCATTGAGACCGATGAAGTCATTCGCGACAATGTCACACCGGAGTCACTCGCCGAATTGCCACCGGCATTTGTACCCAAAGTGGGCACCGTCACAGCCGGCAGTTCTTCCGCGATCTCCGACGGTGCTTCAGCGATGTTGCTGATGTCCGGTGCGAAAGCCAGGTCCATTGGCGCTCAGCCGATTGCCCGCATTCGCGGCATGGCGGTTGCCGGGTGTCCCGCCGCTATTATGGGTTATGGCCCGGTGCCGGCGACCCAAAAAGCATTGGAGCGTGCCGGCCTGAGCATGCAGGATATCTCACACGTCGAACTCAATGAGGCCTTCGCCGCACAGGCGCTCCCAGTACTGAAGGATCTGAATTTGCTCGATGTAATGGACGACAAGGTCAACCTGCACGGCGGTGCAATTGCCCTGGGCCACCCGTTCGGCTGCTCCGGCACCCGCATCAGCACCACACTGCTCAACGTGATGCAGCAGCATGACGGCGAATTTGGCCTGGCCACCATGTGCATCGGGATGGGACAGGGGATCAGCACAGTGTTTGAACGACTTAACTAGCCTGCCATCTGATAACCCGGTAACCTCTGCGCTGGCGTCGAAGTCGCGCCTGAAATAAACAATATTAGCCACGATGTGCCACCCGACACGACGCCTCCATGACTGAAAAACGCACCAAAAGACGACGTGCCAACCGCCGCAGATCGACCGCGGATGCTGCGGTTTCGCAGCTTCCGTGGCAACAGCTCAAACTGCCGTATCAACCCACCCCGGTCGCGACTGAGGAACAGCTTGAACTGATTCACGATGGCTCCATGCGCATATTGGAACAGATCGGTATCGATGTGTTACTGCCGCAGGCCCGCGAGATGATGCTAGCCGCCGGCGCTACCGCGAAAGGTGAGCGCGTATTCTTTGAGCGCGCATTAGTCATGCAGCTGCTGTCCGGGGTGCCACGGTCCTTCACACTGCATGCACGCAATCCGGCGCACAACATAATCGTTGGTGATAACTACGTAAACTTTGGGACGGTCGCCAGCGCACCAAATACCAACAGCCTCGACGGCGGACGCAGGCCCGGTAATAACGAAGACTACCGTCGCTTTTTAAAGCTGACACAGAGCCTGAATATCCTGCACTTTATTTCCGGCTATCCGGTGGAACCGGTTGATCTGCATCCGTCGGTCAGGCACCTGCACTGCCTGGCAGACTGCGTGACCCTTACCGACAAGGTATTTCACTGCTATTCACTCGGCCAGCAGCGCAATCTCGACGCCATTGAGATTGCCCGTATTGGCCGGGGTATCAGTGCGGAACAGCTAGACCGTGAACCGTCCCTGTTCACCATCATCAACAGCAATTCGCCGCTGAAACTCGACGACTACATGCTGCAGGGCATCATTGAGATGTCCTCCCGAAACCAGCCGGTTGTACTGACCCCCTTCACGCTCGCAGGTGCAATGGCTCCCGTGACCATCGCCGGTGCGCTGGCACAGCAGAATGCTGAGGCGCTGGCGGGAATCGCTTTCACCCAGATAGTACGCAAGGGCGCACCTGCCGTGTATGGCGGGTTTACCTCCAATGTAGATATGAAATCGGGCGCTCCCGCCTTCGGTACCCCGGAGTACATGCTCGCCGCACAGATCAGCGGGCAGCTTGCACGCAGATACGGTTTACCCTTCCGTTCTTCCAATGTCTGTGCTGCCAATGCGGTGGATGCTCAGGCAGGCTATGAATCGACCATGGCTTTGTGGGGCGCTATCAACGGTGGCAGCAACTTTTTAATGCACGGTGCCGGGTGGATGGAAGGCGGTCTCAGCGCATCCTTCGAAAAAATGATTGTCGATGCAGATCTTTTACAGATGATGGCTACCTACCTCAACGGGGTCGAAATCACAGAAGACGCCCTTGGTCTCGATGCGATCGGGGAAGTTGGTCCCGGAGGTCACTTTTTCGGTACCGCGCATACGATGGCTCGCTACGAAAGTGCATTCTACTCTCCGCTGGTATCGGACTGGCGCAACTTTGAGACGTGGACCGAGGCGGGCAGTCCGATGGCTGTCGACCATGCACAACGAATTTACCGCCAGCTGCTCGAACAATATGAAGCACCGGCACTGCAGCAGGCACAGCGCGAAGAACTCGACGCTTTTGTACAGAAACGTTTAGATGAAGGCGGTGTGAGTACTGATTTCTAAGCCGCGACTACAATAGTTACGCGTCAGTAGTACTTTTTTCGGACTGGTACAACGCCGACCTGTTAACCGAGGTCATCGCACTCAGTCCCAGTTGTGCCAGTGCAATACTGGTTTCTTCAACCAGTACATTTTTAAGTGTCTGCAACCCGGGCTCGCCCGCGGCTGCAATAGCAAATAAGAACGGTCTACCGATAAAAACAAAGCTTGCACCGCAGGCATATGCTTTGACAATGTCTTCACCACTTCTGATGCCACTGTCAAAAAATACCGGATAGTCCGGCCCGAGCCTATTCCTGATCTCCGACAACAACGTGATCGGTGGTGGCGCACTGTCGAGCTGACGACCACCGTGGCTCGAGACCTGTATTGCATCGACACCAAGCGATTGCATTTTCACAGCATCGTCGACGCTTAGCACACCTTTCACGACAAGCTTGCCGTGCCACTTGTCGCGCAGTCGTTCAAGCAACGACCAATCGGCACCGGCGCGACTCGCCGTACGATCAAACTCACCAAAAGCTCCACCGAAATTGGCAAGTTCGGGTCGCCCCGCTACCAGCGTCGACACGGACCATTTCGGATGGCAGGCGAAATCAAGAAACTGTTTCGGGCCGATTTTGAAGGGCATGGTAAAGCCTCTGCGCAGTTCACGCGGCCTGCGACCAACCTCGGGTACATCGACCGTCAATATCAGAGTCTGATAACCCGCAGTGCGTGCACGGTTGAGCAATCGATCCGACATCTCCTCGTTGCCGCTGAAGTAAAGCTGAAACCAGGCGTTACCCTGCGCAGCCTCGTTGATTTTCTCCAGTGACGTCGAAGCAGCAGTCGACGCACCCAGCGGTATGTTCTCCGCGGCGGCGAGTCGGCCCAGCATCAGATCCGCACCCGGAGCAGACAGATTACACATACCCATCGGACTGACACCGAAAGGCAGATTCGACTCTTTTTCAAACAGCGGCACCGCTAAACTGCGCTGCTCGACATTATTTAACGCGCGAGGTTGCAGTCTGATATCGGTGATAGTCTGGCGGTTAAGCTTCTCTCCATGGCCGTCCCCGGCGGCACCGTCGATGTAGTCAAACACCATCCATGGAAGCTTTCTTCCGGCCAGACGTCGCGCATCTTCACAACTGTAGATTGCGACCATATCAGTTGCGCAGCGGTGCGGGTTTGAACAAGCTAGTCTCCGTCTGTATACAGCCTGATGCCATTACGCTGTCCCCTCTGGTCCGAATGGTCGAAGTACGGTAATCAGTTTCGGCAATAATGTCAGCACCGCGAGCAGCGCAACAAACATGGCCAGTGCAGTCAGCACACCAAATAGTATTGTCGGTATAAAGTTAGAAAACACCAGAATCGAGAATCCGAAAATAATAGTCAGCGAGGTGTACAACACCGCCCTGCCAATATTTGCATGGCAAATGTTCATCGTTGCGCGGTAATTGCGATTTTGTCGGAACTCTTCCCGAAAACGATAGATATAGTGAATACTGTTATCCACTGCAATACCAATAGTGATTGTCGCGATAGTGATCGTCATCATATCGAGCGGTATACCTGCGAGCCCCATAATGCCGAGCACCAGTGCCGCCGCCAGCGCATTGGGTATGATTCCGATCACAGCAAGTGTCACAGAGCGAAACAGGACAAGAAACATCAGTGCGATACCGAGCAACACAGCACCGATTGTTTGTATTTGCGACTGAAACAGGCTTTGCAGCATGTTGTTGTACAACACAAGTATGCCACTGACGCTGAACTTCTCCGGCGGCACACCGACTTCCTGCTCAATGCCGGTGCGGATGGATTCCAGCAATTCCTTACGCCGCAGATCAGGTAGGGAATCCCTGATCCGGATGGATACCCTCGCCTCGTTTTCTTCAATCGCAATATAGGGTTCTATCACCTGCTCGCGCATATCCGCCGGGAATTTCTTGTAGAGTATGCCCAGTTCAAACGGGGTAAACTCCTCTCCGTCATTAATGGTCTCACCCGCCCTCAGAATGGATGCAAGAGACAACACTTTACCCACCTCGGGCACCGAATCCAGGTAGTCGTGAACCGCCTTGATGCGATCAATCTTGAACGGTGTGAACCAGTAATCTGCCGGATCGGACTCTTCCCGGATCAACTCGAGTTCTTCGCAGTACTCCTGCTCGAACTCATCCATTTCACTGGTATCAGCGCATTCTTCATCCTCTGCTTCAGTCAGATCGAGTAATATGTCAAGCGGCGTGGTGCCTCCGAGCTTTTCATCGATCAGCTTCATGCCCTGATATATTTCTGTGTGCTCGCGGAAGTAATTAATAAAACTGTTTTCTACCTGCAGACGCGAAATGCCTATCGCACTGACCGCCGCCATAAGCGCCGCAATCACCAATACAAGTGTGCCGAATTTCTGGGTAAATCCTGCCAGCATCGCAGTAGCGGCAACCGGTTTATCTGCGTTACCGTCGTTTTCAAGTGGCCCGATTAAAGACAGCAGTGCCGGAAACAGCAGAAACGAAGTCAGGAACGTAACCAGTAAACCGATGGACATCATCCATCCGAAGTCAATAACCGGTTTGATACCACTGAAAACCAGGGAACAAAAACCGATAATTGTCGTGAGCGCAGTATAGAGACACGGCCAGAACATCCGACGCATGGTCGCCCACACATCATCCACATGGCTTGCACCCGGTTCAGTTAAACGCAACTGTCTGTAACGAACAATGAGGTGCATGTTCATTGACATGGTCAGGATCAACATCAACGAGATAAAGTTGGATGAAATCACCGTGACTTTCCATCCGACCAGCCCGAGCAACCCGATCATGAATAACCCGCTGAACGCGCAGCTTGCGATCGGAAGTGCGACCCAGCGTACACGCCGGAATATAAAAGCAAGCATGGCCACAATGAACAGCAACACGCCAAAACCGAATGTCACCAGGTCGCGGCTGATATAGCTGATCATGTCATCTGCAACCATCGGTACACCACCGAGATGCAGGGTGGCATCGTCCCGATAACCCTGCAGTATCCCCCGAATGTTGGCGATGTCTTCGTGCCGCTGCCTGTCAAAACCAGACTTGATTTGATCAAATTCCCGGCTCACTGCCGCGAGTTCGGCTTCCGCGTCGGCGGTCAGGTCACCCTTCTGCCGCTGCAATCGCAGCGCAGATCGTCTGCCAAACAGGTCGTCGAGTTCGGCGTTATCTGACAGCGTTAACAGCAGTGCCGTTGTCTGCCCGTCAGCGCTGAGCAACAGATCACCGAATACCGGGCTTTCGACAATTTCACGGCGGACCGCTTCGCGATCTATCTCCGGGTGCGTTTTCAGTGTCGGGACGTTTTCGGACAGTTCGGTTAATTTAATGCCGGAACTGGTCAGCAGCGGGACTTCAAACAGAGAGAACACACTCTCCACCGATTCTATCCGGTCGAGGTCATCTCTGAGTCGGGTAAGATCGGCCAGGGCGGCATCGGAAAAGAGGTCTCCATTGGGCTGATAGGTAACCACCAGCAGATCCTGGGTTTTGTAACGTTGCCCGGCTTCACGGAAAACCTGCAGATCCCTGTCATCCTCAAGCAGCAGGGAATCCGCTGACGCGTCGAGCTTGAAATGGCGGGCATTCATCGCAAAGAACGCGAGTAACAGTAACAACAGGACCACAATGAAAACCGGCCGCTCCAGAACTACTTTTCGATAGAACGCAGGGATAGCCGCTTGGCTCATTGACTTACTCGCAGGGGGTTTCGAGACTGCCCCATGATATCGCCGGAGACACGGTTTGGCGTGGTCTCGGAGTGAAATCTCTCCCACTAGTCATCTGAGGTGGTGCCGTACAGATGCGCGGGGATGCTGCAATCGGTGTCGGGTTGCAGAAAATCGGGTTGCAGCTGTGGGTCAGGCCGCCTTGCGCGGGTCTTCCCCTCTGAGCAGCCACTTGCGCACAATCGCGTGCAATTCATCCATGATCACTGGTTTGCTCATGAAATCATCCATGCCCGCTTCCAGACATTTTTCGCGGTCACCCTGCATCGCGTTAGCCGTCAGCGCGATGATCGGACAGCGCTGCATCTGCATGGTTTTTTCATATTTCCGGATCTTTGCCGTCGAATCATAGCCATTCATCTGTGGCATCGACACATCCATAAACACCATATCGGGCTCAAACTCACCATAGGCTTTTGCGCCTTCGATACCATTGTTGGCAAACTCGATCTCAAGCTTACTATCATCGAGCATCCCCGATATCACTAACTGATTGATCTCATTATCTTCCACAATCAGTACACGTTTGACCGAAGCCGCATCCGTCAGAATCTGCCTGTCGAACTCCGAGGTACTCGCTCCTTCGCGGTCAGATTCCGACTCATCGGACAGCGCCATAGCCACCGACTGACGCAACACCTCTGCCCTGGTCGGTTTGAGCATACAACCAGCAAAACCGAGTTCCCTGATCCGATCTTTCTGGGTCGATTGATCAACCGAGGACAGCAGCAGCATGGGAATGGACTCAAGCTCCTCATGTTCTTTAAAACTGCGACACAACTCATGCCCGTCCATGCCGGGCATTTGAAAATCAAATATCGCCACATCCACCGGAGCACCGCTGCCGAATTCCGCCAGTGCCACCTTCACCGCCTGTGCACCGCTATTGGCAGTGACAACCGACATACCCCATCGTGTTACCTGACGACTCAGAATTTCCCGATTGATCGGCAGGTCATCCACGATCAGGATTTTCCGCCCGCTGAAATCCATATCCACATTGACCGTCGGTTTTTTAACTTCGCCAGATTCATCCACCGGCAGACCAACCGTAAAGAAAAACTCCGAACCAACGCTTTCTTTGGAGCTGAGGTGGATCTCAGACCCCATTAGTGCCAGCAGCTTGCGTGTGATCGCCAGTCCAAGGCCGGTACCTTCGTACTTGCGATTGCTGGCACCATCCACCTGTTCAAATTCTCTAAACACGGCGCTTTGTTTGTGTTCCGGAATGCCGATCCCGGTGTCTTTTACGCTGACATGCAGATGCGCGATGCCATTGCTAACCCTGCCGTCAATCGAAACCAGCACATGACCGTGTTCGGTAAACTTGATCGCGTTGCCAGTCAGGTTCGTCATTATCTGGCGAAGCCTGCCGACGTCACCGATATAGTGGTCGGGTAAATCCGGTGAGTAATTGATCACCAGTTCTATCCCTTTGGCATGCGCACGGGTCGCAAGCAGTGCCGCTACATCGTCCATCGCTGCACGCAAATTGAAACCGTCCGGATCAAGCTCCAGCTTACCGGCTTCTATTTTTGAAAAATCCAGAATGTCGTTAATGATCGTCAGCAGTGCCAGTCCTGACTTGGATACTGTCGACGCATACATCCGCTGCTCGCTGGTCAGATCACTGTCCAGCAACAACTCGGTCATGCCGATCACGCCATTCATGGGCGTTCTGATCTCATGACTCATATTGGCGAGGAACTCCGACTTGGCCCGATTCGATGCCTGTGCTTCGTTGCGGGACTTCCTGAGCTGCTCCTCGCGTAGCTCAAGCGCAAGCTCCTTGGTTTTTAACTCCGTAACGTCCGTCATCATATCGACAATGTGACCGGTATCCAGTTCGGCCAGCAATAACTGATGATGCCGTCCGGTCTGTTTGCTGTACAAAGTCTGTGGCGATGGATCGTCGAGCTGTCGCGATCTGGACTCCAGTGTCTGTTCAATCCAGCTCTCCCGCAGCGCAGGATCTTCCTGGTTAAACGAGGCCGACTGTGTTATCAGCTCTCGCTCGGTCATGCCAACCGCGATTTTCGCGCCGCGCTCCTGATAAAAACGGTTGGCCGACTCATTGAATTGCACCACTTTTTTGCATCCATCGAAAATGGTCAAAGGTGCATCGACCACATTGAGCGCATTCATCATCAGATTGTATGCATCAAGGCTCCTCTTCTGAAACAGTATCATCGGAAGCCCGATCACTATGATCAGTGTAGTGGCAATTGACGCAGCAACGAGCGCTACCTGTTTTTCCGTCAGTTGCACATTCAGCAGTGTAATCAGTACTGTTCCACCCGCCATCAGCGCGACGACGACCATCAGAAACGTCAGCAGTATCAGCCGTTTTTTAATACTGGCACCGCTAAATCTGGAATCGATTGAAGCAAACGACACATCAATATTTCCAGCATCACTTTGGCGTGGTAGTCGTATCGACATTCACCCTAATCCGGTTAAACTCAGACAGCGTCAGGCGCGTAGAGAACGCACCTAAGGATCAGGATCGGCATCAAAATGCGTTTTCTGAATAGCGCCGGTAGTCAGAGTGGTGATTTCAGCCGACTGAGCGACGGGCCGTCGGTGAGTGAGTGACGCATTTCACACCGAACTCACTGGCTGTTATTCGTGCTTCGCACCAATTCGGCAAGCTGGTCTATAAGGCTCGACACGGTCTGCTCATCGGCCGCTGCCAGCTCCTGTTCACGCCCGAGTGCAAACAGGTGGTGAACCCGGTCGTGACCGGCCCGGGTTCCCTGGATTTTATCGCTGCCCTCGTCAATTTTGCACAAGCCGTCACGCTGAAGCACCTGCAGCGCATCGAGCAGCGCATCCGTCTGCAGAAAGGTTCGATCCTGCAAATCCGGTAACGCCCTGGTGACCTCGCCATAAAGGGAAGCAAGTATTCGCCACTGGGGAATACTCAACCCGCTGGCACGTACACTGCCGTGGAACTGTCGGCTCATTTGGTGATAAGCGCGCGACAGATTGTACAGCAGTAAATGATCTATCGGACTCTCTGGCAACTCGGAAGTACTGTCGCCGGTCACCGCCTGCAATTGCTGACTGGGACTAAGTGCTGCGAATGCGCCTTCACAGAACACCAGAGGGTCATCATTGCAGCGCGTGAAATGCTGTACTTCACCGACCAGTATCCAGTGATCCCCACCTTCGTAAGCCGCCCACTGCGAGCAGTCAAATCGGGCCACGCAGTCGGAAATGTGAGGCACCCCGTGCGCATCCAGTGTGTGTTCCACATCCTGAAACTTGTCGATACCGGCGGTTGCAAAGCGGGAAGCCAGGGACTGCTGCCGCGAACTCAGGATATGGATAGAGAAATGGCCGGCCTTTCTAAACTGATCTGCAGACGCTGCCTTTTTAGTCACGCTCCATAGCACCAGTGGCGGTTGCATGGACACGGAATTAAAACTCGACACGGTCATCCCGATACAACCATCGTCACCGGCGGCGGTAACAATGGTGACACCGGTCGCGAAGCACGAAAGCGCTTCGCGAAACTCACGCTCATCGATCATCGTCGCCCCACGCCGCAAGCGCGTGCGCCGCCATACTCAGCTTTGCAGTAATGCATCCACGCGCTCGATCATTTCGTCACGATTGTACAGATCGAAAAAGGCAGACTGCATCAGGATAGGCGGCCCGAAGAAAAACCGCTCGTAAAGTGCCTGTCGGTTACCAAAGCCGGATACAGCGACATCATGCGCCAATCGATACAGTGCAACCCGATCCCGGGATTCCAGGTTAGCGACCTGAAAGTACTGCTCGACATCAGCCGCCATGGCATTACTAAAGTCAGCTTCCGCAGGCGTCGCCATCAGCGAGGATGACCCCAGCAACTGCAGGATTTCCACCATGCGAGGATACATCTTCGGATACAGGTTACGCGAAGTATCAAGCGGTCTGCGCAACGGCATGTAGTATCCGAATTCGTTTTTTTCCGCCTGCGCTTCGGCGCTGTACAAAAAGGCACGAACGCTCTCTGTCATCATCATGACTTCAGAAATAAGGCCTTTGGTGTGCAGATCTTTGTCCTTACCGGTCGCCTTTGCGATGGCACACATTAGACCAACCATAAACTCTGACTTGGCGAGCTTGCCAGCCGCAACCTGATGCGCCATGTGGACCACAGCGTGAGTCGCACCGAACGCCTGATTGCACAGTTCCGGCTGCCCGTACATAAACACGCGCTCCCACGGCACCAGTACGTTATCGAAGATCACTACCGCATCCATTTCCTCATAGCGCGAGGAAAGCGGCGCGTCAAAGGTGGATTTACCGTGATCGTAGCTGTCGCGGCACATCAGCTTCAGCCCTTTGGTGGCAATGGGTATAGCGAACGCAAATGCAAAGGGAATGTTGTCTTCAGAAGCCCGCAGAACAGTTGACGGGAATACTTCAATTTCATCGGCAAGCGGACCAAGCGTGGCAAGCAGTCGAGCCCCTTTAACGATAATGCCTGCATCGGTTTCCTTTACAACATGCAGCGCCACTTCTTCATTGAACTTTCCCTGCGACGCCTGCTGGTGGGACGTCGACGGGTTAACCAGGGTATGCGTAAGCACTTTGTCGTTTTTGCGCACGTGGTCGTAGTATTCGACCATGTTGCGGGCAAAGTCTGCCTGCCCTTTTGTTCCCTGTGCTAAAAAGCTGGTTGCCATCGCGAACGATGTCACTGACGCATTTTTATAATCCGGCGTGCGACCAAACATTCCATTCGACCATTTGGCCCATTCATAGTAGGCAGCGCCACGCTGCTTTATATCCTCAGCGGTCTTCGGCATTTTGAATGCCATGCCACACCGATCTCCCGCCTCGTCGACGTAAGTCACGCTGTCCGAGTACGCGGGATCGTGTTGCTTGTCGAGAAACGAGGCAAGCGTCTGTGCCCCGCGCGCGATGCCGGGCTCTGTGGTGACGTCAGCAACTTGCGCCCCGCGAGTCCACACCTCGCGATCGTCGCGCAGCCCTTCCAGGTACTGTGCCCCGGTCCGAATCCCCAGCGGGCTCTCTGATTTAATGGCAGCAGATTTCATCATATGTCTCCGGGTTTTCAGCTCGCGGCAGCCGCGTTAGTTCGATTGTTCAGGCCACTGGCGATTTTGCCCAGCGTTTGTTCCATTTGTGCCCACTCTTCTGCGCTTACCATCCCGCGCACCTGAGTCTGGATATCTTCCACCTGCGGGTTGACCTGCTGCTGCAGTTGTCTGCTTTGCGCGGTAGCAGTAATGTATATCGCCCGCCGATCCGTCGTAGAGCGCACCCGCGATACCAGCCCTTTCTTCTCGAGCCGGTCGACGATGCCGACAATGCTCGCCGCTGCCAGCAATGTGCGGTTGGACAGATCGACGGATTTGATCCGGTCGCTGCCCCATACGACCCGCAAAACCCGCCACTGAGGCTCGGTCAGATCGTAGCGTGCAAACAGATCCCGATAAGGTGGCATGACTGCATCGAGTGCCCGATTGAGCACCATTGGCAGCGAATGATCGAAGTCGTCCATCACCGGCACTTTTTAATTTAAACTTAAACTATATATAGATTAAGTTATTCGTGCAAGTGGCCAGGAGATCCCTCTCCGGTGGCCGTAGGGGAATTCCCAGAAGCCAGGTAAAAACTCACCCCTTGCTCACGCGGCGGGCTTCCCGTGTGCAGTCCCAGAGGAAACCCGCAGCGTCAGCAAGGCAGGTATAACCACACCCCTTGCTCACGCGGCAGGCTTCACGTGTGCGGTCCCAGGAAACCCGCAGCGTCAGCAAGGCAGTTATAACCACACCCCTTGCTCACGCGGCAGGCTTCACGTGTGCGGTCCCAGGAAACCCGCAGCGCCAGCAAGGCAGTTATAACCACACCCCTTGCCCACACCGCGGGCTTTCCGGGTGCAGTCCCAGGAAACCCGCTAGGACACCGTTAGTCCGTACTGCAGCGAAGTTTCAACCAGCAGCTCCCACACCGATAACGCAAACCCTCGCGGCACAAAAAGCTCAATACCATCGTCGGAGTGCCACAAAGTCACACCAACGTGGTGCATTGCTGAAGAAATAACCCGATTCTGAGGGAACGCTTCTGCTCGAAGATCAACCGGAATAAAGCTGTTCAGGACCGTTCGCGCATGCTCACCACCAAGCCGCAGGTGTGTTCTCGAGTGCGATAAATCGAGTACTGCCGACTGCTGGCTTTCACGCTGCAGCGCTGCCCCGAACACCCAGAACTTCAGCGGTTCGATGCGCAGCATCGCCCGGCGGCTGTCGCCAGTGACCGCTCCGAACCCGGGTACGCCGTCGACGCCGATTGCCTGTGCCACACCGGAGGCCTCAGCGTCCAGCGTGTCGGACCAGACGGCGAGCTGCCACAAATGCAGATCGCGCACCTCACTGATCGTCACACCCGCTGCTGCGTGCCCGAAATGCCCCGTCTGCAGATGCCCCTGCAGTGCAGAATCACGTTGCGGTGTCAAATCAGCCATGCATACGCTCCCCGGTCGGATCGACCATGTGTGGTGAGACGATCTCGACATCAATATTGCCGCGCCGCACCGGGTCGGCGGCGACGACTGTTTTGCCCTGCCACTGCTCATAGCCACCGGTAATAAAACCAAGCCCGATCCAGTGCTCGAGTTCCGGTGAATGAGTCACTGCAGTTATCCAGCCTTCGCCGTGCCCTTCAATTTTACCCTCGGCACAGAGAATGGAACCGGCTTTAAAAGTATCACTGCGGTTCCTTGGATAAATACCGACCAGCTGTGGTCGATTCGACTGCTGCAGCACCGGGCGTTTGCGCAATGCACTGCCAATGTAGGATTTGGTTTCCGAGGCCATCTTGCCCAGGCCCGCGTCTTCAATGGTTACCCGGCCATCGAGTTCTGCGCCAGTTACATGCCCTTTTTCAATACGCAGGGCACCGAGTGCTTCGGTGCCGTAGAGACAGCCATCCACCTCCATTGCCTTCGGGTGCAACAATGCCATCATCCCATTGGCGTGGTCCGAACCCACATAAACCTCGAACGCCATTTCTCCTGAAAAACTGATGCGGGCAATACGGCACGGCGCCCCATTGGCAAGCGTGGTTTCCACAACACCCATAAATGGCAGTGCCTCATTGGTGACCACACCAGGTTCGGCAAGGCAGGCGGACAACACATCACGCGACTTCGGTCCGGCAACAGCGACCCCGGCCCATTGTTCCGACACCGACGTCACATGTACACGCAGATCCTGCCAGCGCAACTGCAACAGTTCTTCAAGCCACACCATCACCTTCGCTGCATGCGCCGTGGTAGTTGTCATGAAGTAGTCCGTTTCAGAAAAACGCCAGGTAGTGCCATCGTCCATCACGATACCGTCATCGCGCAGCATAATGCCGTAGCGCGCTTTGCCGACCGGCAACTTGGCAAACGCATTACTGTAGACCCGGTTGATAAACTCAGTCGCGTCCGGCCCCTGTATCGCTATTTTGCCGAGTGTTGTTACATCACACAGTCCCACGGTCTTGCGTGTGGTTGCGGTTTCACGAATGTAGGCCTCGGTGATGGTCTCCCCGTCACGCGCGAAGTACCACGGTCGCTGCCACAGCCCGGCATCGACCATCGTCGCGCTGTTAGCCAGATTCCAGTCGTGCATCGGTGTGCGCCGCAACGGTTTGAAGTGGGCACCAAATGCACGCCCCGCCAGTGCACCAATGCTGACTGGTGTGTAGGGAGGTCGGAATGTGGTGGTACCGACTTGCGGTATCTCGCGGCCAAGCGCCTGGGCCATCAGGGCCAGACCAAGGACGTTACCCATCTTGCCCTGATCTGTTGCCATACCCAGAGTCGTGTAACGCTTCAGGTGCTCCACCGACACAAATCCTTCCTGATGTGCCAGTCGGATATCATCGGCAGTGACGTCGTGCTGCGGGTCGATAAAACTCTTTTTGCTGACCCCTTCGATTTTAACTTCATACAAGGGCTGCAGTGGCGTTTCCCAACCACCGGTTGCCGTCGCAGCGGAAGTCGCAGACTGACCGGCCAGAGAGGCAATTGCCGCATCACCTGCCGACCTGCCGGATGCTTCACAGTCACCGTTGCCCCACACCCCCTGCACCGCACCGGCACAGCTGATCGGTTCCGAGGTACCCGCAGGCATAAAGCAACATTGCGTTGCATCCCATTCCGGTTTCACCCCACGGTGAGACAACAGATTAACCACTGGTGACCAGCCACCGGAGATCAGCAACAGGTCGCAGGCTTCTGTCGCCGCCGGTTGCCATCGACTGCCATCGGCAGAGATCGCAGTCTCCACCCCGGTGACTTCCCTTTTACCAATGGCATTAACCACGGAAGTGCCGGTTTTCAGTTGTACGCCTCTGGTACTGAGCAAACCGGCCACCGAATCCGGCACGCTGTTTCTGGCATCGAGCAGGGTGACACTGGCACCTGCCTGACAAAGATTGCTCGCGGTGGCATAGGCGGAATCATTGTTGGTTGATATAACGATGTTCTGCCCTGCCAGCACACCGAACCGATTCAAATAACAATCCGCTGCGTGTGCATTCATGATTCCAGGCAGATCGTTGTTGCCAAACGCATAGTGCCGTTCCAGCGCACCGGTCGCGAGTATCGTGTGCCTGGCGCGAACAGTGAGAAAACGCTGCCTCGGCAAATGCGGATCCGGGTCGGGTAAATGGTCGGTGACACGCTGCAGCAGACCGGCAACGCCGTAGTCATACAATCCGAAAGCGGTGGTGCGGTTCATCATCCGAACACCGGCGTCACGCAGTGCAGCAACAGCACTATCACGCTTTCCAATCGCATCGCTACCCCCCTGGTTGAGGTAGTCACCACCGAATGCAAAGTCCTGTTCCACCAGCAACACATCCACGCCCTGTTCGGCGCATCGAAGTGCAGCGGCCAGTCCTGCCGGACCGGAACCGACCACAAGTACATCGCAGAACAAATGACCATGTTCGTAGTGATCGGGGTCCGGATGACGTGAAGCTCTTCCCATACCAGCCGCACGGCGGATGAGTTTTTCATATTGCATCCAGATGCCGGTACCCTTTCGGCCCCACTCCATTGGCGGGATGCCCATAAAGGTCTTGTAGTAAAAACCGGCGGCAAAGAAACGGTTCATCAGGTTGTTTACCGCGCCCAGATCATGCCGTACGTTCGGCCATGCATTCTGGCCGTGTGCCACCAGTCCACTAAAGAGCTCTTGTGTAGTGGCCTTTACATTGGCGTCCCTTCGATGGCTGACACCGACGGTGACCAGCGCGCCTGACTCTTCGACACCGGCCGACATCACCCCGCGCGGACGATGGTATTTAAAGCTCCTGCCAACAATACGTTCGCCATTGGCCAGCAACGCAGAGGCCAGCGTATCCCCCGCAAAGCCGGTGTAGTTGCGATTGTCCCATTTGAACGCAACCTGCTGATTGCGATCAACCACACCACCACCCGGCAATCTGCTCGCAGTCATTTCCCGTTCTCCAGTACAGCGGCCACCCCGTCATGCGCTGCACGCACGGAGTGAATTTCATGCGTCATGGTATCCCTTTCTAGCAGCAGCCATTGACGACAACCACTGACGTGCTGCCAGCTTTCAGTTTGAACGCCGCGAATATTCTCGCGCTGAAATACAGACTTGGACCAATCCTCCGCCGGCGCGTCCAGGGGCGGATACTCGATGGAACCGTCGCCACCATAACTGAACTCACTATGATCGCGCTCACCACAAAACGGACAGTTGATTCTTATCATGTGTTTTTCTCAGCCATGCAACTTCGGGTCTGGGCCCGCACCGCGTTCATCAATGATTATTCCGCGGTCAAAGCGATCGAGCGAGAAGTGTTCTATCACTTCATGCGGCCTGTCATTCGCAATTAGATCGGCAAAGTACCACCCGGAAGCGGGGCTGGCTTTAAAACCACCGTAATTCCAGCCCGCGTTGAGATACAAATTTGTCAACGGCGTCTTACAGATAAAGGGCGAACCGTCCATTGACATATCCATCACCCCGGACCAGTGCCGCAACAACCGCACTCTGCCAAGGCACGGCAGAATAGATACTGCACACTCGGCAACATCCTGCACAATTGGCAGGTTACCGCGCTGCGCATAGGACTTGTACCAGTCTATGTCACCACCGAACACCATGCCGCCCTTGTCGGACTGCGATATATAGAAATGTGCACCACCGACACCGAACACGACCACCTGATCCAGCAACGGCTTCAGCGGCTCACTGACAAACGCCTGTAATTTGTGAGATTCAATCGGCAGTGTAGAGAAACCAGCCATCTGCCACAAACGAGTTGTGTTGCCGGCAACCGCAAAGCCGACTTTCTTCGTCCCTATTCGCCCGCGAGAGGTTTCAAGCGCCGTTACCCGGCCCGCCTCACGCGTGGTACCGGTGACCTCGCAGTTCTGCAAAATGTCGACACCCAGCGCGTCAGCGGCACGCGCGTAGCCCCACGCCACTGCATCGTGCCGCGCTGTACCCGCTCGCCTCTGCACCGCCGCGCCAACAATCGGAAATCGAGCATCTTCCCGGTAATTCAGATGCGGCACGTGCGCCTTGAGTGTGTTGAGGTCCCAGATCTCAGCGTCCGCTCCGGTCAGTCGCATCGTGTTGTAGCGACGCGCCGCACCATCCATTGCCGCCGGACTGTGTAACAGCGAGATATGCGCACGCTGACTGAACATCACGTTGTAGTTTAATTCGTGACTGAGGTCTTCCCAGAGATTCAGCGAGTGTTCGTAGAATTGCCGGTTGCCCGGCAGGAAATAATTGGAACGGACAATGGTCGTGTTACGCCCGCCATTGCCACCGCCAAGCCAGCCCTTTTCCACCACAGCGATATTTTTCAGGCCGTGGTTTTTCGCCAGATAATAAGCGGTTGCCAGACCGTGCAAACCGCCACCGACGATGACGATGTCGTAGTCGGCCTTCGGTTCCGGATCGCGCCATTGGCGGTCCCAGTCGCGCTGCCCGTTAAGGCCGTTGCGAAAAACACTCCATGCAGAAAAGCGTGTCATCGTCGAGCGGTGTTCCGAGTGTGAGATGTGACACCGCAAGTGTGCGTGGGGATCTCATTATTTGCCAGTACAGACGTCGGTTTTTTCTCACGTATGTCGGCTGTGAGCGAATCTGTGACGACCCCGGAATAAGTCCAAAACAACCAAAACTGAACCATCGCCCGCGGATAAAGAGTCGCAGTCACCAATACCGCCAAACCGTACAGCGCAAGGGGCTATTCATGACGCAAAACCGGTCAGGCAGTTCGCATCATTATTCACCGCAACCAAGGCAGGCGCGGGGTCTCAGTCGCCTGTGGAGAGTTGCTGCTCTACCAGCGTGACCCATAAAGAAGCCCCGCTGACCAGTGCCTCATCATTAAAATCGTAATCGGCACTGTGCAGCGGGCGGGCATGTGCACCCTCAGTACCGTTACCCATCAGCACATAGCAGCCGGGGCGGATGGCACTCATATGAGCAAAGTCCTCGGAGAACAGCTTTGGCTCGCAATTGCCATCGACGCTGTCCGCACCAACCAGTTCGACCGCGGCACAGGTCATGGCACCGACTGCTGCAGTGGCGTTGATAACCGCTGGAAAAAGGTTTTCGTAGGTCACCGCCCCGCTCACCCCGTGGGCGAGACAAACTCCGTCCACGATCTCCCGCATGCGGCGCTCGATGGTGCGGTCGGTTTCAGGATTCAGTGCACGCGCATCTCCCTTCAGCACAGCATGGCCGGGCAGCACATTGCGTTTGCCATCGGTTTCGAATTCCGTCACAGAAACCACACCGTTCAGGCCCGGGTTGAGCTTGCGCGACACGATGGTTTGCAGTGCGCTGACAATTTCCGCCCCGACCACGATGGCATCCACCCCCATGTGAGGCAGTGCTGCATGACCACCGCGCGCCTGCACCTCGATTTCGAAAGCACTCTCGCTCGCAGTAACAGCACCGATACGGGTCGCGAAACGACCCAGCGGCATGCCCGGTATGTTGTGCAGCGCAAATACGCTGTCGACATCGAACTGCTCAAACAGACCGTCTTCAATCATTGCGGGCGCACCCAGGCCGTGTTCCTCGTTCGGCTGAAAGATAAACACCACACGCCCGTCAAACTCACCGGACTGCGCCAGATAACTGGCCGCCCCCAGTAACATGCTGGTGTGACCGTCGTGCCCGCAGGCATGCATGACACCGTCATTGGCAGATCGATAATCACACGTATTCAACTCGCTGATTGGCAGTGCATCGATATCTGCGCGTATACCAATCGAGCGGGTGTGATTGCCGCGTTGCAGTACGCCGACAACACCCGTTTTACCAATAGAGCGGTACACTGTCAGACCGAACGATTCGAGCAGCGATGCAATTTTGTCCGACGTTCTGTACTCACTAAACCCGAGCTCAGGATGTCGATGAAAGTCGTGACGCCACTGCATCATCTGCCGTTCCAGTGATTGTGCTTTCATACGATCCGGTGCTCCGGCGACATGCAGGGTTGAAATTCGGCGAGCGAAGAACTGATCAGCGCAAGGCACATGATCGCGCAATGTATTATACCTGCGAATAAGGCAACGCTGACATAAACAGCAAACCGTTCACCGCAAACGGATGTCTTTCGATGAGACTGATTCGATCACCAAGAATATCTCGCAGGCACGCGACAGATCACAGCGTTAATAATCACTCCGGTGGGTACAGTACTACTCTTTGGCCACCACCGGCCGCCCTACTTTGAGCCATCCGGCAATACCGCGCTCAACGTGGTACACCGTCTCAAGCTGACCAGCCAGCCACTTACCAATCATCGACGTTCTGCCCCCACTGTGACAAATCAAAACAAAGGGCTCATTTTGATCCACCGTCTCCGCAAACCGCGCAAACCAGGCCTTTGCATCATAGCGACCGGCCCGATCGAAAAATGTCAGCAGATGACTGCCTTCGATCACGCCGGTATCGTTCCATTCATCCTCCCTGCGCACGTCGATGACCGGCACACCGGCTTCAATGAGTGACTGCAGCCGTTGATTGTCAATGTCAATCAACTCTGCATAACAGACATTGGACAACGCAACTGTGGCCAGAAGCAATAAGTTATAAAGTTTCATGAGCTACTGAAATTCATCCTGGACAGCCTGAGTGTAGTTTATCGGCTATCCCACCCGCAAACAGCAGCACAACAATCCCCAGCCGCTCAAAGCCTCGCCAAGCAGGGTACATTTTCCAGACAGGCTCTGATCAGCAGCGCTTGTCCTGACAGAGACTGGCATTAATCGCCGGAGCCGTTAGACTTTATAAACGCTCCCCGAAGAATAGCCCATGCCATCTACCCCACCAACGCAGGTCTGTCACTCGTGCTAGAAAACGCGTTATCACACTTGTTACAGCAGATTTACCCTCAACAGGACTCCGATGCCCTGAGCGCAAGAGTGATCGAGACCTTCTGGCCACGCGACAGTGCACCGGCAGCCGAGGGCAGAACAGCAGATAACTCGCGCTGGTCGCAGGACGACGCCATACTGATCAGCTATGGCGACAGTCTGCTGGACGGGCGCCACAACCCGCTCGATCTGCTGCACGATTTTTTGGCAACACAACTGTCGGGGGTAATTAACGGCGTTCATATACTGCCGTTTTTTCCGTACACGTCGGACGACGGATTTTCCGTTAGCGACTATGAGAAGGTCAATTCATTACTCGGTTCATGGGCGGACATCCGGCGAATCGCAAGCGAGTTCACACTGATGTCCGATCTGGTGCTGAACCACGTGTCCAGCCAGAGCAAATGGTTCAACGGATACCGTCAGCGGCACACACCCTATAACAGTTACTTTTTTGAAGCCTCACCGGAAGACGACTTGTCAGCCACCGTCAGGCCGCGTTCAACACCACTGCTGCAGGCCATAGAAACCGCCGATGGCATCCGCCATGTGTGGTGTACATTCAGCCACGACCAGATCGATCTCGACTTCAGAAACCCTGAAGTACTGATTGAAATCATCCGTATTATCAGGCTGCACGTCGACAACGGTGTGCGCATCCTGCGCCTCGA
>CAZOXM010000006.1:64924-79301 GCA_964583825.1 uncultured Granulosicoccaceae bacterium
TCATCCGTATTATCAGGCTGCACGTCGACAACGGTGTGCGCATCCTGCGCCTCGATGCCGTTGCTTTTATCTGGAAAGAACCCGGCACGCCGTCAATTCATCTGCCGCAGACACATGCCATTGTGAAGCTGCTGCGCGTGCTGGCTGACTACGCAGCAGAAGATATCATTCTGATCACGGAAACCAATGTACCCAAAGCGGAAAACCTGTCCTACTTCGGAGCCGGCGACGAAGCACATATGATCTACAACTTTCCGCTCCCACCGTTGATTCTGCACGGGTTACAGGCGGGTACCGCCCGCTACCTGAACCGCTGGCAGATGACCATGCCGCCTGCCCCGATGGGCTGCAGCTATTTCAACTTTACGGCGAGTCACGACGGTATTGGCATGCGACCGGCGGAGGGACTGCTACCCGAACCGGAAATCGCAAACATGGTAACGACCGTCACCGATGCCGGCGGTCGCGCCTCAATGCGCACGCTTGAGGATGGCTCAGAAGCAATTTATGAGTTGAATTGTACCTACTTCGATGCATTGAGCCGCACCTTCGACGGGCCGGACGAGCACCACATCAATCGATTCCTGACATCGCAGACCATTGTCATGTCACTTGAAGGCATACCCGCTTTCTATATCCACTCGCTGCTGGCCACCGGGAACGATCAGCAGGCAGTGAAAAAAAGAAAAATCAATCGTGCCATCAACCGGCACCGATGGGATTATCCAACACTGCGAGCGATGCTCGCCACTACCGACACACCGACAGCCAGGGTACTCGCGGCACTGTCAGAACGACTGCGACTGCGGGCCAGGCAACCGGCGTTTCACCCGAACGCCACGCAGTTCACGCTGCGGCTCGATGAACGGGTGTTCGGTATCTGGCGTCAGTCGCTCGATCGATCGCAGTCCGTTTTCGCGCTGCACAACCTCAGCAGAGCAAATGTGCAAATAGCACTTGACGACCTAAACCTGATTGCCGATGAGGACTGGATAGATATTCTCTCCGGAGCGCGACTGAGCGCGTCGCAGACTGAGATATCACTGGGACCCTACCAGTGTCGATGGATCACGAATCGCTACTGAAGGGTATCGCATCGAATTCCTTGGCGTCTGCTGCAACCAGTGTGTTTAGCTCATGCAGCAACTCAGGCGCCGCGGCATTGACCCGGCTCCAGTTGGGTATAAATGGTGTTTCAGAAGGGGTTTCCAGAAATATCTGTCCGGCGCGCATGATATTTTCGGCGAATAGCTCGATCGACTGCTCTTCGGCATGACGGTCCAGAGACAGGCCGTTCATCACCGCATCGTGTTCGTATACCTCCACCATATCGAGCGCTCTTCGATAGTAAGTGGCCTTCAGCGTGCGGAATACATTGGGTGTGAACACCGTACCATCGGCGGCCAGCTTACGGAAAATTGCCTTGCAGATATCCACCGACATCCGGTTTAAACCCGTCGCTGCGTCTTCGGGACTGACAGGCTGATGTTTGTGATCGTAGTTGTCGGCGATTTCTACCTGACAGACCGCCTGCGGCGCCATACTTCGCCACACCTCTGACAACACGCCAATCTCGAGCCCCCAGTCGGATGGAATGCGAATATCAGGAAGAAAAGCGGCACGCAGTGCAAATTCACCGGACAATGGGTAGCGGAAGCTGCGCAGATAGTCGAGGTAGTCTCGATCACCAATGACTTTTTTAAGCGCTATCAGCAACGGGCTCACCAGCAGTCGCGTCACCCTTCCGTTCAGTCGCGCCCCGTCCACCCGCGGATAAAAGCCTTTCGAGAGCTGATACGGGAACGCCGGATTTGCGACCGGGTAGACCAGCCTTGCGAGCATTTCCCGGTGATAAGTGGTGATATCACAATCGTGTATTGCGAGCACATCGGTATCGGCACAGGACAAAATGTAACCGAGGCAGGTCCACACGTTCTTGCCCTTGCCGGCCTCGACAGGCCCGATTCCAAGTGTCTCAAGTTTTTCCCAAAACGCCGTCATACGCGGCGAACTGTTCCAGAGTACCTGATGATTCTGCGGCAGCTGACTGAATACGCTGCGCGCCATCCTGAACTGCTCTTCAGTGGCGCGATCCAGTCCTATCACGATACGGTTAACGTAAGTCACCTTCGACAGTTCTTCGAGAATGTTCGGCAGTGCCTCCCCCTGCAGTTCAGAGTATAACGACGGCAGTATCAACGATATGCGACGACTCTGAGTAAACGTTTCGAGCTCATACACCATCTGCTCCAGCGGCTGCGTACGCAGGTTGTGGAACTGAGCGATGTTGCCGTTCTGATGAAAATCAGCCATGGAATTGATTTAACCGCATTAGGTAATTAGCGCCGGGGCGATTCTAACAGGGAAAGCACTGCTGTGTTCCAGCCTGCAGGCCCGGGCTGCTCTGTGTAGTGCGCACCGGGTATCCTCAGTGCCGGTCCGTGATCGTTGCGCACCACCACGGCAAAATTTGCGGCCAGCAGCATATCGCGATCATTCGGTGCGTCTCCAAGCGCGACGGTGTTCGATGCATGCATCCGCTCGGCAATGGCTCGCAGCCCGTCTGCTTTTGTGCGCCCGAACGACAGCGTTAAAAAACGTCCGCCATCTCTG
Organism: uncultured Granulosicoccaceae bacterium; assembly: GCA_964583825.1. Taxonomy (GTDB): domain Bacteria; phylum Pseudomonadota; class Gammaproteobacteria; order Granulosicoccales; family Granulosicoccaceae. The sequence goes on from CAZOXM010000006.1 coordinate 67,538, forward strand.
GCACTGACGCTGTGCTTTTCAAGTGTGTCGGTAAAGTGGGCCCGCTGATCATCACTGCCGGTAAATACACCTGGCTCCGTGTAGGCGCGCGTGCGCGCCAGACGAGCTGAATCGACAGAAAGTCCGGTCACGGCGGCCACCTCTTTATCCGTCATATCGCCGAAACCGCGATAACACCGGCGCAGTTCAGCCGGCACGTTATCCAGTATCCGGCGCAGCTTACGATACTCGCAGTCATCCACCGATGATGAGGCCCCGGGAGGCAGCTCACCCGCGCCGTTTTCCACAATCGCCGGCCACTGCTCCAGTCCGAGCACAGCTCGTATTTCACTCACTTCCGGGCCCGTCTTACTGGTAGCAAGCACCAGCGGTATACCCTGCGCTTCCAGCGCAGCAAGCGCCGGGGCGGCGGGTGAAAAGTCATAGGTTTGATGGTCAAGCAGGGTACCATCAAGATCAGTAAAAAATATCAGCGACAAAAGCAGCGGCTCGTCAACAAGGCTGCATAGTGTACCGCGCCCTCGCTTGTAACAGCAGAGGACCTCAGGAGACAGGCTAACTCAGAAACGTTTCGTAATCGGATACGAGCAAATGCGTGGGTTCCACGTCTTCCTCAATCTCGGAAAACCGGCCGATAGGCTCGCGAAATACGTTGTCGGTGAGATCGTCATTCACAGTGGATACCTCACCAATCAACACATCGCCGTCCTCACCCCAGAACGCGTGCCAGTTGCCGGGCATTAAAGTCACACTTTCCCCCGGTTGCAGCCGAAGTTTTGCACCTGCGGGCTGGGTACGTGCCACGCCATCGGTCATCACGGTCACGTCGGTGCGCTCATCGACATCACCGTTATCATCTGAATTAAACAGCTCCAGGACCAGCGTGCCGCCGCCACGGTTGATAATGTCTTCCGCTTTTACGATATGCCGGTGCATGGGAGAGATCTGACGATCCCGGGAGATCATGATTTTCTCGGCGTAACACATACCGCCACCACGAGCCAGATCCGCCTGTGAGCCGTTGCGCACAGTAAACAGAAACAAACCGAGTTCATCGAACCTGCCCTGCCCGTAGTCTGTGATGTCCCAGCCAAGCCGGGCGCCGACTATGCCGTCGATGTCTGCGCGCCGCTCACGCATTTGTTGCGGTGACCAATAAGCAAACGGCGGCAGGATAAAACCGAAAGACCGAATGAACTCGTCCGCCTCTCGCATAATACCGTTGATTTCAGAACGCTTCATTGTGGTTTCCTGAGGTACTGTGATCAGTAGCGGATCGCATAACCTTCGGCGTTGAAAAGATGGATGTCCGGCTCATTGAAGCGCAAACCGATTGCCTGCCCCCTGACGCCGTCGACCGCGCCGGTCGTACGAACAGTCAGCGTGCCGGAATGATCACATTTCACATAGAGAAAGGTATCGGATCCGAGGTACTCGGCAAACTCGATCACGCCTGTGCAGTGAGCATCGCTGACATCGCAGGGGGTAATATGCTCCGGGCGGATGCCAAGCCTGGTGACCTGCGCTGCAAAATCCGCAGGCAATGCAGCGTCGATGCCGTGATGCCCCTGCAGGTGCACACCGGCTGCATCACAACGACACGGAAGGATGTTCATTTTAGGGCTGCCGATAAACTCCGCCACAAAAAGGTTAGTCGGCCGCTCGTAGAGCTCCACCGGCGTGCCCATTTGCATCACCTGACCATCTTTAAGCACGACAATACGATCCGCCAGGGTCATGGCCTCGACCTGATCGTGCGTCACATAAATCATGGTAGTCTTGAGGGTGCTGTGCAGCCTGGCGATTTCGAAACGCATCTGCACTCGCAGTGCAGCATCGAGATTGGACAACGGCTCGTCAAACAAAAACCCCTCGGGCTCACGCACAATGGCACGTCCAATCGCCACGCGTTGCCGCTGCCCGCCGGAGAGCTCCTTCGGTCGACGTTCCAGGTAGGGTTTGAGTTCCAGTATCTCTGCTGCCTGATCGACCTTCTCTTTGATGATGTGTTTCGCGGTGCCGGCAGTCTTCAGTCCGAACCCCATGTTTTCACCAACAGACATATGCGGGTAAAGCGCATAGGACTGAAACACCATCGATAACTTGCGGCCGGAGGGCGGCAGGCCGGTGACATCGCGATCATCCAGCAGAATCGTGCCGCGACTGGTATCTTCCAGGCCGGCAATCATGCGCAACAAGGTCGATTTGCCACAGCCGGAAGGCCCAACAAACACGACAAACTCACCATCGTTGATGGCGATGTCCACACCCTTAATGACCTGCAGATCACCGAACCACTTTTCTGCGCGCTGTAGTGTTATCGCACCCATGTGATTTCCGGGCAGTCTAGGCTGCCAGTTCCTGTTTATTCGGAGAAGCCCACGCCAGCCAGATAGCTGCCGTCCACGAAAACTGCTTACCGAGGCAACCCTCGCCGGTCACCGGGTCAAAACATTCGCGAAAGCCCGATTGCTGTATCAGCTGACACAGATCCTGTCTGACTTTTTGCGCATGGCTGTTATAACCCTGCTCTGCCAGCCCGAGTGAAATGAGATAATTCATCTGTGGCCATACCGGACCGCACCAGTAGCGCTGCGCATCGAACCCTTCCGCGGCCGGGTCCCAGCTCGGCATCAGGAACTTCACCTGCTTTTGAATACGCTCCAGGTGCTCAATGGTACGCTGACGCTGAATATCAGTTCCTGCATTCGCGGCAAAGCACAGGAAACTGGCATTGCTGACACCACCGGAAAACTCACCTGTTTTCATGTTGCGGGCGGTGAAAGCACCGATATCGTCGTTCCAGAACTGATCCGTACTGCGTTCACCCTGTGCGATCAGTTGCTGCAGATTATTCACAGCATTCTCGTTTCCGACCTGCTCCGCCAGTCGCAGCAGGTCACGATTGGCACGCAACAGTATAAAGTGGATACCGGGGTCTGCCATTAAGAACGGACTTTCGTCGGTAAAACGGCGTTGATCCCAGCCCCTCTCGCGCGCAAACTTAACCAGCGTAATAAATTTGTCGTACTGATCCTGTCTCGGACGCTGCCTCGCTTGCGCGTGCTGCGTGTCTTTGCGCTGGTAGGGCTCGAGTGCTTCATCCACCGTCATGGCGTCCAGACCGATTTCCCAGTCGGGACAGTTATCACGCCCTGTCTCCCACGGATGAACTGTTGCGACCACGCCGTCAGTGGAACGGTCGCGCTGAAACCACACATGCCAGTCGACCACGCGATCGATCATCGACGCGGCTCGATCGAGATCGTACTGATCTCCGCTCGCCACCAGTTCATGCATCGCGGTGGCCATGATCGGTGGTTGTGAAATGCCGGTGGACGGCATTGGCGGGGCGACGGCTCTCGCGGTGCGTGTCTGCCAGACCGCCGGCCCTGGAAAGTAGTCGGGATCGTCATGGCGGAAAAGAATGCTGGGCACCATGCCGTCGTCCCACTGCCCTTCCAGCAGAAACTCAAGTTCGGTCCACGCTCTAACGCGATCAAATGCGCCATAACCCAGCGCCACGAAGGCAGAATCCCAGTTCCACTGATACGGGTACAGCCTTGCGGTCGGCACGGTATACCCACCTCGATCATTGGTTTTAAGTACCTCAACCGCTTCTGCGTCCAGATGTTCGGACATAACATTAACCCTTAACACTGCCGGCCGTTAAACCAGCCACTAAAAATCGTTCAAACCATAAAAACAAAATAAGTACCGGCACCGTGGCAATCACGGCACCCGCCATTAAATGCTGACGCGGAATTTCGGACGAATTCAACGACTGCACCCCTCTTGACAGCGTAAAAATGTCCGGACTATCCAGGAACATGAAAGCAAAGAGAAATTCGTTCCATGCGATCATGAAGATATACAGCGACACCGATGCAATGGCCGGCAGCGACAGCGGCAGCGTAATCTTGATAATCACCCCCAGTCTGCTCAGACCGTCCATCAGACCAGCCTCCTCCAGTTCATAGGGCAGCCCGCGGAAATAACCCTGCAGCATGTACACCGCCACCGGAATGGTAGTCGCCGGATAAACAACGACCAAACCGATCAGTGTATTGCGCAGCCCGAGCTGGGAGAACACCGCATATAACGGGATCACCAGCACAATCGCCGGCACCATATAGATCAGGAGAATCGAACGCGACAGTACTGCCTGACCGGGAAACTTCAGGCGCGATACGGCATACGCACCGGGTATGGAAAAAAGCAAAGTGATGATGACCGTCGCGACTGACACCACTGCCGAGTTCAGCAGAAACAAACCGAACCGGTAGTCGGTAAACAATTCGATGTAACTTCGAAACAGCGTTTGTGGTGCCTGCGTGAAATCGATGGAAAGATCCAGTGGGTTCGACAGCAGCGATTGCTGACTTTTAAGACTGGTCATCAGCATCACGTAAAACGGCAGGGCCACCATGATAGTGAAAAAGATAAAGCCAAGTCCCTTGGCAACCCGTATCAGAATAACCTCTACCTGATAACGACCCTGACCACCGGCAGTCATGTCGCGAAAGCACAGGTGCCAGCTCACCGCAGACATCACAAATACGGCGATCCAGCTCAGCACCAGCGTCGTCGACGGCGCAGTACCACCGGCGGCTGTGTACAAAAGCCAATACACACCCATCGATATTGCCGCACTCACCGGTATCCATAACTCCTCGCGACGCTTAAGCGGTGTGAGGATATAAAAAGCACTGCCGGCGATCCCTGCGATCATCGCATTACCGGCGTCGGGAATAATGGTTTCCCCACTCACCAGCATTGCGAGCACACTGAGCACCACAATGTAGATACCTGCCCACAGTGCTCCGACAAACAGACTAATGAAAAAAGCGTTACCAATTCTCAAAGCGCTTACCCGTCATCCTGTGGTGAATATCTGAAGAACAGCAGCGCCGATATCAGCAACACGACAAAAACAACAACCGCAACAGCAGCACCGGCCCCGAGATTGGACACGGCAAATGCCTGTTCATAGACATCCACCGTTAACGTTCTGGTGCCGGCACCGCCGCCGGTCAGCAGAAAGATGTCGTCAAACTTGTTAAACGTCCAGATAAAGCGCAGCAGAAACAACACAGCGAGTATGCCCGCCAGCTGAGGCAGCGAGATGTACCAGAATTGCTGCAGTGGCGACGCTCCGTCAATTTCAGCGGCCTCATAGGTATCGCTCGACATCGATTGCATGCGCGCGAGAATAAACAGAAATGACAACGGGAAATAGCGCCAGACTTCAAAAGAAATTACCGTGGTCAGCGCTACCGGAAAATCAAGGGTAAAACCGAACAGATTAACAGGGGTTGCACGCTGGCCAAGAAAATTAACGGGGCCGTCTACCGCGCCAATCTTCAGCAGTATCGCGTTAAGCGTGCCACCCGGTCCGGCATCCAGCAGCAACACCCACGCAAAAGCAACGGCAATCACCGGTGCCACATAAGGAAACAGAAAGAAACCCCGCAAGATGCCACGCCCGGGAAATGTGGTACTCAACAGCTGCGCAGCAAACAGTCCAAATACAAGTGCACCAAGGGTGCCGAACACGGTGTAGTAGAGCGATACACGCAACACGGTCCAGAATTCACTGGCGGAGAATATTTTTCTGAAGTTGTCGAGCGTAAACTCACTGTTGGTCAGGATGTTATCTGCAGTGCCATCAATCACGGGCTTGGAGGCGCGCGGGTTAACCGGATTGTCGATGTACGCCTGGTCCGCAACCACCGATATCGTCAGCGTTTCTCTCTGGCCCGGCTCGTAGTTACCGAGTTCACAACGCAAATCCACACCATTCAGCTGACAGCGCGAATCGAGTTCTCCAACCACGCTGATGCCGCCTGGCAAGGTGTCGGCCAGCGTAATGTCAGAGATCAGACCTTTCTGAGAAGAATTACGCAGGCGATAGCTGATCTCCGCTTCGTCGCCGGCGGCTTTCGGTGCCGGTCTGATCCGCTCGTTAGAAATCACAGACGGTGCCCGCAGATCACCCAGCTGCACGGGCTTAAAGCTGATCCAGAAATTGGCCAGCAACGGCAACAGTACAATGGACAACACGATGAGTATCGTCGGCAGGATCATCGTGTAGGCAAGTCGCATTTCGGACTTACCCAGCGGTCCGCGACCTCGCGGTGGTTGTGCGTGAAGTGTGTTATTCATGACGGTAGACAAGGCGCGGCACCGATTGCGCCGCGCCTGATTCAGCGCTGACTTAAAGCGCCTTGTGCTTCTCGACAATCATGTTGGCCGCATCATCCAGTGACAGTTCACCGTCGATGTACTGACGGATAACCTGCGACATAACGCGGGCATTAACGATTTTTGAAGCGGTAGCCAGATTGCCTGACTCAACACCCCATCGATTACCGACAGACAAACCGGCAACGATGTCGTTGATAACAGACTCCGGATAAATGTCTCCGAGTGGCGCTTTGCGATCCACACCGACCGGCAGTGACGCCCACAGAGTTTCGTAATCATTGGCACCGGCGGAGGGGCCTTTACGAACCGGGAACTTGCCTTCAGGTGCCTGACCGAGCCAGTCGCCGTAGCCTTCAGAAACAACAAACTGAACAAACTCCGAGGCGACATCGGTATTTGCATCTGCAGTGATACCGAGGTAGCGCACGTCAGCATAGGCGGCACCAGCATCATTACCCGGACCTGAAAAGACAGTCACAAAGCCAGTCTTTTCTGCCAGCTCCTTTGACGTCGGGTCAGCTGCATAAGTGACCGGGGCACTGTCACGCAGTCCACCCAGCTCGTCGAGCAACGACGGTGACCAGATAATCATCGCAGCTTTGCCGTCGAGGTATTGCTCGCGCGACTGTTTCCAGAACAACTCGCCCGCAGGAGACGCATCGGCGATCATTTTGTAAAACTGCAGTACCACTTTCAGTTGCGAGGTATCTTCGTTGATCGATCCGTCGTCATTCACCGGTGAATACCCGGCCGCCAGCGATATGTGCTCGATCAACTGCATCATGTAGGTTTCATCAATTTTTGTTGCAGCGACAAAACCATACATTTCCGGCGGGTTATGCAGCTTGAGAATGGCTGCCTGAATATCCGCGAAAGAGCTGGGGGGATTCAGTCCGGCTTCTGCAAACAGATCGGATCGATACACAACGAGCTGGGTCCAGCCGTCGGTCGGCACAGAGACGATCTCTCCATTGGACTTCGCCATGTTCAACGGTCCGGCTGCATAGGTATCCATGCCGAGCTCATTGACAACATCAGTAGCCGCTACCGTATCGAGAATACCGGCTTCGGCGAAAGGCAGCAGATGCTGCACTGTGTGGTTCAGTACATCGGGCAGATCACCGGCAGCAAACGCCGCCGTGGTGCGGGTGGCGATCTCCGCCTCTTCTACCGGAATCACCTCAACGGTGTGACCGGTGGCAGCTTCGAAGTCTGCAGCCAGCTTCTCCTGGCGCTCCATTCGCTCAGGCTGGATCTCCATGGTCCAGAACTTTATGTTATCAGCATTGACCATTGGCGCTGACAGCACCGCTGTTAATACCGCCGCAGATAGTACGGATTTTCTTATCATCGATATCCCCTGTTGGTAGGTGTTAATGATGGTGTTGAGTCCATAACGGACCGTCTGAGTTGCGGATAAGGAGCTCCGCACGTTTGAGAATCTGGTGTTCCGTCGGATCGTCGCCATCTATGATGGCGAGCAGCATATCTCCGAGTTCACGACCCGACTGCGCCAGTGGTTGTGACATGGTGGTGAGTGGCGGGTTGGTATGACGCCCGATCTTCAGACCGTCGTATCCGATCACCGAGACATGCTTACCGGCGACGAGCCCGCGTGCCCGAATACCGGCCAACACACCGCACGCCAGTGTGTCAGATACGCACAGCATGGCAGAGGGAGGAACAGACAGACTGAGCAAATCAGAGGCTGCACGCTCACCGGCGTCGTCCGTTAGCTCGGTAATGTGGACGATAGCATCGTCGAATTCGAGCCCAGCGTTGTGCAGGCCACGCTTGTACCCTTCAAGACGCTGGTAAGCGAAGTTAAAATACAACGGTGCACCGACAAAGCCAATGCGATGGTGCCCAAGATCAACCAGGTGCTTCACGGCACTTTCAAAGGCGAGCTCGTTGTCGATGTCATACCACGCATAGTCATCGCAGACCGCCGAGCGGCCGTGCACCACAAAGGGAAAGCCCGCTTCCTGCAGCAGGTCGATGCGTGCGTCATGTCGAAACGGTCGCGACAATACCACGCCGCCAACACGCCCCGATGTCACTAAGCGCTGAATGGTCTTTGCTTCCTGTTCTGCCGCCAGCGAGTGAGAAACCAGTAAGTCCCAGCCTCGTCGGGCCAGCGATTCATCAAGCCCCTGTAGCAGTTGCGCAATGAATGCCTCCCCAATCGAACCGTGATGCTGCGGGATGACAAAGGCCACTGCCTCAGCCACTCCCGTCGCCAAGCGCCGTGCATTCTGGTTGGGCTTGTAGCCGAGTTCCAGTGCCGCTGTCTGCACCCGAGCGATTGTCTTGGCGCTGATATCCGAATAGCCATTCAGCGCGCGTGAGACGGTGCTCTCGGTCAGGTCCAGTTCGCCGGCCAGATCTCTAAGCGTTGGTCGTTTCATGAAATACGAGCGCCCCTCCACCGAAAGCGCTTTCGTGAGCTGCGCATGCTATACCGAAACCGCTTTCGAAAGCAATCGCCAGCCCGGACGGCGTGGCAGAAAATACAACTACCCGGCCCGCTTACGGAAATATTCCCTGGAACACCAGACGCACTGAAATCAGGAACAACGCAATGTGTATCGCCAGAAAAAACCACTTTTCGGACACGCTTTGCGTAAATAGACGACCAGCCAACGCACCGATTAGGGCAACAGGCAGTAGCAACAACGACAACCTGGCCACATCTGATGAGTAAGTTTGCAGCGATGCATACGGAATGACTTTCGCCAGATTGATCACCGCAAAAATAATGGTCGAGGTACCGGCAAACACCATCTTTGGTAACTGTTGTGGTAGCACATATACCTGATAAGGAGGCGCACCGGCATGGGTGACGAAACTGGTGAATCCAGCCACAGTTCCCCAGAACAAGCCGGGACCGAGCGCCGCCGGCTTCCGCTTCCGTTGGTTGCCTGACCTCAGCCAGTGAAACAGGACAAACGACACGCCAACCACACCGACCAGCACGGAGACCAGCCGGTCGGACACCACCGAGGCGGTCAGCCAGCCAACCAACACACCGGCAATACCGGACGGAATCAAAATCAAAAGGTTGCGCAGACTGAATTCACGCCGGTACAACCACACGCCAAGCGCATCGGACAGAATATAGATCGGCAATAGTATTGCCGCGGCTGTCAACGGGGGAATAGCCAGTGCCAGCAGCGGCACACTCAGCATGCCGGCGCCTGGCATACCGCCCTTGGACAAGCCGACAATGAACGAAGCTGCGACAAACAACCAGAACAGCTGATTACCAAAACTCACTGACGCCGCAATCTCAGTCACGTATTTATCTCACACATTGCAGGTAAAGCGCGGTCATCGGTCGCGATGTCCGCAGCGCAGACAATACGCATCGCATTGTAGTTTGGAACCATACCGGCAGCATATACCGGGTCACCGCTACGGGCTACACGAGAAGCCTTGCAAGGAACTCACGAGTGCGTGGTTCTGCAGGGTTGGAAAACAACCTGTCCGGACTGCCCTGCTCCACAACCGCCCCGTGATCGAGAAAACATACACGATCAGCGATTTCTCTGGCAAAAGCCATTTCATGGGTGGCAAGCACCATGGTCATTTTCTGTTGCTTGAGTGCTCTAACCACATCCAGCACTTCGGCTACCAGTTCAGGGTCAAGTGCGGATGTTATCTCATCGAGCAACAGCAACTCCGGCTGCATGGCCAGCGTGCGAACGATCGCCACTCGTTGCTGCTGTCCGCCGGACAAGTGATCGGGATAACTGGCGGCCTTGTCGAGAAGGCCAAAACGATCAAGCAGGCTCAGCGCTCTGGCTTCAGCTTCGTCCCGGCTTTCATTATTTACGCGGCACGGCGCGAGGGTGATGTTCGCCAGCACCGTCAGATGCGGGAACAAATTAAAACTCTGAAACACAAGGCCAATGCGCTTGCGGATCGGATCCGGATCGAGGGTCGGCTCTGCAATATCAAAACCATCGAGCCAGATCTCTCCGCTGTCAATTGTCTCAAGTAGATTAATGCATCGCAGCAGCGTGGACTTGCCGGAGCCTGACGCACCAATCAGACACACCAGCTCGCCTTCGTCGACCTCAAGAGAAAGGTTATCGATCACGCAATGCCGATCGAATGACTTGGTGACCGAATTGAGCCTGAGCTTCACCACTAGCCTGCGTTTTTGGTGGGGTGATCAATAAAAATGAAAGCTTGGTCTATGTGCATAGTGTTAAACACTGGATTCGGTAGTTGACTGGAAACAGCAATATGTCTGGTGATGTGGCCCATGCCGGCTAGACCGAGCGCTCGCGCCGCTGTCGGGCCAGTAGATAGTCCGCATACCGGGTGACTGGAATGGTGACACACAGAAATATAATGGCTGCACCGACATAGGGAGTAAAATTGGCCAGCAATGATTTGTACACATTGGCCTGACGCAGCACTTCAATCGGTCCGATAAATGACAGCAGCGCAACGTCCTTCAGCAATGCAATAACAAAGTTCATCAACGCCGGCACCTGTCTGCGAATCGCCTGCGGGAGCACAACATATCGCATGGTATCCGATCCACTCAAGCCGAGCGACCGCGCTGCCGCCGTCTGGCTGGCGTGAACCGATTCTATCCCTGCGCGAAAGACTTCTGCCACATAGGCCGAATAACCGAGTACCAGTGCAACAGTGCCCCAGATGTATGGCGAATTGTAGGGTCTCGGCAGTCCCAGCCCCGGGATACCAAAACCGATCAGATAGACCAGTAATATTACCGGCACACCTCTGAGCACATCCGTGTACACAGCGGCAAACAGGCGCAGCGGAAACAAGGCCGCGCGCTGCGTGTTACGCGCCAGCGCTATCGCCAGCGACAGTGCGAAAATTAACGGTGCGGACCAGAGAAAAATTTTAAGGTCCACCACAAACGCCAACAGCAGCGTTGGAAAGGTTCTAAACAGGATCTCACCATTAAAGAAGCTGCTTTTCACGGCAGCCCAGCCGGGCGCCAAAGGCACCAGCAGCACCAGCGCGACGACGACGGCTAACAGTGAGGCACCGGAGATAAGCAGACTGCGGCGCCTCATCCGCTGATCGTGCAGCTGCCTTCGATTCAGAACGGTCATTACCTGCGGTTCAGGTATTGGAGACTGGGCCAGCCGCCAGAACGGCGCACTGGCAATTCAATAGATATCGTATTGCGATGAGCGCTATTGATTGAGGTCGATCACCGGCACGCCGGCACCGTCGCCAAGCCACTGCGACTCTATTTCTGCGAGTTTGCCTTCTTCAGACAACTTGAGCAGTACTTCATCAACACAGGCTTTCAGCTCGTTGCCCTCTGCCATCAGCAACCCGAAGTTATCCGGTTCAATCGACGCCTCGACCGGGAATTGCCCGATTATTTTGCCGCCGTCGATTTGAACTGCCGTTGCAAATAAAGCAGAAGGCAGATCAAACACCAGTGCATCGATCTGGTTTGCCGCGATTGCTGCGATTACATTCGCATTGTCATCGTAGAGCAACAGGTCCTGTTCCGGCTTTACCACCTCATTGAGAAAAGTCTGGCTGGTGGTACCCGCTG